>CAVSSI010000004.1:0-327500 GCA_963730655.1 uncultured Bacteroidota bacterium
CATTTATTCTGCCCTCTTTTATAATGGTCGTGATTCCTGGGAATGGCTTACAAATCATTCGGTGGACTTCCCTGGATGCAGGCTATATTTTATGGCGTTGGTTCCGCCGTTATAGGCATCATCATATTGAGCTCCTATAAACTGACCATTAAATCTGTTGGTAAATTCAATCTTAAATCAATACGCAGTAACTGGCTGCTTTGGTTATTTTATCTGATTGCCCTGGTGATAACAGTGATAACAGAATCTGAAGAAGTATTAATCTTTATTGCTGCAGGGCTGATTTATATGTTTTTTAAGTCTCCTCCGCGCCAACTGAATTTTTCCAAAGCCTATATTCCGTTGCTGCTCTTCGCAGATACGGGATTTTGGAAATATGAGCCGGAACAACTGACTAAAGATTGGCTTGTTTTTTCTTAAAGCGGGTGCCTTTGTGTTTGGCAGCGGTCTGGCCATTGTACCATTTCTGCACGGCGGGGTGGTAATGGAAAACCACTGGCTTACGGAAACACAATTCATCGATGCAGTGGCTGTTGCCATGATCACGCCGGGCCCGGTTGTGATTACGGTTGGATTTATCGGATATCTCATCGGAGGAATTGCCGGAGCTACTGTGGCCAGTTTTGCAACCTTCCTCCCCTGCTATTTGTTTACCGTTATTCCCGCTCCATATTTTAAAAAAATTGCCAAAATAAAATCAATAAAGGCATTTGTTGATGGTATCACGGCAGCTGTAGTGGGTGCCCTGATGGGTTCTGTCCTGGTGATTACGCTGAGAACCATAAAAGACATTCCAACCTTTCTTATAGCTGTTGTAAGTTTGCTGGCGCTTATATACTTCAAAAAAATCAAGGAGCCTGTCATTATTCTTTTCGCGGCTATTGTTGGTATTACCATAAAACTTCTATTATGAAAATCACATATTCTCTTTCTTGCCTGCCTGCTCATTCTAAGCTTATCTGCATTTGCACAGCCCGATTCCGCAGGACTGGACAATGTTTTTGGTAAAAAAGGATCTGTACAGGGAATGGTATATAAAATAACCTATCCCAGATCTGACCTGAAAGTGAAAGTAAACGAGTTCTCCGTTGCACCCGGACTTGCCCTTACTTCCTGGATTGGCATCCTGTCCATGGGAAATGAATCCATGATGATGGGTGACCTGGTTTTATTAGATACGGAAGAAGGCAGCAGCCGTTGCAAAGCTGGTTTCATCCGGTCTGTCGATTACAGCCATTCATAATCACCTGACAAATGAAAAGCCGGCCATTAAATACATACACTTTTCAGGAAGCGGAAATGCTTTACAATTGGCAGCCTCTATAAAATCTGTTTTGGCAATTACCGGTACACCCTTAACCCCGCCTGTTTCCCAATCACAAACTGTGGCTCCGGACTGGTCAAAGGTGGAAGCCATTCTCGGCAAAAGCGGAAAACATAATGGTATGCTTTTGCAATATAGTTTTGCCCGGAAAGAAAAATTACTTGATGCGGGAATGGAAATGCCACCCGCCATCGGAATGGCAACCGGAATCAATTTGCAGATGGATGGAAACACGGCAGCAACTACCGGTGATTTTGTGCTGCTGGCCGATGAAGTAAATCCCGTTGTAAAGGCCCTGACAGAAAATGGTATTGTTGTTACTGCGATTCACAATCATATGTTATTTGACGATCCCCGTTTATTTATGATGCATTTCTGGGCGGTTGGTGATCCCGAAAAACTGGCCATTGGTTTAAAGGCGGCCCTGGATAAGACAAATTCAAAAATGTAGACCGCCCACCACGTTACCTTAATATTACCTGTCATTGTCCCTATGTAAATAAATTATTACCGACCGGTATTATAATATATCCCTTCGTCTCCGAATTTCATTTAATCAATTTTCAAAAATTGCACCTAAAGCTGAATTCTGAAGATTCTGTCGAGATTCTGTTTTTGGTATGAACTGTTTGTAACGAAACACTTACTTTATCATTAAGCTTGATTTCGGAGGGTCTTTATCAGTTCTTATTCATCCATTTTTGCGGTTAGCTAAGCAGCTGCTCAATGATGAAATATCTTTTTGTCTTTTTGCTTTTACTCATTACCCTTCAAAGCTTCTCTCAGCTGTCTGAAATAAAAGGCAAAGTAGAGGGTCGTGTCAGTCAGGAAAAAATGACGGGCGCCTTTGTCAGTTGCACAGGCAACGGACACACGTATAATACAACCACCGATGCGGATGGTGAGTTTAAATTCAGGAACATCCCCATGGGATCCTATGATATCAAAATAGAGTATGTAGGCTTCAACATTTACCAGGCCCATGTGGAACTGGCAGATAATAAAAAACTGGAATTAAAAATCCAGCTGGATGCAAGCAGCAAATCTCTCACCACGGTTCAGGTTTATGGCAAACTCAGCCAGGAAGATGAAGTAGGCGCTATTCAAAAGGAAAAACACAGTCCCAATATCGTAAATGTGATTTCTGCCCAGGCCATGGAAAGATCACCGGATATCAATGCAGCGAATGTGTTGCAGCGCATGAGCGGACTTACCATTCAGCGAAACGGCGGTGCAGATGAAGCCTATCCGATCATCCGCGGTTTGGACCCACGATATAACAATACACTGATCAACGGAATCAAAATAACCAGCCCTGATGATAAATCCCGGTATGTGCCACTCAATATTGTTCCTTCCGATCTGCTGGGAAGTATCGAAGTCAGTAAAACCCTTACGCCGGAAATGGAAGGCGATGCCATTGGCGGTACGGTTAACCTGGTGATGAAGGATGCTCCGAACAAAGAAACATTCAAAGTACTCGGCTCCCTGGGTTATAGCGCGATTTTTTTTGACCGGAAATTCACCAGCTTTTCAAAAAGCGATATTCAGCAGAAAAGTGTGATTGAAAAATACGGAAGCAGTTATACTGCACAACCCAATGATTTCAGCCGGAGCAACCTGGATTTCAATGAAGTTCAGCCGGGCCCCAATACGGTAGCCACCATGGTTTACGGAAACCGGTATTTTCAATCATAAACTCGGGCTTATGGTCGCCGAGCAGTTTTCAGAATCAGTACTACGGAAGCAATTCTGTTTTCAACCAGGCAGCACCTGATATCCATGCGAACGGTGCACCGACTATTTCTGATTATGCCAACCGGACCTTTTCAACCCAGCAATTGAATAACGGACTCACCATCCACCTGGATTATGCGTTCAATGACCGAAATAAAATCACGCTGACCAATATTTTGCTTTATACTGATATTGCCCAGGCGAGATTGATTATCGACACTGCCATTCTTGGTGGAAATGGTGGCCGTACCGTACCGGGAACAGGACCGGTTTCATACCGACTATACTTCACTCACCAGTCAGCAGTTCCTTGAAAATGTTAAACTGGACGGAAAGCATATTTTATCAAATCATTTTCTGTTCGACTGGATTGCCGTTTATTCTTATGCTGCTAAACGGGTACCGGACTTTGCTGATCTCTCACTGAATAAAAAAATCGATACTGTTCATACGAACGGCGATATTCATGGCCCATATCAGTTCGTAACAACGCCGGATTATTTTGATGCCATTAGCCGGATCTGGCAACACAACCAGGATATTGATCTGAGTGGAATGGCCAATTTCAGTTATCGTACCGCGCTATCCGACAATAAAACACTGGAAATAAGAGTGGGTGGTCTTTACCGGCATAAAATCCGCTACAATATCCAGGATGAATATGATCTGAAACCAACGACTACCAGTTCGGGTATCAAACAACAGTTCAATGATATTTACACCGCGCAATGGATCGTTTATAACAGCAGCGGAACCTACGACTACGATAAAAATAAATACCAGGTATTTGAAAATATTACGGCCGGATATGGAGAAGCTAAATTCTCACGCCCTTTTCTGGATGCCGTTGGTGGCGTGCGGATAGAAAATACGGAACAGGGTTATACATTAAATACTTTTTATGCCACCGGCATTAACGGGATTAATAAAAAGTATACAGATATCCTTCCCAGTGTTGACCTGAAATTCAAACTCAATCCGAAGACCAATCTGCGGGTCACTTATTATGCTGCCATTGCCCGGCCAAACTATTATGATCTCGTGCCTGGCCAGCGCTTAAGTACAACCTCCGCCAACTCTACAGAAGGAAATCCTTACCTGCTGCATACGACTTCTAATAATTATGATATCCGGTATGAATTCTATCCGAATGAGGATGAGCAACTCTTCGCCGGTGTCTTCTATAAAAAACTATTGAACCCGATTGAATTCGGCATATATCTCCGGAACGAACTATAAGCCCATGAATACGCCGGAAGCAACGGACTATGGAATTGAACTGGCCTTTACCAAATACTTCGGAACCTGTTTGGGATAACCGGAAACTATACTTACCTGAATTCAAGTACAACTTCCCTCAAGTCATATTACGATATTCCAAACAATTACGTAAATACCGATACCCTGGAGAAAAGAACCCTTCAGGGTCAAACGGATCATACCTTAAATGTTTCACTCTTATACAGGAATCAAAAAAACAATTTTTTTGCCGAACTGGCTTTCCAGTATATCGGTCGTTCCATCGGCCTGGTTTATCCGATTTACGGTTATGACTATTATCAGCAACCCCAGGCCAACCTGGCTTTCTCTGCAGAAAAAGGATTGCGCAACAGGCATTTTACTGTTTTTACAAAATGGAATAATCTGCTGAATACCCCATACAAATACCAGATCAACAATATCGTGGTATCCCGGGAAATCAACCCAGTTCAATTTCAGTTTTGGCATTCGATACGAGCATTAAATAAACAAAATAAAAATACAATGAAAACAAGAAATCTTTATGTGATCATCGCCGTCATCGTCACGATGATTTCATCCTGTTCGAAAAGCAATAATGAAACAACGACTGTGATCACACCGACCGTTCCGGCTTCCAACCCCATTGCACCCGGAAATGTTTCCGGGTTTGTAAAAGGCACTTTGACAACCGGAAATACCTATACCATTACGGGTGACCTGACCATTAAGCCGGGTGATACACTCGCTTCTCAACAAGGCGTAACCGTCATTGTTAACGGAAATGCACAAATCAATGTGCAGGGTGTATTGTTACTGGTAGGCACTTCCGCACAGCCGATTTCTTTTAACTCTGACACGAATACACCCGGATCATGGGGTGGTTTCCAGTGTGACAGTGCCCAGGCAGTAACCATTAAATGGACACATGTCGACAATACCGGCGGTCCCGATCCGTCCGGCGATCCAAGAAAATCAGTTATTGGTTGCGTTCCCATCAATGTGGATATTGAAGATTCCTGGTTCACCAATGGACAGGACGATCTGATCCGTATGCAAAACGGTGCCAAAGTAACGATTCTTCGTAACACGATTCTTTGTTCCGGTTCAACAGATGGAGAAGCCATTAACCTGAAGACAGGCGTTACCGGCGATGTGGCATACAATGTGATTTACAGTCAGGCCGGTACCGGTGTCAAACTCGAAACCAATGACGTCGTTCCGATTCCGCAGACCATGGTAAATGTATATAACAATACCCTGGTGAGCAATGGATGGAGAAGAGGTCAGGCTGAACCCGGTCGTGGCGTTTCCCTCGGTGTAAATGCCAAGGGCAATGTCTATAATAATATCATGGTAAATAATTACCAGGGACTGGAAATATTTGTGGATGCCGATACATCCAATACAAAATACGGCAACAATTTATTTTATGCTTCCGCAGGATACTTATGCAGATACAACCGGCGGCGGAAATCTGCCTATTTCTATCCGCGCCAATTTTTATCCCAGCGACGGAGTGGGCAAACCACAGACTTCTGATTTGATTTCTACGGCAGTCGGCAATCAGGATCCGATGTTCAAGACCTTCGATGGTAAAGTAGCCACGCACAAATGGAGCAGCTACATCCAATGATTATCATTTGCTGACCGGTTCTCCTGCCATCGGAAAAGGAAACACAACAGTATAATGCTGATATCGGTGCTTATACTTCAGACGGAAAAGGAAATAAACATTAATCATCAATCACTGGTTTAATAAATAATTCAGGATGAAATATCTGCTGTCCGTTTTTTTATTTGCCATTTGCCTGAATCATCATGCCTGATAATATCTCAGCACAGGCGCCGGAAATTTCGAATTGTCTAAAAAGATTTCCATTCCGGGAAATGGCGGTTATGACTATATGACCATCGACACCAACGAACAAACGTCTCTATGTTTCCCATGGCACCAATGTAACGGTGATCGATCTGAAAACCGATCAGATCGTCGGCACCATCGATGGGATGACCGGTGTGCATGGCATTGCCATTGCGCCTGAATTTCAATAAAGGATTTATCAGCGACGGCAAGGGAAATGCCGTCGTTGTTTTTGATCTGACCGACCTTTAAAATGATCAAAACGATCCCGATCTCCGGAAAGGATCCCGATGCCATCATGTACGATCCCTATTCCAAACAGGTTTTTACATTCAATGGGGACAGCCAGGATGCTTCGGTTATCGATGCGGATAACAATGGTGCAGACAAAATCCATTCCGCTGGGCGGAACTCCTGAATTTGCCGTATCAGATGGAGCCGGAAAAATTTACAATAATCTGGAAGATAAAAACCTGCATCAATGTGATCGATGCAAAAGCGGGTACGGTACTGAACAAGTTTTCCACTGGATCCCTGTGGCGGACCGACGGGACTGGCCATTGATCTGCAGCACCAGCGCCTTTATACGGTTTGCCGGAAAAATAAAGGCATGACTGTTCTCGAAATTCCATCCGGTAAGGTGATTGCTACCGTACCCATTGGTGCGGGTGTGGATGCCGTTTCTTATGATGCCGGCCACAGGTCTGATCATCTGTTCCAATGGTGATGGAACCGCAACGATCATCCGGCAGGAAAATGCCAACCAGTATGCCGTAGTACAAACACTCAATACACAATGGAAGGCGAAGACGCATGCATACGATCCGCAGACAAAAACCATTTATTTTAGTGCGTTTGATATGCAGTCAGACAATAAAACCCGTATTCCCGACAGTTTTAAAGTTCTGGTATACAAAATGAAATCATGAAATTTCTTCTGGATCATCCTGATCATTCCGGCTTGTTTATTGACATCCACGTGAAAGCGCAAAAACCGGAAAAAGATAAATGCCGGTAAAGAAAAAAAGATAAGGACGATCCGGCCATCGTGTTGCCGGTGTTGGTGCGTGGTCCCTATCTGCAACGGGCTACACCTACCAGTATGCTGATCCGGTGGCGCACGGATGCGCTCTGCAGAAGCCGGGTCTATTTTGGTAATGACCTGCATGCATTGAAAAATGAGGTTACGGATTCCTCGCTGGTTACCGAGCATAAAATTTTGCTGACCTCACTGAATCCGGAAACCAGGTATTATTATTCTGTGGGAGATGTAAAAAATAAATTGCAGGGCGATTCCGCGAATTATTTTTATACATTGCCCGCTACAGGTGAAACCGGTACCTACCGGATCGCGGCACTTGGCGATTGCGGAAATAATTCCATCAACCAGCGAAATGTGCGGGACCAGCTGTTACAGTACCTGGGTTCGAATTATTTAAATGCCTGGATCCTGCTGGGCGACAATACCTATCCCGATGGAACGGATGCAGAATTTCAGGCAAATTTTTTCAATATTTATAAGGACAACCTGCTGAAAAAATATCCACTCTTTCCGAGTCCCGGAAATCATGACTACCACGACGTTGAATTTTCTGCAGCAGTAGCCCAGCAAACCCATGAAATGGCCTATTACCAGAATTTCAGTGTGCCGGAATCCGGCGAATCAGGCGGCGTGGCTTCGAATACTTCGGAATATTATTCCTTTGATATCGGCAATATTCATTTTCTCTCCATCGACTCTTATGGAAAAGCGGATAACAAACGACTTTCAGATACGACCGGACCGCAGGTTGACCTGGATAAAAAAGGATTTGGAAAAAGCTTCCAAAGCAGAATGGATCATTGCCTACTGGCATCATCCGGCTTATACCATGGGTTCGCATAATTCAGATACGGAACAGGAACTGGTTGATATCCGGGAAAATTTCATTCCGGTATTGGAACGTTATGGAGTGGATATTGTACTGGCTGGTCATAGTCACGACTATGAACGCGTCGCGCTTGATGCATGGTTATTACGGAAACGACAGTTCTTTCAAGGGGACTCTTATACAATGTAAATGCCGGATCGGGAAAGGAAGACACCTCAAACGCATACCGGTGCCTATGTGAAAAATCAAAAAACGGGAAAAGGGAACGGTATATGTGGTGAGCTGGTTCTGCCGGCAAACTCGGTGGTATGCAGAAAACATTTCCCCATAAAGCGATGTATTTCTCCGATGCCACACATGGCGGTGTTTCGTTTATTGAAGTTACTGGCGGACGGCTTAGTTTTAAATGGATTTGTGCAGACGGGGTTATCCGCGACCAGTTTACACATCATTAAACATCAGAAGTGAGGGATCTAAATGGAATCAGCGCGTTACCTGAAATTAATTATCAATTGTTTTCGCCGTGATCTGAGCGCTGCGGCATGGTCGGTCCTTCGTCGAAAAGCAATCCGGTGCAAGCCGGATTCGAATATATTAAATCCCAGACGACCACATTTGCCCATTCCGTTCACCAGTTAAAGCAGTGCATCGATGCCATAAACCCATCGGATCCCCATTCGGTTCAGTCCGGTGATCGAAGCATTGAAATCCTGCAGGCTTCAGTATAAAAAAATTTCTTTTTTCCTGGATTATTTTTATCCGCAACAGGGTAAACTTTTCAATGCACCGGCAAAAAAAGAAGTGGAAGAACCGTTTATGGAATATGAAGAATCGCAACAGTTTCCAGCAAATGGAGTCCATTTTATATGGTCCCAATCCCCAGCAAAATAAGACGGCTTTGCAAAACCTGATCGTAGTACTGGATGAATCTGCGGCAGGACTGATGGCAGCTTTATTTCGGATTTAATGCAACGGATGCCCAGGTGGCTGGAGAGTCTGCATCTCGAACTCATTCGCATCATGACACTTTACATTACGGGTTATGATGCACCGGATCTGAAAACAGGAATATTGGAAACCCGTTCTTCGTTGGAATCCATTTCTTACATGATCTAATTTATTCTTTCAGCCCGCAAATGCAGAATCCCGTTTATTTGATTCCATAGTGAATCAGGCAATACACTTTACACAGTCTTCAGATTTCGATCATTTCAACCGGCTGATTTTTTTAACACAATATGCACTGCCGCTGGAAGAGCAGTTGAACCAAATGCATTAAAATATATGGCTGGCAGCTTTCCACCGTTCCGACTCTGAATTATAATGCAAAGAATTTATTTCGAGGGTGAACTCAATTACCATGGAATAAAACCTTCTGAATCACATAATTGAACTGGGCCGGCAATTATTTTTTGAAACTGCCTTATCGGGAAATCATTCCAGTTCCTGTGCGAGCTGTCATCAGCCGGATAAATATTTTACCGATCAGTTAGTTGCCAACCGAAAAATCAATAGCCATTCGCTTCTCCGAAGGAATACGCCAACCCTGCTTTATGTGTCGGATCAGTCTTCCCAGTTTTGGGACGGCAGGGCTGCTACGCTTTCGGAACAGATCAGCGATGTGCTGACCAATCCGGATGAAATGAATGCTTCCGTCCCGGAAATAAAACGAAGACTGTTCAGAAAACAAATTCTACCATTCTGAGTTTCCCGACTCGGTAACCCTGATCGCAAATTGAAGCCGCACTAAGCGCTTATCTGCATACGCTCCAACCCATGAATTCACCATTTGACCGATATATTGCCGGAGATCAACAGGCTTTGACGAGTGCACAGAAAAACGGATTTAATTTATTCATGGGAAAAGCCCGTTGCGGCAGCTGTCATTTTGCGCCTGTATTTAATGGTTCCACGCCACCCTTTTTTAATCGCAGTGAATATGAAGTGCTGGGTGTTCCTGGTTTGAGCGCATCCAATACCATATACAGGATAAAGATTTGGGCAGGTATGAACACTATCCGGTTTCTCTTTACAAAAGAGCATTTAAAACACCTACAGTCCGAAATGCCGCAATGACCGGTCCTTATATGCATAACGGTCGTTACAAATCCCTGCAACAGGTGCTTGATTTTTATAACCGGGGCGGAGGGTGCTGGAATCGGTCTGTCCAGTCCGGAACAAACACTTTCCGGCAAACCCCTTCATTTATCGACTCGCGAAATCGGTGACATTGTCTCCTTTCTGGATGCGTTGACAGATAACCTCGACTCTAAAATTCAAAATTCAGGGAGGCGATAAAAAAATAATCCGTTAGTAAATGGATTGAAATAATGAACCCCCGCCGTCAGTTTCCAGAATGAATATTCGGCAAAAATTCCCCGCTGAATATCCAGACCGGTTTCATAGAGGCGGGTACGTTGCGCGGAAATACCGGTTCTGAATTTTTCAAACGGACTATACCCCAGTTCGGTCCATGTGTAAAAATAGTTAAACTCGCTGCCGGCCTGGTCAATCACATATTCGTTTTCCGTGTAGAAATCAAATGCTTTATAGGAAAGTTCCAGTTCAAAGCCGGGGGCAAATCCTTTCAGGCTGCCAAATACGAACCCAAGCATCGGAGTAACGGCCAGACTGACTTTCCCTTCCGCTTCAAATTTCCATCCGGCAAAAACGGAGCCCGTATTTTGTCCTTCATAATTGTAGCGGGGTTCAAGATGGAGCGATTTATAGTCTATATAACCAATCAGGGTAAGTGAGTTATTGGATGAACCCTGAAAGAAATAATAATACCCGGTTGCAGAAGCAGAAAACGGAGAAGCTGAGGTATCAACAGGTGATTTGATTTGGCCGACCTGGGCACTCGCT
This sequence comes from uncultured Bacteroidota bacterium, assembly GCA_963730655.1. Classification (GTDB taxonomy): domain Bacteria; phylum Bacteroidota; class Bacteroidia; order Chitinophagales; family Chitinophagaceae; genus Puia. The sequence goes on from CAVSSI010000004.1 coordinate 10,901, forward strand.
ATAAAGGGCAGGCCACCAAGCAAAAAAATAAAAATTGATTTATTCATTTTATTAACCGCCTAATGATATAGTTAAAAATACCATCCCTGTACCAAGCAGCGCCAGATAAAATCCGGTGCGGAACTTGTTATAACCACTGTACCGTGCAAGAACACATCCGCCAATAAAAAGAAGAATGATGGCAATGCCATTTGAAATACGAAGGGCCACGCGGACATCACTGATTAATGCAAAGGGAATGGCAACCGGGAAGGTGGAAAGGAATACCAGCAAAAATACTCCCGAGTGCTGTTTTCAGGTCTTTTCCGGAAATCCGGGGTCGCGTTTTATCGGGGGCATCCAGGATGATGGCTTTACGGATATTTTCGAGAGCTGTGCTTTCCCATAGCTGAGGCAATGACAGGTGAAAAAGTTTCTGCAATAAATTTCCTTGCCTTTTCTTCATCCTGGGTTTTCCGCACATAATTCAGAATGGTCATGTCGCGCCCCCTTTGCGATATTTCGATCATCAGGTACATGATGGCATCGATGATTCCCCAGGCAATATTACATCCGATGGCCCCGAATAGCATTTCTTTCACGCCGACCCTGTCCGTTTCAGCCACACTGATGGCGCAGGTAAAACTGAGTGCCATTATTAAACCAAATAAAATTTCAGAGATCCTTTCTATCGGACTTATCAGCCGGTTTTCGCTGAAAGGTTCTTTAATTGTCATATTCATCTAAAACTTCGAATTTTTATAAAGATTTCGAAAATCCGTCAATCCGGCTTTATAACATCATTGCAATTAAGACTATCAGCAGGGGACCCAGCAAACCAATCAGCAATCCGCCTGGAAGGAATTCCTTCTGTTTAATCAGACCGGTACTATAGGCGATGGCATTGGGAGGTGTTGATACTGGCAACAGCAATGAAGTAGATGCCGCGAGACCAATAATAACGGCAATCTGTTCTGCGTGATCAGGCATAAGGTAAATACCCGAGTGGTATAAGCATGGTGGCTGTTGCCGTATGGCTCATGATATTGCCAAATAACATCGTAACATAGGCAAACACGAGGTAACTGATGATTGAACCGGAAGGTGATCCCAGAATATGATGGGCAAAATGTTCCAGGAGTTTGGTATCCTTCAGGGCCAGACCCAGGGCAAGCGCACCCGAAATCAGTAATAAAGTATCCCATGGTATTTTACGGACATCCTGGGATTTTAAAATACCCGTCATGGTCAGAAATACTATGGGCACTGCTGCCACTGAAGAAACACTTAAACTGATGTAAGGAACTGGTCATCCATAAAACGGAGGTTATAATCAGGACGACTACAACGATCCTGCGCTGATTCTTTAGTTGTTTTCCCGGAGGGGCTTCAGGAACGGGCTAATTCAAATTCGATGGGTTCATTGTTACTGATATATTTTTTTTTAAGCAGCCACCATCCCGCCAGGGTAAGGATCAGGGCGAGGGGTATTCCAAAATACATCCAGGTCAAAAAATTCAGGGTTATCCCATTGTTTTCCAATGCACCTACCGCGATGGCGTTTGTCGGACTACCGATTATGGTTCCCATGCCACCAACTGAAGCAGCCATCGGGATTCCGACGAGAAGCGCTTTTGAAAATGTATTTTTCCCCAGGTTTCGGATCAGGGGCATTACTGAAGCAATCACCATCGCCGTTGTCGCGGTATTGGACAGGATCATGGAAGCTGTCATGGTCATCAGCATAATTCCCAGCAGAATATTTCCGGGGATTTTCCCGGAAAGCCGGAGTGCAAATCTGAAAAGATCCACATCGATTCCGGTCTTTGTCATCGCTTCAGCCAGAAAGAATCCGCCCATCAACAGCCAGATAATGCTGGAGGAAAAAGTCTGCACATATCTCGCTACTTCCATCGGCTGCTGCATTTACACTGGCATTTCCCAGGGTAAAGAACAGGATAGGCCATGATAAACAGGCCAACGGCAAATGGCGGGATGGCTTCTGTGACCCATAACCCGATTGCAAAAAACAACAGAAATAAAACATAATTCTGGGACTGCGTGAATCCCGGGCCCTCCAGTAAGCCTGGATCAGCAGGAAAGCGGCAACCATTGATCCAATGAAAAAAATAGTATTTCTCCAGGGCTTCAATTCCTTTTTAGGTGCATCGGAGATATTTTCCTGTTCTGTATCCATGCTGAACATTTCTGCTTTCCTTGTATTGAGCATTATAAAAATAAGTCTATTCTTCAGCCATCAGATCCGCTTTAATCTTTAGCAGTTCGGCCATTTTCTCTTCACTTACTTTCGGGTATTTCAAATCCAGGGCATCCAGGGTGTTGATGATGGCAGAAGCAACTACCACCCGGCTGAATGCTTTATTATCGGCCGGAACAACATACCAGGGAGACTCTTTTGTGGAGGTATGACGGATCAGTTCCTGGTAGGCGTCCATATAATCGTCCCAGAACTTTCTTTCCTTGGCATCGGAGGCAGAAAATTTCCAGTGTTTGTCCGGATCATTGATCCGGTCGAGAAATCTTTTTTTCTGTTCTTTTGCCGAAAGGTTCAAAAAGAATTTAACTACTACGATACCATTGCGGTTCAGGTAGGATTCAAAATTCCGGATGTCTTTCAGGCGATCATCCCAGATATCGTCTGTAATCAACTCCTTCGGAATTTTCTGGCTATCCAGAAATTGTTTGTGCACCCGAACGGCCAGCACTTCTTCATAGTAAGACCGGTTAAAAATTCCGATCCGCCCTCTTTCCGGCAGGTTTTTCATACAGCGCCATAGATAATCATGATCGAGTTCTTCTGCAGAAGGTGCTTTATATGAAGTAACCTGGCAGCCCTGGGGATTTACGCCGGACATCACATGGCGTATGGCACCGTCTTTTCCGGCGGCATCCATGGCCTGAAAAATGAGCAGAACGCCCCATTTATCCTGCGCATATAAAATTTCCTGCAAGGACGATAGTGCTTCGACACCCATCTGTAAGGCCTGTTTGGCCATGGGCTTGTCTTCCGGACCCAGTCCCCCATCATCTTTCGGGTCATAGTCTTTCAGGCGAAAATCTTTTGCGTCTTTTATCCGGAATCTGTTTCGAAAATTCTTTTGCACGCTGAATCAGTTCTTTCCTGGATAATCCCTGAATGGTCAGACAACCGGTCACTGGCTTTAGATTTCATGATTTTGAGTTTATACTTTATCTGATTAAATAATTCTTTAAGATTTGTCTGTGAAGATTGACGTCATACACTGTTAAATTCTATAACCGTTTCCCCAATCGTAGCCGCCCGGCCGATATGACCGGTAATTTCTTCCAGACCCTGTTTTCTCAGCAGGTCCCGCACATTGGACAAGGGCCTGGACAATCCTGATTTTCTTACCTTCCTTAGTCCATGTTGTGGCAAGTGTCAAAAGCATTTTTGAACCGGCAATATCAACATAAGGAGAGGCAGACAAATCAAGGATCAGGAATTTAACATCAGTTCCTGCGGCACGAATGTGGTGGTTTATTTTTTCAAGAATATTTTCAGCATTGAAATAGAGAATGGCGGATTCAATTCTCACAATTACCAATTCCGGGAGTGTGGATGTTGTCGGGATGCCGTTCCGTATCAGAGTAATGATCTGTATTACCGATTCTGCCCAGTGCAGCCACTTCGGGACTGGAAGTACGCCGGATCAATAAGATCAGCGACATGATAACGGAAATCATGACACCCTTTAATATTCCAAATACCAATACACCGGCAATGGCAATCATCGCAACGGTAAATTCAACCCGGCTGAGCTGACGGATCCTTTTCAGTTCTTTGATTTTTATCAGGCCTGAAACTGCATGAATGACGATGACGGCAAGGATGACTTCGGGCAGATTTTTCAAAAGGGAAGTAAAATATAAAAGGATCACTCCGAGTGTTACCGAACAGATGATCAGGGACATGGGTGTTTTTGCACCGGATTTATCATTTACGGTTGACTGGGACAAACCCCCGGCAATCACATAACCACTTGAAAAAGCAGCTGCAAAGTTGGCTGCTCCCAGCGATAAAAGTTCCTGCCTTGGATTAATGCGGTAATTATTTTTCAGGGCAAAGGTTCTGGCAGCAGAAATGGTTTCGATGTATCCCATCAGGAAACAGGCAAAAGCCAGTGCAAGCACACCGTCCACATCCCTGAACCGCAGGGAGGGCTTACCGATTGACGGAAGACCTTCCGGTATGATCCCGGTAATATGTACACCGGCAGTAGCCAGATTGGTGTAAGACATGACGAGGATACCTGCAACCACAACCACCAGGGATACCGGCAGGCCTTTGAACAGAATATCTCCGATAATAAGGATTGCCATGGCTATCAGGCCAAAAATCAAAACAGTCGAGATTGGTATGGGGAATATGTTCCAGCAGTGTCCGGATCCTTGTGAAAAAATTACTGCCCCCTCCTTCCACGCCGAATATTTTAGGCAGCTGGGTGGCCATAATGGACAGGGCAGCTCCAGCTTTAAAACCAAGCAGGATGCTGTCGCTGATAAAATTTACAATCGAACTCAGTTTAAAAAAATAGGCAATAAAACAAATCATGGCAACAACCAAAGCGGTCAGCCCGGCAATAGTAGCCCATCGGATGGGATCTCCTCCGGACAGTACCGCTACGGTGGAACCTACCATCAGTGAAATGGAAGAAGTAGGACCAACGGCAACCTGCCTGGACGTTGTGAAAATGGCATAAATAAGTCCGCCTGCCAGACAGCAATAGATTCCAAAATAGGTGGGAACACCCGCAAGTGTTGCATAGGCCATCGATTCGGGTAAAACAAAGGAAGCAAGGGTTATACCAGCAATCAGATCCCACCGGATAAAAGATTTCTGGTATTTGGGAAGCCATTCTGAAATCGGAAAATAAGATTTCATGGATACCATTTTTATGTCTGTCTGAAAATCGTTAACCTGTCTTCGTTCCTGTCCGTTTAAAAAAAATATCTGCGAATCACTAATATTTAAAAAAATACTGTTGGAGTTGTGCTTTGTCGCTGGTATTCATCAGACCCAGCATAAGCAAAACCCGGGCTTTTTGCGGATTGAGGTCGTCGCTGACAATCGTACCCAGTTCCTTATCATTGATCTCATCTTCCAGCACTACCCTGCCGCTCACACTGCGGGAAGCGCGGCAAACGATAACCCCTTTTTTCACGGCTGCAGCAATGGCATCCATATAGGCTTTATTGAAATTGCCATTACCCACACCGGCAATCACGAGTCCTTTGACGCCATCAGCCACTTCGCAATTGATGAGATTTGCCGGAGCATCGGCATACATATATACGATATCGACCCGGGGAAGTTTGCTGTCCAGCTTTACAGCTAAAAGGAGAACCCACATTCACTTCGCGTATTGAAGTGGAATAGTATTCCACTTTCCCGTCATATACCTGGCCGAGCGGACCTGTGTTGGGAGAAGCAAATGCATTCAGTTTAGTCGTACTGATTTTTACCACGTCCCGTCCATCGTAAATGCTTTCGTTAAAACAAACCAATACACCCCTTCCCCTGCTGGACGGATTGGCTGCAACGGTTACTGCATCGTATAAATTTTTCGGACCGTCGGCACTGATGGCTGTTGCCGGACGCATGGAGCCCGTAATGACTACTGCGTTTTTATAGTGAACCGTCAGATCAAGAAAATAAGAGGTCTCTTCCTGGGTATCTGTTCCATGGGTAATCACGACGGCATCCGCTTCATTTTTTTCAAAAATTTCATTGATCCGCACGGCCAGCTTTTGCCAGATCGCAATGGTCATATCCTGGCTTCCTACTGACGCAATCTGTTCGCCGGTAACGTTGGCAATTTTATGAATCTGGGGAACCGCATTCAGCAATTCATCGATCGGCAGGGCACCGGCTTTATATCCTGCGCGATCCGCAGCATTACCTGCCCCGGCGATGGTACCGCCTGTAGCCAGGATCTTAACCCTCGGTAAACCGGTATTCTGGGCAACAAGGGTCATGGAGCAGACGACCGCTAAAAAAAATAAAACAGATTTTTTCATTTTTCTATTTTTTGATTTAAGAAGTTCAATTGAACAGAAATCAGTTTTTCAGCAATGTTGAGTCAAATCAGTTTTGCCCGGGCCGTGTATCAGCCCGTTAAATAGTTGCAGGATTAATCTGAAGTTAAACAAGGGTAGGTCCCGATTTACAGGAATATAAATCTATGAAAAAAATACTATCTTAAATACAGTTATTCCACCAACCAAGCAGAAAGAGGTTAAATCAATGGTCTTCGAGTCCCCGGAGCTTCCGGTCAGGTATGGTAGCTATGAAATAGCGGGTCGAAAATATTTTGTCCGGAAGACAAAATGGTATAAGTTGGGATGAATCATCAGGCAAAATCGGTTGTTCATGACAGATAGTTTTATAATCTATATTGAACATCTTGAGCTACTGACTTTTTTTTCAGGCTATCCGCTGGTTTACGCCTTCGCCCATTTTATTGCCGGTAGATAAACAAAAACAGCGAAATCATTTTATATCTGCATTGCTGCCCAGTCTTCCTAAGGCCTATGCCCTGACTGGTTCGATTTTTTTTCTGTTCTGGGTAAAGGAAATGCTTATCCAGTCCGGCATTCCAAATATGGCTCCGGGTTTTAATATTACACCATTACAGGTTTGGGGCCTGCTGGCATGTTTGTTCTGGATACCGGTATTGCGCAGGAAACCTGTTTACAGCCTGCTGCACAGCATGGTGTTTTTTGTCTTATTCTTTAAAGACCTGATAACAGGCATCCGTGCTGCTTCCGGAAAAGATATTCTTTCCAACGATATGAAAGTATATACCGTCAGCCTTGTGCTGAATATCTCATGCTTATTCACCATATTGACAATCAGTTGGCTTTACAAAAAGATATTTCCATCCCGCTGACCATCCGCATACCAGAATCATTTATGGATATCTGCTCATGATTTTACCAGACTGTCCGTATGATTTTACATCATTTACGTCTTATGATTTTACGGTTAAATGTTATTTTATTTTCTCCATATTCACTTGCGCGCAATTATTTTAGTTAATTTTAACAACAGTAAAACTGATGGATATGAAGATCTTTAATAATAACCTCCTCCTGGTGTTGTTGATTATCATCAGCGGCATGGGCTATGTAGTCGGTTGCACACATGAAAATATGGCTCCGCCACCACCGGCTACAAATACGCCGGATATTACAAGAGGCAATGATGTACAGTTACCCGGAAATATGACTCCCGGAGACACATCCGAATGGAAAATGGATAAGCCGCATTCCAGTGTATTATGGTCGACCAATTATGTGGGTGCCTCCGGTCTCCTGACAGGAAGGTTTAATCAGTTCGGCACGCATGATGTTACGGACGACAAAGCCCTGCTCTACCAGACAACCGGTCAGCCTTTGCTGGATTCTTCCTGGGCATTTTATGAAAGTGATCCTTCCAAAACATATTTTAACGGGTATGTACAAATCAATCACATCGAATACCGGTGAACCGAACAGGGACACGGGTTGTAATGTCAGCGCACTCGGTACGGTAAAAATTATTCCCGGCACACAAAACCTCACGATTCAGAACCTGGCCAAGATCAAGACCACCAAGGTGGAATATGATACCCAGACCTCCGGATATATTGTTACACTGGATTTAACCTGGCAGGGAAAGCTGACGGCTCCAGCTGACTAAATCCATCACCGGGACATTAGCTTATATTAAGAGATCTGTTGCCGGAGCGGGAACGGCCGCGCCCTATGGTGTTTTTGGCCTGCAACTGAAATTCCAGTTTAATTGCAGGGACTTTGGTATTACCAGCACCAGTATCTCGGACAAGATAGATATAGAATGTAATATGAATTTCAACAATCAGTAACACCAAATAAAAGGATCATGAAGCGAATATTAATTTACATTGGTTTGCTTTTTGGTGCAGGTCTCGTGTTTGTCAGCTGCTATAAGGATGTCAATATTCCCGCTGTACCACCGAATTCGGAAGGTCCGCCACAATACGTTAGTTATTCCCAGGAATTATCGCCTTTATTTAATTCAAGCTGTGCATTGTCCGGATGCCATCTTGCAGGTGGTCATCATCCGTACCTGAATTCAGAAGTGTCGTACAATGAACTGGTAAACGGTGGTTTTGTAAATACCACAGTACCCAAAGAAAGCATACTGTATATTAAGATCAACAGCACCATGCAGCAGTTTATTCCGAGTGCAACGGACAGGCAAAAAGTGTATGACTGGATTAGAAACGGAGCCCCAAACAATTAGTTGAATGTTTAAAAAGATTCAATGAAAACGCAACACACCTGTATGAAAAGCAAATTTTCCATCAATATTGGCCTGCTGGCAATCCTGTTGTTGATGAATGGTCTGCTTTACGCACAGCAGGACAGTACGGCTGCGCTGCAGCTGCAGGATTCGGGAGCTCCGTGCAAAGCCAAGGGTAAGGGACCAGTAAAAAATACATTTAACAGTCAGTGGATAATCGATAACCAGACCGTGATGGTTCCGATCAAAGGCACACTGGAATTCGACTTCCAGCATCGCTTCGGTACGGTAAACGAGGGATACCAGGACTTTTGGGGTTTCTTCTCTCCTTCATTCAATATCCGGATGGGACTCAGTTACACATTTATAAAAAATCTGAGTGTTGGCTTTGGCCTTACCAAGACGGGACTCACCTGGGATGGCAATGCCAAGTATGCCATCATAACCCAGACACCCGATAAATATCCGGTGAGTGTTACCTTCTATGGCAATATGGCTGTTTCAACTACAAAGAATGCAGCATTGTATGATGGAAGTCCCATTCATGCATGAATCTGACCGGTTTAACTTCTTTTCATCCTTCATTATTGCCAGGAAGATCACATGATAAATTTTCCGTGCAGGCCACGATCAGCCTTTCCCACCAGAATGCCGTAGCCGGATACTATACCAAAATCGACAGTGCCGGAAATGATATTTACCGGTCCATGCACAATAATCATTTTGCCTTAGCCATATCGGCGAGATACCTGGTCACTGGTTTGTCTTCCATCATATTTGATTATAACCAGCCCCTGACCCAGCATCCGGAATATAATCCGAACCCAAGTCTCGGTCTCGGATATGAAATAACCACGAGCGGGCATTGCTTCCAGTTCTTCTTTACCAATTATGTCGCGCTCGTTCCGCAGAATAATAACCTGTATAATCAAAACAATCCGTTTGCATATACCGACAATGCAACGGGAACCCATTATCCGGGCGGACAATGGGTGATCGGGTTTAATATGACCAAACTGTGGAATTATTAAAAACCAATCTCTCTTTAATATCTTTTATTGTCTTTGTCATCAGTATCGGCTGCCAGGGCGGAACGCCAAAGACCAATCCGGAGAAAAAAAATCCGGGCACTCCGATACATGATCATCAGGCAAAAACCACCTTCCAGTTACTCCGATTCACTTTTTATTGATTCCCGCTCCGTGGTTTTTTTTGCACCGGACAGCTTGCAAATGGAAAACATTAAAGAGGCGAATGAAGAAATGATTTTTGAAAGCCTGGAGCATGATTGTTACTATCAGATGCGGAATGCCAGGCAGGTGATTGAAAAGTACTGGCCGGGATTGACCGTGAGCACTGCATATAAAAACCGCTGGTTGGTTTTCAGGAGAACCCATGGGGCAGACAGCATCGTCGATCTGAATCGTATTAATGATATCTGCGGCATATATCTTTTTGACCCCGCCAAAAATCCGGTTCGGATCACGATGACCAATATCGATTCGGAATTAGGTTTCTATTTCAGCAAAAAATAGTGCTCCTGTTTGCTCCGGGATAAATATTCAGACTCCCAGCTTTTTTATTTTCCAGATCTGGAAAGCCAGGTAAGAGAATTACGCACCCAGACAGCCACCCCGATGGAGTAGGTCATGAACATAAGCCAGATGGGGGAACGGCCTCTTCTGGCAAATAAAGTCCGTTTGTTGACATCAGAAACATAACTGGTCGCCACACCCCAGGGAACAGATCTTTCCGAAGTCAGGTTTCCATACAGATCATTATCCTCCACTTTTGCAATCAGCGTGATGTTACCGGCAGAGTCACCGGAAAGTCCGGCTATGGCAAAATCCACACTGGCTGCGCCAAGGGAATCGGTGGTATGTGTGGGATTTTGATCTGCCAGCAGGTCTCCACCCAGTCTTTTAACAGCCAGTACCATATCTACCCCGCTCACCGGCACCCAGTTGCCATTTTTTAAAGCAAACAGGGTAGCTGTAACTTTTTTGTCGGCACCGGTATCTATTCTGATTTTTGATTTCGTAACTGCAGCTGTCGTCACGGTGCTATCATAAAGGGCGGTGGGTTCAGACTTAACCAGGAATTCCCTGGTTTCTGATTTCATCCACTCTTCCTTTGCGCTGGGGGGAATAAAAACGATGGCTATTCCTTTTTCGTCGGTTACGGACTTTCCTAATGAATGGGATTCCTGCTCATCCGTAATATAGAATTGTACAGGAAGGCCGGCTACCGGTTTAAATTTCCCGTCTATTTTGGATTTTGCCGTTGCCTGCAGGAATTGCAGCTGCCCGTTTTTATTGTAATAACCCAGGTTCAGGCTAAGCTCTGATTTTGTTCCCTGGCCCATTCCGGGATGGATGATGAAGCCTGTTAACAGGACCATGGATACAATGTATTTATACAGTTTCATGATGTTCCATTTCTGCCATTTCTGTAATGGTATCCTGTATAGGAATGATTGGAAAGATCCGGGCAAAGAAAGTTATGATCAGGAGCATGGCTGCCAGCGAGCCCATGGCAATGGCCCATTCCGCCAAACTCGGGAAATAATGATATTGGTATTCCGGAACATCCTGCATGGGCAGAAAAGGATGTAACATGGTCGGCGTTACAATCAGGTATCTTTTAAACCAGGATCCGATCACCACGAGAACGCCTGCTATAAAAGCAGGGACCGGTCTCCTTCCCTTTCTGAAAAGCAGGATCACAATCGGTATGATCATGGAAGTAAAAATCGCAAACCAGAACATGAGCGCAAACTCACCGGAAAAAAGACTCATCAAATGTGCTTCTTCACTTTTTTCCATCTTGAAAGAAGGCACCAGGTATTCATTGATATTAAAATACATATAGATGAGGGCCAGCAGGATAACAATTTTTCCCATCTGGTCAAAGTGTGCATCCGTAATATATTTTTCCAGCTTGTAAGAGTAACGGAAAGCATACATCGCCACCAGTATGGAGCCGGAACCAACCAGGAATGCACCGGAAATGAAGTACGCACCAAAATTGCTGCTGTCCCATCCGGGACGATAGGTGGTTGCAAATAACCAGGAGGTTACGGTGTGTACAGCGAAAGCCACTGGTATAATCGTTACCGACAATATGTTTATAGATTTGTCACTGATCTTAATTTGCGCAGGGGTATTCTTCCAGAATGATCCCATGAACCGGTACATACCATTCAATCCTTTCCCCATTTTGTTTTTGACTTTCAGCATGATTCCGAAATCCGGAAGCAGGGGAAAATAAAGCAACAGAATACTGATAAAAAAATAAGTGGTTATTACCACTACATCCCAGATGATGGGTGATTGAAGCCGCCCGTGAATGAAGAGATTATAAAACCGTTCGGGTCTTCCCATATCCACCACGATAATTATGGATGCCAGGGTAATGGCTGAAACGGCGATGATCTCTGATATTCTTGTTAATGGCGTGCTCCAGTGCACGCCGCTCAGGCGAAGGACCGCCGTGATCAGAGAGCCAACCAGGCTGATGGCAACAAAAAATACAAAATTGGAAATATAAATTCCCCAGGACACATAATCGCCCATGGCCGTAACGATCAGTCCCTTCCGCAGCTGGCTGATATAACCGGCAATACCCGCAATGCAAATAATCACCAGGAATACCACCCAGATCTTACCCCGCATCCCGAATTTCTGGGGGAGCAGGTCTTCAATAATTTTCTGTTCAGCTTGAGGTTCCAAAAATCAGGATTTTGAATCATGGATTACAGCCTTCGTTTCTCCATCATGTTCGAAGGGGAACAGTCTGTTCACCGGCGGCAGATAATAAACACTGGGTTTTGTACCCAGCTCTTCCATTAACCGGTAGCCTGCACGGTCCTTGATCAGTTCACTGAACCGAAAAGTTTCAGATCCATTCGTAACCGTATCTTCTATTAAATCTCCGAAGGCAAAAACTCCATTTGGGCATGCCGAAACACAGTGTGGTAACTCCCCTTTCCTGGTCATATCGGCACAAAAATCACATTTACTGACTGTACCCTTTTTTTGAGGAATACTGGTTTCGCAGGAATACGGTTTTTCGGCTACTTCTTTTGGAAGTATCGGTTCATCCCAGTTAAAAACCCGGGTAGAATAAGGACAGGCAGCCATGCAAAATCTGCATCCGATGCACCGGTCATTATCGATGAGAACGATGCCATCCTCCCGTTTGAACGTTGCATCTACCGGACAAACTTTTACACAGGGTGGATCATCACAGTGCATACAGGTAGTAGGCTCCCAGTACGGAGCCGTTTTGTCTGCATCCTGCAGGGGATAAATTTTGATCCAGTTCTGTCCCGGATTGAGCTCATGGGCATGGTTGCAGGTAGCCTGGCAGGCTTTTACATTCTTACACCTGGCCAGGTCTATGACCATGACGAATTTCTTTCCTTTTATTCCTATTCTTTCCTCGTTGTTTGTTACCGGAGGAAGATGGGGAACGGGTTTGAGAAAGGCTTTATCTACTTCAATGATTTCACCATCGGGAGAAAGCAGTTTCACCATTTCACCGGAAGGCTTAACCATGCCGTCATGCATTTCTGCAAAAGGATCATTGGGGGAAGAACAACCGGGCAAAGAGACGCCGGCGGCCAGTGCCGCAGCTGCAGCAAAGAATTCACGCCTGGAACCGTCTTGGATATCCATAATCCGATGATTTTGTAATTATTTTTTTTTGATCCAGTTCTGCAAGTTCCTGGTCACTGATTTTTTTTTGCAGTGATTTGATCCTGGAAACATCCACTTCAACCAGCTGTCCGTCCTGGGACAGCAGTTTCATGGTTTCTTTTGGGTTTGAAGGACTACAGGCTATTTTTTCGGGCGCTTTCCTGACAGGGAACAGGCGCAGAATGGAAAAAAAAGACAGGATACCCAGCCCCGTTAGTACAGATTTCCTGGTCTTCACTACACCAGGTTTGGTTATATCGTCCTTCATTTGGTTCGTGATTAATTATTTTTTGAACGTACGTACATAATTCACGATATCCCATATATCCAGCTGCTTCGGGAATCTTTTTCTTGAAGCTTGGCATTTCATCCCTTCCTTCAGAAGTCTTATAAAAAATGGATCCGTCGGACTGGCCCTGGAATGCCGCGGAACCTAAATCTTCCATGGGTGTTTTTAATTGCGCGGCCTTACTGCCATCCCCTTTCCCCATTTTTCCATGGCAGGAAGCACAATGCTGTCCCCATAAGGCTTTCCCGGCAGCTACTGACTCTGAATTCGACTTCACCGGATTGGCTTTTTTTGCGTCCTTGTCCGGCACTGCCCATGGTTTGGGTTGCAAAGTGACGAAACTTGTCACACATACGACCAGCATAATCAAAATAGCGCTCGTTTTGAATTGCATAAAAGATATGTTTGAGTTAAGAAAAAAAGTAGAAGATTCTAAACTTTCGGAGGATATGGATGGCGAATAGTCCTTTAATATTTTAGAAATTTAGGATTTTTAAAACTAGCAGACAAAAAAAAATTGTTAACTCCGGAACATTTCATTGGCACTTTTTTTACAGTGATAGCCAACCTCAGCATTGGAAGACATCTGTGCAGAAGAATGTGTAAATTGTTCCACTATGGGAAAAGGATCTATTCGCCTGCTTTGCGTTTTTATCCTGCTTTCACAATCTGCGCAATCGCAGGTGATCATTTCGTTACTTTTCGGCGATAAACTGAATACGGGTAAAGTCGAATTCGGACTTGATGGAGGTTTAACGGTCTCTTCGCTTACCGGGAACCCCGGGAGCTATTCACGTACCGGATTTAATCTTGGATTTTATTTTGATATTAAAACCGCCGGGCCTTGTATGATCCACACCGGAGTCATCGTCAAGTCGACCATGGGCGCGCGTGGTATTCAGCCATATTCACTTAATGATTACACGCTCGATTCCATATTTCAAACGGGCAAGGTGGAGCGTGAGTTGGGTTATTTCAATGTACCTGTGGAAATAAAGTATATGTTTCCCAACCGGATTTATGTAGAAGGTGGCTTTATGATGGGACTTATGATTGCCGCACACGATGTGTTTCAGCAGAAAATTGTTTCGTCCAACGACCTCACCTATAGCCTGAATATACGGGACCATCTGCATCGTTTTGATATCGGACCCATTGCAGGTATCGGATACCGGCTGATGTCAGGATATGGACTCAACCTGGGCATACGATACTATTACGGGCTCACGAATGTATCAAATGACAAAATGTATCCCGTGCAGTATAACCGGTCATTGTACGTGGTGATTGGTATACCTGTCGGAGCGGGAAAGGCGAAAAAGAAAGCCGAGGGTTCCTGAACGTTTACAAACCAAACCGGTACTGCAAACCCGCGATGGTTTGCACACGGGATCCCAGGAAACCCACTTCAAAACGGAACATCAGGCTTTTGTTGAATTGGAACTGACTGCCGACGATGAAGTTCCACATATCTTTTGGCCGCTTGTCCATACTGTATTGTACGGTGGAACTCTCCCCGTCATTGAGTGCTGTTTCCGCTGCGTCGAGAACAGCTGGCTGCTTTGGTCAAAACGGTATTGGCTGTCTGGTATTTCACCTGATTGATGGGATTAGCCTGCTGGGGAGGTGAGAGACTATTCCACCAGGCATTGACCTGAGTTTGGGCATCCCCCACTTTCTGTTGCCCGTTGGTAATCTTTTGTTGTAGTTCATCTGTCGGCAAAACATCCGACAGGTTAACTGACCCACTGGTTGCTGAATTTAATTTTACCCGGAACGCGCCAACCCATACAGCGATATTTTGATTCGGTTTTTTAAACTGAAATGTTTTACCGGCACGAGGTCCGAATATAAAGGCATATGCCGGTTTGCTTAATTGGGGAACATCGGTCCAGGTAAAATTCATGTCAATGGCCAGCCATCCTCCCCCGATCCCAATGGTCGGCGTGAGTCCAAAACCCGCCGTAGTTGCATTGAAACTGATTTTAGATTCAGCACTCATTATTTCCTGTTCTTTATTCGTGGAATCGGGAATATACATTCCAAAACCCACATCTGTGGAAGCGCTGGACTTGCCCAGGATACCATAGATGTTCAGGAAGGGGAAAAGCCAGATATCCGGTCTGATCGTAAAGGCCTGTGCTGTTGCGACTGCCTTATTGAACCGGATTAGACCATCCAAATTTACCATCGGACCGTTGTTAAAACCAACATTGAGGTTGTCGATGACCAGATCGGATTGCTGCCAGAGGTAATTCACACCAACACCGGCCGAATAAGGCAGATTAAATCCGGCTTTCGCCGCCTTCTCACCCAAAATGGGTAACAAATATTTGTATGGGGTGTGTTCCAGGCTGTCCTTCAGTGCCTGCTCTTTTGCACCCACAGGCATGTTTGCGTACACCTGGGCAAACAGGTCGATATGGTATGGCCGTGCAAATAATTGCGCTGATGCAGATGACCGTAACCGTTATACGTCTGAATGAAATCATAAGTTCCTGTTTCAGGATTAAGAATCATGAACATCCGGAACAAAAGTAATCAGATTTCAGAGTGCGTGAATCATTGACCGGGAAACAAACGAATATTTTTTGACACTCAGCTTGGAAAATAGAACTCCTCCCCATCCACTGTGATCAGTAAGTCTGCAGCACTTGGCCAGGCAGGATTAACTGTTTGCGTTTTTTCCCAGTTCGCAAGTTCTTTCATCAATTCATTTACCTTATCGGGGTTAACGGAGGACAAATCGTTTTTTTCTTCAATGTCTTTGGAAAGGTCAAAGAGGAATTTCTTTTTGCTTTTTTCGTTGATATATAATTTCCAGTTTCCCCTGCAGATGGCCTTTGAATACCCGCTTCTCCAATAAAATACTTCATGGGGAAATCCATTGTTTTCCGTCAGGAAAGGAATCAGGTTGGTCCCGTCATAAACCCGGTCCGCAGGAAGGGGGATATTTGCAATAGCTGCGACGGTCGCAAAAATATCCAGGGAAGACACCGGTTTATCATAGACTGTGGAACCCTTGATCAGGGAAGGATATTTAATAAAAAAAGGAACCATCAGTCCACCCTCAAAATGTGTACATTTTCCTCCACGCAGCGGGGCGTTATCTGTTGCCCGGGTATAAGTTGCCCCACCATTGTCACTGATAAATACAATCATGGTCTGCTCATCGATATGCAGCGTTCTTAGTTTTTCAACTATTTTCCCCACTGCATCATCCATTGCTTCAATCATACCGTAGTAAACACGCTTTACCGTGTCCTGCACATTCGGCAGACGGTCAAAATAATTCCTGGGAACCTGGAACGGGTCGTGCGGCGCATTAAAAGTGAGGGTAAGGAAAAAAGGATGGTCCTTATTTTTTTCGATAAATGCCACAGCCTTTTCTGCAAAAGAAAAGGTCAGGTATCCGGTATCCTTTACAATATCTGTCCCCTCGCGAATGGCCGTTGCACCAGCTCTCGGCGTCCAGGCCGGTAGTTCAGAAAATGACCAGGGCAGGTGCTTGTTGATGTAGCGGCTTGTATCCACCGGATCATCCACATACCTGGTGAGGGCTCCGTCAAAATAATAGCTATAGTCATATCCTCGTTCATAGGGATGATTTCCGGGATCATCTCCAAGGTTCCATTTTCCCACCAGCCCGGTAGCATAATTTTGTTTTTTTAGTAACTGAGCCAGGGTGATCTCACGCAAATCCATTCCCGTATTATATTTGCTTTCCTTCAATCCCAGATGAGGCTTCAATTTTTTTAATCCCGGGTCCTGTCTGCGTAAAGCAAAATAGTGCCTGCGTAAATTTTTTAAAAATGCAGGATCAAATTTGTCGTAAGGCATGTATTCGCTTCCGAACCGGTTCTGATAACGACCGGTCATCATCCCCATCCTGGATGGCGAACAAATAGGAGATGTAACATAGGCCCTTGTGAATCGAATTCCGCCAATACCCAGACTATCGATATTGGGTGTATGTATTGCCACATTGCCATAGGATTGCAGATCGCTGTAACCCAGGTCATCCGCAACAATAAAAATAATGTTCGGTTGACCAGGCGGTTTAGTAACCTGTAGTTTTGCCGGTCCGCCGGAAATGAGCAGCAGGGCCAACAGCAAACAAGTTATCCTATGGAATCCTAATCCCTTCACTGGTTCCGGATTTTCCGGGCATACATTTATTTCGTTATGGCCTTAAACTGCGAATAGGTAGGAATTTGCTGCATGATATTCGCCCGGATCGTAGTCAGGAGGTATACTTCTGCCTGATAGAATTCAAAGGCCGTTACCGAATTGATTACCGCCTTGATCTTCTTATAATATATTTCCAGTGTCTTTTCCTGGTCCATCCGGTTTTCAAAATATTTCCCCGCCAGGGAATCAGCAATCGCCGGTGTCATGTTCAGATAAGAATTGGCTGTTTTCTCATACAGGCGGAGTCTTGATTTTGCGGTCGCTTTGTTCTGCGCCTGGTATTCGTCATAGATCTTCCAGAAAGCCACCGAGTCCTTGCCGGCAACAGGAACCAGTTTGTGAATTATTTCTCTTTTCTGAACGCCTAATAAATTGATAACGGCATCTGCTTCTGCATCGGAAGTCTGGGCAACTGCACCTGAAATGAAGCCCATACAGACTATGGTAAAAATGATTAATTTAATTTTCATATTTTTTTATGCAAGGAAACCAATTTCCCCGGAATTAAAAAATATTCAATTGATACGATTTATAAACTACAGTGTTGTCCTAAGGAAGAGAATCCGGTAGTTCATCAAAATATAGTTGCTGGAAATTCAAATAATTTTGAGTACAGTTTTTATTGTATATAGGTTCCGGTAACTTTAATCAATGATCGGCATACAACTGGCCATCTACTCCGCAGCTTCTGTTATTGCCGGATTGATGCTGAAATCTATTTTACTATAAAATGAAAGTATATGAAAAATTATAAGGCAGGGTTCATGATCGTTAGTGTTTTATTGTGTGGATGGAGCAGCCTGGCACAAACCCGCACCGAAAAAGATTTGCTGGGTGAAAAACAAATTCCTTCCAGTGCCTACTATGGTGTTCAGACGGCAAGGGCCCTGGAAAATTTCCAGGTAAGCAGTATGAAAACCAACTTCTTTCCCGACTATGTACGTGCTTATGCCATGGTAAAACTGGCAGCCGCCCGGGCGAATGCTGAATCGGGCCGTCTGAGTCAGACAAAGCTGGATGCCATTGAAAAAGCCTGCAATGCGGTGATCGATGGAAAATACCAGGACCAGTTCCTGGTTGATCTTTACCAGGGCGGCGCGGGCACTTCGGCCAATATGAATGCAAATGAGGTGCTGGCCAATATCGCATTGGAGCTGAGCGGTCATAAAAAAGGCGAGTATCAATATGTTGAACCGCATGATGATCTGAACATGGGGCAGTCTACCAATGATGTATACCCGACAGCCATTAAGGTTGCGTTACTATTGCACAACCGTAAATTACTGGTGGAAGCAGAAGGGGTGTCCGCGGCATTTCATAAAAAAGGCGTTGAGTTTAATGACCTGCTTAAAATGGGCCGTACGGAAGGACAGGATGCCGTACCTATGACCCTGGGCCAGGAGTTTCATGCCTTTGGCAACCAGCTCGATGCTGAGATTTCCGCACTACGTAAATCAGAAGCCTTTCTATGCGAACAAAATATGGGTGCAACGGCAATCGGCACAGGCATTACCGCCACTCCGGGTTATGCTGAAAAATGCGCCGTACAACTGGCAAAAGTTACCGGCTTTCCCATCGTGATGAGCAAGGACCTGATCGCAGCCACCAGCAGCCAGCAGGGATTTGTAATCTATTCCTCTGCGTTGAAAAGTTTTGCAATCGCCCTGTCCAAAATCAGCAGTGACTTGATCATTCTGGCTTCCGGACCACGCACGGGCTTTTTTGAAATCAATCTTCCTGCCTTACAACCCGGCTCTTCCATCATGCCCGGAAAAGTAAATCCGGTGATGCCTGAACTGATGAATGAAATATGTTTTAAGGTGATTGGCAATGATCTTACGGTTACACTGGCAGCCCATTCCGGTCTTCTTCAGCTGAATGCTTATGAACCCGTGGAAGCTATTGCGATTATGGAATCACAGGGGCTGCTTTTTAAATCCCTGCCCCTTTTCCGTAAACAATGTATTGATGGCATTACGGCGAATGAAGCCGTACTAAAACATTATATAGAACGCAGTATCGGTATTGTTACGGCACTGAACCCTGTTCTGGGTTACGAAAAAACCACGGAACTCGCCAAAGAATCACTGACAAACCGGAAAAGGAATTCTGGAACTGATCCGCGAACAACATTTACTAACGGAGGACCAGATTAAAAAACTTCTGGACCCCGCTACCATGACGGGTCAGAAATAAGCAGCTTATTCAAATTTTCTTTACTAATTTCATACTATCAATTTCGGAAACTTTCAAAACGAATAAATAATAAGTGTAATTATGAAAAACATGTTTTTAAAAGGAATGTTGTTATCATCAACTTTGTCATTCATATTTGCCTGTAATTCTGCACCAGCACCCATTGACAAGGAACAGGTAAAAAAAGATATCCAGGCCAAGGAAGATGAATTTGCAGCCACGTACAATGCCGGGAAATTGAAAGAAATAGGCTACTATGCAGACGATGCAACGTCCTTTTACCAAAACAGACCACCCCTGGTTGGTAAACCGGCAATTATTGCGTTTTTGGTATCCGATCTGGCTGAGAATTCCAACAAGATTTCATTTAAAACCAATGAGGTATTTGTATCCGCTGACGGGGACCAGGTGCTGGAACTGGGTTCATTTAAGGTAACTGACTCTGCCAATACGGCTATCAATACCGGAAATTACATGAGTCTGTTTGTAAAAAAAGATGGCAAATATACCTGCCTGAGGGATATGAGTGCATCGGATACGCCGCTGCCGTAATTAACGACGTCTGCCGCCTCCGCCACCGCCCCGGCTACCGCCACCGCCGCCATAACCTCCGCCTCCCCTTGAACTTGAGCGGGAGGAATTCATGTTATTTGATGAAGAAGGCCTGGAATTAAAATTTGATCCTCCATTAGATGGGCGTGTTGAAGCGGAAGGTCCTCCGTTAGACGGACGATTACCCCCGGCGCTGCCTGAAGGTCCACCGGTTGAAGGGCGATTTGCACCCCCGGCGCTGCCTGAAGGTCCACCGGTTGAAGGACGATTGGCGGATCCTCCTCTGTTGCCATTGCCATAATTACCATTGGCATTATTATGCTGCACCCGGTTTGATGTGTTCCTGGAATTATTATAGTGATTAATCTGGTTCCGATTATTTATAACTACAGTATTACCTCCTCCATAATGTCCGCCATGGTACCCTCCATGGTGATACCAGTTGTTATGACGATAAATACCAACCGCTATAACAGTTGCCATCGCAAAATAAGGCGGATGGTACCCGTAATAATAGGGCGGATAATAAGGTACATAGGCTGGTGAATATACATATTGCACAATGGGCGCCTGCTGAACAACTACGGTAGTTGTCGATGCCGGCACGTCCTTCACCACCGGGTCAGCGCCCTGGTAAGCAGGATTGGAAGTAACGGCAGGAGTCGGACTGGTCTTTGGCTCAATCACATAATCTTTTCCGTATAGTTCGGGGTCGCCAACGATCTGAACGTTTATCTTTTTGTCTTTATCCCGGTTTACCAGGATAACCGCCACATCCTGCGTTTCCGTTTTGCTTACGGCATCCTGCAGGACAAACGTATAGGAATCGCCATCTTTTTTGGTAACCACTTTAATAAAATCAATCTTTTTATCCAGATCCAAATCCAGGTTGTTAATTTTTGATTTTGTGTCATTCAGTGATTTCTCAAAATCCTCAATGGTTTTTGACTTTAGAAAAAGATCCATTACGGCATACAGGTCAAGGTTATCTCCCGCCAGGCCCAGGGATGCGGTATCTGCCGGTGCGGAGGCTGAATTATCTGTCCTTGGTTGGGCCATTGCAGGCAGGCTAACCAGGCTCATTGCAAATGCCAGTACTGAAATGAAAAACTTGTTCATAATGTTATGGAATGAAGCGAATGTAAGTCAGTCTTAAAATTACGTCAATATTCAATTTAACAATCGTAAATCTTGAATTTTAATCTAAAAGGTTTCCTGGATATTGAAATAAAGGCCATGTGATCCCCTGCCCCTTCCATAGTCGATACAAATATTTGTTCTGTCTTTCATATTCATTTTTATACGCAGGCCAATGCCATAAGCCGGTGCGATGGAATTAAACAGGTTCTGGCCGGTTATTGGATTACTCGCCGTTGTAGCATTGATGAAGGCCACGGCTCCAAACAATCCGTTTTTAGAAATCGGCATTCTGAATTCAGATTCTCCATACACCATATTGGTTCCCCGAAAACGCCCCTGTACATATCCCCTGCCTGAACGACCATAGGTATCCCATCCGATCGCGGGCAGGGCCAGGTAAGGGATATTTCCACTGGTATTGAATTGCCCCCAGCTCCAAAATGCCAGGATCATTCCGGGCTTGCTTTTATTCAGCGGAATATAATTTCTCCACTCCGCGTATAACATGGTACTGGCCTGTGAACCGCCAAAAAATTTTTCATTCAGCCGGAAACCCAGACTCGCATAGATTCCCTTATGCGGATTAACTGTATTGTCCCGGCTGTCCTGGATGATTTTAAAAAGCAGTCCATTGGTAGAATAACGTAACGGATCGAATCCATACTTTCTGGAGTAGAAATAATTGGACGTGACATTCACGTTGGGGGTGTCGAGTTTCAAAGACTGGTCATCTATTTCAAAATGATAGTCGATATTGATTCCGAGACCGGCATACCAGTACGGAGCTATTTCTTTCAATACCGTTTCATAAAACCGGATATAGTTGTACCGCATAGGTTGTTCCATGACGGGCTTTGTTGCATCTATACCACCCACATTGAAACTTAACGGAGCGTCCAAACCATAAATACCCAGACCATAAGTCGGTTGCGCAAATAATAAAAACCGTACGTCTCCCGGAATATACCAGGAGTTTCCGGGAAGATAGATATCAGACCGGGCACAGAGTAATAACTGTTCCTTGGTAGTTACAGACAGGGACATCAGGGCCGAAGACAATGTGGTATTTTCTTTATCTCCCAATAAGTTCGTTGCACTGACGGCGGCCCCTAAAACAAATCCGTTGGCTGGTCCATATCCGATGATGGGGAGCAGGGATATATTGTTGACACCAGGGATCAGCACATTATTTCTCTTCGGACCC
Organism: uncultured Bacteroidota bacterium; assembly: GCA_963730655.1. Lineage (GTDB taxonomy): Bacteria > Bacteroidota > Bacteroidia > Chitinophagales > Chitinophagaceae > Puia. Next base: position 33,460 of record CAVSSI010000004.1, read on the forward strand.
TTCTTACTAAATACCCCACCGATCACCCCGATCAGGTCTACCGGATTCACTGCATTTTGCTGAACGGATTCACCCGGAAATTTCTGCGAAAATCCCGGGATACAAAAAATTAAGGATATGCCTAAGACAAATACCGGTACACGTATCGTTTTTGCATTCAACATCTCATAAGTTAAGGTTTATTTATTATTTCTCTTCCGGGTTAACATCGAAATCGCTGATTAGTTCACGGCTGAGATTTATCTGGCCACTATTCGGAAACATCCCTATTGCAGGTCCTGATAGAAATTTATTTTTTGCTGAAATAGAAAATCTGCGAGAAGCTATATTTAAAGGAGAACTGGATTTTTACACAACTTGAGCTGAATCCGTCAGTGAAATTGGTCCGCTTTCCATACTGCAATTCTGCAGCCATCAGCACATTCTTATACGGTGTGGCGATCAGGTTCACCGTAGCATACTGCCCGTCTTTGTAAGTGCTGGGTAAACTAAAGTCTGTGTTTTCAATATGGATTCCGGAATAGCCAATCGTTGTACTCAGTTTCGGCGACCAGTTGTGTTCAAAAAAAGCGATATATCCAAAAACAGGCAGGGCCTTACCGGTTACAGGTTTGGTCAGATTCCCCACATTGTGGTTGACACCTACATCAAACGGACAGTCGTTCATATAGTTTTCTATCCCTTGCCCATATACAACTGACACGCGGATCACGTTATTCTTTGAAACATTTAATACCGAACTCAGATGCAGCCCCCAGCCCATCGTGCCTCCCGTGAGATCGTATATGCCCGTGGTATGAATATCCGACCATTGAATGTTTCGCAAAATTCCTGCCAGCTGCACATGGCCCCAATCGCCGGTTTTCTTAAAATGCGCTGAAAGATCCGGCAAAGGATAATGGGCTTTTACGCTGTCGATTTCAATACGGCTTTCCAGTGAGCCCTGATCAGCACTCACACCCGGTTTTTCCAGGGATATATATAGTTCATTATCTCCGGTCATCGCGGCATACCGGATTTGCAGGTTACGGAAGAAAACTATTCCGGTAGGACCCCAGTATTCCATAATATTGGGGAAGACAGAGGCATCCATAAAAGTTGAATTGGTTTGTCCCGCAAGCACCCGGCCCACTTCCCCATATGCATGACGAAGACGAAAGGTTGTTTGCCCTTCGTCTACGCCTACTCCGAACAATTCAAATTCAAATACGGTTGTTAATTCACCCATCGGCGTTGGCGTATATCCTTTCACCCCAAACCTGGTTTGACGAACACCAAAAAATACATTTCCATCCGGAGCAAACTGATTTTTATAGGAAGGCAGTTTGGTTACGCGAAGCACATCGGACCAGGCCGGATTGATCTGATCAAAATTATATCCTGCATCGAGCTGGGCGAATCCATATATTTCCAGTCCGCTTGGTTTCGTGGAATCCTGACCAAGTACAGGTTGTAACAGACCGAACGCAAATACAAGCAGGAGTAGTTTTAGACTCATAATTCCTGATTTATTTGAATACATGATTCTGATATTTCCCAATTGCAGAAAATTTTGCCTGTATATGTCTTCTGAATTAAAATTACGGATTATCCAAGGTTTATAAAAGACCGGACTCAAATCGCCGTTATTTTCCAAAGATGTATCCTACAGTAAACAGGATACCGTAGTCATTGGTTGATAAAGATCCCTGAGGAGGTTTGTTATCGTACGAATAGTAAAATACGAGCCCGGTCTGGAAATCTTTGAAGATTTCCACACTCACGTTTATGTCAGCCTGCATCCGTATGCGTCCCCAGTCTGATATACCCGGGTAAATAGAATAGGAGGCATTTATGGAAAGTTTGGGTGTGGAATAATAAAACCGTTTATAACTAATGTTGAATAAGGCATCCAGGTTTCCTGAAAACTGACCCGTTTCCACTGATTGTTCCTGGTTATAAGATAAACCGCCTGCAACCAGTAAGCGGTTATGGTTATCGGTAAGGGGTTGCACCCCGTATGTCCCGCTCAGCAGATACCGGCTTGCCAAACCCAGTTCTGTATTTTGTTGCCAGCCCAGAGATACAGCCCAAAAATAATTGTTATTTAAATTTCTCATATAACTACCTACAACATCCTGCTTTTTAGTTAAACTCGTGTCTTTCCCATAATTTGTTAAGACAGAATTCAATTTCAGGTTGAATTCCCTTTTAGGTATTATATAAGATATGTTACTGCTGAAATTCGACTGGAGTATGGAGTTGGATTTGGTATAATTAATTCCCAGGCTTACATCACCGACCAGCCGGTTCAAAAACCGGTCTTTTATGGGAATAATTTCGATAATATCATTCAATATGATTTTCTGGTGGGATTTAAAAAGGGAGTCCAGACTACCTACGATAATTTCACCGTTTCGAAGTGTAAAATCGAATACTTTATTGGAGGAAATTCCGGTTATATATTCCCATTTGATATCGATGGTTCCCGGACCATCCATTTTATAGGTCAGCATGCCAAGTTTCATACTCAAAATCTCGCCGGTGAGTGTATCACCGTTAAGCAAAACTACTTTGTCGGTCTTCTGACCGCGGGCACAGATACTGTATCCGGTTAAAACTATGAGGAAAACGAATTTCAGGAATTTAGTCGAAGAGATGCCTGTATTTCGGTGGTTATGCCAACACATGCTGAGGGATTATCGATTACAAACCTGCATAGACCGGTTATTACATTCAATAAAAAATTGAATGTATTTAATTTTTACGACTTCTATTTAAGAAAATACCATGCCTGAAGAAGTTTGGTCGTTTTCCTGAGCATATTTTTTTTATTATTTTTTTATTATACCTCCTTCCACAATTTCATCACTGGCATTTTCTATAACGCTGTCTGTTTTATCCAGGCTTCCAAACACTTCCACCGAACTGCCGGATTCCCGCCCCGAAGTCACATCAACTTTCTGAATTCTGCCGGAACGCACAACCAGCACATATTTTCTTTCGGTTGTAGTAACGAGGCCCGAGCGGGGAATAGTAAAGCCACTTGTGTTGCCTTTGGGATAGATCACCACGTCAGTATACATTCCGGGCGTGAGAAACTGGTTCGCATTCATCACGTCGGCCTCCACCCTTTCAGACCTGAACTGCGCATTCACATTCATTGATTTCCTGCTGATATGACCGGTAATCTTTTTCCCTGGAAAAACACTGGTAAAAAAAGAAATGGTGTCCCCGATGTTCAGACTTCCGGACAGGTTTTCGGGAATATCCACTTGCAGCCGGAGACGGCTGATCTCTTTCAGTTCCAGCATCGGTTTGGAATCCTTCGATTCCGCACTCACCAGGGCGCCCGGATGGACATTTCTGTCTGTAATCACCCCGTTAAATGGAGCAGTGACTACCAGGTAAGACTCCATGGTTTTCTGCATTTCCCAATTTGATTTGGCGGCATTACTCAGGGCACTGTCTGATTCCAATTTTGATTTTACAAAAGAAAGATCCAGGGGAGAAATGGCACCCGGCGTTTGTGATGCTTCGAGCAGGCGGTTGTAATGTTCACGATCAATGGAAATATCTGCTTTCGTTCTTGCATATTTTTCCTTTGCCTGCATCGTGGACTGTTCCAGTTCCGGTGCTTCGAGCGTCATCAGCAGCTGGCCCTTTTTTACGTGGGAACCGATATCTACTTTCACATCTTTCACATATCCGTTTACTTTTGGAAAGATGCTCACTTCCTGATAGGCGGCAAGCTGGCCTGGCAATTTGATCAGGCCAGATAATCCGGATTGCCCCACGGCAGACAATCTGTATCGCGGTGTAGCATCTTTATTTTCTTTGGGAATCTCCGGATTAACTGATTGGCAACTGCTGACCAGTATAACCAGGCCCGCGGGTATAAAAGATATTTTCCTCATACTTAAATATTTATTTGTTTTCGTCATCTGAGAGTAATGAAGTTGTGGTGAATGTTGTTTTTTTCCGGAGCCATCCATAGACCAGCGGTACAATAAAGAGAGCAGCCAGGGTAGATGCAATGAGTCCGCCGATCACGGCCCTGCCCAGTGGTGCGGACTGATCACCCGCTTCGCCGAGACCACTTGCCATGGGAATCATACCTGCGATCATAGCCAGGCTCGTCATCAGGATCGGTCTTAAACGCATACTGGCAGCTGTATAGGCCGCTTTGAACGGATCCCGGTATTCTAGCCGCAAAGATTCCGCATTCGTAACGATCAGGATCGCATTGGCCACAGACACACCGGTAGACATAATGATACCCATATAAGATTGCAGGTTCAGCGTGGATCCGGTAGCCAGCAGTAAAAGCATCGCTCCCAGAATTACCGCCGGCACGGTAGAGAGTACAGCAATGGCGAGTCCAAAGGATTGATAGTTTGCGGCCAGTAACAATAATATCACCACGATAGCGAGTAATAAACCATTCTGTAACGACTGCAGGGTTTCCGTTAATAAAGAAGACATACCCTTTACCTCGGTTACCAGTCCGGTCGGAGGTTTACCCATTTCTTCAATTGCCTGATGAACAGATACCGTTGCTGATCCCAAATCATTGTGATAAATATTTGCACTGACCGTTACAAAGCGTCGCGGACCGCTGCGATCGTATTCACCCGGTACGCTATCCGTTGTGATGTCTGCAATATCAGAAAGCACAGGTCGCATCTGACCCTTCACCACCGGAACCGATTGCAACTGTTCTATGGAATTCATATTGTATTCCGGCACCTCTATCTGTGTCTGATAGGTATATGAATTTTTTACATCGAGCCAGAGATTTTTATTGGTAAACCGACTCGAAGAAGTGACATCGGTCACCGTTTTCGCAACATTGTCGAGGGAAAGTCCCATCAGGGCAAGACGGCCACGGTCGATTTGAATTTGTATGCTGGGCATGTTCAGCGGCTGTGCGATCTGCACATCCCGGAGAAAATCAATCTCCCGCAACCTGGCGGCTAAATTGGTTGCGTAGGTTTTAATTTCGGTCATATTTTTCCCGGCCACCCGCACTTCAATCGGTGTAGAAGCACCCTGGGCCATTATTTTTTCTGTAAGTTCAATGGGTTCAAAGGAAATGAGCAGATAAGGAAACAAACTGACCAGCCTTTCCCGTATTTTTTCCTTCAAATCTTCCATTTTCACTTTATATGCCTCGTCAAGGTTCACCTGGATTACCGCTTCATGTGTGCCGCTGTTGAATATGTACAGGTTGCTCGATCCGAAACTACTGGGTACAATGCCCACATAAGCGGATGAAATAGCCACATGATGATCCACAATCGTATCGATGATGGACAGTACGTTCCGGGTTAACCTTTCTGTTACTTCGAGTCTTGTACCCTGCGGTTCCCTTAGACGCAATTGTAGTTGTCCGTTATTGGTTTTGGGAAGCAGGTCCTTTCCAATATGCACGTAACAAAATCCCGTTATACTGAGAATAGCAACCAGGTAAATACACACGATCCGTTTTCTGTGGGGCATCCATTTTTGCAGGCGACTGCCCAAACCCGTTTTCAATTTTTGAAAAAAATCATTTTCTGCTTTATGTGTGGTCTCCTCCCTTCCATGCATATTCACTTCCCTGATTTCATTTTCGTTCAGGGCAAGTCCTGCATGCGCATGAATTCCTGAATGTCTGTATTGGTATTTTTCCATCTTCAACATCCAGATGGAAATCACGGGCACCAGGGTTTGTGCCGCTATGAAGGAAATGATCATGGCGAAAGCGATGGATAAGGACAGCGGAAGAAACATGGCTTTCGGTACACCAGTCATGATAAAAGCAGGAGCGAAAACAGCGAGAATACAAAGCAGGATCAGCAACAATGGGAAAGAAATTTCATTACAGGCTTCTTCAACCGCCTGCTTTTTTGGACTTACCCATTTCCAGGTGCTGGTGGATATTCTCTATTGTTACGGTGGCTTGGTCAACGAGAATACCAATTGCGAGCGCCAGCCCGCTCAGGGTCATGATATTGATGGTTTGTCCGGCTATTTTTAAAAAGAATACCGCACCCATCACCGCAATAGGAATCGTAATGATTACAACAAGACTGCTTCGCCAGTCACGCAGGAATAACAGGACCATCAGACCTGTCAGTATGGCACCAAGTATACCTTCGGTCATCAGGCTTTTTGCGGCATTCATTACGAAGACCGATTGATCGAATTCATAACTAATGTTTACGTCCTCGGGCAACAGACTTTTCATTTCAGGCAGCCTGGTGCGCAGGGTCTGTACGACATCCCAGGTAGAAGCATCTGCAGTCTTTACCACCGGAATATAGACCGACCGTTTGCCGTTTACCAGTGCATAAGTCGACGGTAATGTCCGCACCGTCAGCTACCGTGCCGATATCCCGGACAAAAACATTGCTGGTCCCATTACTCTTAATCGGAATATCTTCAAATTGTTCCACCGTCGATTCCAGAGAATTGATTGTTGTAATAAACATCGTGGAATCCACGCGCAGGTTACCCGCACGGCGTGATGGAATTGTTTTTGACCAGGGCATCCACTACCTCATCAGCAGAAAGATTGTAGGCCTTTAGTTTTTCCGGAGTTATATTGATTACTACGGTTCTTGCATTGGAACCGAATGGTGGCGCGGCAGACATGCCCGGCACAGTTGCAAAAAGAGGTCGGACACGTGTATTGGCCAGATCAAAAATTTCTTTTAGTGATCTTGTTTTGCTGCTAAATACCAGCTCACCAACAGGCAGGGAAGATGCATCAAAACGAATCACCTGGGGAGGCAGTGCACCGGGTGGGAAAAAAGCCATTGTGCGGTTTACCTGCAAAGCCACCTGGGCAGAGGCTTCAGCCATATCAGTAGATTCGTAAAAACTCAGTTTGATCAGCGAGAGGCCCTGGATATTTTTGCTTTCAACATTTTTGATCCCGTTGATATAGAGAAACTGGTCCTGCATGCGGGTGGCAAAAAAGCCTTCCATCTGACTGGCCGACATTCCTCCGTATTGTTCGATCACATAAATTGTTGGCAAATTGAGCCTGGGAAAAATATCGATGGGTATCGAACGGATGGCCATCACCGAAAAAATCAGGATGGATAAAAAAAGTACCAGAACGGTAATTGGCCTTCGTAAAGCGGAACGTACCATATATCGAATAATTAAAAAGCATTATGGAATGGATTGAATAAATCTGCCGAGCTGACCTGTGGCAAGGGCCTTGTCCAGCTGCGCCAGCCACCAGCTGCCGGTGGTCTCCGCAAAATCATTGAGCGAGCGGTCCAATACAAATGCGGCATTGGTCAGGTCAATGAGTGTAATTATACCGGCTTTATACTGTGCGATTTTCTGGTTATAAGTATCCACGGCGGCTTGGTATTGTATGGGTAATTCCAGGAGGTTTTTTTCCGTAATATCGATACTGTTCTGAGCCTGACGGGTGGCCGAAGCCAGGTTAATCCGTTGTTGTTTGAGCTCCAGTTCTGCCGCATCCCGCTCAAATCCAAAAGTTTTCAACCGGTCTTTTTTATGAACACCATTAAAAAGATCGTATTGAAAAGCCACTCCCGCTATATAATTAAACCGCTGATATCCGAGCCCCTCGGGGATGGGCTTATATTGATCATTGTACACAATACTGGAACCCCTGGCCCAGGAAGCGGCTGTCAGATAAATTTTCGGCAGATAACTTTTGGCAATCAGGCGCTCGTTCGCTGAATAGACTTTGGTCAGGTTTGAATAGTAATTGATTAGTGGATTTGCACTTGAATCGACATGAGTATCGGATACATTTTTTCTTGTGCCGGTTAATATTGAAGCTTTTGCCGGAAATATATCTTCTACTTTAACACCGGTCAGGTAAGAAATTTCTTCCCTGTAATTAACAGCCTGTTCATTGATCTGATTATACGTAATTCTGCTCTTGGATAATTCTGCTTTTGCCAGCGACGAGTCTGAACCGGGTTTAATACCACTCCGTGTCAGTGCATGAATAATATTAAATATGGTATCATAACGCCGAACTGTTTCACTTTCTATCTCCATGCGGGATTCAGCGATCATAAGTTTGAAATAAGCCCTACAAATGCGCCCATGCAGAATATACATTTCCCGTTGCAGGTCAGACTGCGAAAGATCCCGGCCGGATTTGGCATATTCTATCCGGGCATTTTTATATCCGAAATCGAACAAATCATATTCACCATATAACATCGCGATATTCCCGGATGCAGCCTGATAGTCGTTTTCGGCTCTTATGCCGGCTGAAGTAGAAGGAACAATGCTGTAAGGGAAATAACTCCCTGCAGTTGAATTATCAGAACTGATATTCACCTGATCGTTGAAACGAATGGCGGGCAGGAACTGGTGCCGGGTTTCCAAAACGGCAGCAGAAGCGCTACTGACCATGGCTTTTTTTTCCAGGAGCCGGGGCAGATAGTGGTCAGCGCTGTCGTTCAGTGCCGATAAACTAATAAAAGATTTCTGTGAAAAAACGGAAAGGGCAGAAAGCAAACTAACTGCAATTGCATAAGCCAACCGCTTTCCGTAAAGGAAAGTGAACATATGGATGAATTGGGATGAGGAAAATTGTTTAGTAAATACCTAAACAACTGCAGGGGGGCCTCTTAAAGAAGGAGAGTTAAAAGAATAACTGGTTAAGGGCTGCCGGTCATTCAGTAATGGCGTCTGTATACGGAAACTCACTCTGACCAATTCCTGCAACATTTCAGGGGCAGTAATCAGGTGTTTCGGATGAAATCTTTTATTTAATCTGAAGCCAGCGGACCTGGATTCCTTATGCTTGTCTTTATCCAGGAATGTTTTAGAGCTTTTATCTGAATTCAGAGATACAAAATCACCTGAAAAAAAAGACCTGGCCGGGGTTACTCCAAAATGCAGATTTAGCTGAACCAGATAAAATGACACATACACCAATACAAGGCATATCCGGTTAAATATTTGAAAATGACGTTTGATAATGTGCATCCGGCAAACTGTAAAAAACAAAGTTAATACTTTTCATCGGGCAGCGCATTCACCAGGGCGAGCACGGCCCAGCTGGTTGCAAATGCGGAGATGAACTGATTCTCTTCTTCCGGAGGAAAATGGGTATTTACAAAGGGTTGTGACGGATAGGTTCTGGATAGCAGGATCCAGCCGCCCTCGGGATCAACAGAAGACAACAGATAATCCACTCCCTTTTGATATACCAGATTTTCTGTTTTCATCATTCCGGATTCATACAGGGCATACATAAATTCGCCAGTAGCGTATGCATCTCCGGGAAGACCGGGGAGTTGCGACCAGCTGCCGTTTGCATTTTGCAGGGCGATCATTTTATTTGATATCGTTCGCAGTGTTGTGGAATCTGCCCCACACCAATAGAGACCAAGCAACTGAAAAACCAACTCCTGAGGTGAATTGGGCTGATGCGTCAAAAACCAATTCATATTTCTTGCCTTTACGGTGTCGACGGATTTTTTAAGTCCGGGCGGAGCATATAGTTCGATCGCATGAAGCGTTGCCGCGGTGCTGTGAAATACGCCTTCAGAAAATGGCGGCCTTCCGGTTTCCGCAGGAATGCCATTGGATCGTTGAAAATCGATCAGGTACCTGACAATTCCGTCCGTGTATACAGAAGGCGGAACGCCGTCGGCAGCAAGTCCCATTAGTGAATATGGGATCCCCAGCGGGAAGCCAATAAAACTGCCATTGTGGGATGCATATACTCTGTCATGGGTGAGATGGTTAAGTAACCGGATACGTTTGAGGCGGAACGAGTCGTTGAAATGAATATTCTTTTTTTCCGCTATTTCGCAGGCCATCGATGCGATGACCTCATGATGACAGGAAACGCAGTTTTTTTTGCGCATAAAGATCATGGAGCTTTCCTGCAGGAGGAGAAGGTTCTCTTTGACCGTTTTCCGTATCAGTTCCTGTTTCGCTTTTGCCGGATCCCCGGGAGAATTCCAGGAAATTATTCCGGTAAAAAAAACAATTCCCCCGATTATGGACAGGATTGCAATGGAGATTCGTTTTCCCATGGAATATTATTGAGGTTGTTTGTATTTTAAGATAATTTGTACGGAAGAATTATTTCCCCTTCGTTTAAACCAGGACAGGGCATCAGTATTGTCCGTTGCTTTTTTATATAACTGATCTCCCAGTCCCCGGCAAAGAGCGTCTACCAGGTCCGGTCTGTCCATATCAGAAGTTGCCATCCACATCAGCGCATTATAATTAGTGAAGTCCAGCAGACGCATATTGGCCCCTTTTGCAATCAGTAATTCGGTGGATTCTCCATCTCCGGCGCAGGTGGTATTCATCAACGGCGTGAACTGGTATTTTTTATCCGTCGCGTTGATATCTGCACCATGTTCAATCAGCATTTTTACCGTAGGATAACAGGAATTCAAACAGGCATCGAGGATGGGAGCGTTTCCCTGTTCATCCGGCGCATTAGGGTCCAGTCCCGCATTCAGAAATATTGCGAGATTACTGGTGTCTGCGGAATACAGGGCATTCCGGATCAGAATATTCCAGGGATTATTCGTTTTCGGGTCAATACCTTTCTGAATAAATAACGCGATCAGGTCCGCGCATCCCGGCATCAGCGCCAGTTTGGCCATCATGGTTCTTCCTCCGATTCCAACGTCATGGATATCTGCCCCATGATCCAGGAGGAAATAAGTTTTTTCGTGATCAGGAATCGCAATCCAGAGCGCCGTCACGCTGTCCCGGTTGATATAGTTCACATTTGCACCGCGGGCTACCAGCAGTTTCATCTGACTGATCGTTCCGCTCATCGTCGCCATCATCAGCAGGGAATAGCGGTCGGTACTATCATTAACAGAAATGCCCTGATCAAGCATTTTTTCTATCGGGGCGGTTTCCCCGGAACGGATCGCCGTAAAAATGGCAATGCCTTTCAGACTGTCACTCGGATAGGGCGATGACTGGGAAAAGCCAACGGATGAAAAGAAAAAGATGGTCAGGACATGAAGACAACGTTGTTTCATGTAAGGTTTTTTGGGTTCGGGATTGAAAATAATGAGAATTTTCAAAAAATTCTGCGCGCCGGGATCGTTTTGTGTAACTGGCGGAAATCGGGCAATAACTGACGGAAATGTTTATCTTTTTGCTATCTTATATAAAATCAAAAAATGAAAAAACGAAGGGAATTTATTCGTGATGTCGTTAAAAGCACGGCAGGATTTGCCCTGGTCAGTAAAGGCATCCCGTTTTCCGCAAAAAGCTACAATAAAATTATAGGGTCCAATGAACGGATAAACGTTGCCATCATGGGATTAAATGGCCGGGGTGCCAGCATGGCCGGTACCTTTGCGAAACAACCTAATCTGGAAATCACTACGGTTTGTGACGTGGATTCGAGAACCATTCCCAAAGTAATCCGGTTGATTTCAGAGGCCGGTCAGTCTGGTATACCTAAAGGGGAAGGCGATTGTCGCAAAGTACTTGAGGATAAACAACTGGACGCCATTTATATCGCCACGCCCGACCATTGGCATGCCCCCTTGCTCATCATGGGTTGCCAGGCAGGCAAACATGTATATGTAGAGAAACCCTTAAGTCATAATCCGCATGAAGGAGAACTCGCCGTAGAAGCTGCGCGGAAATATAAACGGATCGTGCAGATGGGAGCACAACGCAGGTCGTCTCCCATGGCGATACAGTGTATTCAGGAAATACATGCCGGTATAATCGGAAGAACTTATCTGGCCAAAACATGGTATACGAATAACCGAAAGGCGACCTATCTGAAACCAGCGGCCGTTCCTGACTGGTTAAATTATGATCTCTGGCAGGGACCCGCACCCCGCAGGGATTATATGGATGGACTCATTCATTACAACTGGCACTGGTTCTGGGATTGGGGAACCGGTGAAGCATTAAATAACGGAACCCACGAAGTTGATCTCGCCCGGTGGGGACTGAATGTGGATTTCCCCAGCCGCGTGACGTCAGTCGGCGGAAGATATCAGTATCAGGACGACTGGCAAACACCCGATACGCAGATCATCACGATGGATTATCCGGGAAAAGTTTCCCTGCTCTGGGAAAGCAGGAGCCGCAACGGAAGGAAAATTGAAGGTGCTGACCGTGGTGTGATTTTTTACGGAGACAAAGGCAGTCTGGATACAGATGGTGAGTCTTATCGTATCTATGATCTGGAGGGCAAATTATTGCGGGAAGAAAAAAAACCAGCCGGTCAGGAAGATTCAGGTGTGCAGGGAAGGAATACGGCAAGTCCCAGTTTGAGTATGGACAGTGACCATATCGCCAATTTCCTTTATTGTATACGGAATAATTCAAAACCGAACTGCGACGTGGAATCCGGTTATAAAAGTGTACTGGCGATGCAGCTGGGAAATATTTCCTGGCGAACGGGAAGGGATCTTCACCTGGATCCTGTAAACGGGCATATCCTTCAGGATCCGGAGGCTCAAAAATTCTGGCGCCGCAATTATCAGCCCGGCTGGGAACCCGTCGTTTAGATCCAGGTCCCGAATAATTCCGTGACCATTTGAAGAAACATCGGCTACATCCGGAGATCATTTTTTTCCAGTACATTCAAATCTGATGCGATGATTAAAATACCGATATACAGATATGTACGCAAATCGCGTTTACTTTGGCTGTACCTGTTTGCTGTAGTCATTCTGGCCCACAGTCCGATACATCAGGCGACTATTACAAAAGTTGTAGAGGATCCGAAAACCCTGGCGATCGGGGCACCCGCTCCCGACTTTAATTTAAAAGGTGTTGACGGTAAAATATATAGCCTGAAAAGTTTCAGCAGCGCCGATATCCTGGTCGTTGTGTTTCATGTGTAATCACTGTCCGACCTCTCAGGCCTATGAACAACGGATGATTCAGCTCACGCGTGATTACGCTCTGAAAAATGTAGCCGTTGTGGCTATCAATCCCAATCATCCGGGCTCGGTTCGTCTGGATGAACTGGGTTACAGCGATCTGGGAGATTCCTATGATGAGATGAAAATCCGCGCACAAAATGCCGGTTTTAATTTTCCTTATCTGTACGATGGCGATACTGAAATCAGTTCCAGGAAATACGGACCGGTTTGTACGCCGCATATTTTCATCTTCGACAAAAACCGTAAACTCCAATATAATGGACGCATTGATGATACAGAGGATCCTGGCAAAAAACCGCAGTCTGATGATGCACGCAATGCGATTGAAGCGATCATGCATGGCCAGTCGATAAACCAGCCGGTCACCCGCGTGTTCGGTTGTTCCATCAAGTGGGAGGAAAAAAAGGTCTGGAAAGAAAAAGCGGCAGTTACCTGGGAACATGAGCCGGTAATACTGGATACGATCAATGCAGAATCCGTACGCGAACTCGTGAAAAACCGTACAAAGAAATTACGGCTGATCAATATATGGGCAACCTGGTGTGTACCCTGCGTGGAGGAATTTCCCGGACTCGTTTACCTGAATCATATGTATCGGGACCGAGGATATGAAATGGTAAGTATCAGTCTGGATGATCCGGCGCACGACGCGCCGGCGCTGGCTTTTCTGCAAAAGAATCAGTCTTCTTCGCCAAACTTCAGGTATGCAGGAGAAGACAAATATAAATTCATGGACGCGCTGGACAGCAGCTGGCAGGGCGCGCTGCCCTATACGCTGCTGATCGAGCCCGGCGGAAAAATCGTGTATAGGAAACAGGGGCTGAATGACTTGGAACATCTGAAGAAAATCATATTTGACGATCCATATATGGGGAGGATCTACAAGTAATTCTTCACTTCATCAATTGAATTATCCGTAAGTTTATTTTCTAAAGAAAGAACCAAATGAAATTACGTGTACTCGTACTTGGAGCCGGTTTCGGCGGACTGGAACTCAGTTCCATTCTTTCAGAAACCATCGGTGACCAGCTTGATCTTACACTGATCGATCAGCACGATTCTTTTTACTTTGGATTTTCCAAACTGGAAATCATGTTCGGGCGTAAGGCTTCAGATGCGGTAAAGATTTCTTATAACAGTATCAACAAACCCGGTGTGCAATTCCGCCAGGAAACCATTATTTCCATCGATCCCGTATTAAAAAAAGTGACAACATCAAAAGGAGTGTATGAAACCGATATACTGGTTGTTGCACTCGGCGCGAATTACGATATCCAGGCCACACCCGGACTGGCAGAATATGGCAATCAGTATTATTCTTTTGAAGGTGCAGAAAAACTGCGGGAGGTTATTCCCGGTTTTAAAAAAGGCCATGCGATTGTAGGCGTTTGTGGCGCACCCTTCAAATGCCCTCCGGCGCCCAGTGAAGCGGCATTAATGCTGCACGATTATCTCACCGAAGCCGGGGTAAGGGATGCCTGCACCATCAGCCTTGTCATGCCCTTTGGATCTCCTATTCCACCTTCTCCTGATTCGTCAAAGGCGCTGGTGAAAGCTTTTGAAGAAAGAAATATCCGGTTCATCCCCCAGCGAAAAATAAGTGCACTGGATAAATCCGGAAAAGCCATCCTCGATGATGGTACGGAAATGCCTTTCGATCTCTTTCTGGGTATTCCAAAACATGTTGCACCCGACGTGGTATTGCAAAGCGGAATGACCGAGAACGGATGGATCCCGGTGGACCGGGCAAACCTACTGACAAAGTTTCCCAATGTCTATGCTATTGGTGATGTAACCAGCGTGGGAACGCCAAAGGCCGGCGTATTCGCAGAAGGCGCTGCAAAAATTGCAGCAGCATCTATTAGTCGCAGCGTTTAAAAATACAGAACACGATACAACGCTATACAGGTGCAGGTTCCTGTTACATCGAGTTTGGCCATGGCGAAGTGGGCCGTGTGGATGTCGACTTCTTCTCCGGACCTAAACCGGTGGGTATACATCATAATGCTTCGACCGCTATCGTTGCAGAAAAGGAATATTTTGGATCCAGCCGTAAGGCGAGATGGTTTGATCTCAAGTAAATGAACAGACGACGAGGTACAGTTCATTTCTATTGCACCGTGCATCCATTGGCGGAATGTCTAATTGTTCTGTAAAAAAAGAGGGCTGAATTGGAAAAAACAGCCCTCGTTAAACCAAAAGAGAACTAATAATTTTAATAGCCCCCTCTAACCGCAAATCTATTATTTCAATATCGGATTCATCTGATGAAACGACCAAGCCCTTGAATCCTGCGACGAATGCCAGACCCCGGTTACCTGATAGTCTCCCTGTAGAATTTAATGCACAAGCGGTCAGATTTTGTCAGGATTAAATATGATGAGCGTTGTTCAAAACTAATTTCCCGGACGCATGTTATGGAAACATTCAGTCTTAGTCGAATCGAATGCGCGGCATTCATTATTATTCACCATCATTAAAATCGTAAAAGATGAAAATCACTACAAAAGACGGAACTGAAATTTATTACAAGGACTGGGGCACAGGGCAACCAATTGTTTTCCATCACGGCTGGCCACTGTCCGGGGATGACTGGGACGGGCAGATGATGTTTTTCCTGAATCAGGGATTTCGGGTGATTGCACATGACCGAAGGGGGCATGGACGTTCCACGCAAACAGCCATCGGACATGATATGGATACCTATGCAGCAGATGTAGCGGAACTGACAAGGTCCCTGGATCTGAAAAATGCGGTACATGTTGGCCACTCCACCGGCGGCGGGGAAGTGATTCGTTATGTTGCCAGGCACGGACAGGGCCGGGTAGCCAAAGCGGTATTGATCAGTGCGGTTACTCCGATTATGGTGCAAAACAAAAATAACCCGGATGGCATTCCTTTGTCTGTTTTTGATGAAATCAGAGAAGGAACCGCCACAAAAAGACCACAGTATTTTCAGGATTTTACCATCCCCTTTTACGGATACAACCGGCCGGGCGCAAAAATATCCCAGGGCATTCGCGACAACTGGTGGCGTCAGGGAATGATGGGCGCCATAAAAGCCCATTATGATTGCATCAAAGCATTTTCCGAAACCGATTTTACGGAGGATCTGAAAGCAGTGGATATACCGGTACTCGTGTTACATGGCGAGGATGACCAGATCGTTCCATTCCCACTCACCGGAGCAAAGGCCGTAAAGCTTTTAAAAAACGGAAAGCTGATTTCATATCCGGGTTTTCCGCATGGAATGCCAACAACAGAAGCAGCAACAATTAATAAAGACCTTTTGGCCTTTATTAAATCATAGTTTGCAGGTTCACCTTATCTCTGACCACAAAAATCGGGATATAAATATCCCTGCCACCCCGCTTTGGCCCGGTTTTTAATCCGTTTTGTAAAAAAGCGGCGAATATGAACCCGGAGAAAATCAGCCCAAGAGAGAAAGGCCACATCAATGTAATTATCGAAACGCCCAGGGGATCTCAGAATAAATTCGATTTCGATCCGGATCTAAAAATTTTCCGGTTAAGGAAAACCCTGCCGATGGGGACGGTTTTCCCGTTTGATTTCGGATTTATTCCACGCACCCTGGGTGAAGATGGCGATCCGCTGGATATACTCGTGATTATGGAAGAACCCACACATCCTGGTTGTCTGATAAGCACACGGTTGATCGGTGTACTGGAAGCCAGGCAAAAAGAAAAAGGCAAAAAAACGATTCGCAACGACCGGCTTGTTGGTGTATCCGATTGTTCTGTCCTGTATAAAAGTGTCAAAAATCTGGAGGATTTAAACAAAAGTATGGTTACCGAAATAGAAAACTTTTTTATTGACTATAACAAACACGAAGGCAGGAAATTCATACCGATCGGCTGGAAGAAAAAAAAATCGGCCATGAAACTTATAAAAGTCAATAAATAAAGATTAAATATTCGTTTTAATGTTCTGACTACTGGCTGATCATTCTTTTTGTGAGTAATGCTTTTCTTTTCATCCATTTTTCCACTGGAGCGGGTGCATGCAAAGGATTGCCTTTTTTATCGGTAAGTCCGGTGGACCGGGAAATGATTTTACTCAGTTTGGCAATTCTGGAATTGGCGGGATGTTTCTTGGTATTGTCATGCTCCCGAAAGTTTTGAACGGCTTTATTTATCCAGTACAGCTCATCCTTATCCATTTTTAATTTTCGAAACAGGATCATCAGCCTGTTGTAGGCTTTTTCATTTTTGGGATATGCCAGTGCGATAAGTTTATATTCTTTAATGGCATTTCTCACATCACCCGATTCCAGCTCCTTGGCTTGCACCAGCCACTGCGCCAGGGGAATATCCCTTTTTTCTATTTTATTATGTACGGCTTTCACGGTTTCCGGTATATTTAAACAAAATATCCCTGACGCGGTCCTGGAGTTCTTCCGGACAGTTTTCATTAAACAGTACATGAGGCGGATCTGTCTGAAAATAATAACATTTCCCCGCATCGCTCCAATGGTCGTTGAGCGCATCCAATTCCTGCTGGATCTGGTCAAGCGCTGAATTTGAGAGTGACATAGTAGTTTATTTACATCTCCGGCAAATGATATGCCGCCCCCGAATGAAGGGGCACTGCTTTTGTACACCATCCTCTGTAAACCTAAAATCAGATACATGAACAGCTTTGAGTATATTTTCGGAGCAGGGCGGAATCTGAATGCGATTCAAATGACCTGCCGGGCAATCATTGTGTTTTTAATAGCCCTGATATTGTTAAGAATTTCGGGCCGGCGATCTTTCGGCCTTCATACGCCTTTGGACAATATTATCACCATTGTACTGGGCGCCATTCTGAGCCGCGCCGTTGTAGGCGCTTCCGATTTTTTCCCCGTGATCGCCAGTTGTACCGTCATTGTAATTATTCACCGGTTATTTGCCTATGGAATGGTTCACCACCGGGGTTTCTCAAAATTGATTGCCGGAGAAAAAATACTGCTATTCAATAAAGGAAGTTTTATTGAACCCAATATGCGCAAGACGCAGGTTTGCGAGGAAGATATTCTGGAGGAATTGCGGAAAAAAGTATTGACAGAAAACCTGGACCAAATTGATAAAATATATATTGAAAGAAACGGAGAAATCAATTCCGTTAAAAAATAAGCCGGTTAAAATACCTGCGGCTATACGAATTGTTCTATTTCACATAGAAGAGGTACCTGACAGGGCATAATCCGTTCTTTCGCTTCCGAAAAACTAAACCAGGCTGCTTTATCTATCTCCGGAAATTGCCTTTTCTGTCCTGAGTCGCGTGGCCATTCCAACTCAAAATAGTTAGTCCTTACTTCGGCGGGATCAAAATCCTGTTCAATGCCCCAGGCGAAAACGGTTTTATTGTTTTTCTGTTTCACCGGGGTGAGTTCGATCAGTTTTCCTTTTATCCGAATACCTGTTTCCGCTTCCAACTCCCTTTTTGCGACATCCAGTGGTTTCTCGTTTTCATTGACTACACCCTTCGCAATCGTCCATACATCTTTACCTGTCCAGTAAGGGCCACCCAGATGAAATAATAATATTTCAGGATAAGTATCAATAAAACGAAACAGGAGAATGCCGGCGTTTGACTTTGGCATAAAAAAAGATTCTTCTTAAAAACCGTGTAAAGGTTTCATAGGCTTCTAAAGGTTTCATGGACTTCGGGTTCTAAAAAAACCGGTCCAGGTTAAGGTTGGCCCTTGCCCCCGGAAGAACCGTAAATCTGGCCTGTAGCATAACTTCCACTACTATCGGCGAGCAGCACATAAATGGACGCCAGTTCAGCGGGCTGGCCCGGCCTGCCCATCGGTGTATCACCTCCGAACTTGACCAGTTTCTCCTGTGTTGCACCTCCGCTCACCTGGAGTGCTGTCCATATGGGACCAGGAGCCACCCCGTTAACACGAATTCCCTTTGGCCCTAACTGTTTCCCGAGCGACTTCACATAATTCATCGTGGCTGCCTTTGTTTGTGCATAGTCGTATAAGTCGGGAGAAGGATCATAGGCCTGCTCTGACGCGGTTCCAATGATCACTGAGCCCGGTTGTAAATGAGGTAGCGCAGCTTTGATAATCCAGAACGGTGCATAAATATTGGTCTTCATGGTCCAGTCAAACTGTTCCGTTGAAATATCCATTATCGATGCATGCGTTTGCTGTCTCCCTGCATTATTCACAACAATATCCAGCCCGCCCAGTGCTTCCACCGCCTTCTCTACTAAATTCGTGCAAAATGCTTCATCGCGAAGATCACCAGGTATACCAACGCCTTTCCGTCCTGCTGCCTTAATCAGGGCAATCACTTCCTGGGCGTCCGGTTCCTCGGTCGGATAATAATTGATGACTACGTCAGCTCCCTCACGGGCATAAGCAATTGCCGCTGCCCTGCCCATACCCGAGTCACCACCTGTAATCAAAGCCTTACGACCTGTCAGACGTCCCGAACCCTTATAACTCGTTTCACCGTGATCGGGTTTGGGATCCATCTTAGATACAAGTCCGGGCCAGGGTTGTGACTGGGCGGGAAAGGGGGGTTTGGGATATTTTTTTGTCGGGTCAGTCAATTCACCGGAAGTTGTATCATCATCTTGATGTTTCGTAATCGCCATCACCGGAGAAATGCTGGCAGCCGCCAGCGTGGCGCCAATTCCACCGATCACCTGCCGGC
Organism: uncultured Bacteroidota bacterium; assembly: GCA_963730655.1. GTDB lineage: Bacteria > Bacteroidota > Bacteroidia > Chitinophagales > Chitinophagaceae > Puia. The sequence continues at coordinate 53,003 of CAVSSI010000004.1, forward strand.
GGTGGATTTTATTTTCAGGTTCCATGAGTGTCTAATAATTACCTAAATCCTTTTCAAGTCTTGTGCCAGCGGAGAGCTACTTTTTTCCTGCAACTTCAGACAGACGGATTTATCAATGAAAGCAACGCAGGGCGAGCAGTTGATAATATTGCTGAAATTCCACAACCTGTAAATAAATATTGTACAATTTCATACACGGACTAAATATCCGGCAGCCGGTTATGACGCCCCGCTTTTGCATAAGCAAAGTTGCTGGCACGATAATTAAAAATGATTGTAAAATAGACTTTCAAGGTCAAAGTGTTGTGGTTTTGATTTAGGATGAACGGGGTACAGACCGGAAGTCTGTGCCCTTTATTTGAATTAAATATTTGTATATGAACAGCATTGATAAAAATCAACAGGAAAATAACTACAAAGATCTCTATCATGAAGAAGCCGCTGCACGGATCAGGCAAATGGCTGAATCGGCCAAAACATGCTTTTTCTGCACAGAATCCGGTATTGAAAATTCCGGAGGCGTAAGACCCATGAGCATCCAGCAGGTTAATGACGAAGGGATAATCTTGTTCCTGAGTGCGCGGGACAGTCACAAAAATCATGAAATAGAGATGAACAGTGAAGTCAAATTATATTTTCAGGGATCGGCCCATGCTGATTTCCTTTTTCTTCAGGGAAGGGCTTACATATCGTTCGAAAAAAATAAGATCCGGGAATTATGGACCCCGCTTGCCAAAGTTTGGTTTACCGAAGGTGAAAACGATCCGAGAATATCCGTAATCCGGTTCGTACCGGAACAGGGGTTTTATTGGGACAATAAGCATGGCAATCTGGTGGCGGGTGTTAAAATGCTTTTTAGTGCACTGGCAGGTAAAACTATTGACGATTCTATTCAGGGCACATTGCATACCTGATTTACCGGAGATTTTGTCTACAGGCTACCAGGAATTGTAGAATTCCTCTCCCTCTGGCATGATATTATGGTAATTATATTAAAAGGCTAACCATGAAAACAAAACTGTTGATTTTCGGAGGTCTTGCCATCGTTGGTGCGGGCATCTGGTACCTTTTGAAAAAAGATAAAGATATACAGGAATGGATAGATGAAACTCCCGTCGGACCCCTCAAAGACCATCTGGTCATTCAGGAACAGGCGCAGGAGTCCGCTGATATCAGAGAGCTGATGCATGCGGCAAAAGAACAGATCTAAAATGTCCGGTTCCCAACTTTAAGAAAATCAATCTATTCCTAAATACTTGGAAGAATATTCCGAACAGAAGAATATCCCGGGGTAGCATTATTATTTAATCGGATTTTCCCACCTGAAATTAAAAAAACTCCTGTCGCCGTCTGGCACGATAATTCAATTTAAATAAATCTAAAATATAAATCATGTCTACAACAAAAGCAAAAGCAAAAAAAACACAGGATACTCCGGAGAAAGAATCGATGCTGTTGGATTTCTTTCATGGCGAGATCAAAGACATTTACTGGGCGGAAAAACACCTGTTAAAGGCAATCCCCAAAATGTCGAAGGCATCTACCACACCTGAACTGAAGGAAGCCTTAGATCATCACCTGGAAGAAACCAAGGGTCATGTGGAAAGATTGGAACAGGTATTTGAAATACTTGGGGAAAAGCCGCAGGCCAAAAAATGCGATGCAATGGACGGTATCACCAAAGAAGGCGACAGCATTGTGGAAGAAACAGAAGCCGGTACATCAACCCGTGATGTTGGGGTAATTCTTGCCGGTCAGAAAGTGGAACATTATGAAATAGCCACTTATGGAGGGCTGGTACAGCTTGCCCGCAATCTGGGACATGATGATATCGCTGAAATCCTGGAAACCACATTGAATGAAGAAAAAACAGCCGATGAAACACTCAGCATGATAGCTGAGGAAAGTGTGAATTATAACGCCGCACAGGAAGATGAATCCTAGATTTCTAATTACGATCCGTACACTGGAAAAGCCGTTTCGAAAGAAACGGCTTTTCATTTTTATCCTTTATAATAGCTATTCACAAAACTTAAAAAGGAAGAAGCTGGCACGATATTGTACTTATACAGAGTGAGTACCTGCTACACGGTAAAGATTTGAACAACCAAATGGATTTTCTATTTTTTCATCATAAGAAACAACAATCATGGGAAATTTACTTTACGCAGTCGCCGTCGTTTTAGTCCTAATCTGGGCCATTGGCTTTTTTGGTTATGCCGCAGGCGGAATCATTCATGTCCTGCTCGTCATCGCCATCGTTCTTTTTCTGTTGAAAGTAATCAGAAGGGAAGCCTGACCCGGCGCATTGGAAATACTAAAGCCTGTCCTTAGGACCGGCTTTTTTCGTTGAGATCATCCAGTATTTCTTCTTCACGGCCCTTCTTAATCTGATTCATATTTTGGGCTTCGTCGATGGAATGTGACTGCTGCAGATTTTCCTCACTTTGGGTGATTTTATTCAGTCTGGAATAATATTTCTGAATTACTTTCATCTCTTCTTCAGACATATTTTCCACATTCACCAAACGGTTGCTGGCGAATTCATGGGCAGCCACCAGTTCATTCAGTTTTAACTGGATCGCCAGGGAATCTTTATTTTGGCCCTTTTGAATCAGAAAGACCATCAGAAAAGTGATAATGGTTGTACCCGTATTGATGACAAGCTGCCAGTTTTCAGAATAATGAAAGAAAGGACCAGATACTGCCCAGACCAAAACCAGAAAAAAAGCAACAATAAAAGCCGCGGTGCTTCCGGTTGCCTTGGTCACACTCACGGCAAAACGCTCGGAGAGACTGGGAGTAAGGACGGGATTTTTGTTTGGCATACGAATAGACTTTAGAAATGAAGAAAGAGCTATGCTGAAGGGGAGAATGGATAAACATAATTCCTTACAACTACATTTAAAATCGTGCCTGCCTGAATGATTTAATAATTAGTAGTATATTAAGGATTCATTTATAAAAATTAAAAAAATAATATAATTATCTCAATAGGTTTCGAACCTGCCTTTGGATGAAACAAATAGGTTATGGCACTGATCAAAAAAAAGCGTTTTGGCAAACTTAACTACTGGATCTTTATTGCATCTTCACTGTTTCTTCTTTCCCTCGCCATTTTTTCGCTGATCTGGAATCAAAAACAAAAAGAGGCCACAGAATGGATTTCACATACTTACCAGGTTAAGTTGAGAATTGAAAAATGCTTTGGACTTGTACTGGAAGGCGAATCCAGTCAACGTGGATTTCTGCTAAGCAGGGACAGTTCATATCTTAAAAATATCTCCCACGCAGAAACATTATTAAATACAAACCTCTATCAACTGGATTCACTTATCAGTGATAATTATAACCAACTGAACAATTTTGCCATCTTAAAATCACTGGTTTTATCCCGGATTTCAAGAATACACAAGGTTATAGATTCAGTCCAGCATTCAGGTATTACTTCAACAACGCATTATACCTCACAAGGTAAAATGATTATGGATTCCATTCACAATGAGGTGCGGGCGATGCAGGATGCTGAAGACCATCTACTCGGCCAGAGAACATTTATTAAGGCGAGTGAGGAAAAATCTCTTATTATATTCATCCTTCTATTTTCGATTATCGCTTTTGCAATTTTAATGTGGTCATACTTCAAAATCAGAAAAGAGAGCTCGCTACGTGTACAAGCACAGCTGGATGCCAATCTTCTTGAAAAACTGGTCGGAGAAAGAACCCTGGAAATTAAAAAAATAAACAGCCTTTTAAAAGATCAGAACGAGGTACTGGAACGCAAAAATCATGAATTGACCACGTTTACCAATATCGCCAGCCATGATTTAAAGGAGCCGCTCCGAAAAATTCAAATGTTTACAAACCTGATCAGCCAGTCACCAGTTGAGTTAACCGACAAAACACTGGTATATTTCAATAAAATCAATCAGCAGAGTAATCGCATGCAGGTGTTGATTGAATCTGTTTTACGTTATGCCCAAACGGATAATAACCAATTTGGGTTTCAAACTACCAATCTGAATGAGATCAGTAATATTGCACTGGAAAACCTGAGTGAAAAAATAAAAGAGAAAAATGCAACGATCAGAATACAGGAGTTGCCAACACTCTACGCCAATCCAAACCAGATGGAACAGCTATTTATTAACCTAATAGATAACGGTCTTAAATATGCACGAAAAGAAATTTCACCTGTGCTGGAGATCAGCGTCTCAAAAATTGATGAACCCCCGGTGTTGGACCATGCTCCCCGTTTTTACTGGAAAATCGATTTTTGTGATAATGGAATCGGCTTTGACGAAGTGTATGCCGGGAAAATATTTGTAATTTTTCAGCGGCTTCATTCAAAGGAAGAATATACAGGTACCGGGATAGGGCTTGCAGTTTGTAAGAAAATTGTTGAAAATCACGGCGGGAACATCAGTGCGAAATCTATTTTGGGCACAGGATCTGTTTTTTCAGTTATCTTACCGGCTGAATGACTAAAATCTAGTTCGTTTGTATGAAGAATAACAATCGCGTACTGCTGGTTGATGATGATCTGGATGATCAGGTGTTTTTGCAGGAGGCCATTAACGATTTATTCCCAAATATGGAATGTATTGCTATAAATAATGGAAAAGAGGCCCTCGAATTTATAGAAAAAAATCCCCCGCCTCCCCAATACATATTTTTGGATTTGAATATGCCCTACGTAAATGGATTTGAATTTCTGAAAGAATTCAAAAAGGAAGGAGACAACATTGAAACAACTGTTTATGTGTACAGCACTTCCTCCAACCCGGAAGATAAAGAAAAAGCAAAGATTTTAGGGGCTGACGACTACATCGTAAAATATTCAGATCTGAACGCCCTCAAACTCAGACTGAAAAAAGTAATCCAGGCATCATAAAAGTTAGCATCACTTATGTTATACTTTCTTAAAAGTCAGCACGACTTTTCTGGTCTTTTTGCTTTCGGGATGCTGGGTTTCGATAATCAGATTGCCTGCTTGAAAACTAATCGTACTTTTTATTGACTGTCCTCCGGTTACAGCAGACATGGTCAGTTCACTACCCGTGAGGGACCATATTCCTTTAAATTCTCTTTTGTCGCCACCCAGACTTGAAACTGAAGTCATCTCATATGTCTTATCTGTTTTGAAATCATATACCACCGTTCCGATTGTCGCCATATCCGTTTCAACATAGGGCTTTCCTACGGATTTCGCTGTTTCGTCCGTCAGGTATTGCCTTGCAGTAACCTGGTTCCATTTTCCAAAAATGGACTGTGCCCCGCAGGGCAATGCAAAACCCAGGGAAGAAAATAAAACCAATCCGAAAAAATAGTTTTTGTTCAGCAGTGATAATTTCATTTGTAAAGATTTATAGTGAAAGATCGAGGTTAAGGACGCACTGCCCAGGCCAGACCGTCCGGTCCGCCAAGTTCAATATGACCGGAAACCGTTAGTGTTTTGAGATCAACCACCGCCACATAATTGTCAGGCGTACAACCGATAAATGCACGCGACCCGTCGCTGTCCATCAGGATTCCGGCTGCTCCATGACCTGCATTCAGGCGTTTTATCTGCTGGTGTGTAACGGCGTCCATAATAAACAGGTCACCGGTTCTCAGGCTGGCGATAAAAACCATTTTTCCATCCGGCGTAAACTTGAGCCGGTTGGCTCCAAATGCTTTTGCATCAATTTTCCCTGACAATCTCCTGGCTGCAATATCAATGATCGCAATGGTTCCATCGTCAGAAGAAGCGGTCCACAATTCATGGCCGTCGGGAGATACATCAAATCCTTCTGAACCTCTGGAAACCGTGATAACGGTCTGCTTCCATTCCCAATGCGGTTTGGCTCCCGGGAAGGGTTTGCCATCCGGACCGTTGCCGGGCGGCAGAAGGGTGTCGATCAGCAGACTCACCGTTCCTGAACTCACATTTGTGGTATAAATATTCTTTCCATCTGGGGTAACATAAATCATGTGCGTTCGATCCTGTCCGGTACCCAGGCACCAGTCAATCTGATGCGTTGTCGGGTCGAAGGATGCTACGGCCTTGGATCCTTCAGCTGTAAACCAGTATTTGCCATTGGCGAACGTGGAACCATGTGGACCATAAAGTGGTTTCGTATCCACGCTGGGTAACGCTTTTTGTGAAACCAGGTCAATCAGATTCAATTCATGCAGACTTCCACCACCATAAATAGTTACATAGGCTGTTTTACCATCCGTGGAAGCATCCACTTCATGCGGGTCTGCGCCAACCGGTATTTTCGCGATGATCTTCAGGGTAAGCGGATCAATTATAGCCAGCACATGTTCTCCCTTGGAAAGCGCCAGTAATGATCGTGCCGGTGTTGGCTGCGCCGATACCCTGACCGCCAGGCAAATCAGCATCACCCATAAATATTTTGCAGAATATAATTTGCGGAGTCTGTTTTTTATTCCTTTCATGGTCTGAAGTAATTCAGACAAAGTTCATGAATAGCCACCATAGAAAAACATGACCCGGAAAAATAAGCATGTATCTCACCCCACTACACGAAAAAGGGTTTAGCCCGGATTATGGAGTTTTTAGCTTAACTTAAATAAACGGATCTATTGATTTTGAAAAACAACCTTGCCATAACGTTGACCGCCGTAATATGTATAAATATATTTTTCGGCTGCTCCGGTGAAAAACAGGTTCCTTTTCCTGATCATCATAAACTGGCTGCAACTTATTACCAGGAAGACTCCCAATGGTATATCCAGAATATTCCTTTTTTCGAATGTTCCGACAAACAGATTGAACAGGTTTATTATTACCGATGGAAATTATACAAAGCCCATATCCGCAATGTGGGCGATAATCAATATGTAACTACTGAATTTATCAATGATATGGGCTGGGACCGGGATCCCTACAGTACCATCAATGCGGCCTCGATGCATCATATATATGAGGGCCGGTGGCTGAAAGACAGAAGATTTGTTGAAGGATATATCAACAACCTTTACCAGGACGGAGGAAATAACCGCAGCTACAGCGAAAGTATTGCCGATGCAACTTATGCTGCCTGGCTCGTGAATGCGGATTCTGCTTTTCTCCTTCATCAGTTGGACAGCATGATGCTGAAATATGAACAATGGTATGATCATTACGATTCTTCCAAAAACCTGTACTATATCCCGGCAATGCCAGATGCCACAGAATATACCATCGCCTCAATCGATGCATCCGGCGGAACAGGAGGTTTTGAAGACGGCGAGGCCTTCAGGCCGACCATCAACAGTTATATGTATGGCAATGCCCTGGCCATTTCCCATATCGCAGCGCATGAAAGGCGACACGGCCAACAGCAGAAAGTATGAGGAAAGAGCAACTGCACTTCGTACAAGAGTGCAACAGGATTTATGGAATGATTCCATGCAGCATTTTGCTGACCGGTTTAAAGCAGACAATAAATATGTACACTACTGGAATTTTATACGCGGCCGTGAACTGGCCGGAATGATCCCCTGGTATTTTAATTTACCCGATAGCTCGCCGAAATACAATTCCGCATGGAAACATGTAACCGATACAGCATATTTGCTTGGTCAGCATGGTCTTCGCACGAATGAACCCTCTTATGAATATTATTTTAAACAGATCGTTTTCTTCCAGGGTCAGCGGGGCAGTCAGTGGAATGGCCCAAGCTGGCCTTTTCAAACCAGTCTGGTGCTGACGGGCATGGCGAATCTGCTGAATAACTATCAGCAGTCCATTGTTAAGCCTTCAGACTATGTAAAACAATTAAGGCTCTTTACTCAACAACATTACCTGCCCAACGGAAAAATAAATCTGGTTGAAAACTATGACCCAAATCTGGGCGGACCGATTGTTTACTATTATTGGAGCAATCATTACAATCACTCTTCTTACAATAATCTGATTATTTCCGGTCTCTGCGGCATTCGCCCTTCCCCTGGTGATACCCTGGATATTCATCCGCTTGTGGACAGCACCATTGGTTATTTCTGGCTGGACGATCTGATCTATCACGGTCACCGCATATCGGTTAGATATGATCGCGATGGAGAACATTACCATGGCGGCAAAGGCCTGACTGTATATGTTGACGGCAAAGAGGTTTCCTTAATAAAAAACGAAAACAAATACCAGGTTTATGTAGGGACCCCGGTCATTTTACCCCTGATAAAACAGCCGAAGAATATTGCATTAAATATTACCCGTAGAGGATTCCCCCTCCCATCCGCTTCCTGCAATGCATCCCCGGATACGGCGCTGTACCAGGCCATTGACGGCCGGATCTGGTATTTCCCGGAGATCAGCAATTTCTGGTCAACAAAAGGTTCCAATACGAAAGACGATTGGTATGCACTTGATTTTGGCCGGCCTGAAAAAATCTCGGGTGTAAAGATTTATTTATTTTCTGATGGAAAAAACTTTGGGATTCCGGATGATATAACCATCGACTATCAAAACGGCAATGCATGGACACCGATAACAATAAATACCGCCAAACTAACCGCCAACACAGGAACTATCATCACATTCGACCCGCTAACTGCAACGGGTATCAGAATACATTTCAAACACCATACAAAACAGATAGCCCTGTGTGAGCTGGAATGTTATTAAAGCATTTAATTTTTAGGCATTTCGAAAATAGCCGGATCAATGGTTTTGTTGACTTCGATTTTTTTACTCGTTGTAGCGACCGACAAACCGGGCAAACTGAAAATAGAGGAATACGGCATCACAAATCCGTTTTCTGTTTTCCGGTAATCAGAAAAAGTGGATGAAATTTCAAATTCCTGGCCGTTGGCGCTCATCAGTGTGGATTCCTTCAGAATATAAAAAGTATTTATATCAAGGTATAAGATATCCTTTACACCGGAAGCAGTAGTCAGACTGAGTTTATATGCTGGCTTACCGTTAATATCTTCCTTTCCCACCAGTTCCAGTTTACTTCCTTTTGATGCATAATTAAACAGTGGGCCTGCTGCATCAAGCCGCAGCTGACCCGGCTTTACCTGGCCTTCGGGCATCTTTACGGCGGTGGGCTGACCCGCGAGCGGATTAATATTCCAGCCACTGTTGACTGTATAACAGTCGATAATTTTCTGTCCGTTTAAATCTGTCTCACTTTTAAATCCTTTTCCGTTCAGTACGTAGATTTTTGCAGGAGCAGTATTGTTCATAATGTCCAGTTCATTTTCTAAATAAATGGTTTCTATGCTGGCCAGTTTTTCCTGGCCGCCCATGGCCGTTGTCCATTTGTTAACGATTTCATTTGCGGTTTGCGCTTGCGAGCACAATACACTTATTGCAGATAAAGAAAAAAGCAGGATTGATTTTGACATTTTCATGATTTGATTTTTTTATTTTTTTATAAACCATACGCGAGTAATACATTTCCCCCCATCTCACCAAACATTCCATAACCCGAATTCACATAGATCATGCCGCCGGCAATCACCGGAGCCGGTCCGTCAATGGATCCACCCCGTGCTTTGATGCCATTAATGATCCCATAATCTTCCGCCGTATTCATATCCCAGACGATTTCTCCGCTCCCTGCTGAATAGGCACGGATATGTCCGTCCAGCGAACCCTCAAACACCAGGCCTGGTGTTGAAACCGGTGCTGCGGAATTGTATGGCAGGCATTCCTTTTTATCCCCGCAGGCCGGCGCCGGCTTTTCCCATTTCAGCTTACCGGTGGAGAGTTCCAGTGCATATAGGCCCGGTGTTGCTTTTCGGGAAGAATCCCTTTTGTCGATAGTCAGCAGGTTGTCTGCATTCGGTGCATATATATATTTACCGTCTGTTGCCATTCCCCAGTGTATGCCCCCGAGCATGCCTCCCTTGCCGATCCGCGTCTGCCAGATCAGCTTACCCTTATCGGGCGACAGGGCATACACAACGCCTGATTTTTGGCCCGCCACTAAAATATCTTTTCCGTCTTTCCCGGCAACCAGGATGGGCGCCATTCCAAAATCCAGGTCAGGCCCGGATTTCTCCGGACAGTTGGTAAAATATGGGCAGGCCGAATTGTACGCATCTCCATTGGTCGCCTGAAAATTCCAGATGAGCCGGCCGGTTTTTACATCCAGGGCCTGGATGGCATCGCTGGATAGTGTAGTCGGAAAAGAATAGTTTTCTCCTGTACCAATATATACTAAGCCGCGTTTTTCATCGATGGTCGGACTGCACCAGACCGGCCCACCAGATGGGCCAAATAAAGATTTACCATTTTTACTTTTGCCGGTCTCTTTTGCCGTACCGGTTATTACCCGGTGGGTCCAGATTATATTTCCTGTATTCTGATCCAATGCCACCAAACCACCGGATGAGGAGCAGCAATTGTATTTACCGTCAACAGCTGCCGCTACTTCCAATGACGAAATGGGAACGAAAACCCGGCCATCTGAAACTGCCACGGATCCTGTTGTTGACGACAGCGATTCAAATCCGGCTCTTTTGCTCCATAGTAGTTTACCGGTCGACAGGTTGATGGCATACACTGTGGTACCGAAATCAGCAAAAAATGCCGTTGCCTGTTTTCCTTTCTGATGAATTACAATGGCTCCGCGAATGGCTGCATTGGCTGAAAAATGCCAGGCTGCTTTTCCGGTTATCCGGTTGATGGCATAAAGATCCCCAAACTGACTGCCGACAATCAGCCAGTTGCCGATTACGGCGGGTTTGCTCCGCACAATCGTGGCATCCGGAAATGCAAAAACCCATTTCAGTTTTAAAGAGCCAACATTGGAAGTGGTTATCCTGGTTTGTACTGCATTCCGGTAACCTGTACCGGCGGCGTTTCCACCCCATCCGGAATGATTGTATGCAGACGGGTTCATCCGGACGAATTGGAAAAGTTGAATGCATCTCCAGCGGCACCACCGTTGTCTTCAGTTGGCCATGGGTTACCCATTCTGCCACCGCCTTCCGCTGTTGTTCGGTGAGGCCGGCGGCCTGTTGACGCATTTTACCATTGTCCAGAGCCGCCAGAACCGCGCGTGGTGTCATCAATGATAATATGGTAATTCCCGGAGCCAGGTGGCCTGCGGTGTCTTTATGGCATCCATAACAGGTTTGCATAAATATGGATTTACCCGATTGCGGAATCGAATCCGCGCTTTCCAAAACAGAAATGGGGAAATGGCATACTTCTATAACTGCATTTGATCTGGCCGGCTGAGCCTTTATCAATATTGTTATGGTCAGCAATAATGTCCAGTACTTTCGGGAGGCAAACATGGGTTTTTTTAAATTATTTCAGGTTAAAAATACCCAGCCCTGCAGGACAACGGAAGCAATATTAGCTGAATGGAAGTTTAATCGCTGAATGGCCCTATTTGCACGACGAACAACTGGAATTCCGGACGCATGCCGGTTTATCCGGATATTTTTTTCAGCAGTTCCTGGCGGTGTTCCCTGGAAATGGGAATCAGTTTACCATCGATAACCACGCAATTGTTTTCCATGGAATTCACTTTGTCGATGGCATATGGTGAAGGAGCGGTGAATGCGCATGAACCGGTCTGCCGGAAGTTTTTCAGTAAGAGAGGTCAGTGACTGATAAGAAATAACCGAACCGGAACGGGAAGTGACGCGTACATAGTCTTTCAGGCTTTCTATATACAGTATTTCACTGATCATGAGTTTGATAAATTTCCGGTCTACTTTTAAAAAGAGCCATCCGTTTTCCTCTCCTGGTTTTTGCGGATCTGTTTTTCCTCCTTCAGACTGAAGTTTCAGGGCACGCTCAAAAGCCTTCACGAAACGCGGAAAGGCAATGGGTTTTACGAGATAGTCCAATACCTCGAATTCAAAACTTTCCACGGCATAATCCCGGTAAGCGGTAGTAATGATCACCGGAGGCGGATCTTTGACAGATCCCAGCAGATCCAGTCCGGATCAGCATGGGCATTTCAATATCGAGAAACATCAAATCGAATTTCTCTTCTTTCAGCAGCCGGAAAGCGTCAAGTGCATTTTCAGAACGCCTGGTTTCTGTATTGGCAAAACGTTGCAGATAGTTTTCGATCACGTCGATTGCCAGCGGTTCATCATCTACGATCAGGCATTTGAAGGGTTTTATCATACCGGTATTTTTAACGACACGGTAAATTCGTTGTCTTTTTCAGAAAGATCAAGCTGGTATTGGCTGCCATACAAGAGGTCCAGTCGCCGGACTGCGTTTTTTAATCCAATACCGGCATTCCTGGAGACCGGCCTGTCTCCCAACGGGTTTTTTACCATAAAAAATAAGCCATCCCCCTTCCACTTTTAACGAAATGTCAATCCTTATTTTATTCACATTGTTTTTGATGCCATGTTTAAAACTGTTCTCAATAAAAAGAATCAGCAACATGGGTGGAATGGTCACTTCTTCAATTTGCCCCTCAATTTCAAAAACGATATATATGCGCTGACCGAAACGCAATTTTTCCAGGTCCAGGTAATTCTGCAGGTAAGAAATTTCCTTGTTCAGCGATACCTTGGCCGCATTGGATTCATACAGCATATAACTCATCAGGGCAGATAATTTGAGGACGACCTCGGGTGCCTGATCAGATTTTTTCAGGGTCAGGGAATACAGATTATTGAGGGTATTGAAAAAGAAATGGGGATGAATCTGCGTTTTCAGAAAATTCAGTTCGGTTTCGAGATATTGTTTCTCCCGTTCCTGCTGCCGTTGCTGGTTGGTTATCCAGTCTTTGGAAATTTTAATGCTGGTGGTAAAACCGGTCAGGTAGAATAAACCAACCGCTTCCGAAAACAGGCTTTTGATATCCAGGCCGGAAGTATAAGTAAAAATCGTCAGGCCGATATGCACATAGTATTTCTTGATCAGCTGATCTGCATAAGCAGCGGTGAACATCGCCATGCACAAGGCAATTGCATAGTACAGGTATTTTTTCCGGTGTAAAAGAACCGGGATCAGTTTATAAATATTGAAATAAACAAGGCCAATAGAAAAAGGCATAAATACCAGGATCTGGATGTAAAACCAGATATCACGAATTCCATAGGCACTAAAAAAAGTAATACTGATGAACAAAAAATATACGATCCAGAAAATGGTATGATAGAGCCATTTCTTTTTCAAAAAAACAGATCCCGCAACAGACGATTTGGGGATCGACTGCTCGCCCGCAAAGGGCTTATCCCGAATGGTGCTTATCAACACAGGTTTGATTTTCAAACCAAAAATAATGGTTTAATGCACGTAAATCCGGAATACGGCAGAATGCACAAATTGCCCGATGAATGGTATTTTTTACGCGACGGTCCGGCCGCTTATTATGCAACTGCCGTCCTGACCTGTTTGATGGTTTCAGAGCCCGAAATCATGGTGAGGCGGGCAAGGGTAAGTGCACCGACCGCCATAACCAGGTCACGGACTGCCACATCAAAATAATGACCCCCGATGATCAGCTGCAGGGCAATGCAAATCAGCCAGACCATCACGATATATGCCCCGATCAAGCGGACGTAATAAAACGATTATACCGGCCGCAATCTCAATCACACCAACTAATTTTCATAAATACCAGAGCATTCACCGGCAGCATTCCGGTGATATTCGTACCCAGATACCCGGGCCAGTTCGCCAGCAGATTGGTGAATTTGTCAAGTCCGGCAACTATGGGAACAATACCAAAAGTCAGTCGTCAAAGTGTTCTGTATTTGTTTCAGGGAAGTCATAATATATTTTTTGTCTCTTTTAGATCAGATTATCTGGAAAAGGTTACAAATTCTTTTTGCCGGTTTTTTGTAACTTTTACTGCAATTTTTCATCTAATCCCCACAGATGGCGGAACAAACTGAAATTGAACTGATTGAAAGAGTCCTTTCAGGGGACAAAGGTTTGTACGAGCAATTGATCAGGAAGTACAACCAGCGGCTCTACCGCACCGGTATGTCTATCCTGAAAAATGAACCGGAAACAGAGGACGCCATGCAGACTTCCTATGTAAAGGCATATGAACATCTCTCCGAATTCGGGAACCGGTCCTCTTTTGGCACCTGGATCACCCGGATCATGATCAATGAATGTCTGCAGCAGAAAAAAAATAAAAGCCGGTACCAGACCGTTACCGAAAATCAATACCAAAATATCAGCCATATGCATACGCCAGTCCATGCGCTCATCAATAAGGAACTTGGTGTTGTTTTAGAAGACGCCATTGCCGGACTGCCGGAAAAATACAGGCTGGTCTTTGTGCTGAGGGAAATAGAAGATCTCTCTGTCAGGGAAACGGCCGAAGTGCTGCTGCTGGAAGAATCCAATATTAAAGTCAGGCTGAACCGGGCCAAGACCCTGCTGCGGGAAAACCTCACCGGCTATATGAAAGAAAATGTATATTCTTTTCATCTCAGCCGTTGTGACCGGATCGTTCAGCAGGTATTTAAAGTATTGCAGATTGATTATCCCTCAGCTCAAGCATAGCCAGCGGAAAAATAAAATCCTGGAAAATACTGTAGGTCGCCCGTTTAACATGGATAGTATACCGTTCGAGGCTCTTACTCAGGGCTAATCCATAGGAAGGACTAAGCTTCGTTATGATTTTCTGCATTTTTATTATTTCCAGTTTTAGCAAATTCCGGTGGTCTTCGTCAAAGGGATAATATTTATCCGCAACCTGTTCAAAATGCTCCTTAAAATTTTTTTCCACTTCTTTAAAATAGGGCTGCAATTCGGGTATGGCTGTGAATGTTTTGATATGGGCCAGTTTGATGGCATCCGCTTTTTGCGTTTTATTGATAACATGATCAGAACAGGAAGCCAAAACGGAAAGTAATACCGGTGCTTTCATCACGAGTTCCTGTTCCTGTAAACTTAATTTTTCCAGTTGTGGAATCATTTTATTTCATATTTAAAAGATGATGAAGTTTGGTTTCATTTCTGATTTTGATAAACTTTCCTGAAGTGGAAATGAGTTTATCTTTCTTCAGTTCATTAAATAATTTAAAAAGCGTTTCATAGGTTGTACCCGCATAGGAAGCAATATCCTGGCGACTGACCGGCATGGAAATATATCCTTCCCGGTTTGTACCGAATTTCCCATTCATCTCCAGCAGAACGCTGGCAAGTCTTCCTTTTGTTTCCATATGTACCAGATCGCGCATTCTTCTTTCTGCTTTTTGCAATTCCATAGCATAAAACTGCATAAGCCGATAACTCAGCATTGGATTTGCTTTTAAACAGGATTCTAAAAAATCTTCCGGAACAAAACAGACCATCGAATCCTCCAGTGCTGTAGCGGAGACAGGATATTCTTTTTTTTCCCCCAGTCCCCGGTGTCCGAATATTTCTCCCGTTCCTGCAAATCGTACAATCAGTTCCTTTGGATGGGTCCATTCTTTATGAATTTTTACCCAGCCCCGATACATAAAATAAATTCCTTCTACCGGATCACCTTCCCTGAAATACAAATTTTCCCTTCCTGATCATCCTGGTTTCTTTATTCAGTCCGATCAGGGGTCGCCATTCTGCCATACAATGCTGACAAAGAAAGCAATCGTACAGGTTGCAGGTTGTTTTAGACATATACAAAATTATAGTTCATTTCATATTATTAAGCATTTTATCGGATAAAAATTTGATAAAACATGATTTACGCAATATTTTTGCAATTATGAATCAATCCATTCCGCTGTCGGTTTCTTTAAGCGGTTTACACCAGCGAAACAGGGATCTGAAAGAGGCACCTGTTAACAGAAGGGTTTTTTATTTGTGCCTGCAATCTGTTTTTAATGCCGTTTGCATTGGTTTTATTGCCAAAGGACTGGTATACCTGATTGACGGAATCACCAATCTTTGTTTTTATGGAAAATTTTCATTTGCACCGGCATCCCCCGCCGAAAATCATCTCGGTTGGTTTGTTGTTCTGATTCCGGTTGCGGGCAGTATCGCCGTCGGTTTCATGGCCAGATTTGGATCGAGATCCATTACGGGTCACGGTATACCGGAGGCCATGGAAAAGATCATCGTTGATGACAGCCGGATTCCTCCGGCCATTACTTTTTTAAAACCAGTTTCAGCGGCGATATCTATCGGAACCGGCGGACCTTTTGGCGCGGAAGGGCCGATCATCGCCACGGGTGGGGCATTTGGTTCTCTTACCGGTCAGCTCATGCATATTTCTGCTGGCTGAGCGAAAAATAATGCTCGCAGCAGGTGCCTGTTCCGGTATGGCCGCGATATTCGGAACGCCCCTGGCTGCTGTAATGCTGGCAATCGAATTATTATTATTCGAATTTTCGCCCCGTTCGATTATTCCGGTCGCCACAGGTTGTATTACCGGAGCCGGTATGCATATTTTCCTGTTTGGCAGTCATCCGGTTTTTGCGATGCCACCCATTCCTTCTGTTTCAGGAACGGCTTTGTTAATC
Source organism: uncultured Bacteroidota bacterium (assembly GCA_963730655.1). Taxonomy (GTDB): domain Bacteria; phylum Bacteroidota; class Bacteroidia; order Chitinophagales; family Chitinophagaceae; genus Puia. Next base: position 69,392 of record CAVSSI010000004.1, read on the forward strand.
TATATTTTTATGGGTTTGCTCATTGGCGTGGCTGCTTCCTGGCATTTCCCGATCGGTCTATGCCATTGAAGACCTGTTTGAAAAACTTCCGTTTCACTGGATGTGGTTCCCGGCAATTGGTGCGGTGGCCATCGGAGTAACAGGATATTTTGCACCCGAAACGATGGGTGTGGGTTATGATAATATCCGGCACCTGCTGAATGGCACACTCCCCCTATCTCTCTTACTATCCCTTTGTCTGCTGAAATATATTTCCTGGTCTATATCGCTGGGAAGCGGCACTTCAGGCGGAACGCTTGCCCCATTGTTTACGATTGGTGGCGCATTGGGTGCCCTGCTGGGAATGGGTATTCATTACCTTTTCCCGGGGGCCCCGATTAATTTCACGCTGGCTGCACTGATCGGAATGGCTTCGATGTTTGCGGGTGCATCCAGGGCCCTGCTGACTTCTATCCTTTTCGCAATGGAGACCACCGGTCAGTCCAACGCCCTGCTGCCGCTGCTGGGAGCCTGCCTGGCTGCTTTTTTCATTTCATTTTTTCTGATGGAAGGAAGTATCATGACGGAAAAAATAAAGCGCAGGGGCGTTCACGCGCCGGATGCCTTCCATCCGGATGTTTTACAATCTGTTCCGGTTGCAGATTTTTTATCTAAAGCAAAAAATACGGATGCGCATTTACCACATATTTACGATTCCGATGATTTAGGGTTTGCAGCCGAAATGATGGGCAAATATAATTTGCAGGAATTGCTGGTTTTAAAAAAAGGGGCTGACCGGGAAATTGCAGGAGTGATTCAGGCAGAATCTATTCTGAATTTTTATAGTACGCAGAAACAAAAAGATCACGCATACGAATCACCCGGAAAAACAAAAAGAGTCATGGTCAGGGGCAGAAGACTTTTAAAAAGAAATAAAACTTAATTCATTTTTAAACCGCTTTATTATGAAAAATACTTCCACCACCGTTTCGTTCAGCAAAGTATTTTTAACCAGCCTGTTTGTTGGTTTAATCGCAACCATGGCCTGCTTAATTTATGATATCTGGTATCGTATGGCTACATATTATGGCCCTTCCGATTTTATCAATGTATCCACGATCATTTTTATCGTTAATATCCTTCTGATGATTGCAGGGGTTGTATACTGGGCCTTTAAAAACTGGTCAAAAAATGGCGATATTTTTTATCTCATTTTCTTTTTATTCATCCTGGGTTTCTGTTTTTGGAAAATAATCGGAATACACCGGTTTCCAGAAATAATTCTCAACCGGGAATTCATACAATTATTAGGAGGAACGGCCCTGATCATCGGAATCGCCACTTTGAGTGTCCCGCTTTTTTACAACAACAAAAAAATGACCGGCTTCTTTTATGAGGAAGGTATTTAATGGTCTGAGTCTCTGAAAATTTTATCGGATATCAGCAGAATCTTACGGATCAATTGTTTTCAGGTTCGACAAATCTGTTCCGTTTTTTATTTCATCGGATGCTGATCTGAGCAGCAGGTCCCCTTCTTTCAGATTACCGTAGATCTCAATAAACCCATTCGCATCCCGGCCCGTTTTTACATCCACCCGTTGAGACTGGTTTTTTATTCACCCGGATAACAAAAACAGATTCGGTTGAATTGACGACTGCTGATTTGGGTACAACAAAAGTACTGTCCTGCGACGGCAGGGGAAGATTCACTTCAGCCACCATACCCGGTAATAATTTTTTATCGTTGTTGATCACATCCATTTCCACCCGCTGGGAACGCAGCCGGTTGTCAATGGATCCGGACAACCGTTTGATAACTGCTTTAAATTCCCGGTCCGGCTGGGACCTGACGGAAAAGCTCACTTCATTTTTCTGATTCAGAAAACCGGTATAGGCTTCCGGAACGGAGATCACGAGCCGGAGTCGTTTCTGTTCCTGGAGTATGAATAAGGGAAGATCGGAACCCTTACCGGAAGGTCCTACATAGGCACCCGGATTTATATTTCTGGCTGTAATCATTCCACTGAAGGGAGCCCGGATCTGCAGATAACTTTGCATTTCTGAAACCTGCTTGTATGCATCTTTTGCGGCTTCAAACTGGGCAAAGTCCGAATTTTTCCGGGCAGCTGCCTGTTCCAGATCACTGGGCGAAATGGTACCGGCTGTTTTGCTGGTTTCCAGCAGACGATCGTAATTCGCATTGCTTGCCAGGTAGATGGCTTCCCGGGATCTGACGGCAGCCTGTGCACCGGCCAGCTGTGATCCCAGTTCGGGCGCCTCGAGGGTAACGAGGAGTTCACCTTCTTTTACTTCTGAACCGATATCTACAAATAGTTTTTTTACAAAACTGTTTTCCTTGGCGTAGAGATCCACCTGCTGATAAGCGATCAGTTCACCCGGAATTTTCAGGGAAGAAGACAGTCGTCCTTTCTTCAGGGAAAATACCTGGGTAACCGGCGTTTCCGCAGTCGCCGGGTCTGTTTTTTTCTTCTGCGCATGTTCTTCACCGTTACAACTGCCCAGCAAAACCAAAATTACAAGGGATTGGAACAACCTGTTTTCGATCCGGGATAATCTGATGAAACGAAGATTCATTGTTGTGTTTTTGAACGATTAATTGGATTTCCCCGAAGGATTCAGTTCAGGAATATAATGTTTACTTTCTTTGTCTTCCGGATCCAGCGATACAGACGCAATGGATGTCTTTTCCTGAACCCAGGAAAATACCAGTGGCAAAATGAATAAAGCAGCAAAGGTAGAAGCGATCAGTCCGCCGACCACGGCACGACCCAGCGGTGCGGCCTGATCTCCGCCGTCCCCAATGCCCGATGCCATCGGCAGCATACCCACTACCATGGCCACACTGGTCATTAAGATCGGCCGCATACGTAATGCTGCCGATTCCTTGGCGCTGAGTAAGGCATTTCCGGAATGCATGCGCAAATGTTCCGCATTGGTTATCAATAAAACGGAATTGGCAATGGATACGCCCACCGACATGATAATGCCCATATAGGATTGGAGATTGAGCGTGGAACCGGTAAGCAGCAACACCGTCAGTGATCCGAGCAGCACGGCCGGTACGGTTGACAGTACCACCAGCGAAACTTTGAAAGATTGAAAATTAGCCGCCAGCATCAAAAATATTACGGCAATCGCCGTAATCAGACCCAATTGCAAACTGTTTAGGGTATCTGACAATACTTCACTCAGTCCCTTCGTTTCAATATTCAGTCCGCGCGGCAATTCGCCGATGGATTGAATGGCTGCCTGCACATCTTTCGTGGCCGTTCCCAGGTCCTTATTGTTCAGGTTGGCCGTGACCGACAAAAACGGAAGGGCACCCAGATTATCATTTTCTCCATAGGTGGTATCCGGCTTCGTAGTGGCCACATCGCCCAATACAGGCCGGGATTCATTATTGAGTACCGGAATTTCATTGATATCATTCATGCTGTTCATCTGATTTTCGGGTATCTCCACCTGCACACCATAACTGATATTACTTTTCGGATCGATCCATACATTCTTTTCCGTATACCGGGAGGAAGAAGTTGCTGCCACGAGTGATCGGGAAATATCGGAAAGGCTTACCCCCAGTTGCGCGGCCCGGGTCCGGTCGATATCAATATCAATGGTGGGATATTTTATAGGCTGTGCCAGCTGAACATCCCGTAGATAGGAAATCTGATTGAGTTTTTCAATTACCTTATTCGCATATTCTTCATTCAGCTTTTTATCCTTCCCGGTAATCCGCACTTCGATCGGTGTGGGTGAACCCTGGCTCAGTACTTTGTCGGTCAGTTCAATCGGTTCAAAGGAAAGTTTTGTATCGGGCATTTCCGCATTCATTTTCCGGCGAAACCTTTCTTTCAGGTCATCCAGCTTCTCTTTGTAGGTATTCTTTCAGCGCCACCTGCAGCACGGCTTCCTGCGGTCCGCTCATAAACAGGTAGATCGGGCTGGTTGAAAATTGTCCCGGATGCTGACCGACAAATGCTGAGGTTACGGAAATATTTTCCTTTCCGACCAGTTCTTCCAGGATATGAAGGGCCCTGATTGTTTTTTCTTCTGTTCTTTCAATCCGGGTGCCATCTGCCGCACGCAGACGCACCTGGAACTGACCGCCATTTACTTTGGGCAAAACATCGCGGCCAATCTGCATAAAGAGAACGACCACTAATCCGCAGGTGAGCACGGTATATAAAATAACCACCGGTTTCTGATAGGGAAACAGGCGGTCCATAAAACGCAGGAAGCGGTTCCTGAATTTATCAAAACGCGTGAGTTTTCCGTTTCCATCACCATTTGTCTTTCCAGCAATTTCTTTTTCTGATCCCAGGTATCCTGTTCTTCCGCTGCCGTCATCCCCAGCGCCGCATATTCTTCTTCATCCGTGAGTTCATGTCCGTCTTTGGAGGATTGATGATGATGCGCTTTCATCAGCCAGTTGGCCATGATCGGCACAAAGGTCTGGGCCAGGAAATAAGAGGTGATCATGGAGAAGGCAATCGCCATGGCCAGCGGTAGAAATAAAGAGCCGGGAATACCGTTCATGGTAAAGGCAGGCGCAAATACTGCCAGGATACAAAACAGGATCAGCAGTTTCGGAAAAGCGATTTCCTTACAGGCATCCCAGATCGCCAGGGCTTTCGGCTTTCCCAGGGCCAGGTGCTGGTGAATATTTTCAATGGTCACCGTCGATTCATCCACCAGTATTCCAATCGCCAGTGCGAGACCGCTCAGCGTCATGATATTGATGGTCTGATTAAACAGATAAAGAAACAAAACGCCTGAAATGATGGAAGTGGGTATGGTCAGCACCACGATCAGTGCACCGCGCCGGTCACCCAGAAATAATAATACCATCAGGCCGGTGAGTATCGCGCCGATAGCCCCTTCGGTAACTAAACTTTTAACTGCATTGATCACATAGACCGACTGATCGAATTCATAAGAAAGTGTTACGTCTTCCGGCAGCAGGCTCTGAAAACGGGGAAGCGCTTTCTTCAGATTCTGCACCACTTCCCAGGTGGATGCATCGGCAGATTTGGTGATGGGCAGATAAATGGAACGTTTCCCATTCACGAGTGCATAACCGGTGGTGATATCGGCGCCGTCTTCAACCACCGCAATATCGCGCAGGTAAACATTTTGAACACCGCCTTTAAAAAGCGGAATATCTCCAAAGTCTTTGATATTTTTTATGGTTGTATTGGCCGGTGTATAATAATTCAGGTTCCCGATGCGCACATTTCCTGCAGGAGTAGCCTGGTTATTGTTTCGCAGCGCTTCCACCACCTGGTCGGGTGTAATATGATGGACCCGCAGCAGTTCAGGATCACTTTGATCACGACGGTCCTGCACGTTTCCGCCAAAAGGTGCCGGTGATACCAGTCCGGGTATGGAGGTAAAGGAAGAGCGCACATACACATTTGCCAGATCCATCAGTTCGTTATTGGAACGGACCTTACTGCTCAGTACCAGTTGTCCGATCGGCAGTGTAGAGGCATCAAATCGCAAAATAAAAGGCGGTTGCGAACCCGGGGGAAAGATGGCCTGTGCCCGATTGGTAAAAGAAGATACTTCAGCGGCGGCCTGCGCCATATTGGTGCCCTCATAAAAAGTAAGTTTGATTAGGGTAAGTCCCTGTATATTCCTTGTTTCAATACTTTTTACACCGGATACATACAAGAGGAGATTGACATAGTTCTTGGCAAAATAAGCTTCCATCTGGTTTGGCGTGAAACCACCATAGGGATGGGAAATAAATATGACCGGAAGATTCAGTTCCGGGAAAATATCAATCTTGATATTGCGTACGGCATTTATTCCGAAAAAGAATAAACCCATTACAATCACCAGTATGGAAATTGGTTTTCTGAGTGCAGCTTTTAATTAAACCCATGAGAAACGATTTTGTAGTCCTCCATCCGGAGCAGTTATCTTTTTTAACCTGTTCATGTTAAACCCTATTGAATATCATTTTCAAACAATCCGAAATCCCCGCTGGCTGCTGCTTTGAGCAGGAGCGCCTGCCACACATTGTTATTGGAAATATCCCGGTCTGTTTCAGCACGGTTCAGTGTATACAGGGCCTGGGTAACATCCACAATATTCGTCAGGCCATTTTTATACAATACTGATTTTTGCAGATAGGCATCCGATGCGGCTTTCATTTGTATCGGTGCTTCATGGTAATTGGCTACTGCATATTTTATTTTCTGGTCGGCAAGGGCGAGCTGTGTCTTGATCTGCTGACTCACCAGTTCATATTCATTTTGCAATCCCTTCGATGTCCACTCCTGCGCGGCAACCTGTTGGTGTATCCGGATCGGATTGGTTAAATTCCAGGTTACACCAATGCCGAGCAGGTAATTGCCGGTGGTTGGTTTAACACCATCCCAATAATTGTGTGTATAAGCATCAGGATTAACCTGACTGTAATTTGCGTCAAATCCCGCACCCCTGCTCTGGACTACACCCACAAAAGAAAACACCGGATATTTAAACCGGTCAAAATATTTTTCCTGCTGACGGCTCACATCGATCCGGCTCTGGTAAAACTTCAATATCGGATGTTGCTCTTCATTGGCCGGACCCGCGCATATAAAGAAGCGGGAATCCGGTTTATAAAAATAGTATCCAGAATAAATTCCTGATAGGGTAAACCCATCAGTTCGGCCAGCAGGCGGGCCTGTTCCGCTTCGTAATTTATGGCATTGGTCAGTGCTATTTTTGCACTGGATACTTCGGCATTTGCCTGGGAAGAATCCACCCCGGGATTTAATCCGTTCAGGGCCCGGGCGAGTACGACGCTACGCAATGCTTCAGCCCGTTGCAGGTTTTTCTGCTGGGATAATTTTATTCTTTGTGCGGCCAGCAGGCTGAGATAGGCACCGGAGACTTTTACTTCCTGCTGAAATTTTTCCTGTTCCAGGTCACTGGCATCCTGAAGCACCTGGGCCTGGGCCACTTTTACATTCTCCCGGACCCTTCCAAAACTGAAAAAATCCCAGCTGATATTGGCCAGGTATAATCCTCCAAATGCGGCATTCCAGTTCTGTGACAGAAAAGGCGGACCTGATGAAGCTGCATTCAATCCGCCGATGGCAATGACGGGACCAAACTGACCGTTCGCCGTACCATAAGCCTGTTGGGCCGCCACACTCAGATTGGGTAAATAGACCGAAGAGGCCTGTTTAACGGATGCCTCGGACGCTTTGAGATAACTGCCTTTGGCTTTAATCGAACCATAATTGCTCAATGCTGAATTCACCGCCTCCTTTAAGGTTAAAGTCTGGCTGTTGGCCCCGATCCCCGATAGCAGCAATGCCGCTGTTATCGTCCAAACATGATTATCTGACATCTGCCATATGGTTTAGAAATGCAATCTACAAAGCAACGGCATAAGACGGGTCATTTCTAATCGTTTTCAAAGCATTAACTACGATTTTCAAACAATTGGAAACATAATTTTAATATATTTATCAGGCTAAGGCGAACCCCCAATTTTAATCTAGTATATGGGATCAGTTACCGTGAATCTGGGATACCGGGATATTTTTGAATATAGTCCGGTTGCCATGCTCATTTTAGATACTGACTCGCCCCATTTCACGATTCTCGATGTAAATGCAGCCTATCTCTGCTCCACCCATTCCACAAGGGAAGAACTTATTGGCCGGCCAGTATTTGGAGCTTTTCCGCCCAACCCGTCTGATGAGAATTCTAAAAATATCGAAAAGGCCATTTATTCTTTAGATGAAACAATCCGGAAAAAGACGGTTCATATCATGCCCAACTGCAAATACGATATTCCGATCCGGGGTACCGAAGATTTTGAAGAAAGGTACTGGTCCACCACCAATACACCGATACTGGATGAAAATGGAGAAGTCAGTTACCTCATACATTCCCCTGTGAATGTTACCGAACTTAGTAAATTCAGACAAGCGGGAAGCAGCCGGCATGCTTGCGCTCCGGAAGCAGCGCCAGCAATTGTATTCCACCTTCATGCAGGCACCGGTAGGCATTGGCATCTTCCGGGGTCCCGAATATATCGTCGAACTCATCAATCCTCCCCTTTGTGAGATTTTTGGAAAAACAGTGGATGAGCTGAATGGTCAGCCGATTTTTAATGTGCTCTCGCATAGCCGTGGTTTCGGTTTTGAAGAACTGCTGGACAATGTGCGTTTAACCGGTACTCCCTATCATGGTCAGGGGCTACCGGCCCCGCTTATGCGAAATGGAAAGCTGGAAACTATTTACCTAAGCTTTGTTTTAGAACCCCTGCGGGAGGACGACGGGACGATCAGCGGGGTCATTGCCGTCGTAACGGAAATAACAGAACTCATCCATGCCAAGAAACAAATTGAAGAAGCCGAGGAAAGAGCCCGGCTAGCGGTGGATGCGGTGGATCTCGGAACCTTCGACCTGGATCTGAGATCGGGCGAGATGGTCACGTCTCCGGACTTTTGCCCATATTTTTGGATTTGAAGAACCCGTTCCCCGCCAGGATTATGTGGATGTCTTTCATCCTGATGACCTGGCTATTCGTCGGCAGGCACATGAAGACGCAAAGGTTTCAGGAAACTTATTCTATGAAGCGCGGGTGATCTGGCCGGATAAATCCATTCACTGGGTGCGGGTGGAAGGAAAAGTTTATTATGAAAAAGAAATCCCTGTCCGTATAGTCGGAACGCTCCTTGACTTTACAAATCAGAAACTTGCCCAGCAGGAACAGCAAAAACTCATTACGCTTGTAGCGAACAGTGTTGACCTGATGTCTATTCTGAATATGGATGGCATTAATTCCTATATAAATGAAGCAGGGCGGAATATGCTGGGCTTTGAATCAGAAGAGGAAGTATTGCGCACGCCCATTTCGCAACTTCATGCACCGGAAGATTTTGACCTGGTGACCCGGGAAGTATTACCGTCGGTTTTAAAATATGGTCGCTGGGCGGGACGGATGCTGGTGAAGCACCTGAAGACCGGTGAGATTTTTCCTGTCTTTAATAACTGCATTCGGATCGATGATCCGGTTACCGGAAAACAGATTGCTACGGGGGCGGTTATGCGGGACCTCCGGCCCGAAATGCAGGCCAAAAAAGCGCTTGCCGACAGTGAACAGTTGCTGACAGGATATCACGGCAGCAGCCCCCGCCGCTTTATGGATGTCTGACGAAGCCGGAGCGATTACCTATGTTAATAAAACCTGGATCGAATGGACCGGTATTGACTTTGACCATAGTCTGGGTGAAGGCTGGATGCAGGCCCTTCATCCGGACGACCGGGAAATTACCGGATACGAAATTTATGCAGGCTATATATCAGAAATCGATCTACGACGTAGAATTCAGGATATTTCATCCCGATGGATCACTTCACTTTTGTATCGCCAGTGGCAGACCGCAATATGGCAGCGACTACCGGTTCTCCGGCTATATCGGCGCTTTTGTAGACATCTCTGAACAAAAGCATCTGCAGCAACAGAAAGATGATTTTATCGGAATCGCAAGTCATGAACTGAAAACTCCCGTTACCAGTATTAAGGCATACACCCAGGTGCTGGAAAAAATGATGCACCAGCATGGCCTTCTGAAAGAAGCGGGCATGATGAAAAGAATGGATTCACAGATTAACCGCCTTACCAGTCTGATTGGTGACCTGCTGGATGTAACGAAAATAAATTCCGGCAAGCTGCAGTTCAACGATCAGTTCTTCGATTTTATTGATCTGGTTAAGAATATCCTGGAAGATATGCAGGTTACGAGCCTGAAACACCGTTTGGTCGGCGTTATGCCCGATAGCTGCCAGGTATATGGTGATAAAGAACGGATCGGTCAGGTGATCACCAACCTGATCACCAATGGCATTAAATATTCTCCGGATGCTGACCGGATCAATATTCATGTAACGATAAAAAACCATGAAGTCCATCTTTGCGTGCAGGATTTCGGGATCGGTATTGCCCAGGAGAAAGTCGGCAAAGTATTTGAGCAGTTTTACCGCGTCAGCGGAGATATGCAGCATACTTTTCCAGGTCTCGGGCTTGGCCTTTATATCTCATCTGAAATAATAAAAAGAGAAGGTGGCCGGATCTGGGTTACGAGTACCGAAGGCAAAGGATCCACTTTCTGTTTTGCCTTACCAATCCGCAATATGTAAACTTGACTATGAGCGAAATCAAAAAAATTATGGTCGTCGACGATGATCCCGCAATTCTGGATTCCATAGGGATGCTGCTGGAGTTTGAAGGATACCGCGTAACCGCCACTTCCAATGCTGCCGGATTGTTGTCGATGGAATCGGAATTCCCGGATCTGCTGCTGCTGGATATCTGGATGTCGGGAATGGATGGCCGGGATATCTGTAGACAACTCAAAGAAAAAATATCCACTAAAAATATTCCTGTCGTACTGATTTCTGCCAGCCGGGAAATTGAAATATCTGCCAAAGAAGCCGGAGCCGATGATTTTTTGTCTAAACCCTTTGAGGTAGATGACCTGCTCCGGAAAGTTGAAATGCATATACTTTAATAATAGCCGAAATACATCAGAAATCCTTAACCTGTTAATTCCGGCCGGGCCGGAGATAATCGTAATTTTATCTAAAGATTTACAGTGAAAATTCTATTAGGCCTTTTTATTCTCCTGCTTTTTTCGAATGACCAGTTTGCACAACAGGATACCGTTGCCCGACGTGTACAACTACCCAATGGCTGGAGTCTGACACCTGTCGGAAAATCTATTGAGCTCGGTGACCTGCCCCTGAATATGATCGTTTCCCCATCGCGTAAATATATTGCCGTTACGAACAATGGTCAGAGCACGCAATCCATTCAGATCATTGATGCTGTTAAGGATAAAGTTATTTCGGAAACCATTATTCCGAAAAGCTGGCTGGGTCTTGCTTTCAGTTCAGATGAAAAATATTTATACGCCTCCGGCGGAAATGATAATCTTATTGTTCAATATCGTTTTCAAAACAACAAACTCACTGAAACGGATAAGATAAAACTCGGGGAAGAGTGGCCCACGAAAATTTCACCTGCAGGTCTTCAGGTGGATAGCCTGTCAAAAACATTGTTTGTTGTCACCAAGGAAGATAACAGCCTGTACGTCGTTGACCTGAAGACAAAAAAGATGCAGACATTTCCCCTTGGTGCAGAAGCTTATACCTGCCTGTTTTCCAAAAACAAGCGGGAACTCTATATTTCGCTGTGGGGTGGAGGCCGCATTCTGGTATTCGATATTCAGAAAAAAAAGTTTACCGACAGTATTTCGGTAGGGGACCATCCAAATGACATTTGCCTTTCCCGAAATGGCCGTATATTATTTGCTGCAAATGCAAATGACAATTCCGTGTCCGTTATAGATATTAAAAACCGAAAAGTACTGGAGACATTAAATGCAGCCCTTTATCCCGGATCCTTTGTGGGATCTACCACCAATGGCGTGGCATTGAGCGATGATAACAAAACCTTATACATCGCCAATGCCGACAATAATTGTCTTGCCGTATTTGATGTCAGCAAACCCGGAGCCTCCAAATCCATTGGATTTATTCCTGTTGGCTGGTATCCGACCGGTGTGAAAGTAATTGGTAAAAAAATATTTGTTTCCAATGGTAAGGGAATGAGTTCGCTGCCAAATCCGGGATACCGCCCGTTTGATACCAGCAAAGCGAATATTTCATTCCATACTTCGGCTCTAAAATCACAATATATTGGCGGACTTTTTACCGGAACGCTCAGCATTTTTCAAAAACCGACCCCATCCCAACAGGCTGCGTATTCGATGCTGGTTTATGAGAATTCACCCTATCATAAATCCACCGAGCTGACGGCGAACGGAGAGAAAGACAATCCGGTTCCGATGCATATCGGAGATCCTTCACCGGTGAAATACGTTTTTTATATCATTAAGGAAAACAGAACCTATGATCAGGTGCTGGGTGATATACCGGAAGGCAATGGAGACACCAGCCTCTGTTTGTTCGGAGAAAAAATTACGCCCAATCTGCATGCGCTGGCAAGAGAATTTGTATTACTGGACAATTTTTATGTGAATGCTGAGGTAAGTGCCGACGGACACAACTGGAGTATGGGCGGTTATGCCAATGACTATCTTGAAAAGACCTGGCCAACCGGATATGGAGGAAGGGGTGGCAGCTATGATGCAGAAGGAAACCGGGCGATCGCAAACAATAAGAATGGTTTTATCTGGGATTACTGTTCCCGCGCCGGCATCAGTTACAGAACATATGGCGAATTTGCAGATGACTATAAACCCAATATCCCGATATTGAAAAATCATTATTGTCCCTATTATACCAGCTGGGACCAGCGTATCCGGGACACCACCCGCGTAGGTCAATGGAAAAGAGACTTTGATTCCCTGGTTGCACACAACGCATTGCCGCATCTCAATACATTACGCATCATCAACGATCATACAGAAGGATTAAGAAAGGGCCGCCCCACGCCTTTTGCCCATTGCGCAGACAATGACCTCGCTGTCGGCATGTTTGTGGATTACCTGAGTAAAAGTTCAGTATGGAAGGAATCCGTGGTTTTTGTTCTGGAAGATGATGCCCAGGACGGACCCGATCATGTGGATGCTCACCGGAGTCCGGCTTATATCGCCGGCGGATATATTAAACGGCATTATGTGGATCACACGATGTATTCCACAACATCAGTGCTTCATACGATTGAGCTTATCCTGGGTTTTCCGCCCATGAGTCAGTATGATGCGTCTGCAGAACCCATGTGGCGGTGTTTTTCAAATCAGGCAGATCTGTCAACTTTTGATACGAAGCCGCTTCAAACGGATATTAATGAAGTAAACACCGTTGATAATGTCTGGCAACAAAAAAGCGAAAAGTTTGATCTTAGCCGGGAAGACAGGGTCCCCGATCATGAATTTACGGAAGTGATCTGGAAGGCAGTAAAAGGTGAAAACGCCATAGTACCACCTCCCAGACGCGCCGCTTTTGTAAAAGAGTCTGACAAAAAAAATGACCCGGATTAATTGATTCTGACAACTATTTTCGGGACATACCTGAAATAGATTGGGTCATTCCCGAAATAGGCAGAGCTGTTCCCTGATCCGGAATAAACGTAAATCCAAGGAATTCTGCCAGTGTTGGTGCAATTTGTTTCTGATACACAGGAGAGGATGTTTTCACGATACCTGCCGGCTTCGTATCCGGGCCGATAGCGGCAATCCAGATCTGCCCCGCATCTGCGATTTTTTCACCATGACTAGTCCATTGGTCTTTTATCATATCTCCCCTGCCATGATCACAGGTGACGAGCAGGGTGGTCTTGTCGCGGTACTGATCCATGCCCTGGATAGTATTCCACAAATCCCTGATCATCGCATCTTCTGCATGAGCACTTTTCAGGTATTGATCATATAATCCTTCATGGGCAAAATCATCGGTTTCGTCGAATGCAATGTATAAGATCCTGGGCTGATACGCTTTCAGGTATTCACGTGCTGCAAAGTAGGTGAGCAGATCAAGACGTACATCCAGGGGCTTCGCCTCCAGAAACTGCATATCGTTGATCAGACTTAATGCAGGATTATTAAATTTCAGGCTGTCCACATCAGAATTCACATAGAGACCGCTTCTCCAGGTATTAAAAATGTAGGGAAACACATCCCAGGTGCTGAAAACGGCGATCCGGTCTTTGAATCCCTTTTGTTTTGCCAGGAATTCCAAAACATTGGTATTCGGGTTTTTTATTTTATCGTTGGAATTAACTCCGGCATCCGGATAACCGGTAAATATTTCATTATATCCCGGATAGGAGAATTTATATGGGTTTGCATTGTTCACCTCACTCCCATTTAAACGGTCACCATACAATTGTCCGTGCACACTTATGGTGTTCCATAGAAATGGAAATAGTTTTTCCTTCCGCTGATTTCTGTCTGTTGCGCCGAATTTAGCAACGACAGATGATGAATCCCAGGTGAAATTTTTATTGACCACAATCTGGGAATCTATCCCGCCAAAAACCTCCTGCCAGCGCATCCCATCCAGGGTTACAATGATCAGGTTCTCCGTTTTGCGCTGTTGTGGAAACGCAAATTGATGAAATACACAAAAAAACAAATAATAATAAAATCTTCATGTTCGAAATGGGTTGATACTATGAATAAAAACTATTTCAGCAGCCACATTTTGTCGTTCAGGTTATCGGGATTACTGTATCCCTGTGCTGTCAGTGCACTGTTATAGTTGGTTGTATTCTGTTGTTGTTCCAGAATCGGATAAGCCCATCGAATCGGAACAATGCCATTGTTTCCCACACCACTCCCGCCTTCAAAGGCAGGCGTACCGGTTCTGCGCCAGTTATAATAAGATTCGTATCCTGAATTTTGAAAATTGGCAATATACTTCTGCAACACAATCTGGTTGACTGCAAGTGCCGGCGTAGCAGACAGCTTGACCGTAGGCTGTGCATAGTATGTGGTAAAGTCAAAAGCAAACGGATAAGGTGCAACCTGGGTAACAGAATTTTTTCCTGGAGGAAGAAAATAGGTAGTAAAACTTGTCTTGGTTACATCAATCCCATAATGTGCCATGGATTCTGTAATACCCAGCTTGTACCAGATCTTCTGCATTTCCTGATGCCCATCCCCTGGCAATTCCTTCAGCGATATTGAAACACATTTCTTTGTATCCGACCAAAACATCGGGTTCCCCGGTAAAATTACTGTAAAACCTGGAACGATTGATGAAAGAGTATAAACCTGCACTGGCATTCCCATACATCGTTGCCAAAGGTTCTCCGGTACTGGCTCCTTTGAAATATTTATATTGGCATGGATTCGTTTCCGCTACAGGCACTATGCCCCAGGCTGGTTCTGTCGTCATGAAAACACGGGCATCGTTTAAGGAGTCCATCACCCGCATATAAGTATGCGCCATGTTGAAACGCTGGGCTACGGAACCAAAATTGCTGGGATTGAATGGATAAGCACTATACGTATTTCCTCCTCCAGGATTATAGACAAATTTAAAATCATCAGCCTGTGCCGGTAAAAATGGGATACCTGGAAGGATTCCCGACAATCGCAGCAAACTGTGACGGAACATTTAATAACGCATCTGAGGATTTACTACTCAGGGCCACCAGCACCCGGAGTTTAAAGGTGTTTACCATTTTTTGCCAGAGCACCAGATTACCCCCATAAAATATATCCTGATTTTGTATTCAGTGAATTAGTCATTCGCCGCAATCAGGGAAGCAAAATCAGCATTCGCAGTATCCAGCTGGTCAAGTACATATTTAAAAACCTGTTCCTGTGGCGTATAAGATGGATGATTGATTTAAGACACCTTGTAACGCGTCTGCCTGGGGAACATCGCCAAACATGGAAGTGAGGTTATAAAAATAATAAGCCCGTACAAATCTTCCAACGGCTTCATAAGGATTTACAGGCGGATATGCCTCTGGCCATCGCTTCTTTTTCCATCTGAATAACATTTTTCATAACCAGATAGGGATCAAAATTACCATTGGTCCAGGAATAAATATTATTGTCGTAGTAATCATAGTTACTGCAATGGTATTGATTCCAGCGGTGACCACCGTCCCAGGAATCCACGCCTTCTGAAGATCCGGTGGCGCTCAGTGCCCCCTGGGCACCGGTACCGGAGATATCGGTTAAAATTGTTCCCAAAATTAAATAAGGAGGAACCGTAGTCGGATTATTCGGATCTACCTGTTTTTCCTCAATCTGTTTGTTACAGGAACTCAGCAGAAAAGCTCCCGTTAACAATATGAATATAAATTCTTAGTGGTTTCATGATTTTCATTTTCTGATATTAGAAGGTAAGATTTAGATTAAACCCGAAAGCTCCGGGTTGTGGGTGTTTGCAATCCGGCGGTATAACTTGAAGTGCCGGCAAATGAACCATTGGTATTGATTCCATAGGTTGCCTGTGAATACTGGTCAATATCGATATCTTTATACTTGACTTGGGAAAGAAGTAAATCAGATTTCTTCCGACCAGAGAAATAGTTGCCGCTTTGATGATATTCTGTTTACCCAGCAGTTTTGCAGGGAAATTGAATAGGTAATGGTTACTTCCCTTAGTTTGGCATAGGTTTTTGAAATCACATCCAGATCCGGAATGGAAGCTTCGCGGGTTACAAATGGCTGAACCTGACTCTTGGTTGTATTTTGTGTTTCGGTCAGTTCTTTGCTGTTTGTTATCACACCGGTAATCGGATCAAGTTTGAATTCCATTCGGTCCGCTTAAATTCACACCCTGTCCGGTATACGCTGCCACATTGGCTTCATCCATCGGCCGTGCTTCGCCGAGTGCACCGGAAGCACTTTCAATATGGCGGCCACCCTGAAGTGTTTTCTTTCTTACATAGTCTTCGATTACACCTCCCACCATTCCGTCAAACTGAAACCGGATGGATACATTCTTATAACTGACCGCATTCACTACACCCCATTGCCAGTCCGGGATCAGAATGACCAAATACTTTCTGGGCTGAATAACCAAGATCTGAAAACCGCAAATACAGTCCGGAAGCCGGATCGATTACCATTTTATTATCGGCTGTTCTTACAAAAGCATTTCCGTAAACCAGGTCCGTTCTGGTGCCATTGTGCTGCCAGCTGTCAGGATTGGCATCACTCACCCATTCCTTTTTGAAACTTCCAATATTGGCTGTGATATTCCAGCTCCATCCTTGTGGATCAACAAATGGACGACCGGTTACTACAAATTCCCATCCCTGATTCGTGTAAATATTTCCGTTGGTTTTGTAGGATGAATATCCGGAAGAAGAAGAAGTACCTAAACTAACGATCTGTGTATTTTTATAATAAAAATGGGTTACATCGATTTCCAGGCGGTTGTTGAAAAAGCGGATATTACCACCCAGTTCGGTCGCCTGTCTTTTTTCTGTGGAGATATTCGGATCAACCGTTTGATCGGTGAACTGTGCACTGCTCTGGCTGGAATAGGTTGGCGCTAAAGTATAGGGCTGTGAAAAAGGATATGACGGTGCCGAAGGACCTCCATAAGGTGAAGGCCAGTAGTAGCCATATCCAGAAGCCGGTGTACCATTGGTATTAGCAGAGAAAATCTGACTGGTACCACCACTCTTACTTTCTGCATATGATCCCCTTAGTTTTAAGATATGAAATTACTTTGGGCAGATTCACATAGTCTGATACAACGGTTGCCAGGTTGTAGGAAGGATAAAAATAAGTACCCGCATTGGTGGGCAGGGAAGAAGATTTATCCCAGCGACCCGTAATATTTGCGGTTATATAAGATTTATATCCCAGATCCACGGAATAATAGGCACTCAACACCAGCAGACTGGAATTAAAACTATTACCGGTCAGTGTTCCCTTGGAATTGGAGAATGCATAAATGCCCGGGGTATTCAGGTAGTTGGTTGATTCAAATGCTGAATTGAAATTCAGGCTTCTGCACATTTGTACCTCCGCAGCGGCAGACAGATCCAAGAAATCCGGCAATCTGATTTTTGTGATACCGTATCTGGAAATCCGTGTTGGATTCAAACAGATTTCTGGAATCTGTTCTGTAGTCACCCTGTCTGAGATCTCTTCCATAAGCACCGGCAGAATAGGGCATTTTTTCAGTATTGAACATGCCATAAGTTGAAATACTTGGCCGGGCCTGAATGTCCAGGTCTTCATTTATTTTATAGTTCAGGGATACATATCCATATACGTTATTCTGATCATGGCTTCTCAGCCATTGATAAGACATAAAATAAGGATTGTTGTACCGGTAGAATTCTTCATAGTTCTGCTGAAGACCGGTTTTGCCTGTCTGCCATAAATTTTTCATATCACTCATCGACCAGTCAGCACCACCCCAGAGAATGATATTATATATTATACTGTTCGGTCCGTATGTAACATCCGGAACATTGGGGGAAGACTGGCGGCTATAATTAATATAAGTAGTCGCAGTAAATTTTGGATTGAACCGTTCAACAATACTTCCTGCAAAATTAAAATTGTTCAATTGCGTATTCGGTATAATACCCTGCTGATAGGTATTTCCAAAAGAAAAGCGAACATCTGTTTTTTCAGTAGATGAACTGATGGCTACACTGTTTACCTGGAGTAAACCGGTTTGAATAAAATTTTTCAGGTTATCCTTTCCCCGCGCAACAAAGGGTGTTGGCGCAACATGACCAGAATAGGTTGTGCCGTCAGCAAATTTAGTGTCATAAGTTTGTGTCGGGTCATAGGCTCCGTCATACTGTGGTATCGGTTGTCCGCGAAACTGCGGGCCCCATACATCATAGTCATAATCATTCAATCCAACACCCACGGCACCATTTCCAAAATAGGAATCGGGACTGGAACCACCACCACCATAGGCATATTTTCCATTATCACCGGGACCATAGGTATCCTGGTATAACGGAAGGGCAAGGAAACCTTTATTCCATTGGGTAGTATTATTAAAAGTGACTACAAAACCTCTTTTATCTCTTGTTCCTTTTTTTGTGTTGATGATGATTGCACCGTTTCTTCCCTGGAACCCATATAACGCAGCAGCATTTGGTCCTTTCAGGATCGTATAGGTATCAATATCATCAGAATTGATATTGTATGTATCTGAAGTGATGGGAACACCGTCCACCACAAACATCGGCCGGTCGGTCGGGGCATTTTCTCCGCGAATAATTACATTTGGTGCATGACCGATTTCCTGGTTAATATCGATTTGTAATCCTGCCGCATTCCCTTTCAGGGCATTCATCGGATCGGCCTCCCTGGCCTGCGTAAGTTTGGAAGCATCGACTGTCTGGAGTGAATACCCAATTCTTTTGCTTTCTTTTCTGATACCCGTAGCGGTAACCACCACTTCATTTAAATTCTTGCTGTTTGTCACTACCCTGATGTCCAGAAATCCGTCGGTCCCGATTTTCACTTCCTGTTTGGTAAATCCGATTCCGGAAACAATCAATTCCTGACCTGTAGTGGCCCTGATTGAAAATTTTCCATCGTATCCGGTGGAAGTACCTGATTTGGTTCCCTTAAGAATGATGGAAGCCCCGGAAACCGGTGACTGATCAGTGGCTGAAACCACCTGACCGGTAAAGATTTGCTGGGCCCTGAGACAAACCGGCAATAGCAGCACGATAAAGACGAATACACATTTCGATGCATGTGTCAATTTTGTGACCATAAGAGAAGTTTTAAGTGAGGTTTAACGAATTCTGCCGTGAAAGTAGATGGGTGATATTTCCAGAGAATGAATTTAAAAGCAAGGAATTGTTAAGGATTGTGTAATGAATTTTCAGAGTTTCATCTGTCGTAATAATTTCATTAACAGTCTCGGGATATCCGACATTTATATTTTCGAACTGAAAATATTTTTATACAAATCAACTGCAGCAGTCTGATTATTTTATTTTTATAAATAGGAAATTTATTTTCATCCAACACCATGCCCGGTAAAGGTTTCAGAGACTGTCGTAATAATTCTATAACAAGCTGAACCAGGAATGAAAAACGCAAACATTTTTTTCCATTTCAGACAACCCTGAAAAATGTTGGTAATTATTTAATCATCCGGTATTGGCTAACCACTTAGTTTGCAGAATAATTTTCCCATAGTTTTATTTTATTCAATCGCATTTTCTAACTACAAATATTTCTATTCCGTATGAATCCGACAAAAGCAGAACAGGTTGCAGACGAGATCATTCATTTATACCAGCAATATGGTGAAGCGGAATATGCAGGTGAAAAAGTTTCCCAGCTGGAACATATGGTACAGGCTGCCCAGCTAGCCCGTGACCAGGGTTATGAGGATGAAGTTGTTCTCGCGGCTTTCCTGCACGATATCGGCCATATTGCCGAAAACCAATCCGACACCAACACGATGGGTGATTATGGAATAAAGGATCATGAAGCACTTGGTGCGGAATTTCTTTCGAAGCGGGGATTTTCTGCACGTCTTATCCGGCTTGTTGCTTCCCATGTAGTTGCCAAAAGATGGCTCACCCTGCGGGAGCCCGGGTACTATGATAAACTCTCGGAGGCAAGCAAAAAAACCCTCGTTTATCAGGGCGGTCCATTAACAGATGCAGAAGCGGATATGATGGAAAAGGATCCGTTATTCAGGGAGATTGTTCAAATGCGCCGCTGGGATGAGGAAGCCAAACTGGAAAATCAGCCCATGCCTCCACTTTCCGAATTTAAGCAGCTCATCGTTCAACACCTGGTTTCTCAAATTGATTAATAATTATGTCCAGAGCAACTATCAGCTAAAAGAAAAGATCAGCAGGTTGCCATTCGGGCAGCGCTGATTACTTTCCTCACCTACACCATGGTGTACGGATTCAGGAAAGGATTTACCGTTTGCAGTTTTGAAGGGATGCAGTATTGGGGTATCAGTTATAAAGTCTGGCTCGTCATCACGCAGGTTCTTGGTTATGCATGCAGTAAGTTTTACGGAATACGGTTCATTTCCGAATTAAAAAAAATCGCCAGGGGCAAAATCATCCTGATGCTGGTGGCGATCTCCTGGTCGGGTTTGTTTTTCTTCGCGATAACACCGGCACCCTGGAATATTATTTTCATGCTCGTAAACGGTTTCCCACTGGGTATTATCTGGGGAATCATTTTTTCTTATGTGGAAGGAAGAAAAACGACTGACTTTATCGGTGCAGCCCTTTCCGTTAGTTTCATTTTTTCTTCCGGATTTGTCAAAACCACCGCAGGAACTATTGAGAAATGGCTTGGCACCAGTGAATTCTGGTTACCGTTTGTTACCGGGTTTGTTTTTTCAGTACCCCTGCTGATCTGCGTTTACTTTTTGGAAAAAATACCCCCTCCCTCTCCGGAGGATATTGCAATCCGGTCTGCCCGGGAACCGATGCCGGCAAAGCGGAGAAAGGAATTTGTCCGGATGTTTCTTCCGGGTCTGATCGCCTGTATCGGGATTTATGTTTTTGCTACGGTATTTCGCGATATCAGGGATAATTTTATGGCGGATATGTTGAAGGAAAACGGGTATGGAATGCAACCGGCCCTTTTTACAAAAACCGAACTGCCGGTTACCCTGATCCTCCTGGTGCTGATGGGCAGCATGATCCTGGTCAAAAATAATGTCCGGGCCCTTGTTTACACGCACTATATTATTTTAGCGGGCTTTCTCATCACCGCCGGAATCAGCATATTATTTTTACAGGGATCCGTAAACGCCATTTGGTGGCTAACACTTACCGGACTTGGACTCTACACGGTTTATATTCCTTTCAATTGTATATTCTTTGAAAGGCTGATTGCCAGTTTCAGGTTTCCCGGGAATGTGGGTTTTTTAATCTATGTTGCCGATTCCTTCGGATATCTGGGAAGTGTCGGGGTACTGATTACCAAAGAAGTTTTAAAAGTAAAACTTCAGTGGACAAGCTTTTATGCCCATGGGGTTATCGTTCTTTCGGTATTGGGACTTGCAGGTGCCCTGTTCTCCCTTTTCTATTTTACCGCAAAACACCGGGCATTAGATAAAACAGGCATCCGCGAACCCGATATTTGCAGATCCGGGTATGTACGGACTACCTTAAATGGAGTTGATCCGGTCTTCGGCAAATCCAAAAGACAATGTCATTCCGGCACCACCTACACCATTAACGATGTACACATCTTTTTCAGGAGAATGAAACAATTCGGTCTGGCCATCGGTGAATTTTCCATATACACCATTCCAGCTTTCAATAATCTTCGGGTTCCGGAGTGTGGTAAATTCTGCGAGGTATTTCAAAATAAGGTCGTTGATCAGTTTCCGGTCAAATGGATCAGGGGATAAATCATATTCATGTGAATCACCCACGGTGAGATAACCCTGACGGTTTTGGGACACCATAACATGTATTCCCCATTGCAATAGTTCAGTCAGTTCCTGTTGGTAGCGGTTTTTTAATTTGGCCAGAGAGGCGGCTGCCTTAAAACTGGCGTAATGGATCAGGGATAGTCCCCCGCAGATTGCCGGACCGATTCTGGGTGAACCTTCTTCCAATAGCCGCATCATCTGTAATTTACATTTGGTCAGCGCAAAGTTTGCGAACGTATCCGGATATAAGGTTTCGAAATCAGATCCGCTGCAGATAAAAATCTGGTCCGCCTCCCATTTCTGACCTCCTGCAATGATAAATCCGGTATGGACTTCCGTCACTGCCTTTCCCCAGTAAAACTGAACCCCGTGGTTTTCTTCCAGATAACCCGGCAGGGTCGCAATGGCTTCCCGGGGGTCCACAATAATTTCCTCAGCAGAAAATAGTCCGCCGAAGCATTTTTCTGCCCTTGCGACAGGTGAGATTTTTGCCACCTGTTCCCTGTTCAGCAATTGAACATCCCGCCCTTCTTTTATGAATATTTCTTTCAGTTCCTGGAGAACAACCCACTCATCGGGATGATATGCCACATGAAGGCTGCCAACGGGATCATACCACAACCCGGAGGAATTTCCTATTTCCATCCAGCAATTCCGGGAACGAATCGCCAGTTCATATAATCGTCCGGCGGGTTGTCCGATGGGCCAGACCATTCCAAAATTCCTTACGGAAGCACCAACCGCTTTTCCGTTTCTTTCAAACACGGTTACCGAAAATCCTCTTAATGCCAGTGCACGTGCGGTAGCGAGACCGAGAATTCCCGCACCAATTACCAGGGCTCTTTTTTTCCGCATCGTCAGGATCATTTAATCCACTAATGTACGTGCGGGGAAAATTTAAATTTTTTATATTGCAGGAAATAATAAAAGGATAATGCTGATTTTAAAATTTTACGCAATACAGGTGGGTATCGTGAAATAAATGCTGGTTCCTTTCTCTATCTCACTTTCCACTCTTATTGTACCGCCATGCTGTGAAACAAAATCTTTAACCAGAATTAGCCCCAGGCCAGTGCCCTCTTCATTATTTGTACCTGATACGGAGGCTGAATTGGACTTAGTGAATAGTTTTTGCCGGGTATCTTCATTCATTCCTAAACCCGAATCCATTATGCAAACTTCCGTAAGACTACCCTTTTGTTTAGCTGTTATCATGACCTTCCCACCCTGCCAGCTATATTTTATGGAATTGGTAACGAGGTTCTGAAGAATAGAACGAAGCATTAGGGCATCTGCTTTTATACATATATCACCAGGAACCCGGTTCTCTAGAATAATATTCTTTTGCGTGGCATTTGCCTTTAGTAGTTCAAAACTCTGCCTGATGGCAGAAACCAGGTGAATTTTTTCCAGGTTTATTGTCGCCTTTTCCTGTTGGGTTTTTGCCCAGTTTACCAGTTCATTCAGCTGCTGCAGAATATTATGCGAGCTGCGTTCAATAATTTTTACAAACGGTTGAATAGGATCATAAATATTATTTTCCGATTCCCTGCTTAATTCTTCAGAAGCAAGAAGCAAAACCGCCAAAGGGTTGCGCAAATCATGGGAAATAACGGTAAGTAACTTGTCTTTTGATAAACTAAGGTCCTTCAGTTCATGAATCAGTTTTTCCAATTCACCGGTTCTTTCAAAAACCCTGTTTTCAAGATGCTGATTTAAACGATTAAGTTCCTCATTCGTCCTGATCAGTCTTTTTTCCTGTTGTTCCAGAAGAAGGGTCTTTTCCTGAAGTTCTTTGTTAGCAATAATTAATTCTTCTGATTGTATTTTTAATTTTTCTGCAGTAATATTTTTTTCCTTTCTTTCTTCTGCGTCTTTAAGCGCCCTGCTGATTTTTTGGGATAGTGTAAATAATTTATCTTTTGGTGTGTAATCCGTAACACCATTTTTAATTAGTTCAACAGCATTTTCATCTCCAATAATGCCGGAAACAATAATAAAAGGAATGTATGGAGATTTATATTGTTTAATACGGAACGCCGTTACCGCATCAAAAGCAGGAAGGGAATAATCAGATAAGATGATATCGGGGCCGAATTTTTCCAGGGCAATCTCGTACTCCTCCCTGGCCTGAACAATTTTTGATGTAAAACTCAGTCCCGATTTTTTTAATTCACGGTGAAGTAAATCAGCATCATTCTGGTTATCTTCCAGTACCAGTATTTTAAGATTAGACGTCATTGCGTATTTAATTTGAATTCCACCCTGATTGGTCCTTACTATAATCTGCTGAACCCGATTTTATTCTTCCTAAGAATAGCAACTTCGCTATTAGATTGGTTGATTTAATATCATCCAGTACACTCCAATTTCTTTTATAGAACTTAAAAACTTGCTGTCATCAACAGGTTTAACAATATAGCTATTGGCACCAAGAGCATAACATTTTGCCATGTCCGGATCTTCCTGCGATGAGGTTAGGATTACGACGGGTATAGATTTAAGCGCCGGATCAGATTTAACTTTTTCCAGTACCTGTATTCCTGATACTTTTGGCATTTTTAAATCAAGCAATATCAATTTTGGTTTTTCACTGAAATTCCGCGATATATACGCCCCCCTGCAATAAAGAAAATCAATAGCTTCGGCTCCGTCTTTCACATGATGAAGTTTATTTGTAAATCCGCTCTTTTCAAGGGCGCGAATGGTAAGTATGGTGTCATCTATTCCATCTTCAGCAAATAATATTTCAATGTTATCGTAATTCATTTAATTTAATTAAGCGCGTTAATTACTATCGTCTTTACTGCAGGCAGGCTGAAATAAAAGCATGATCCTTCATTTACGGTTGATTCCGCCCAGACTGCTCCATTATGTCGTTGCACTATTCTTTGAACAATGGCCAGGCCAATACCTGTACCTTCAAATTCTTCCTGCGAATGCAATCGCTGAAAAACCCCAAATAACTTATCATAGTACTGCATATCAAATCCGGCTCCTTCATCTTTTACATAATAAACTATGTGATTGTCTTTCTCGAACGCACCGATTTCGATATTGATTTTTGGTTTATACTTCGAATATTTTATCGCATTGGAAATCAGGTTAATCCAAACCTGTTTAATTAGTGACTGATCCCCTTTGGCAGGAGGAAGCACACCGATAGTAAATTCCGGTATACTTTCCATATCATTAAATAATAATTCCCCAATCACCAGGTCAACCAGGGTTTTCATATTAAATGCAGAAACCGTTACCTGTTTTCTTCCCAATTTGGAAAAGGCCAGCAGATCATCAATGAGTTCCCCCATTTTTTTTGAATTGCGCAAAATGGAATGAATGACCTTTGTACCTTCGTCATCCATTTTTTCGGAATAATCATCCATCAGAATTTTTGTATACGCATTGATTGCCCTGATGGGAGCCCGTAAATCGTGGGAAACAGAATAGGAAAATGATTCCAGTTCTTTGTTCACTGATTCCAACTGTGAAGTTCGTTCAATTACCTTTTGTTCTAATTCGTCATTTAACTGACGAATATCCGCTTCGGCCTGTTTAAGTTCCCTGTTCGCAATAAGTAATTCTTTCGCCCGTTTTTCTTTCTCTTCATTTTGAAATGCCAATTCCTTGTTGGCAATGATTAATTCAGCTGCCCGTTTTTCTTTCTCTTCGTTTTGAAATGCCAGTTCTTTGTTGGCAATGATTAATTCCGTTGCTCGTTTTTCTTTCTCTTCGTTTTGAAAGGCCAGTTCTTTGTTGGCAATGATTAATTCCGTTGCCCGTTTTTCCTTCTCTTCGTTTTGATATGCCAGTTCTTTGTTGGCAATGATTAATTCCGTCGCCCGTTTTTCCTTCTCTTCGTTTTGAAAAGCAAGTTCTTTGTTGGCAATGACTAATTCTTCTGCTTGTTTTTCTTTTTCTTCCTTAGGAGAAGCAGGTTCTTTATAAACAATCGTTAACTCACCGGGTTTTATTATGTTCATATCATATCACTACGAAATAGTTTGCTTTTACAAAATTGCAGCCTTGAGGTATTGGCTGAAGGATGGTGAAGATTGAAAATTCGGTATTCCCAGTTTAACTAAAGGTAATCTATTGACAACAGCATTCAATATCCTAGTTTACCCTGCTCTTTGTTCCCGGTCGGGTAATTAGGTGAAAAACCGCACTTTTAAAGAATTCTATGTTGCTTTATCCCTGGTATTACGAACCAGGCCAATCCCGGCAAAAAAGAAAACAGCTCCTAGTATGCCGTAGAGTACTATCTCTTTTATGCTTTTGGTTCCCTGAGTTGGTTTCATAAAATTGATTCCGGCCAGAATGAGGCCTATAATACCCAGAATTGATAAAATGATCCCTAGTAGTCTTTTTTCCATGTTTTCGCTTAATTGTGAATGAATGATGACTGCCATCAGAAGTCCGGCAACTACTGATTGTATTCAATAATCCTGCCTGACTCCTTGTAGGCGGTTTCATATCGTACCTGCGCTATGAGCACCGGGTTAGTCCGGTAATGATTTGCGAATGCCCATTTCGAGGCCCCTTAATTCCGCAAGTCCCTTTAATCTTCCTATCGCGCTATAACCAGGATAGGTCGATTTTTTCAGGTCATCCAGCATCTGGTGGCCATGATCGGGCCTGACCGGAACCGACACTCCCCTTCTCTGCAAAAGCAATATTATTTCTTTCATCACAGCAAACATGTTTGTATCTCCGTCCAGATGATCTGCTTCAAAAAAATTGCCCTCCGCATCACGCCGGGTATTGCGGAGGTGAAAAAAATGGATATGGTCACCCATACGTTTCAATATTCCAAGCAGATCATTGTCAGCACGGACACCGAGGGAACCCGTGCAAAAACACAGGCCATTAGCCGGAGATATTACAGCATGCAAAATCTCCTCCAGGTCTTTTTCAGTGCTTACAATTCTGGGAAGACCCAGAATAGGATAAGGCGGATCATCAGGGTGAATTGTCAGGTTCAGTCCGGCTTCTTCTGCTACCGGAACAATTGCTTTTAAAAAATAAAAAAGATTCTGTTTTAAAATGCCGGAATTTATCGCCTCATAGGTTTGCAGCGCGTCAAGAATTTGTTTTTCCGTAAACCGTTCCTTCGATCCCGGCAGGCCCAGTAGTACATTCCGATATAGGGTTTCCTTTTCCTCTGATGTCATGGAATCAAACCGTTTTTTTGCTTTTTCCATTTCATCTGAAGTATAATCTTTTTCCGCCGCAGGCCGCTTCAACAAAAACAGGTCAAATGCAATAAAGGCTGATTTTTCAAAACGAAGGGCAAGACTTTTATCGGGCATCGGAAAGGAAATATCCGTCCGCATCCAGTCCAGGATGGGCATGAAGTTATATACCACGGTTTTTAATCCGCATAATGCAATATTGCGAAGGCTTTGTTTATAGTTTTCGATAAACTCCTGATAATTACCCCGGCGCCTTTTAATATCCTCATGCACCGGAAGGCTCTCTATGACCGACCACTCCATACCCGCGGCTTCAATAATGCCTTTCCTTTTATTGATCTCTTCTTTCGTCCATATCTCACCCGGCGGAATATCATGCAGGGCCGTTACCACTCCACTGCATCCCGACTGCCGGATATCACTTAAACTCACCGGATCATTAGGGCCGAACCAGCGCATGGTCTGTTGCAAATGCATATTGTAAGATTTCGAATGTTTCAAACATTACGGTAGCGATTCCGGTTCCGGAAAAACTTCCGTTCATTATGTCATGTTGGTTTTTTGCATACTGTTTTCCTCTTCTAATATAAGGCAATTTATTAAGCGCAAATCGATTGCTGACCCTTTTTAAAATACATTTTATATTAACTTCATGCAATAGCATGCAATTGATTTATGAATAAAATAGCGGTAGTTACAGGAGGAGGATCAGGTATTGGACTGGCCATTACCGAAAAATTTGTGGGCAGCGGGATTCAAACCATCATTATTGGCCGGAATCAGCAAAAACTATCTGAAGCAAAGGAAAGACTGGGAGAACTATGCATTCCCATGACTTTCGATTTGACAGACCTGAAATCCATTCCGGGTCTGGTCAAACAGATCGTAGATAAATATGGTGGTATTGATATCCTGGTGAATAACGCAGGTATAAATTTAAAAAAGGAATTTACTGAAGTCAGTGATGAAGAATTCGGCCACATAATCCAATCCAATGTGATGTCAATGTTTGCATTATCCAGGGAAATTGTAAAAGTTATGATCAAAAATGGAACTGGACGTATCATTAATATCAGTTCCATGGCTTCGCAATATGGCATTCCAAAAGTAATTGCTTATACGGCTTCCAAATCCGCCATTGAAGGAATGACCCGGGCAATGGCGGTGGAATTATCACCTAAAGGGATTCTGGTAAATTGTATAGCCCCGGGTTTTATCGCGACCGACATGTCAGCCAAGGCGCTCAATAGTGATACAGAAAGAAAGAATAAAGTGCTTTCCAGGACGCCAATGGGAAAACTCGGCAACCCGACAGATGTAGCCGAAGCAGCCTATTTCCTTGTATCGGAAAATGCCGGTTTTTTAACGGGTGTCGTGCTGCCGGTCGATGGAGGAAATTCAATTGGGTTTTAGTATTCAAATTTCCCAAGCAATATCATCATTTCTTTATTGTTTCCGGAGGACCCAGATAACTCGGTTTCATCCCCCCAAAATCTATTACCAGTTTCTGTAGCACCAGCGCCGGACTGATCATCCAGTATTTTAAGATATGTTTTCCATTTCCGGAAATGGTATGATGGGTAGTTTTTATAATAATGTTATCAGCCACCCATCCATCCCATGTTTTGGGTATGTTGGCATCCTGATTAACGAAAACTACCTGTGGTTGCTCATCATCAATGGAAATAGCGTATTTCAAACCACTGTCATTCTTGTAGTTCAGGGATGGTGAAAAAAATAAATTCACTGTAGTCTTTCCGCTGTCATAGGTGTAAAATGTATACTCCACATGCGGGTTCCTGGCATTAAAATTTTGAAAAGATGCTGTTACGGGAAATGTGGTGATACCAGAACCGTCTCTTCCGATGTCGGGAATGGATTTCCATTGAATATCCGGTTTGCCAACGGCTTTATTAAAGTTCACGGCCTGAATGGAAACATAACCATCCCTTTCATAAAAAGTATTTTTTTCTACCTTTTTGAATTCCGCACTTTCCTGAAATTTATTTTTTACTTCAAACTTCGCGGCCGGAAGTACAATATCCGATCCACGAATAACATATTCTACAGATGGCATCTGGTTTACCGGCGGTTGCTGCCAATAAGTGTAGCCGATATGGGTCTGATCCATCATATGATTCCACTTCCCATTCAAAAGCGTTTGGTTATACTGAACCGAAATCAACGAATCTTTCATATATAACTGTTTTACTTTATCAGCAAATATGTTCGTTGAATCTGCCTTTCTTTCTGAAAACCATTTGTTCTTAGCTACTGCCAGGTACATCTCGTTTAAGTTGGCCGAAGCCAGGATCGGATGCAGCACCAGTTCAAAAAATGCATCCCTGTATTCCGGAGTCAATCCCTGGTTTATTCTTATTGCCTCGGCAGCCAGTTTGTTATAATCATCCACGATATTGGGTGCCTCATTGTAATTGAACAGACTGTATGTATCCGGTGCCAACAATTCAGGTTTTCTCCGGGCATTATATTGCGAATACTTTTTAATCAGGGTGGCTATTTCTTTTGCCCGGGATTCCCCAAATTGCTGTGCCGCCCATTTTGTATAATATTCCGAAAGATTGTCTTCATTCCATTTATCCGGGTTCCAGGCATAGTCCAGGAAAAATGAAACCGGGAATTCCAATGGCTTCAGGTCGCCTACATTCGCGATCCAAATTTTATCAACGCCATAGGCATAAGCTAAATGCATTTGCTCCCAAACCCTGGCTATATTAACCGTATTGATCCACTTATAATTCCTGGGATCACCCACATAGTCGAAATGATAGTAAACTCCGTACCCGCCCTTTCTTGCGAGTTCATTTAATTTAGGCAATTTGCGGATATTGCCCCAATTGTCATCGCAAAGCAAAAGCGTTATATCATCCGGCACCCGCATGCCCTGATCATAGTAATTCTGCACTTCTTTATAGAGTGCCCAGAGCTGCGGAGTTGCTGCAGGATCTTTTTGTGTGACATCTGCGATGATCTCCCGCTGATCCTTTACAATTCTTTCCAGCAGCGCAATAGCCGTACCCTGTGTCATGGGCATATCCCCGTCGCCCCGCATACCCACACTCACAATCGTTTCTGTTCCTTTCACCCGCTGTATTCCTTCTTTCCAGAATGCCTTTAATTTTATTTCATTACTGTCATAGTTCCACTTGCCAGTGCCGTAACGCCTCCATTCATCATGCGCCCGCATCAACGGCTCATGGTGGGAAGTACCAATTACAATCCCATAATCATCGGCTGTTTTTCTGTTGAGCGAATCATCATCATAAAAAGCATTTCCCCACATCGCAGGCCATAAATAATTTGACCTCAGCCTCAGCATGAGTTCAAATAGTTTTTCATAAAACAAGTGATTGAAACCCCCGAATTTTTCCTTTGTCCATCCACTCAAAGCCGGTGCTTCATCGTTAATAAATATGCCGCGGTACTTTATCTTCGGCATATCTGAGATGATTAAACCCCTTTTCAAAAACAAACTGGTTTTTTTCTTCACAGGTACATCCGCCCACCAATACCAGGGAGAAACACCCATTTGCCGGGACAATTCCAGCAAGCCATAGGCCGTGCCCCTCCTGTCACTCCCGAAAATAACCAGCGCACTTTCAATTCCGGGGAACGGGTGACTGACGGTTTGCAGCTGATAACCTTCCCATTTATTTTTTATTTTGTTTACATTAATTTTTTTATCCTGAATGAGACGTTGAATCAGTTTTGATTTTTCAATGGAACCCACAATAATCAGGTTTTGGGCTTTTGCAGGAATAGAATTTGTTAATTCGGGTTTGTTATTGGTCACTCTTTCTATATCCTGCTGCAGGATCAGTACCGATTTTTGGACAAGGGTAAAATCATTGGAATCGCAATATATTGCCGGACTCATACCCGGAGAAATCCATTGGTAAGAATTTGGAAGCCGGCTTTCTGAAATGATCTGTTGTGCCTGAATGGAAAGGACCAGGCAAAGCAGGAAAGACGTCATCAAAAGCTTTCTATATATATAGCGATATGATCATTTAAAAGAATTGAAACATTTTAATTAAAATACCGGCTGGCCCATTCTATAAATGTAGGCCAGTTTGGACCAGTCGTATGCCCGCCACTATGTTGGCGAAAGGCAATCTCACCATTTGTCAGCGACGTTTCCATCGGAGGAAAATCCATGGTTCCCAGGTCCTTTTTCCCTAGTAGTTTATATACCGGTCCGGCATAAACACCTCCGAGAAACATGCCCTTCGCATCCACCCACTGGCCTTCATTTTTTGGGGAACCGGAACTGATAAATACCGGTCTGGGCGCACACAATGCAACCAATTCGTGTGCATCCACGGGCAGATCATTAACGGTGAGTGGACCAGCATACTTAATAAAATTTCCGGCGAACCAATGATACCCTCCCGAAGAAGCCAGGTTCTCCACCTGTTCACCAAAATTCCGGCGCAGTATTTTTGTTCCGCCCGCACCGGAGGAGCCGATAAAGCCAATTGCAAACCTGGGCTCATAGGCCATGGTGACCAATGCGGCTTTGCCGTAACGGGAAAGTCCTTCAATTCCAAGTTGTTTTGTATTTATCGTTTTATCTGTCTCAAAATAATCAATCGCGCGGCTTGCACCCCAGGCCCAGGCACGCAAAGCGCCCCAGTCGTCAGGTTTACGTGGCTGGCCCTTATTCAGGAGTCCGATTATTCCCTGGGTTAGTCCGGCGCCATTATCTGCCTGGTAACTGGCAGGAATGATAATCGCATAACCCCAACCTTTTTCCAGCAATAACTGCTGCCATGGCGTTACTACCGGCGAACCGGGTGGTGGAGCAGGAAATTTAAATCCGGGCGGGAATACAAATCCGAATTCCATCATTAAGGGCACCGGCGTTTTTATATTCGCAGGTGTGCATATGGTGAGATCAATATTGACACTGATCGACGGGTAGGAAGAATTATCCACGTGCCCGATCAATTTCCGGGTTATCGCCGGAACATGATTGCTGGTATCATACACTGAGCTCACGACTTCCCAGGTTACTTTGGGAACATTTACCGGAACCCTTCCGTAAACATCCCTGTCAAAATATTCTACAATTTCGGGGCGGCGCTTTTCCCACCACATTTTTGCAGTTGTTACCGGTTGACCGTCATTTAAAATCAGGGGGTTGGGTAATATAATGGGTGATGTAACTTTTGATTCATCTGCATTCGCAGCATTCGGAGCCTGCGGGTTTCCCGAAGGACCTGGCCGGGTGGAATCTATATGCAACTGTTCCAGCATATTCTTATAATCCTGTTCGGTAAGCTTTCTGATATTCGCCCAATAGATACTGTCTGCCGGCGACATTTTTCCAAACTGGGCGGAGCCGCTAAACACCATGGTTATACAAAGAAGCAAAAAGCCAATTATTCTTTTCATAAAATATATTTATTCAATTAATTGAGTCGCCGGATTTAGGAATTGGACTATCCGTCCTGAACGGAGAAGCAGGAAGACCTTCCTTATTAAACAAATTAGCTCCTTCCGGATTATCCGCCCAGGCATACCGTACGTACACCGGATGGAGAACCTCATCGTTCCAGACCACCACCGTGTTCTTTTCAATTTTTGCCTTTGCCCAGACAAATTTTTTATCGGCACCTGCAATGGCAAACTGATTCAGGTCTTCCTGGTCATTTGTGATCAATCCGCCACCTGTCTCACTGAAGGAAATAAT
The DNA here is from genome assembly GCA_963730655.1 of uncultured Bacteroidota bacterium. Classification (GTDB taxonomy): domain Bacteria; phylum Bacteroidota; class Bacteroidia; order Chitinophagales; family Chitinophagaceae; genus Puia. Next base: position 102,161 of record CAVSSI010000004.1, read on the forward strand.
GATGTGATTGCCTTCAATCCGGGATGCCTGGTAAAGCGGTCCGGAATAAACAATCCCATTTTCCCCGTAAGCTATTTTTTCGGCAGCCAGCGCCAGGCGCATGCCAACATCCTTTTTATTCAGTGGATGTAAATCATTCCATTCACCAATATCAATGGCAACAGCCATGGCAGTATTTGGCACCCTTAAGGTATTCAGCTGTGCTTCCCTGAGAACAGCCCACTGACTTTCCGAAGGAAGGTATTCCCGGTCCTGAAAGTTCGGCAACTGAACATATAAAAACGGAACATCTCCCTGCTGCCATTGGATTCGCCAGTCTTTTATCAATGCAGGAAGTAGTTTATTATACAATACAGCATTGCCGGTATTGGACTCACCCTGATACCAGATCATTCCCCTGATGGAGAGATTCACCAAAGGGGAGACCATGGCGTTGAATAAAGCAGCCGGCTGATTATGCAGGGAAATGCTGTTGGCCAGTTCTGTTTCACTATGCGGGATAAATGCTTCGCCTACTCTATACTTCCAGTCTCCTTTCAAATCCAGATTTTCCGTGCCTGTTGTTAAATAATAGGGTTTATCAGGAGCAAAGCCACCCTTACCGGAATAATTGATCACGCGGACGACCAATTGATTTTTTCCCGTCTTTAATAACCCTGCAGGCAACACATATCTCCTCGGGGGATATTGGTAAGTGGTGTTACCAACCAGTTTTCCGTTCACATACAAATAATCAGCATCCACAATTCTTCCCAGAAAAATTTTAGCCGGAATACCGGTCATAGAAGCCGGCACTTCGATTTCCTTCCTGTACCATACCACACCGTCAAGATCCCTGATACCCTGATCTTCCCAATATCCCGGAATATTAATATTCAGCCACCCTTGGGGAATATAGGCCGTATCATACCAGCGAACCGGATCCGTTAGCCCGCGGTCCTGCTGGTCCTCCAGCTTATACACGGCAGTATTGTGCGCAGCTGCATTTCTGTTTATCGTATTAATATTTGCCGTGTCTTTGTTTTTTTGAATAGTTGCTGTCATGTCCTGAAATTCTTTCAGCCCTTCTTCACTTATCCATGCTTCAACCGGACTACCCCCCACACTGGCATTGATCAATCCAATCGGAACATGATATTTTTCATAGATGGTTCTGGCAAAGAAATAGGCTGTTGCCGAAAACTGAAGCACATCCGCCGGGGTCGCCATTTTCCAATAACCCGGAGGTAAATCATCCCGGCGATTTATTAAATCAGTAACAGTTGGAATAAAAAATAGCCGGATCATGGGATAGTCTGCATTTTTAATATCCTCCCCATATTTCTCCTTTACCCGTTCCATGGGCAATACCATGTTTGACTGGCCGGCACAGATCCACAGATCCCCGATCAGGATATTCCTGATCGTAATATGGTTGCTTGCCTGAATATCCATATCGTAGGGACCGCCGGCTTTCACTGGCGGAAGCACCACCATCCATTTCCCTTTTTCATCTGCTGTTATCCCGTATTTCCTGTTTTGAAAACTAATTTTTATTTTTTCTTTTGGAGAAGCCCAGCCCCATATTTTCAGTTTGGTATCCCTTTGCAAAACCATACTATCCCGAATCAGTTGCGGTAGCCTTACCTGGCAAAATACAGGAGTGAAAAAAGAAATTAATAAAACCATTGCCAAAGTAAACCGCATCATGATTCCCATATATGGATTATTATCATTTCACTGGTGTAGAACTGAATTGTGTGCAGGATTTACGCTGAACACCCGGAGTGAATCATTATTGACCGCAGCCAGAATTATTTTTTCTCCGTTTTTCAACCGGATCAGGGCCATAGATTTTACATCTCCGTCCAGAACAAATCCGCTTTTCGCCGGAGACACAGATTTAAATTTTTTATCCGCACCTCCCTTCAGAAAACAACCATAGGAGGCATCATATCTTCCGGTCATCACATTCGTCTGGTATTCATTTCCGGCCAGCAGCAGATCTTTAAATCCGTCATTATCCAGGTCGTCGCAGATGATGGCATTTACCGGCGCAAACTGGGCCTCCATGGGCAATGGATGTTTTACAAATTTCCCGTTTCCGGTATTTTCAAAATACATACTCCTCGTTTCTTCACAATAGAGTTTCAGCACATTGTTTTTGCCCTTGAAAATATCATTATAAGTAGCCTGCGCATAATCGCTGTGCCGCAGGAATTTCTTTTTAATGAAAGGCGCCTGTTCCGAAAACTGACCTCTGCTTATTCCGGGAAAAGCATGCTTTTCCCCGTCCATTCCTTTTATATAATAGAAAAAAACCGGATCTATGCTCCCATTCCCATCCAGGTCCGTGGCATATAACTGCATGGGCATTGACGGACTAGCCTGATAGTCACAATTCAGACCCAGGTTGCCCGCCACCAGGTCAATATCCCCGTCCTGGTCAACGTCTGTGGCAATCAGACTCCGCCACATGCCATTCATTTCGGTAAGACCCGTGGACGCTGTTGCATCCGTTAATTGGCCATGATTGTTTTTGAAAAATCTCACCGGCATCCATTCGCCCGCTATAATCAGATCGGTTTGTTTGTCGTTGTCATAGTCGGTCCAAACGGCTGATGTGACCATTCCGGGAAATTGCAGGTCAGGACAAACCTTTGCCGTCACATCCGTAAATATTCCCTTGTCGTTTCGTAAAATAAAACTTGCAGGAGACATCGGATATTTTCCGGATACCCTTCCGCCGATAAACAGATCCAGATCGCCATCGCCATCCAGATCACCTGCGCTTACACATCCGGCAATGGTTCTCACATTGTCCGGAATGGCATTTGGCTGCAGCGTGAAATTACCTTTGCCGTCATTTAAATACAAACGGGGTTTATAATAAATTGAATTTTCAGGATACTGGATATCGCCGCAGGTAACCAGCAAATCCAGGTCACCATCCCCATCTGCATCAAATAAGATACAATCCATATCTTCCTGGTACTTGATGCTGTCGGTGAGATTTTTAGAGGTAAATGTCGAATTGGACTGTTGTGTAAATATTTTTCCCGAAAAATTAATGGCGCCACCAATAAAAAAATCTGTTCGTCCATTATTATCAATATCCCCTGTAGTTATATAAGGTCCCATCTGGGAATACTTTTGCGGGAATAAACGCTGGATGGAATAGTCATTAAAAGAATTTTCATGGTGATTATATAAAATTCCTGAAGAGGAACTGATATCCGTAAAGAGTAATGGTGGTTTGGACCTGTTGGGTATCGATATGACGTATTGGCATTTTTCCAGGAAAGAATAAAACTGGTATCGGCTCCAAAATTTTTGATAAGCTGCTCTTTGTTATCCGGCCATATCACCCGGAGAGAATCAATATGATCATTCTTTCCCATTCCAAAAATCAATTGACGGTCCACCGAAGAAAAATAGCCCCGGACGGGATTTTCTTCCTGCATTTGAATTCCGGCATGATTATATACCAGAACCTTTGAACCAAAGCCTTGTTTATTCAGGCTGTCTCCTTCCAGTCTGAGACTTAAAAAATGCTCCGCTGATGGTTTATTTTTTTGATTCGTGTTGTTGATAAAAACAAACGCCTCCTGGTTGATATTATTCACCACCAGGTCAAGATCGCCGTCATTATCCAGGTCTGCATAAGCAGCTCCATTGGACATGGAGGGTTCGCCAACACCTGCGTTTGCCGAGTTATCTGTAAAAGTCAGGTCATGATTATTCATGAACAGATAGTTCGAAAGACGGATATGTTTTAAGTCGGCCAGTTTTTTCCGGATGGCATCCTGTTGCTCTTTACGCGATAGTGTGCTGTTGAATACATTGCTACTGAATTCCAGAAAATCCGCATTGATAAAATCCCTTCCGATTCCATTCGTTACATGCATATCTTTCCAGCCGTCGTTATCGAAATCAGCCAGCAAAACGCTCCAGCTCCAGTCCGTAGCCTGTATGCCGGCCAGCTGTCCGATTTCACTGAAAAAAGGAATACTCGTGTCGCCGTGCATCCGGACGCCGTTATTCAGCTGGAGCATATTCCGCATAAATTCCGGTTCATATCCCATCGTTCGCTCCCTATCATAGCGGTCATGGTTCATGAAAGAGAAAGATGTTTTTTTACGTTCGTTGTATTCCGGCAACATATCCAGTGTAACAATGTCGGGCAACGCATCGTTGTTGATATCCGCAGCATCTGCACCCATGCTGGAATAACCCTGATGACGCATCGCCTGGGAGATACAATTCGTAAAGGTTCCATTGTGGTTGTTCAGCCAGAGTTCATCATTCGAAACAAAATCATTGGCAACATAAATATCCGGCCAGCCGTCCTGGTTAAAATCACCCGCCACCACGCCAAGTCCGAACCCGTCTTCTTTTATCCCGGCTTGCATGGATACATCTTTAAAAACCGGATGACCCTGGTGTGCAGAATCACCATCATTGCGGTATAGCCTGTCATTGGCCGGAGAGAATCCGCTCCTGTCGCGCGGGACAATATTATTGGCATTGTTTGCACTCAATAAATAATTCGTCAGGAACATATCCAGGTCCCCGTCCTTATCATAGTCAAAAAATACGGCCTGGGTGGAATATCCCGTATCTGCCAGTCCGTAGGCCTGCTGCTTCTTCTTTGAATGTGAGGTCATGCTGGTTGATGAATAAAAGGTTTTTAGAACGATGCAACAGGTCCTTTCCAAAAACGCAGACATATATATCATCATAACCGTCGTTGTTGATATCCACAATGCTTACGCCCGTGCACCAGACATTTGTTTTGATTCCGGCTTTTTCTGTAATATCCTCAAACTGGTTGTTTCCTTTATTGATATAGAGCCGGCAGGTGACCTGGTTGCCGGAAAAAAATATATCCTTTTTCCCGTCATTATTAAAATCACCGATGCCAACGCCACCGCCCATATATCCAAACTCGTTGATAAAGGAATGGGATGAGTCGTTTTCACGAATCTCATTATTAAAATGGATGCCGGTTTCAGCCGCGCTCAGTTGGGTAAATAAGGGAGTTGTTTTTTTATGGCTGCAGGAAACCAATAAAAAGAAAACACTGGTAAAGAAAAACGAAAAACAGAATAAAATCCTCTCTTTCATAGAGAATACAAGTTAATCCTTTAAATAACTCGGGCCTGAGCAGGAAACTTCAAAATCATCTGTACAGACCGACAAAAAAATAGAGGCTATTTTATTAGCCTCTATTTCGGGAGATAGGATATCAATTTATTTTATCTGTGGATTTCCCTCAGGAATAAATCTTATTTAATTGGATATTAAAGGGTTTGATGAAGTTTCAGAGGTAGGAATCGGCAACATGGAAACCTGGCCGGGTTTCGGATCTGGTGCAATAGAAGGATAATATCCTTTTGCCCTCCAGCGCAGTATATCAATACTGGCGACTTCTTCAGCACCCAGTTCAACCGTTCTTTCATGCATGACTGCTTTAATGGCCGCGTCATGTGTAGCCGGGGCTAACCGGAGGCATATTTACACTGGGCCGGGCACGAACCTCATTGATATAACTTGCAGCCTGGGCAGGAGTTCCCACTTCAGCTTCACATTCAGCCAGCATCAGCAACACATCTGCATAACGGATAACACGTTGGTTGAGTACCACCGGATGAAAACCTGAATTCACCCATTCGTAAATATTATATTTACGAAAAAACCGCTTTATGGTTACGCCACCTTTTGTGCTCGTAGCCATATTCATATCCGCATTGGTTAAGTTAAGGGAGTATTTGGGTTCGGCGTTCCTGTCAGGATCTTGTCTCCTTCTTCATAAATAGTAAATTTTATACCTGGGATCACCGGCTTCAAATTCATTCAGAAACTGGTCGGAAGGAATAACATTTCCCCAGGTAATACCATATTCCTGGTTGCGTACAGTCGCTAACGGGCTGGTAGAACCTTCTCCGTTATAGCCCCAGTTAAAATTGACATCTCCAGCTTTGTCTACAAACACCACTTCAAAAATGGATTCTGAATTAAATTCATGACCCGTCGTCAACCGGATCACCTGCATCAGTATCTAACATCTCCGTCAAAATTCCATTGATAATTCGCCGTAAGGGAATATTTGCCATACACTCTGCAGCAGGGCAGTTTTTGCTGCAGCATAATCTCCTTTCTGCATTTGAACTCTTCCCAGCAGTGCATTAGCTGCACCACTGGTTGCCCTTCCATTATCAGAAGCACCATAACTGGCAGGCAATGCGGCTACTGCAGCAGTCAGATCTGAGATAATCAATGCATATACATCCGCAGCAGGTGACTTTGCCTTATAACCGGTAGGTAGAAGTAACAGGTTCTGTATAAAGGGGAACATCACCCCACTGGGATACCAGTTCAAAATAAGCCCAGGCCCTTAAGAATTGAGTTTCCCCCACCAGCCTATCTCTGAGTGCTGTATTATCTGTTACATCCGGTGCTTTTGAAAGAACTAGATTCGCCCGGTTGATCATTTGATAAGCTCCATTCCATACATTTGACATAACTGAGTTTCCCGGATTGGGTTTTGTAGATTTAATAATTCTGCCCTGGGTGCTTCCAGTTGGGCACCACCGGCAGCGCATTCACCACCCCGCATATCATGCGTAAAGAACCATTCGCGGCCAACCAGTTCTGCCGCCCTCAAGGTGGAATAGATGGCATTTACGCCATTCTGCAGTTCCGAAGCTGTTTTAAAATAACTTTCTACCGTCGGATTATTCTGATCAGTACTTCCAGATTTTTATTACAGGCAATTAAACTGGTCATACCCAGGATAATAGCACGAGAATCAGTTTGTTTATATTTTGTTTCATAATTATTGAATAAATATTATAAAATAATATACCTCTTTTAATCTTTTAAAAACTTGCCTGAATTCCATATTATAGCTCTTTGGCTGTGGATAAACAGCATAATCAATACCATTGGTTAATCGAATGAATTTCGGGGTTCTGTTACCCACTTCAGGATCATATCCGCTATAATTCGTAATCGTCAGTAGATTCTGTGCAGAAACATAGATCTTGAAACTTCTGACAACACCCTTGGTTAAGGATTGCAGCGTAGAAGCCGGGAGGCTGTAGCTCAGAATAATATTCTTCATTCGGAAGTAAGATCCGTCTTCAAGAAACCGGGTAGACGGACGTGCATTTTCATTGGGATCAGCATGATAGCACGTGGAATATTCGTATTGGTATTGGTCGGTGTCCAGGCATTCAGTACCTGTGTGCCGGCATTAAAGAAACGGATCATGCCTTCGGTGATTACCCGGGCAGCATTGTAGATTTTGTTTCCCTGTACACTGTAGAAGAAAACGGAAAGTTCAAAATTCTTATAGTTTGCTCCCAGGTTTAATGAATAGGTTGCTTTGGGAATAAAGCTGCCCAGAAACGTACGGTCTTTTACATCAATTACCCCATCTCCGTTTATGTCCTTAAAGGCAAGATCTCCGGGAGCGGTTTTGGCTGTTTGTTTGGCATGTTTGTCAACATCAGCCTGGTTCTGGAATATACCTTCCACCTGCCATCCATAAAAAGACTGAATCGGATGACCTGCTGCTGTATTGGTAATATTGTAGTTGCCATAATCTGCATTGTAACCAGCTTCAATATTTGTAACACCCGGAGCCAGACGCGTCTACATTATTGGTGTTCATGCCATATTGAAATTGGCAATCCATTTAAAATCTCCCTCACTCTGGTTATAACCCAACTGCAATTCAAAACCATTGTTCGTCATGGCCGCAACATTTTGGTTAACGGTACTATTCAGATGGTTAAACCCAAAAGAAGGCGGAAGTGGTACACCCAATATCAGGTTATCTGTCTTACGTACGATAATAATCAGCCGTAAACGTGATTTTATTTCTCAGCAATCCCAGATCCAATCCGATATTAAACATTTTTGTTTTTTCCCAGTCCAGATCTGTATTTCCCAGCCCCTGGATAGAAGAAGCGGGACCACCGGTTAGATTATTATTAAACGGATATTGTGCACTATTGGCATGCTACACTTACCTGCCAGGGTGTAGTACCCAGCACCGTTCCGTTCAGACCGGTAATACCATATCCGGCCCTCAGTTTCAATTCGGAAATTTTTGATTCTGAATTTCGCATGAAATCTTCCTGGTCAATTCTCCATCCCACGGAAACGGAAGGGAAGGCGGACCATTTGTGTACCTGGTGCCCAAACGGAAAGACCATCATAACGAAGGGCCGCACTCAGTAGATATTTACCCATATAATCATAATTCACACGACCCAGATAGGATATCAGGGCAGTTTTATAGGTGAGTGTCTGAACGGATGGATTGGTGGCATTGTTCAGTGTTTTCAGCTCATTGGATGCTGGTTACCACTCTATTTTCCTGCGTCTGAATTTCCATTCTGGTATTCATAAACAGCAATGGCATTGACATGATTCTTACCAAAGGTTTTGTCGAATGTGAACTGTTCTGTAAATAAAAGACTGGTATTCACCGTGCGGTTATTTGTAATCGTAGCCTGTGTGGCACTGGAACCGGCAATCGTACCGCTGTCATTAAAAATCGGAGCGAACCGGTAGTCCAGTCCATTAGAATAGTTCACGCCGAAGGTGGAACGGAATTTCAGCCAGGAAGTGAAATTCACATCAATATAGGCTGTTGCAAAAAGATTGGCCACTTTACGGTTATCCCGGATTTTTTATAGTTGCATCTTCTACCGGATTGGTCGGGTCACCCCCATCCAGCACCGTATTCACGCCCCTGAATCCATCACTGGTCGTGGGATCATATACCGGCATATGCGGGCATCATCCTGATTACATTCACCAGGTTTGTTCTGGAGCCGGTTTCATTATTATCATAGGCCTGATTGCCATAAGCAAAATACAGGTTCTCCCCAAAAGTGAACACTTTACTGATAATATAATCTGAGTTGATCCGGAAATTATATCGTTCGTAGCCTACCCATGGAGCGGTACCTTTCTGATCCAAATAACCAAAGGATGCATAATAACGGGCTACATCATTTCCTCCGCTCAATCCGATATTCTGCTGGGTCATGCGACCCGTTTTTAAAATAAGCATCCTGCCAGTCGGTATTGGTTTGACCGTAAGTTGTGGAAGCGCCCTGATAGATGGGTGTATTATCCCAGGGTGGCAGGAGACGACCTACCTGGCTGCCCCGGTATGCGAGTGCATATTGCTTGAACTGATCTGTATTCAACAGACTCAGCCGCTGTGTTACTAGCGGAAGTTCCGAAGTATGAATCCAGTGTCACCCTTGGTTTGCCACCACGATTACCTTTTTTTGTGGTAATCATGATAACACCGTTGGTGGCCCTTGATCCATAGATCGCAGCAGCAGACGCATCTTTCAGCACGTCCACGGATTCAATATCCCGTACATCAATGGTGTTGATACTCACTCCGGGAAATCCATCAACTACGTACAGGGGATCGGAGGCATAGCTGATGGAACTGATACCCCGGATGCGCACAATCGGTGCTGTACCCGGACTACCGTTATTTACCACGGAAACACCGGCTACCCGTCCTTGCAAAGCTTCAGAGACCAGGGCTACCGGTTGTGCATTTAATGTTTTACTGTTCACTGTGGAAATAGCACCTGTAACCAGCGCCCGTTTTTGGGTACCATAACCGGTTACCACAATTTCATTCAGATGGGAAACATCTGTTTTGAGATGGATGGTAAGACTGGTCTGAGTTCCGACTTTAACAGTGAGCGGTTCAAAACCAACCATGGAAACAATCAGACTCGCATTCGGGTTGGCTGAAATGGAAAAATTACCATTATCATCGGTAACCGTTCCTCTCGTCGTTCCTTTTTCTGAAACCGTGGCACCTTTTAAAGGCTTGGAGTCACCATCGGTTACAGTACCGGAAACTTTTGTCTGAGCAATTGCTGTAGAGGAGAATAAAACAAGCAAACATGCAAGCAACGTATGTGTTGCACGTAGTTTAATTTTCATTTTTGGCATAGCAGTTCGTTTTTTAGAAGACAGAAATTTAGCAATGGTCAAGTTAAATGTAGAGAATTACTCGATAAAATATCATTCCGTGATTTTAATTATTTACTACAACGTTGTAGAAGACTCCCGTCTATATCAGACTTATAATTATGGTTTATATCAGCTCACAGCCATTGTGGGAAGATGCATTTTTTCAACCGGTTTGATCCTGAAGAAGTTCCCGGAAACGGAAGGTTGGCTGAAGCATTTTATTGATTCTCATCAAACGATTATTTTTCCACTTTTCACTGTGTACACAATACCCATTAGAAAATGGCACACATTAGATCAAGGTATTGTTGGAAATGAAAAAGGATCCTCCCCGACCTCTTTATATATAACGAGACCGTAACTGGGCGGAAAATAAAAAAAGGGGTAATGGAAATTACCCCCGGACTCACATGCTTTTGTATTGCTTATGCATGAGTATTGCTTAAACCTTCAGGTAATTCGAAATAAAATTATCTTGTTGGTCTGATAAATATATATGTAAAATAATTTGTTTTGATAAGCCAGGTTGATTATTTTTCTACTACAACGTTGTCGGTTTTTTCATTGCGAAATTCCTGCAGAAGCTAATATCTTCATGACGCGAATTGAAATTATCTCACCTAATATTTAACGATTACATGCCATACGCTACCAAACAAAAAGAGTTTTTTCAGGGAATAGGTCAGGTTATATTTGAAGGTCCGGAATCAGACAATCCACTGGCCTATCGCTGGTATGATGAAAATAAAGTGGTTGCCGGCAAACCCCTGAAAGAGTGGCTCCGCTTTGCCTGCGCCTACTGGCACAGCTTCTGCGGAACCGGTGCAGATCCATTTGGTGAAGCAACCCATATTTTTCCCTGGAATAAAAAAGCAGATGCTGTTGAAAGAGCAAAAGATAAAGCAGATGCGGCATTTGAGTTCATTATCCAAACTGGGTTTACCTTATTATTGTTTTCACGATGTGGACGTAGTGGATTATACGAACGATGTTCTGGAAAATGAAAAAAGGTTACAGGCCATGACTGCTTATCTTTCTGAAAAACAAAAAGAAAGCGGGGTAAGTCTGTTATGGGGTACTTCAAATTTATTTTCCCATAGAAGATATATGAACGGCGCCAGCACCAATCCTGATTTTCATGTACTGGCCCATGGCGCTGCACAGGTGAAAGCCGCACTGGATGCAACCATTGCGCTGGGTGGTGAAAATTATGTTTTCTGGGGCGGACGCGAAGGATATATGAGTCTTCTGAACACCAACATGAAACGGGAAAAAGAACATCTTGCCCGATTTTTACATACGTCAAAAGACTATGCAAGGAAAAACGGTTTTAAAGGACAGTTTTTTATTGAACCCAAACCCTGCGAGCCCACCAAACATCAGTATGATTATGATGCAGAAACCGTTATTGGCTTTTTACGCCAGTATGATTTATTGAACGATTTTAAATTAAATATAGAAGTAAACCATGCCACTTTAGCGGGCCATACGATGCATCACGAAATGCAGGTAGCTGTGGATGCCGGCATGCTCGGCTCCATGGATGCCAACCGCGGGGATGATCAAAATGGATGGGATACCGACCAGTTTCCCAATGATATTAATGAACTGACCGAATGCATGATGGTATTGTTACAGGCCGGTGGTTTTAAAGGCGGCGGGATCAATTTCGATGCAAAAATCAGAAGAAACAGTACCGATCCCGAAGACCTCTTCCATGCACATATCGGCGGCATGGATGTTTTTGCCAGGGCATTGATTACGGCGGACAATGTTTTACGGAAATCCGATTATAAAAAAATTAAGAAAGCCCGTTACGCCAGTTTTGACAGTGGAACAGGGAAAAGCATTTGAAGAAGGAAAACTAACGCTGGAAGATTTAAGGGCCTATGCGATCGAAAACGGCGAACCGAAAATAATCAGCGGCAAACAGGAGTATATGGAAAACATAATAAACCGTTACATTTAGCACCTGACGTTTTGTAAAGCCATATAGAAATGAAACCCTTATTGGGATTAATCGTGCTGTAGCGTTATTCGGATCAACCGGATCTTTGGAAAAAGTAAATCCAAACGATAGGGTTGACACCGTTATGCTGTTCTATGAACAATTGCCGGCGATACTTCACTCAAAAAAGCTTTTAAAGATGATTTTTTGATCGGCACGGCATTGAATGCTTCCAGATTGAAGAAAAAGATCCGCATGCTGTAAACTTGATTCCGGCACAGTTCAATGCCATCACTCCGGAAAATATCATGAAATGTGAAGTGATTCATCCGGAATGGAATGAATATCATTTTGACCTGGCAGACAAATATGTAGCCTACGGAATGAAATATAAAATGTTCATTGTCGGGCATACTTTAATCTGGCATAGCCAGCTATCCCCTTTTGTAAAAAAAATAAACAGCAGCGACTCCCTGCTGCTGTTTATGACCAATCATATCAATACAGTTGCCGGTCGTTATGCCGGCAAAGTAAACAGCTGGGATGTGGTTAATGAAGCACTGAATGAAGATGGTTCCCTGCGAAATTCGATTTTCCTGGAAAAACTGGGTGAAGATTATATACGCAAAGCATTTGAACTGGCTGCAAAAGCTGCTCCGAATACAGAACTTTATTACAACGATTACAATATTGAACAACCCAAAAAAAGAGCCGGCGCCATCGCATTGATAAAAAAACTGAAAGCATGCGGGAACGCGGATTGACGGCGTAGGCATACAGGCACACTGGAGTATTAAAGGACCTTTCGCTGGAAGAAATTGAAAAAAGTATTCTGGAATATGCCGCGCTTGGATTGAAAGTAAGTTTTACTGAACTGGATCTGACCTGCTTGCCCAATCCCTGGGATCTGAAAGGTGCTGATGTAAATCAAAATTATGCGAACAGTCCGTTTATGAATCCATATCCCGATGGCACTGCCGGATTCCATGCAAATATAAACTGGCAAAATGTTACGAGGATTTGTTCAGGTTATTCATCAAACACAAGGATAAAATTGAAAGGGTTACCTTCTGGGGCGTAAACGATGGCCAGTCCTGGTTAAATAACTGGCCCATTCCCGGCAGAACAAATTATCCCCTGCTTTTTGACAGAAATTTTAAACCGAAACCTGCATTTGAAAAAATAATGGCCTTGAAAAATAATCCGTATCCACCTCTCAAAGTTTTCAAAATATAAATATGACTGAAAGTCCACAAAAATTATCCGTACTGGAGAAAGTGGGTTATAGTCTGGGCGACCTGGCAGCGAATCTTATTTTTCAGACCCTGATGACTTTTCTTGCTTTTTTTTATACCGATGTATATAAAATACCGGCAGGTACCGCCAGTGTGATCATATTTGTGGGTGGATTTTTCGGAGCTTTTTTTAATGTGGTGATGGGTGCCATTGCAGACCGCACCCATACCCGATGGGGAAAATTCAGGCCCTGGATATTATGGACCTCCATTCCTTTTGGCGTGATGGCCATGCTCGCATTCTCCACTCCTGATTTCGGTGAAAACGGCAAAATTATCTATGCACTGATCACTTATTTTTTGCTGGTCATCATTTATTCAGCCAATAACCTGCCCTACTCTGCACTCAGCGGTGTAATTACAGGCGATATGAAAGAGCGAAACAGTCTTTCATCCTACCGGTTTGTTGCCGTAATGATTGCCCAGTTTATTATACAGGTATTATTACTTCCGCTGGTATTGATATTCGGACATGGCGATAAGGCTGCCGGTTTTAAAACCGTGATGAGCTTTTTTGCCGTTACCGGTGTAATATTTTTTCATCATCACTTTCCTGACTACCAGGGAAAGGATCGTTCCGGCCCAAACTAAAAAAAGTTCTGTTTCCCAGGATTTGAAAGATCTTGTAAAAAACAAACCCTGGGTCATCATGCTTTTCGTGACCATCCTGGTTTTTATTACACTTTCTTTAAAAGGGGGCATGTACATTTATTATTTCAAATATTATTTACATGATCCGGCCATCGCTTCCTTTCTGGAAAATATCGGGTTCAATAAATTTACAGTCTGGCTTTATCATGCTACCGGATTTCAATGGCCCGATGATCCAGCCACTTCCGGAAACAGTTTGTTTAATGCAAGTGGCATTATTTTCATGATCATCGGAATCATGTTTTCAAAACCACTGGCCGACCGGTTCGGCAAAAGAGATGTGTTTGGTGTTTTTCTTTTTCTGTCTGCCTTATTCTTATTGCTGTTTGCTTTTTATTCACCGGATTCCATCGGCATTGTTTTCATCACCCAGATTTTACACGGCTTTTTTTATGGAGTCACCATACCTTTGTTGTGGGCCATGATCGCTGATGTGGCAGATTACAGTGAATGGAAAAATAACCGGAGGGCCACGGCCATTATTTTTTCCGCCATGATTTTTGGTTTAAAAGTCGGATTGAGTGTGGGTGGCGCGTTGGGAGCAGCCCTGCTGGCCAAATATGGTTATATAGCCGATGCTGTAAATCAAACTGCCGGTACGGTATCCGGTATTAAAATGTCGGTAAGCATTTATCCCTTTTTACTTTTTGTTATCGGAGTGATCCTGCTTGTCGGATATAAAATAAATAAAAAAATGGAACTGACCATTGAAAATGATCTTAAAGCAAGAAGAGCTTAACTAAATCGAACGAATCATGCCTGAAGACAATATAAGCCATATTGATTTTGACGAACTGGACAGGAAAGCCATTTCAAAACCGCTGGTCAATCACCTGTATACCGCAGATCCTTCTGCCCATGTGTTCAATGGAAAAATATATATTTATCCGTCACACGATATTGATACGGGCATCCCATTCGACGACCTGGGCAGTCATTTCGCGATGGAAGATTATCATGTGTTCTCAATGGAGAACATCAGATGGTGCAGTCACAGATCATGGTGTTGCCCTGCATGTAAAAGATGTGCCCTGGGCAGAAAAACAAATGTGGGCACCTGATGCAGCCTATCAAAAATGGCAAATACTATTTATACTTTCCGGCTAAAAGACCCGATGGAATTTTTCAGATCGGGGTAGCAATCGGTGAATCACCTGCCGGACCTTTTATACCGGAACCGGAACCGATCAAAGACAGTTATTCTATTGATCCCGCTGTTTTTACAGATGATGATGGAAAATACTATATGTATTTTGGAGGCATCTGGGGCGGTCAGTTGCAATCGTACAGAAACAATGACTATCAATGCCGGATAATAAAGAACCCCTGCCAGATGAAAAGGCCCTGGGACCAAGGGTTGCCCTGCTCACGGATGATATGAAACAGTTTGAAGAACCTGTAAAAGAAATAATCATTCTTGATCCGGCATGGGCAATCCGCTGTTAGCCGGAGATAATAACAGGCGTTTTTTTGAAGCATCCTGGATGCATAAATACAATGGCAAATATTATTTCTCCTATTCAACCGGCGATACACATTTCATTTGTTATGCCACTGGCGATAATCCCTACGGACCATTCATTTACCAGGGAAGAATTCTGAATCCGGTAGTCGGATGGACAACCCATCATTCCATCTGTTCTTTTAATGGGAAATGGTATTTGTTTTATCACGATTCCAGTCTAAGCAAAGGAGTGACCCACCTGAGGTCAGTAAAAGTTACCGAACTTACTTATGATGAAACCGGAAAAATACATTTGATTGAGCCTTATAAAGAATTTCTCTGCCTGACGAACCAGGAGCCGGAATTTTATTTGGTGGAATTTCTAACGGTCAGCCGTGATTTTATTTCTGTTTTTTTATGGTGGAAACCGGGATTCCTTTTTTTCCACCAGGTTCACCAGGATGGCAGCCGCTTCTCTGCCCATTTCATAGGCAGGCTGGGTGATGGCAGTCAGGGAAGGATTCAGCAATGCTGCCAGATATGAATTGGAAAATGCAATCACTTTAATATCCTTTGGAATATTTAATTTCAGTTCTTCACATACTTCATAGGTCGAAATAGCCAGTGTCTCCACCGAGGCAAATATGCCGTCGGGCCTGTTTTTTCTTTTGAGCAATTTTCGGATTAATTCCTTATTCTTCCAGTCATCTCCGTCACAATACAGAATCAGATCATCCTGCTGTTTCATTGAATTTCTCTTCAATGCCTCCAGATATCCGTTCATCCGGCCCGTACTGACGGAAAGGGTTTTTGAAATGGCCAGAAAAGCGATTCGTTTGCATCCCCTTTCAATCAGGTGTTCTGTTGCCTTCATGCCGCCCACGGTATTATCGGTAGTAACGGTTGTTACGTCCATCTGTTCGGTAATTCTGTCAAATAAAATAAGGGGAATTCCTTTTTCCTTTAATTCTTTGAGATGTGTGGTATCGGAGGTATGTTCTGACATAGACAGCATGATTCCATCTACCCTTCCGTTTTGCAGAAGTTTGAATATCGCAATTTCTTTTTGCATGTCCTCATGGGTCATGTAAATCAAAACATGATACCCTTTTTCATGGGCAATGGATTCAATGCCGTTAATGACCGGTCCGAAAAAATCATTCACCACTTCAGGAATGATCAGCGCAATGGTTTTGGTTTTTTGTTTTCGGAAACTGCTGGCCAGGGGATTGACCTGGTAGTTCAGTTCATTGGCCTTGGCAATGACCCTGTTTTTTGTAGCAATGCTGATTTCATGGCTGTCACGTAAAGCTTTCGAAACCGTCGAGAATGACAAATTCAGTTCTTCAGCAAGTTTCTTAAGGTTCATGTTAACTCGTTAAATAGCACATGGAGTTTAAATAATCGGCAGTTGCATGGTTAAATTTCACTTGACCAATATACAAATATTCATCAAATTCTGAGGAAATTCATCCTGTTCACGTTATGGTTTCTGAAATGCCTGATTGGTGAATGGTGGCGCAGCCGGAGTCTGGATTACATTGAATGCATGCTTTGTTACCTGGTGACAGGAATTGCATGAATTGGTTAACAAATTATAACTGTTTTTAAATCGTACAATATCCTTAGCTCCGATGGATATATTCAAACTATCGAGCGCCGGATCAATCATCGGAATCGACGCCACTTCCGGTCTGTCTGTGCAATAGATTTGAATATCTTCAATCGCTTCCTGTATTTCCTTATATTTCGAAATCAGCCAGGGCCCAGTTTCCAGCCTCACCTGCAAACCACAGTTTCGCATGATGAACCTGAATGCCGGACATAAATTCCCCCAGCCCTGGTTTATACGTTTTATCCAATTTCCGTTGAAGACTGTCAATTTGCGTTTGCAAACTGATGTTGTCTGACCCCCGTGATTACAGGCCAGCAGCATACAAACCAGGATGCCGGAAATTGATTTTTTCATATCATTCAATGGCTGTTCTCCAATTTAAAGAACCTGACGGCATTATTATAAAAAATATCTCTTTTTTGTTGGCTTGTCAGAAAGTCAGCAGCCTCGATTGTTTCTACTGCTGTACGGATAGACCCGGGCCATTGCATCTGGTCTGAACCAAACATGATCCGGTTGGAAAAACCGGCATCGGTCAGTCGTTTTAAATAAGCCAAAAATTCTGTTTTGGGGATATACCAGTCTATAACCGCAATATCAACGTAAAGATTCGGATAGGCATAAAGCATGGCTACCATATCGTCCAGCATGGGCCAGCCGGCGTGCATGACATATACCCTCAGTTTTGGATGGCGTATCAATGCCTCTTCTAATAACAGCGGGCTGCTTAGCCGGGAGCGGTATCCGGTGCGATAGGCAATGCCTGCAGGGCCTGGCCCCATATGGATACCCACAGGAATATCGTATTGCTCAGCCAGGGCGTACAGCGGTTCCAAAGCAGAGTCAGAAGCACCAATACCACCATATTGTGTAACTATTTCAGCCAGCACCTTCACTTCTCCGGATTGTATCTGCCGGGTTAACCGGGAAATATGTTCAGGCGAAAATGCTTCCCAGGTTTCATATCCCGGTATCAAACGACCCGGAGCAAAAGCCTGCCATTTTTGTACGGTTTTAGGATCACCACTCGCAACCGCCTTAACAATATTGTATTTATTCATTTCCAGTATCGTTTGCCGCATCAGTTCTTCGTCAGAAACCGGCCGGCTGAATTGTGATGGATACCAGGAAGTATCTGATTTTGAATGTGAAATATTGTATGCATGAAGATGCACATCAATTATAGGAAGTTTGTTCTGGCTGAAAAGAGTTGAGTGCAAAGAATAAAATAAGAAACAGGCTAATTAAAATTTTTATCACTGGACTTATTTTAGGGTGAATTTCTGTTGATGACGTTGTCCTAGTACTCATATTTTCTCATGATTTAATCCGGTGACCAGTCTAAGATAGGGGTAAAATCTTTCAGGATCATTCACTTTAAGTTTCATTATCTTAACCATAAAATTACCAACCTCATCCGGATGAAAAGTTTCAAAAGCCTGTTTATTGTATTGCTCTTCACCTTATTCTCCGGTAAAACTTCAGCCTGGGTTTATCCGGAACACCGGCAGATTGCCCTGTTGGCCATTCAGAACTTAAGTCCCGAATATCGTTTGCTGCTGGATGCCTATTGGAAGGACGCGAGAACAGGATTCACAAACCGCCTTACAGAATCAATAATAGATACCCTTCAGGGAATCAAACCAACACAACTTGATTTTGCATCCTGGGCGGCAATTGCCGGAGACCACAGTTGTTCTCCGGAAGATATGCTGAATACCGTACTATATACTGAGTGGATAATGAAGGTGGCAGATATCGCTGCACAGTTAAAAACAGATCTGGCCAAAGCGAAAAACAGGAGTGAACAAATCAATGCGATACGTAATTCAGATATCAGGCTTCAGCGGGCGGATATGGAATACGCTACCCGGGCCGGGTCCAATAATGTTCACTTCCTGCTGGCCCGCCCGAAAGTAAATACAGAAGTGAATGAATATCTTACTGCCTGTCTTAGGGCCGGTTCTGATTTGAATGCCCTCGGAGCGTATTCATGGTTTCATATCAGTGCGATATTAAAAGCAGCCCGGTATGCCCATGAAAAATTAAACCCGCAGGAAAAATCGGCGCTGATGCTTGCCGCCCTGGCGGATGAAGCCTTTGCCCTGCATTTTCTTGAAGACGCTTTTGCCTCCGGACATATTGCCGGAACCTGGGGTGATGTCTCCATCCGCAAAGGAACCCATGATTACTATAATGAAAAAGGGCTGGAAGTGGTTTCCTGGAATGGCAAAAGAATAATTTTGAAAGGCGATGCATTTATGCGTCCGGAGGATGCAGCCATTGCTGCATTCAATGTGCGGTTAAGCCTGGAACAATTTCTGGATGCGGCAAGTGGTAAACTGGAACTCGATTATCAAAACGATTCGGTCTCATTCAAAAATGTTCCGGACAGTTTCAATGTCTGCAAAAATAATTTCATGCCTTTCCGGAAAGCTGATGTCAAATTATTGATTCCGGTTCTTGATTAATACTCCCGTGCCGGGCCTTGCTACCGGGGCGGGTGAATTCCCCCGGTTCAGGTCGGAAATGGGCAAGTTCCTGGGCGTTTCCACTGCCCTGGACGCATCCAGCGTATCGGGTGGTTTCGGCAAGAATCAATTGCAATCCGGTGCCGTTGGCGGTGTGGAGGCAAATCTCCGGTTAGGATTTGGCATGGAAGGCGTTCTAAATGAAGCCGGGGACGGATTGGTCTTTATCCAATTTGGCTGGAAACTTGATGGCGCTTCAAGTATGCAGTTTGGTAACACGAATATGCAGGGTGGTACAAATTCCTTCACTGCGGCGATTCCCGGACGTTCGGCTTATAATTTCAGGATCCGTCTGCCGTTCTGGTTAATCCCGGGTGATCTGATATTTGCAGGACCCATTGTGTATTTAATTTCTCCGAAGGCAGCCACATCCATGGCGGTTACTGCCGGCAATGGAGGTTTGATTCCCTGGCAGTCCGGAATACAAACTTCGGTAGGCCGTTTCCAATTTGTTCTAGGAAGGGAGGTTGGTATTTCCCTCTATGGCCTGGGCAAAACCCAGGATGCGCTTTTAATACCGGTATCCTCAACCAACAACCCCACCGCGATTTCTTATAAATCTACTCTTTTTGATTTTCCGTTTCTGGAGTATATGCCTTTTAGCAGGTCTTTTTCACAGCTACAGAGTTCCAGCATGCTTATACAGTTTTCTGTTGGAGTGGATATTCCATATGGGGCTGCCGTTCTCCAGCCTGGAACAGATGCGCTCCCTGCATTAAAATCGGTATGGCAAATCGGGATGCGTGTAATTTTTGACTGGAGACATTATTTCTGAGATGGGTCACGCGGATTACAATGATGGTCTTCTTAAAAAATTCAGGTGTTTCATGAAAAGCGAATCGAAAAAACATGTTTTCCCTTTTCGAAATGGTAGGATACCTGTTTGCCCGAAACTTCCGTGATCTGTTTGATAATCGAAAGCCCCAGGCCGTGCTGATCCGTAGACTGACCTCCTTTTGAAAATCGTTTGAATAATTTCTCCGGGATCCAGTGGGACCATTGGAAGCCGAATTGGAAATTTCGAAAATATTATTCGCCAGATGAATATTCACTACTCCCCCGTCGGCTGTATGCCTGGCGGCATTACTGAACAGATTATTCAGCAAAATTTCCGCAAGCTGTTCGTTCATGGCTACCGGCGTAGATCTGAGGGTCGCCCCGATATGTAAATTCCTACCCTGCCATAACTCCTGCCAGTCAGCCATTTTCTGTTCCACCAGGGTTTTAAAATCAAGGGAATTAACCTCTGAAAATTGTTTGTTATCTATTTTATTGAGCAGCAGCAGTGACTGGTTTAGTTTGGCCATTTTTTGTATGGCGATATAAGCATTCTGCAGGGAATTGCTTTGGGCTTCAGAAAGTTTTTCATCCTGAATCAAAACATCCAGGTTTGACCTGACAATGGCCAGCGGAGTCTGCAGTTCATGGGATGCATTTTCTGTAAATTCCTTCAGAACGGAATATTCTTTTTGTGCTTCCTGTATAAACTGGCTCAGGGTGGTATTCAGCAGATTAAATTCATGAATGGAACTGGATTCGAATTCCGGAGTTGTTTTTTCACCCAGTCTGAATTTTTCCACGTCCGTAAGTGTCGAATAAAACGGTTTCCACAACCTGCGGAGCTGCCAGCGGTTGATCAGGAGACTGACCAGCAAAATCGTAATAATCGTGATCAGGGAAATAAAAATAATTGACCTGTTCATATTTTCTGTCGCTTCCAGCGACTTGGAAACTGTGAACATCAGCCATCGGTCGTCTACCAGAACCGTAAATTGAATCTGTCTGAAATTTTCCCGTTCCCGCGCGATTGGGAGACCGGATCGTGCTGAATTTTCGAACCGTTTCATGTACAGGTGATATTTCGTTCGATATCGTCTGATCTTTCACATTAACGGGTTCAGGGGCACGGCCGTATTTCGATATATATGTTTCGATTTCACGCTGTTCAATTCTCAGATCTTCATCAACCTGTCTTATGGATACATACCACAACAACGAATAAAAAGCCATGCTGGCAAGCACAAAAATTAAGACAGTGGCCAGCAGATTGATTCTGAAATATCGGGTGAACAGCTTCATTATCTTATGCTGAATTTATATCCCATCCCATAAATTGATTTTACATAGTCCTTGGCACCAGCCTGAATGAGTTTTTTACGCAGGTTTTTAATATGTGTGTAGATAAAGTCATAACTGTCTGCCATATCCATATTATCCCCCCATAAATGTTCGGCAATGGCTCCTTTATTGATCACTTTATTTTTATTGCTGATAAAATATAGCAACAAATCATATTCTTTCCGGGTTAAATCGATTACCCGGTTATTCACTGTTACCGTTTTAAAAAATAAATCCAGCTGAAGTTCTTCAAATTTAAGGCTGTTATTGCCATCAAAGGACTTTCTGCGTATGATGGCGGCTACCCGGGCCACCAGTTCTGAAAGATGAAAAGGTTTTATCAGGTAGTCATCGGCCCCGGCGTTTAATCCGGTTAACCGGTCATCGAGCGAATTTCTGGCAGATATAATTAAAACGCCTTCTGCTTTATGGTTTGATTTCAGTTCTTTCAGTATATCCAGACCGCTTCCTCCCGGCAGGTTTATATCCAGGATGATACAGGCATAATCATACTGACTGATCTTACTTATAGCTGACGTGTAATCAGCATGCTATTTCGCACACATACTGTTCTGAGTTCAGATAGGTGAAAATGCTGTCTGAAAGCGCCTTTTCGTCTTCAATGATTAAAACCTTCATATCTTCAGATTCGGGCTTATAGGCCTGCCAGGACAAAGATGCCCCTGAATTTTGGAGAAATCCTGAAGTTGTTAAAAATCAGGTTTATTCCAAAAACTACAGAATTGCTCCAGAATCCTGCGTTTCTTTTGTAACACATGAAGAATCTACTTTTTCTGGCCCTTCCTTTATTCTTCCAACAAATAGCCCAGGCACAGGAAAAAATCGATTCCCCGGCCATCCATACATACCATGCAATCGATACCAGCTGGTCACTTTATCCGAAAAATTCAACTCCGCCCCATATAAAAGAATGGATTGTTCCAGCCGTAATGATAACTTATGGGGCGCTGGCACCTAATGTGGATGCCCTGTACGGATCTTAATGAAAATATCCAGTATGATATCTGGGTAAAACATCCTCATCAAACGGTCTACTATTGATAACTATCTGCAGTATGTTCCGGCAGTCGCCGTATATGGATTAAATATTGCCGGTATTCACGGAGCACATAATTTTCTTGACCGAACCATGATTTACGTTTTGTCCAATATTATCATGGCTATCATCAGTATATGTCGTAAAAAATGTTTCCCATGAACAAAGGCCTAACGGAGACGATTACCTGTCATTTCCCTCCGGTCATACTGCGGAAGCCTTTGCTTCTGCAGAATTTCTGATGCAGGAATATAAGAATGTATCTGTCTGGTATGGAATCGGCGGATATGCGGTGGCCACCTCCGTTGCTTATCTCAGGATGTACAATAATAAACACTGGTTTAGTGATGTTGTTGCCGGTGCCGGATTTGGGATCGCATCCACGAGGCTCGCGTATATTCTCTATCCCAAAATAAAAAAGATTTTCTCCAAAACACCCATCCCGAATTCCGTTCTGATGCCCAGTTACCAGAACAAATCTTTCGGATTCACTTTTGTACATGAATTCCGATAAAATGAATAGTTTGCGGATGCACAGAATTTAAACAGAATTCCGGTTTATCTTGGCTCTAACTAGGTCTGTATGAAGATATGGTTAAGTTTTTTTATGGCGTTTGCCATTGCATCTGCACAATGCCAGGAACATGATCTCAATTATTATTTCGCCCATGCCCGGGATAACAGTCCGTTGCTGGCGGACTACAGAAATCAGATCCAGGCAACCCAGGTTGACAGCCAGCTGATCCGCGCTACACAAAAAATTCAGGTAAACGGTATAAGCAATAATTTTTATGCGCCAACGGCCGGAGGAATCGGATATGACAATATTATTACCAATGGCGCCCAGGTATCAGCCTTTGTGCAGGCGAGTAAAAATATCATCACGTCAGCCAATCTTGCCACACAATACGAAACTATCCGGCTCATGAAGGAGTCGATCGGAAATACTTCCCTGCTTGCCGAAAAGGACATCCGCAAAACCATCACCACCCAATATATTACGGTATATGGAGATTATCAAAGCCTTCAGTTCAGCCGGGAAATACTCGGCCTTTTTCAAAGCCAGGAAAATATTTTAAAAAAACTAACCCAGGCAGGCATTTACAAACAAACCGACTATCTCACTTTCTACGTTTCTCTTCAACAACAATTGTTGCTGGTACGTCAGTCAGAAATTCAGTTCCGGAATGATTGTGCCACGCTAAACTATTTGTCGGGCATTGTGGATACCAGCCTGGTCAGCCTCGCCGCACCGGATTTAAAACTGGGCACATTGCCGGATATTTTTAATTCCCCTTATTACCGGCACTATACCCTCGATAGTCTGAACCTCATCAACCAGCAGAAGATGATCATGTTCAGTTATAAACCAAAACTGAATATTTATGCAGACGCCGGTTATGTTTCCTCGCTTCAGTACGAACCCTATAAAAATTTCGGGATGAGTGCCGGCCTGAATTTCTCGGTCCCCATCTATGACGGTAAACAAAGAAAAATTAAATATCAGAAAATCAATATTGCAGAAAATACCAGGCAGCATTACAAGGACTATTTCCTTCGCCAGTATAGTCAGCAAATCGCCCAGTTGTCCCAGCAGCTTCAGGCTACCGAGTCTTTGATTAATGATATCAACGGACAGGTTAAATATTCGGGAACCCTGATCGATGTGAATAAAAAATTGCTGGAAACGGGTGAAGTGAGAATTACCGACCTGATTCTTGCCATCAACACATTTTTAAATGCACGCAATCTGTTAAATCAGAATTATGTAAACCGCATGCAGATTATCAATCAAATCAATTACTGGCAAACACTATGAAAAAATATTTACTCTGCTGGGTCATGCGTAGCAGGATTGGTTTCCGGTTGCCATCAGGCCGAAAAACAGGTACCTGAATCATCGGCGGAGTCAACAACTCCCGTTACCACCACTCCGGTCGTTTTTGGCCCTGTTTCGGATTCTCTCGAACTTAATGCAAGTTCAATCTATCTGCAAAACAGCTATGTAAAATCAATCGCCACGGGTTACCTGAAAAGCGTAGATATAAAACCGGGTGATTTCGTCAATATCGGCAAGCCCATGTTTGCTATCGAAACCAAGGAATCTGTTGCCATCGGAAAAACGATCAGCGACCTGGATTCTTCCTTTAAATTTTCCGGCCTGATAACGATTAAAGCTAACGGACATGGTTATATCACACAATTAAATCATCAACCGGGCGACTATGTTCAGGACGGGGAACAGCTTGCCGTGATCAGCGATCAGAACAGTTTTGTATTTCTGCTGAACATGCCTTATGACCTGCGGAATACCGTGCTAAAAAATAAGACGGTTTACCTGACACTTCCCGACGGAACCCGTTTAACCGGGACAATCGGCACCGTATTTCCCAATGTTGATTCACTGACGCAAACACAGGGTGTAACGATAAGAGTAAATCCAGACCATACCATTCCACAAAACCTGATTGCCAGGGTACATATTTTACGCAATGCAAAAAAGCAATCCCAGATCCTGCCCCGGACCAGTGTTTTATCAGATGATGCCCAGACTGAATTCTGGGTTATGAAAATGATTGACTCCACCACCGCTGTTAAAGTGCCTGTACGAAAGGGAATGGAGTTTCCTGACAAAATAGAAATCCTGGACCCGCTTTTTAAATCAACAGATCAGATCCTGCTCACGGGAAATTATGGACTACCGGATACGGCAAAAGTGAGTATTCAGAAACCATAAAAGCATGAAGAATTATTTCAGTTCATACAAAAATCCCATTACTGCCTGCCTGTTTATCATACTGCTCGGTGGCATTTTTGTGTTCAGTCAATTTAAAACAACCCTCTTTCCGGAAATCACCTTTCCCAAGATTAAAGTGATCGCAGACGCCGGTTTGCAACCGATTGATAAAATGATGGTAACGGTAACCAAGCCCCTGGAATCTGCTATCAAACAGGTGCCGGACCTGCTGAACATCCGTAGTACAACCAGTCGCGGCACTTGTGAAATTTCCGCATTCATGGACTGGAATTCAAATATTGATCTGTCAAAGCAAAGAATCGAATCAAAGATTGCCGAAGTCAGTAATACACTTCCTGCAGGGGTCCAGATAACGGTAGAGAAAATGAATCCATCCATCCTGCAGGTGATCGGGTACTCACTGGAAGCCAATAGTCAGCATTCGCTCATTGAAATGAAAACGCTGGCCCTGTTCACCATTAAACCTTTTTTGTCCCAGGTTTCCGGAGTTTCTGAAGTGAGGATATCCGGAGGAAAAACGAAAGAATACTGGATCAGACTGAATATTTCCAAAATGAGCAGCCTGGGTATTACACCGGATGCCATCTCCACGGCACTCGCACAGACCAACTTTATAAAATCCAACGGGTACTTGCAGGACTACCATATGCTTTATCTCACGGTTACGGATGCCATGGTTCACAATCTGGACCAGCTGAAGTCAGTGGTGATCAGCAATAATGGAAAAAGAATTATCCGGCTAAATGATTTCGCGGAGATATCCGTTAATGAAGCCACCGAATTCACACGGATCAATGCGAATGGCAGGGAAAGCATCCTGGTGGCAATAATAAAACAGCCTAATTCCAACCTGATTGACCTTTCCTGTGCAATGGAGGCTAAAGTAGCCGAACTTCAAAAAATCCTGCCCGCCGGGATGGCATTGAAACCATATTATGTGCAGGCGGATTTCGTTCAGGATGCCGTTAAGAGTGTTATTGAAAGCGTATGGATAGGCCTGATACTTGCCATTATTGTCTCTGTCATTTTTCTGCGCTCCATGAAAGCAAGCGCTACCATTTTAATTACTATTCCCATTACGGTCTGTTTAACCCTGATCTGGTTATACCAACTCGGTTATACTTTAAATATTATGACCCTGGGAGCAATTGCCGCTTCCATCGGGCTCATTATCGATGATGCCATTGTGGTTGTTGAACAAATTCAGAGAACACATGAAGAACATCCGGGAGAATACCCGGGCCCGCTTGTGATCAAAGCCATCCGGTATCTGTTTCCTGCCATGGTGGGATCTTCCATAAGCACCATCGTTATTTTTATTCCCTTTGAATGGATGAGCGGAGTGGCTGGTAGTTATTTTAAGGTGTTGACCAATACCATGATCATCACCCTGATCAGCTCTTTTTTCGTTACCTGGATCGGATTGCCGGTCATTTATCTGCTGCTTTCCCGCAAAAAGCCCCGGATAGCAAAAACGGAAAAAATTCCGGTCAGCTCATAAGGGAAATCAAAAATGGATTAGCCTGCTTATTCACAGACCATTCATCAGCTTCTTACTTGTTGCCGGCATGATCGTAACGACGATTTTTATTCTTCCGAAGCTGGAAACCGGATTTCTTCCGGAAATGGATGAGGGCAGCATTGTACTTGATTATGCTTCACCTCCGGGTACTTCCCTTAATGAAACAGACCGGATGTTGCGGGAGGCAGAAAAACTAATTGTTAAGGTACCCGAAGTATCAGGATATTCCAGAAGAACCGGAACCCAGCTGGGATTTTTTATTACGGAACCCAATACCGGCGACTATCTTATCCAGTTAAAAAAAGACCGTCAGCGCACCACGGATGAAGTGATTGCTGATATCCGAAAACAAATTGAATCCACACAACCGGCACTGCGGATCGATTTCGGTCAGGTGATCGGTGATATGCTGGGTGATTTAATGACATCTGTTCAGCCCATTTCCATTAAAATTTTCGGAAATGACGCTACAGAACTCAAAAAACTTTCCAGCAGAGGTTGCTACTGTAATTGGGAAAGTAGAAGGTACTGCAGATGTATTCGATGGCGTGGTGATAGCAGGTCCTTCAGTCAATATCCGTCCTGACTATGATAAGCTGTCCCAGTTTGGAATTACTCCTGCATCCTTTCAGTACCAGGTACAAACGAATCAGGAAGGAAATACTGTGGGGACCATTTTGGAAAAAGAGCAGAGCCCGGTAATACGGATTATAGATTCCGGCTATAAAAATCATGCGATCAACCAGCTGGGTCTGCTCCCCATTTTTTTGCCATCCGGAAAATTAAAATTAATTAATGAACTGGCGACGATAGAGGTGAACCCCGGAGATGCAGAAATCAAAAGGGAAAATCTGCAGGCCATGGGTGAGGTTACTGCCCGGTTGGAAAACCGCGACCTGGGCAGTGTTATGACTGAAATAAAACAAAAAATCGCGGGCGGAGTTTCCCTGCCACTGGGATATCATATTGAATATGGAGGTGCTTATGCTGAGCAGCAGCAGTCTTTCAGGGAATTATTTTTGATTTTGCTGGCTTCGAGCCTGTTGGTATTTCGCTGTTATTCTTTTTCTGTTCAGGGACTTCAGGGTTTCACTTCTGATTATCCTGCTGGCGGTTCTGGGAATTTCCGGAAGCTGCCTGGCATTGTATTTAACCGGCACACCGCTAAATGTGGGTAGTTATACCGGTATAATCATGATCGTTGGAATAATTGGTGAAAACGCCATATTCACATTTCTGCAGTTCCGTGATTCACTACATGAACGTTCGGTGGATGATTCCGTTGTTTTTGCCATTTCCACCCGGTTAAGACCCAAACTCATGACTGCTCTGGGTGCAATTATCGCGCTTATGCCCCTGGCCCTGGGAATCGGAACGGGAGCACAGCTACATCAGCCCCTGGCCATTGCGGTGATTGGCGGATTTGTTTTTGCCCTGCCTATCCTGCTGATCATTTTACCAGCGATGCTTCGGATTTTATTTAACAGACGTTCCGCGGCAGACTACAGAATTCCAACAGATTTAGACTTTACATTTATCAAAACCTGAAATATGTCCCGAATCAGGCCCTTCGCATTTACAGCCATGCTTCTTCCTCGTGTTCATTTCATTCTGTCGCGGCTCAGAATTCCAGCGGATATGCCTTATCTAAAACTTTTAAAATCGAAAGCGGTGGTGGCTGGGATTATATCGCAGTGAATGATCACAAGTTGTATGTGTCACATGCTACCCAGGTGAATATACTGAATGAATCTACGGGGGATTCGCTGGGCGTGGTTCCCAATACCACCGGCGTGCATGGAATTGCTTTTATTCCATCTCTGAACAAAGGATATATCAGTTGCGGCAGATTAAATTCCATTACGGTTTTTGATTTAAAAACATTTGCTGTATTAAAGCAAATTTCGGTTGGCCAGAATCCGGATGCCATTATGTACGATCCCTTTTCCAAAAAAATTATAACCTGCAATGGCCGGAGTAATGACCTGAGCCTGGTTGATCCGGAAACGGAAACCGTTTCATCCACGATCAAGTTGTCCGGGAAACCCGAAACAGCCGTCACCGATGGAACAGGAAAAATTTTCGTGAATATAGAAGATAAAAATTCCATCAGTGCCGTGGATATCATTGCCGGCAAAGTACTGGATACCTGGTCGCTTTCTCCCGCTGAAGGACCCACCGGACTGGCCATTGATCTGAAAACAAAAAGGCTGTTCGCCGGTTGCGATAAGCAGTTGGTTGTTGTCGATTATACCAATGGAAAAATCATAAACCGTCTTCCCATCGGCGACGGTTGCGACGGAGTGGCTTTTGATGAAACCTACAAATATGTATTCGCCTCCTGCGGAGAAGGAATCCTGTCCATTGCTGAAGAAGACGCGGCGGGCAATTGTAAAATCATCGACAATGTCAAAACAAAAAGATCTGCACGCACAATTATAAATAATCCTGTTACTCACGATGTATTTCTGCCTGCTGCAGATTTTGGAACCGCAGCAGCCGGGCAAAGGCCACCCGTAATTCCCGGTACTTTCCAGGTTATGGTTTATTCCAAAACGAAATAGTTACCCGATATCCCGTTATGCAACCGCGCGCCGGAAATATGGATCGATCTGGTCAGTATTCCCGGCGCTTTCGTTAACAATCGCTTAGGAAGGACACTCCGAACTCCCCGATTTCATCGCGGTAATCTATTAAACTGTAAGTACCTTAGATGAAAATATTGCAAGGTGTCGAACAGGTTATTCTATATTCCAATCTTACTCTTGGTTATTTTTACCTGCGGAATTTCTGCTGGTTTCGCACAGACTACTGATACGGCAAAATCCGTAAAAAACAACACTGTACATCCTTTTTTTATTATTACTGCAGGAACTGTTATCAAAGCTTATTTCAATGATAAGCCCCTTGATGTGGAAACCATATCAGAATTCAATGATTATGTTCAGCGCAATGCCAAAATTCTTAAAGATTCCCGGGTAGTCGTAACTGGTAAACCTAAAACAGGAACCTTTGATGAAGTTTTAAAAACGTTAAGCCACTACCGGATAAAAAATGTTGAAAAAAATATTCAAAAGGATTAGGCAGGTAAACCCCGGCTTCTTAACGTTCCGTCCTTCCGTTCAGGTACGCTGACTTTACTTCCGGGAAATAAAATCAGCAGCCAGATCAATAATATAATTTATTCCGGGAAAATATGCAATACGAAAAGAGAAAAATACCTGGAATTTCCTATGCAATTACAGATAGTGGAATTGAATTACCCATTCTGGATATCACCCATCCCCTTTTTGAAGCAAGTATAAATAAAGAGAATCTGGAGAAGCTTGCGTAATACAATTGAGAAAACCGGTGATAAAATGGTTATCCGTTTAAAATCAATGCCCACTTTCCTGAAAAATTTCCTTGCACAACATTCTTATATTATTGCCGGCTTTTTATCTATAAATAAAGAGAATAACTTTCTAAGCGGCATAAGTACACTCATGATGAAATTGGGACCCGGACTCATCGGTGACGGAATCGGTAAAATTTTTGAGCGTCGGGCATCCAAAAGTATCAGCTCTGTAACGCTGAGAGTCCGGATTCAGGATATCTGTAAACTTGAAGCGGAAGCATTGATACCCCAGCTTACGCAGTGGCCTGAAAAGAATCTTTGCTTTATCAATATTGGCGGAGGTACCGCAAGTGACAGCATCAATACCCTTATTTTAATATTGAAAAAAGATCCCTCCCTTTTAAGAAACCGGAAAATTGAGATTAACGTGCTTGATATGGACACATTCGGACCAGCCTTTGGAAACAATTGTATAGAATCACTCAAAACACCAGATCAGTATTTTCACCACCTGGACATTTCCTTCAGGTATATTAAGTACAATTGGACCGATTCTTCGGGCATGGAAGGTTTACTCACGGAGCGAAAAGAATGGGTTACGTTATGTTCTTCGGAAGGTGGTCTCTTTGAATATGGAACAAATGAAGATATCATCAGTAACTTGAACTTACTATATGACAAAACCGGAGATGAAATGAAAATAGCCGGTTCACTGATAAAAGATTCCCGTTCAGTTGACCGGGGAATGCTTACCATATTGGAAAAAACAAATATTAATACAAGGTTACTTGGAATACAGGGGTTACAGGATATTCTGAATCAAACGCGGTGGTTACTGGACAATGCAACAGACGACAATCCCCGATATGTCGTTTTTACGCTGAAAAAGAATTTTCCTTCATCATAATAAATTCATTTCTGCATAATAGTTACAAGTCATCTACATAGGTGGCCTGAAACTTCATTCGTTTCCAGATATTGTCTTCTTTCAAAAGGATTTGTGTAAATCTTAATTTTCTTGGCTGGGTTTTATTATCCTTCCCGGTATAAACTGCACCGGAAAAAGTATTTGCTCCCGTTACAAAAGCAAACTGTCCGTGTATTTCTATATGAACATCTTCAAAACCGACATCCGAAAATACCACTCCTTTTCCCTTTCTGTCTTTCACATCACCCAGCCATTTGCTCCGGCTTAAAAATTGTCCGCGCACATCAGTATGTACATAATCCTTATCCAGGTATTTCTCTAGTGTGTCCAGGTTGTTCTTCGACCAGGAATTGGCAATCAGGACAATTGTCCGGTAAATTTCTTTTTGGTCCGGAGTCTGATTTTCCTGGCAAAAAGATAAAACGGGTAATAAGAAAATAAATCCTAAAATCGTCAAATGGGATATTTTCATGTTTTTTTTCTAAAGAAAAGGAAAAAGAATTGGGTAAACTAATCTATTATTAACCGTGTTCGGCTGTAGCCGCAGGTTAGTCTGCAAAAAATGAAATTGGAAACCTTATCTCAGGACCAGGTTTGAAAAGCAGCCTGATTTAAAAGGCAGATTTATGTAAGCTGTTCTGGCAGGCAAATTATATATGGATTCCTATTCCTTAAAATAAGTAATATCAATAGCCAGACGCACGGCTTCGGCTTCCAGGGAATGACCTTTCTTTCGCGCGTCGATGGGAATCTGGAGTCTTCCACCCATACGCTGGATATATCCCCAGGAGATTCCATAAATATATTCGGGAAAACTAAAACTGTATACCCGCAAATGAATTTCGGAAATCCGGGCATCTACCGGCAACCAGATATCTGCATGCCAGTCCTGACCATCTGAAAAGATCATGTCAATGTCTGCGTTGTATTCCATTTTTTCCATGGCAGAAGTTTTATTGTAACTGGGCTTTCGATACCGAATGCGCCAGCCTGGTAATACCTGTCGGGTATTCCCGGATTTCCGGAAATTCAGGTTTCTTCAATGAAAAATATAGTCTCAAAGCCCGGTCTGTGATACCTCTTTTTTCGACTAAATAAAGATGATGGCTGCACAGGGGAAAACGGTAAACCTCGGTGGAAAATTCATACAAACCTTCAGAAATAGGTTTGCCGCATTCCAGGCAATAGTGGGTCGATTTCATAGGATTTAGTTCAATACTAAAGTTCTATAAAACCCCTGTTTAAATGACATTTTTTCGATGAAAGGCCCGTTATTTTAGACGATTGTCCTTATTTGACAATGGCGATTGCCATACCATCATATTCCTTTACGCCAATGGTTTGCAGGATGGTAGCGGTTACATGCGGATTCTTAGCAAGGGTCCTGTTAAAACGCTGGGCTCCCTTTACCATGGGATCCTCCGAATTTAGATCAAGCACTTTACCATCCCGGATAACATTGTCTGCGATAATCACCGTACCCGGTCTGGATAGTTTTAATGCCCATTCAAAATACTCCGTATAAGGCGGCTTGTCTGCGTCGATAAAGATCATGTCGAAGGGTCCGGCATTTTCGGCAAGCAGTTTTGGTAAAAGTTCAATGGCCTTCCCTTCACGAATGTCAACTTTAGAGGAAAGACCCGCACGATCAATATTCCTCCTGGCCACTGCGGCATGATGAGGATCTATTTCCAGAGAAATCAGTCTCCCGTCTTCCGGTAATGCCCTCGCCATCCAGATAGTACTATAGCCGGCCAGTGTGCCCACCTCCAGGATTTTTTTTGCATTCGTAAGTTTTACAAACAGGTGCAATAATTTGCCAAGATTAGGTGAAACATTGATATGTGGAATATTCTCCGATGCATGGGACTGTTCGGCAGCCGTAAGGGCTTCGTCAGGGCCGATAAACAAGTCACTAATATATTTATCTACCTCTTCAAATATTTTCCCGTCCATAACTGATTATTTTACGACCTATCAAAAATACCATAAATTTATAGCTATGCGCGTGGAAGAAATGCTCACTAAGTAAGGTCTTTTAAAAAGTCTCACTGAAATTGAATAGTACCGTTCGATATCCCTTGCTGAAAGCATAGTCTATTGCAAAGTTGGTATGGGATGCTTTACTCACTTTTATGCGCAGTCCAAGCCCACCTGCAGGATGCCAGGAAGTAAACATGGTTCCCGATCCGCTGACCGTATTGATATTGGAAAAAAGAACAAAACCAAAGAGCCCGTTTTTGGTAATATCCCGCCGGTACTCGGTTTCAAAATAATACAGAGACTTCCCCCGAAACCTGTTTTGATCGAATCCCCTGGCCGACCGGTTGTATTCATCCCATCCTGTACTGGGTAAATCCAGGTATGGCGTTCCGCTATTAAAATTCCACCATAGAAAAGACCAGAATGCCAGGTTATTCTGCTGATCCGGTTTGGAAGATTTATTCAGGGGCAGGTATTTCCTGACATCTATAAAAACAGATTGCCAGGAAAGTGAATTACCCAGAAATGCAGGATTGACCCGGTATACGAAATATAAAAATGTTCCGGGAAAGGGATGAATATTCCGGTTTCGTGTATCGTATAAAAAATTCAGGGTTATACCGGAGGATACGGAATTTCCCGAAAGACCATAGGGATACCCTGTAAATGCCACCAGGTTCACGCCAGAATCGGCGGGGCCAATATTGAAATGATAATCGAGGTCATATCCCAGACCCGCATACACATGAGTGCTTACCTGTTTCAGGACGGCCTGGTAAAACCGGATATATTTGTAATCCACCCATTCTTTTTCCTCATTACTATGGGAAGTGCCCAGCCCCCAGGTATATTGCGGATAAACCAGAAATCGAATATCACCCTGGATAAGCCATGCATTGTCTTTTAACCAGATCGTTGATCTCAGCGGAAGACCGAATCGTCTGTTGAAGTTAAAGTAAGGTGCAAAGTTGGCGGTGGAAAGATAGGTCGTCGACTTCGGGCCCATATACCAGTTAGCTGTTGTACTCGTTACAAATGCATTGCCGGAACTTGTCGGTGCATTGGCCAGTGGATTCAACGTAAAATAAACCTTGTTTTCAGGATGTGGGTTTTTAGCTGCCGGAGGCAGCTTAAACCATTTTTTATATACATCTACGATATCCACCTGATGCGCCGTATCCATAGTGGATTGATTCTGGGGAATCACATCAGGTGCATTCTGAGCTGACAATGAAGCCGGCCAAAAAAAGCCTAGGGCAGCAATCCTCCAAACAAAAGACCATTTTTTCTCACCTGTCATTACTGTACCGGTTTCACAACGAATTCATGTGTTCCTGAATGCGTTTATTTTTG
Source organism: uncultured Bacteroidota bacterium (assembly GCA_963730655.1). Taxonomy (GTDB): domain Bacteria; phylum Bacteroidota; class Bacteroidia; order Chitinophagales; family Chitinophagaceae; genus Puia. Next base: position 136,706 of record CAVSSI010000004.1, read on the forward strand.
ATCAATCACTATAATATGTCTCAGATGCGCGATATTTTTCAGGATATAGGATAAGGTAAACCCATACAGGACAAACCCGATAAAAATAATATAGCCGGGTTGAATGGAAGTATTATTCGTGGTGATACTGGATATCGTTGCATCATTAATATTCAGGTCCGAAAGTGTGCTGTTTACAATCCCGTTAAAACCGATAAACGTCATTAAAATCGCAATCACCAACACGTCTGCCATACTCCACTTCCCCGACTCAAAAGCAAAATAGTGGATGATTTTGCTTTTTGCCCATTTGCGCTTATCCAGCATATAAATTCCGGTAGACAACAACTTGGTTACCGGGAAGAGTATGCTGAAGACGAGGATCAGGACCCCAACAATCATGGAATCAATTTTACCTGTTTGAATAAGAATATGAACCACGTCTACGATACTTTTACTTTGAAAGAAAAGAACCTGGTTTTTAAATAAAACATTTTCCCCGAGTAAATGAAAATTCATGTTGGTTATGCGTGCATCAATCTGGATCATGGTGCTGGTTAATCCAACAACCAGAAGGATCAGCGCCGAAATGATCGACATAATATAAAGGGGAGTATGCACTTCCGGTTTGTTTCTGACAAGCCACCAGAGCATCAGGATAACCAATACACCGCCCAGCATGCCAAAGGCCCAGGAATAGGTTTGTTTCCTGATCAGTATAAGTTCTGAATTGGTTTGTTTTTCAAAGGATTCCTTATCAACTGCGTGATAACCCTTGTAAATGGAGTCCATAAGGGTTTTGGTGGCTTTTTTCGAACTATCGTAGGTCTGACTGCCCAGGGAATCCAATTCCGTAACAGCGATATTCTTTAATCGTTTGTAGCTGGAAGGCTTATTGATTTCGTCTATTATTTTCTGGGCATAGTCCGGCACCTGCTGGTGTAATTTCTTTTCATTTACCAGGGTGTTAAAGGCAAGCTTCTCAATTTTTCCCCCGATACTTTTTTGTGGTTTTTTTATGGAAGCCACCGCTTTATCAATCAGTCCATGCAGTATCCCTTCTATTTCTTTTTTGAGATCTTCATTTTGCCGGGGGGTCAGCTTAAACTTCTGAATCTGTGCTTTTACTGCTGTAACGATATTATCCCGCCATTCATCAACGGAAAGCAGGCCGAAGGAAACACTGTGCACGACCATATAGTCTTTCTTGATATTCTCCTGGCGGTTTGACAGTGTATATACCTGAAAACCGCAATAGCCAATTCCAAATAATATAACGGAAACACCAAGAACCAACAATAATCTGAGGCCTCTGATACCAAATCCCGCTTTTGAATCGCTTCGTTTATTCACTGTGATTTATTCACAGGTCCTTTTGCAATAATTGAACCCGTGACCATTCATTCTTTTTGGCGGTAAAAGGAGATGTTATTTTGAAAGAAATATATAAAAGACTCCTTCTTAAAAATGTATGAGTATATATCTCTACAGCAGAGCGTGCAGGATATGATCAGGAAAGGCGGGGTTTTTTCAAAAGCTTTGAGCGGGACGCGTATCTTTTATCATTTCCATAAATAAAAAGACAACTTCCGTTTTTTATGGATTCAATCAGGGACCGGTGAATATCGGAGGGAATTGCCGGGCAGCCTTCACTTCTCCCCAGGCGGCCACCGGTCCTGGATATTTCTTCGTTTACATAGGAAGCTGCGTGAACAACAATACCGCGGTTAAATGCATTATTATTTATCCCTTTTTCGATTCCCAGCAAACGAAGTGAATATCCTTTACCACCAGTATAGGTTTCTCCGGTAAGGTAGAAACCCAGACTGCTTTCTAAACTCCTGAAACGGTTTGAAAATCTTGTTGCGACAACCTGCCCGGAATTGCGGCCATGGGCCACCAGCGTATTGAAAAGCAGTTTGCCGTTTTCTATATCCAGGACAAACAGGCGTTTTTTATAAGAGGGAAGGCTAAAATCTATAATGGATAAAACACCGGGATGTTGAATAGCTCCGCGATCCTGAATATTATAATACCCGGTAATGGCTTCATTAAATGCTTCTTTGGATAATCCCAGGCTGTCCAGGGCCAAACTGTTGTATAACGCAGAAACTTCCTCTGAGGACCGGATCTTACTATTGAGCGTTATGCTGCTTTTCTTATGGGAATTCGCCGCTGAAGAAAATAAGGCGGGAACAATTAACGGAATACAAATCAAAAAAAAGAATTTCTTCATCGGAGGATATTTACACTGCAGATTCATCGAATGCCGACCAATAAGACGGCAAATGTCCGATTTCTAACCGAGAAAGAGATCCTGACCCGGTTTTTTCTTAATTAATTAACTGGAAGACCAGGTTTAAATTGATTTTGATCTAGTTTAGGTTAATTACACCGTTCTGCTCTATCCCGGCTGCCCAGAGTATGGCATTCCCAAACATCCTCCTGAATTCGGCGGACTGGAACAGATTGGCATGGTGCCCCATTTGAAAGTAAATATTTCTTGCCTTTATTTTTGCGTTGGACCAGATCACCGGGTGGTCACCCATTTTAATATCCGACGGGGGCATATAGCTGGACTCGTCCACATGGGCGATAACCTCTACATTCGGCCGTGGATCTTTATCATAGGTATACCATTCATCGTCGGGTAGTGAAAAAGATTCCGGGATTCCTTTCATCACAGGATGAGTTTTATCTTCTACATGCACCGTGGCGGAAGCCCGCGCTGCGATATAATTTTTCCAACGGATATCTCCCATAAAATGAGAAAACCAGTTCCACATCGGGTATCCGTCAAACTCGCCAAGCAAAGATGCATGATGAAATCCAACCCAGCCGATCTTTCCTTCTTCCATATATTTTATAAATGCTGCCTTAGACAGTTCACTCCAGCGGTAAGGAGGGAAATTCAACTGTATGAATACCTGGAACCGGGATAAGACGGTTTCACTTAGCGAATCTGCATCATTGATCACGGTGTATTCAAAATGCTGCTCAGCGGAAAAACGTTTCAGCCAATCCAAAGCCGCAACCACAAATCCTTCATGTATTCCTCCCCGTTCAGTGAGCACGAGGACGTGAAAAGCAGGCATCCGGGTGGTCGTTTTTCCTGAACTCCGTGAAACAGATTAAAAGTAATAGGCATATCAGTATGTGGTGAGCAGTGCGATCTCCGCATATAATTTCTTATCATCGAAATTAAATTTTATCCAGGGGATCAGGCATAACCTTACCACCCGGTGGGTCCTAATATTACCTATTAGTTAAATCTCTGATTTACAATATTTTAACTTTTTTTTAAACCTGATTTGTCCAAAAAATAACTCAGTTTGGATAAACTTTACAAAACCAGGTCAAAATCATCAGATCCTATGTAACCGGCTGAAGCAACAATACGTCAAAGCTCTTGTCATTCCTATACCAAAGAAAGACATTTTCTATATTAAATACTGTAATATGAAATGGTACGCGATTATTACAAAAATACAATATGAAAAAGCGCTAAACCGGGCAGTCGAAATATATCAGGCGTTGCCGGGCACGGATGAAAAAGATGAGCTCACCTTACTCCTGATCATGATTAAGGATTACGAACAACGGCATACAGAAATGGCCGAACCGGGATCTCAGAAACTGAAAAGCATTTCAGGAAATCATGGCGCGGGTGCAGCGGACCAGGTACACCTGAGTTTATTTTAGCTGGGAGAATAAAAGAGAAGCGGATCCTCTTATTGGGTCAGACATGCCTTGGAAAAAATTTGGCAAGTGTGAAAAGGAATATATAAGGTGATACGATTACGATCACCGAAATCAGTAAATCTCTTTTTTTATTCGGGTTGCGGTCCCATTTTTCTTCAAATTTTCCAAAGATTTTCCGGTCACCTTCATTCACGATAAAAATCTGGTTAAATATAACGGTCATCATCAGGTAAACCGTGGCGGCGAAAATGGTAGCCCCGGGTTTGGTGCTAAACCAGGAATGCCGGATCATGCGCAAATAAGCAGTCTCCAGGAAAAGAATCCAGCCACCGGCAGATAAAGAACACAAATACATGGCTTGTAAACGGGCATAAAAATCCCGGGCATGATAACTTTTCTGATAGAAATGATTGTAAATATTGAAATACAAATATTCTATGGGTTTCATAGGGGTCAGGGTTTGGGTAAAACGGATTTAACTAGGACTATAAACGTTTTTTCAGCCCAAACTCGTACAGGAAACAAAAGAAAATTCGACAGATGGCGCTGGATTTTTCGTGATTTTCCAAAATTGGGAAGTAAACCGCTCTTATTTTACTGGCCCCAGGTACATGTCGTACCAATCCAGGGTTTCTTTCATGAATTCAATACGCGGCACCAGGTGACCGGTCGGGTATATAATAATTTTTTTATTCTCTTTGGCGGTGCCCAGGAGTTCAAACATGGGTATTTGGGAAGTCTCGACGGGAAAAAACATATCATGCTTTCCATTCTGCATTAATAAGGGCTGCTTAATTCTGGGAAGGAAATTGATCTGATCCACTTCAGGCAATGAATTTTCCATTGCCATTCCGCCTACATTCAGCACTACAACCTTAATCCTTTTTTCAACAGCAGGTAAAATTCCACCCATAAATCCCCCCCAGCTATATCCCAGATATCCGATTTTGTCTGACTGAATATCTTTTCGGGTTTCCAAATAATCCAACGTGCGGCTAAAATCCTTTCTCCACATGATTACATGATCCTTATAAAATACCGTGGAATTCTGAAGATCAGATTTTAAACTATCCTTCCGGTCAAGTGTCCCTTTGTAAATCGGATATACCAATGCACGGCCACTTTTCAAAATAAAATCGATATACGCAATATTGATTTCCGGATCGAATTTGTTGTATGAATATCTCCGGATCCCGGAAAAAAAATAATGGTTTGAAAGGGCTTAACTCCGTTTTTAGGAAGATACAGATAGGCTTCCATCCGTTCATTATTATAAGTGGCATCAAAAGTGATTTTTTCAGATGTCCAAAATTCATTCTGAAAACCGGCTTCAATCTTTGCATTCAGCGGAGCTTTTGTCATAGGTAAATGCCCGGAGAAAAATCTCAAATGTTTTATCATCAACCGGTCTTTCTTTGTGGTAATCACGAAACGCCCGGCTAAGTGGTTTGGCCAGTCCGATCCATGATGAATCTCCGGGCAGTTCCTTAACGCACCGGAAACCATTGGTCATACTTCTGTCCAGCGCAGGCTGCGTGTAACTATCGTTAAATGAATACGTGGGATCATTCCACCCTCCTCCCATTATATATCGCTGACCCGGGATATCTACTTTCATTGTAACACCATTCTCTCACATTTCCCCGCGAGGTCATAAATACCAAAACTGCAAAATCCGGCCATACGTCCCGACAGGGGTTGTGGATTTTCCATTGAAATTACTCAATGGAACGATGAATTCTGTTCGGGAAACTTCCAATACCCGTCCCCAGTGAAAAACTGTTGGCAGTTGTTTCTGCACATATGCCGCATAGGCTGCCGCTTCATACCAGGATATACCGGAAACAGGATAATTTCCCTGGCCCTCAGGATAATTGCCGGCTTCCCATCCGGCAGGTCCCTGCCTCCCGGTGCGATCGATAAAAAGGGACTGCCGCTTTTTCCAGGGGAATGATTTTACCATTGGAAAAAATAGGAATATTCCAGTATTCCGGGTTCGCATATCCTCCGGCATCCATAAATATTTTAAACTGCGCATTGGTGACCTCATACTTGTCCATTAAAAATTCACCCACCTCCTTTCCACCGTACTGTTCAAGACCAACGATAACCATTCCGGTTATTTTCTTGTAACACGCACCATATTTTCCGGCAGGGCTCCTTCCTTATCCAGCTTCAGGTGTTCGATCTCAGGGCCCAATATCCTGTAAGCAGCCGGCCCCTCATATTCAATGGTCTGATATCCTTTTTTTCTTATTTCCATTCGCAGAAAGCTCCGGGGAAACCGTATATTCTTCAGAGGTGTTATTCCGGCTGATCTCCAGGGCGCAGCAGGGGTAACATAATCTTTCCAAAACACTTCTGCTCCTGCCGGTGCGGTTTCCACGGAAACCGTGGCAGACACGATTGGCCATAATTTGATCAGAGCAGAATCGTTTGGAATATATTTTTCAGCATCTGTCGCCAGGTCAAAGGCTTTGGTTGGCGGTCTGAAATTTTCATTCACCAGTTTTTGAATTTCCGGTAACCATTCACTGCGCGCTTTTTGTGTTTTGAGCCAGCTGGGGAACATATAAAAATCCAAACAAGGCCTACTGTCAACAGCGAAAACACTAATACCGAGGTCTGACGGATAATTTTTTTCCTGGACCGGTGTTCTTTATACTTTACGCCTTTCCCTTCAAGTTTGATATGAAGCGGCACTTTCAGCCCGTTATTGCAGATCGCAAAAATTTCCATCGGTTCCGCTACATTTTTTAATGTATACTTCCCCAGCGACACCGTCTGTATGTCTTTTTGGTTCTTGATATCATCCCTCACCTTGGACGATATTAAAATACTTCCGGGAATGGCGAAGGACTCCAGTCTCGACGCAATATTGACCCCGTCTCCGTGTACGTCCGACTCCTCAAAAATGACGTCAGCCTGGTGAATCCCGATACGTAGCGGCACCCTGGGTTCCTCCTGCATGAAAAGTTGTAATGCCAGACCGGTTTTAATGGATTCTATTGCGCTGCCAAAACTGCACAAAGCCCCATCCCCGCTGAATTTAATGATCCTTCCCCCATGAATACCAACTTCCGTTTCTAATTTCTTCCGGAGCTTGTCCCGGAGACTCATGGCCAATACTTCATCCCGCTCCATAATGGAGGTATAACCCATAATATCCACAAACATGATGGCAGCCAGCTGATGTATCTGAGGCATGAAGTGTATTGTCCGTTAGTAAGTTAACAAAAATCACCGGCAGTTATTTACCTTCATCCAACTTTAAAACAGCAGTCTATGAATTATGAAGAACTGGTAAGGAATCACGCCGGTGAAATGGTCGAAAAACTGGTGACTGAATTCATCAGCAAAGACGCTGTGGAAATCCGGTTTGAATTCCTGGACGATGATCAGTGGTCTGTTATCACCATGCATATTTATGAAGAGGATAAAGAAATATCTTTAAGACTGCATGCAGAAGACCGGTTCGTTCTGCATTTCGGATATTACGATGATGAAGACGAATTTCATGAAATCACCAGGGACTTAACCCCGGAAGAAAAAAAAGTTATTCCGAAAGGACTGCAAAAACTCATGGGAAAAGTGCTGGTCGACGAAAAAGGTATGCGCTTGCCGGGAAATTTTCTTTCGAAATAAAAAAGTGGGTGATCTACCGTGCAGCATCCGATTTCTATTTGGGTGCTGAACACATGGTCGTCAGGTATCTTAAAATAGATTCCTGCTGGGCAGCATCAATCACTGTCTTCCCTTCTTTCGTGTTCAGTCTGTTAATCATCTTCGGAACAAGTTCACTCCATTTTTCTGCATTCCTGGAAGTCGGATCTTTTAATGCGTGACAACGGTTACAGGTTTGCTGGAATAAGGACTTACCCTCATTTAAACTGGCCAGGCTGTAGTCCGGATATTTGGAAGCGACCCGGTCCACATCTGATTGCTGGGGAGTGGCCAGTTTTACGGTGCTGCTGCAGGCGAAACAGGAGTGTAATAAAAATAATGAACAGGGGTTTTCTCATGATGGAGGTTTTAAAATAATGAACCGGTACTCTTATGAAAGTTAATACATTCAGGTGGAATAAGCAGTGAATGCAAATCCTTTTCCGGCATTGCAAAAAATGACGACGGAGATCAATGCCCTGGTGAATGGCAACCGATAACTGAACACCAGGTGTTCGAATACGCACAGTTCACTGCCGGGTGAACAACGGAATGCTTTAAGAGACAAGGGCTTCCAGAATGGCATACGCGCTTGAGTCAGAAGCCTTTACACCCACCAGTTGGTTATGCTTAAAAATTATTTTAAAACAGCCATCCGAAACCTGAGACGCAATAAAAGTTATGCGGTCATTAATACCCTGGGGCTGACGGTAGGTATTTCAGCCTGTCTCCTGTTATTTTTGATCATTCAGTTCGAAACCAGTTTTGACAATTTCCATCCAAAGAAAAACAGCATTTATCGCGTAGGTACAGAATTCCATAACCAGGACGGCATAACCTATTCCGAGTGGAATATCGTTTGCCGTAGCCCCTGCCCTTCGGGTTGATTTTCCACAGGTGAAACAGGTTGCTCCTATTTTCAATAATGGCGGCCAGATCACCATTGGGAACAAGCGGAGCCCAGTCAAAGAAATTTATTGAGGACTATTTTTATTATACGGATCCGGAGTTTTTCAGACATGTTTAATTTTGAATGGCTTCAGGGTAATCCCAAAACTTCTTTACAGCAATCCCAACAGCGCTGTACTCACCCAGGTTACAGCAGAAAAATTTTTCGGAAACTGGAAAGACGCTATCGGTAAAACCATTTTATTCGGCAATAAAACCCTGTATACCGTAACGGGAATCCTGAAAAATATTCCGGCAAATTCAGATTTTCCCTTAAGCGTAGTGGTTCCCTATTCAGCCCTCCAGAATACCAATATAAAAAACAACCTGAACGACTGGGTTAGCACGTTCGGAGATGCTTATACGTTCGTTGGTCCTGCCTCCTGAATTATCTGAACAGAAATTCAACGCCGCACTGAAAACATTTGCCAAAAAACATAAACCTGCTGAGTACGCACAAGGACGGTTATGTTCTGCAACCCCTCAAGGAGATCCACTATGATGACCGTTTCGGAAATTTCTCCGGACATACATTCAGTCATTCCCTCATCACGGCTTTATCGCTGATTGGTATTTTTCTCCTGGTGATTGCCTGTGTGAATTTCATCAACCTGGCAACTGCGCAGGCTGTAAACCGTTCAAAAGAAGTGGGGGTGAGAAAAGTATTGGGAAGTAACCGCAGACAGCTGGCCCTGCAGTTCATAGGCGAGACCGCATTTATCGTGTGCAGTGCTTCGGTTTTAGCGGTTTTAGTTGCCGCTGGTGTACTTCCATTTTTAAACAGGCTGCTCGATACCCATATATCCCTGAACTTTTTGGAGAATACCGGGTTACTTACGTTCATTGTTCTTGTAATTGTTTCTGGTTACCCTGTTATCCGGAATTTACCCGGCGGTCATTTTATCGGGTTTTAATCCCATCACGGCATTAAAAAGCAGGATATCCTCAGAAATGGTCGGAGGTATCTCTTTAAGAAGGGCACTGGTGGTATTACAGTTCGCCATTGCGCATATTCTTATCATCGGAATGATACTGGTGGTGAGCCAGATGAATTTCTTCCGAAATGCTTCTCTTGGATTTACCAAAGCAGCCATCATCAATGTGCCACTGATCAACGACAGTCTCAGCCTGACGAAACTGGACTGGGTCCGGGACCAGCTGCATGCAAACCCGGATATCCAGCAGGTTAGTTTTAGTTATGGCAGTCCTTCTTCAGAAAATAACTGGAACAGCGATTTCAAATTCGATCATGCAGCAAAATCCACCGATTTCAGCGCCAATCTGAAATGGGCAGATCCGGATTATTTTAAAACATTTGACCTGAAATTTATTGCCGGCCGGCCCTTTCATCCATCAGATACCGTAAGGGAATTCGTGGTGAATGAAACCTTATTGAAAAAACTGGGAATCCGGAATCCACAGGATGCCATCGGAAAAGAAATCAATTTCTGGGACGGGAACAAGGTTGCCAATATCGTGGGTGTTGTTCGGGATTTTAATGTAAACTCTTTACGCAGACCTCTGACACCGGTGGTGATGAGTACCTGGAAAAGCGTATACCAGACCATCAACATCCGGATAAAACCGGGAACGGAAAAGACAGTTCTGCCATTTATCGAAAAACTGTGGACCAGCACTTATCCGGATTATGTATATGAATATCATTTCCTGGATGAAACGATTGAGAATTTTTATAAACAGGAAGACCAGCTCTCCCAGCTGTATAAGATATTTGCCGGAATCGCCATTTTTATCAGCTGCCTGGGCCTTTACGGACTGGTATCGTTTATGGCTGTTCAACGGACCAAGGAAGTCGGCATCCGGAAAGTTCTGGGTGCTTCTGTAAGAAATATTCTTTACCTGCTGTCAAAGGAATTCACCCTGCTGATCATAGTCGCATTTATCATTTCCGCACCCATTGCCTATTATATTATGAATGAATGGCTGAAAAATTATAGTTACCGTGTACCGCTGAGTGCGTCTATTTTCATTTTTGCCATTCTGGGTTCCATATTGATTGCCTGGCTTACGGTGGCACATCGCGCCATACTTGCAGCTACGGCCAATCCGGTAACAGCTTACGCTCAGAATGAGCTTCAGCTGGCAAAGAAAGCCTGCGGTCAGAATGATTCGTCCGGCAATTTTTTTCAATTAACCTTCAGATATGAAATGTATTTCACTGGCATTCCTATTGTTCAGTCTGCAGGCATTCTCGCAGCCGGGTAATGATATATCCATCGGGAAAAAAGATTCCATTTATTCAAAACTTCTTCATGAGAAAAGGGAGATCTGGATTCACCTGCCCGGTAGTGCAAATGGTTCTCTGTTTAAAAGCCAGCGATACCCGGTGGTATATTTATTAGACGGTGATGCCCATTTTTATTCGGTGGCCGGCATGATTCACCAGCTTAGTGAAATTAATGGGAATACGCTATTTCCGGAGATGATTGTGGTAGGCATTCCAAACACTGACAGAATGCGTGACCTGACGCCCACCCATTCGCCGACAGGATATACAGGCGACAGCACCGGTGTGGGCAATCCGGAGGCGGAGAAATATTTATCTCATTCATTGAAAAAGAACTCATGCCCTATGTGGATTCCCTATACCCCACGGCTCCATACAAGGTTTTTATTGGCCACTCCCTAGGCGGACTAACCGTAATCAACGCGCTGATGCATCATACCCGGCTGTTTAATTCTTATATAGCGATTGACCCGAGCATGTGGTGGCATAATCAGTTACTCCTGAAACAGTCCGGCAAATATCCTCACCCAAAATAATTTTAACGGGAGAACACTTTTTTTAGGGGTAGCCAATACCATGCCCCCGGGAATGGATACGGCAGGGGTCTGGAAGGATAATAGCAATAATACCGATTCACATTCGTTCCATATTACTTTTGGCCAACGAACTGAAGAAAGGGAAAGGTGACGGATTACGCTGGGAATATAAATATTATCCGGAGGATAATCATGGCTCCGTACCCCTGATCAGCGAATACGACGGACTGAAATACATTTTTGATTTTTACAATTTCAAAAATTCCAATAGTCTGTTTGACAGCAGTTACAGTGCAGCCACACTAGTTAAAATGGTGACAGAACATTATCAGAAAATTTCACAGAGTATGGGATATGAAGTGCTTCCCCAGGAATCCTTTGTTAACAATCTGGGTTATGGTTTTCTTCAAAATAAAATGTTTGAAAAAGCCTTATGCCTTTTTTAATATGAATATCATCAACTATCCAAAAAGTTTTAATGTATATGATAGTATGGGGGATTATTATGTCGCCAAAAAGGACAATCCGAAAGCAGCGGAATATTTTCAGAAAAGCACTGGCGCTGAATGAAAATCCGGATACGAGGAAAAAACTGGAAGAAAGTGAAAAATCGAAATAGGATTTCGCGGCTATGCTGATGCCATCAATTAAGTGCTGTTACTGACAATACTTTTCCAACAGCCATTTCTCCGTTCCGTTTTTCCTTGCCTTGTTGGCCACAACCCGGATGATGGGCGAAAGAAGGGACATCCATCCCGGCGCATTTGAATCGGATATGGTTAATGCAACAGCGAGGTGTGAAAAATTTTTAGGTTTTCCTTTTTTATCGGTAAGGCCATCTGCTGCCAGTCCATAGAAAATCTTTATGAAATTTTCCATCCCGGTATGTCCGGGCACGAGGGTAATATGAAATTTTATCGTTTTATCCGCTTCATTATAAAACCGGTGCGGTGTTCCGGCAGGAACCGTGAAACTATCGCCGATGTTCAATATTTTTCTTTCGTTGTTAACCTGCAGATACAGAACACCTTCTTTTGCTTCGAATTTTTCGGAAAAAGTTTTATGGTAATGCAGGGGCGGTCCGTCACTTTTGCCCAGTTCTATTTCTATAAGTGAATAAGCCCCGTTTGTTTCGGAAGAAGTCTGCAGGAAAGTAGCGGAATCATTAATGGCCGGGTTTACAAAAGTCCTCTTTTCCATAATGGACATGTCCATGAGAATATATGGACAATAGGAAGGTAAGGAATATTACCGGTGTTGCCTGAATAACCATTCCATCATCATCGGATCACTATAGGCCGCAATCCAGGAAAAATGACCCACTTCCGGATAAATCGTAAGTCCCGGATGAGCCCCGGCCCGGGTTAACGCCTCTGCCATATTCAGGGAAAAAACCGGATTGACGGCAGGATCTTCTGCTCCATGAAATATCCAGATCGGAATATGCTTAATGGTCGCAGCCTTAGACAGGTCGCCGCCACCGCAAACCGGAACAGCTGCTGCAAACAGATGCGGATACCGCTCAATGGCGTCGTAAGTTCCAAATCCACCCATAGAAAGTCCGGTAATATATATCCGGTTCGTATCCACCGGATACTTTTTAATAAACTGTTGAATGAGTTCTGCTAAAAGTTCCATCGGCCTGGCAGGAGCAGTCTGCAATGTTATATCTCCACCGGCGGTTCTGCCTGTAAAATTTGACCATCCCGACTTTTCCGGACATTGTGGTGCAATCACCAGGGCAGGATGCAGTTTCATGTTCTGATCGGTAACAAAATTCATTACACCCCATTTTAGCTGCGCTTCGTTGTCGTTGCCCCGTTCACCTGATCCATGCAGAAAAATCACCAGTGGAAATTTCCGCAGGGTATCCGAATCCGGAAAATGCAGTCGGTATTTCAGGGTATCACCTTTGTCACTTACATATTTTTCATAACTGAACATGGAAGTCTGGGAAAATAAAGAAGGCAAAATCCCAAAACTAAAAAGGGCAAAAAAGAAAGCGAAAGGTCCGGTCTTCAGGAATTTCATTTTAAGGGAATTTAAATGCATGTTATTTTGAAGGGCTGTTATTTGCCGGCGGGATCCCTGGAAATGATGGTCCAGTCATCTTTTCCATGTCCTTTTTCCAGCCAAATATCCATTTTTTTTGCAACAGCCGGAATCACGGTTAAGGAACTTTGTGTGGAAGCAGCCTGCTCCATCATCAGGCGGGCATCCTTACGCGCCATGCTGAGTTCCCAGGAAGGCTGGTCGAAAGTATTGCTGGTGATTTTTTTCAGCCTGCCCTGGGCAACCACCGCCGGATTTAACGATTCCAGCAGCACCGAAATTTCGGAGGCCGGAACCTGTAGTGATCCGGCCAGGGTTAACAGATCGGCAATGCTTCCGGTGAGACCAATATGAAACAGATTACCCAGCAATTTGATGGCAGCCGCTTTTTCAGGCTGCGCACCTAAATTCATTAGTTTGCCGGTCATAGCCCGACAATTCGGGTTCAAGCATTTGTACAACCTGCTGATCGCCGGAGACCAGCATAATTCCGGTTCCTTCCAGTGCATTCGGCGGGCCCATAAATACAGGAGCATGTATATAGGTAAATCCTTTTTGTTTCCAATACACCGAACGCCTGGCGGCACCGGGAACGGAAGTTGTTGTGTGATCAATAATGATCGCATTTTTTTCAAATCCCGGCGAGGCTTTTTCCAGCACTTCGTCCACCGCCTGATCATCGCTCAGGGTCAGGTGTATGCGGTCGGCTGATTTTACTGCATCCGCAACCGCATCAAAAGCTTTTGCACCATATTGTTCCAGTGCTTTTGCCTTTTCGGAACTCCGGTTCCATACCTGAACCTTTTCTCCTTTTTTTAATAATGCCCTTGTAAAATTGGCGCCTAATAAACCGGTGCCCAGAAATGCTTTCATGTAGAAAATGATTAGGTGTAACCAAAGTTACGAATCACCATTCAACCCCGGTTATTTCCTTCAGCCCTTCCGGATGGCCGTTAATCGAGGCCCCATCCATTGCTGTGTCCCATTTGTTTAATTTCACTATACCATAAAACCCACTCAGCATGAGACGCAACAAATATTTATTATTTGCTGTTATACTGATTTCCATAACAGCCACCGGCCCAACACCCCTTTAAATATGATCATACGGTTTATAAAACCGTCTACCTGAATGAGGCATTCCGTTTAATGGATTCCTGCAGAATTTTCTGCTGCTGGATGTAAGAAGTCCGGGAGAATATGCTGACACCTCCAAAGCTACCTTTCGGCGATATCGGAAGAATCAGGGGTTCGGTTAATATTTCCATTGATTCCGTTCCCGGTCATCTGGCCGCACTGAAAAAATATATCAACGAACCTGTATTCGTGTATTGCTCCCACAGCCAGCGTTCCAGGAGAGTAAGTAAACTGCTGGCAGAAAACGGATTTAAAAACGTGTACAATATCAACGGGGGCATGACGGTGGTGAATGAATCCGGGTATTGCCAGTTTCCCCTATAAAAACAAAGTACTGCTTACGAATCTGGATTACACCAATATTGCCTCCACCGATGCCTATGATTTAATAAAAAACACACCGGACCTGGTGATCATCGATATCCGGACGGATCAGGAATTTGCTTCCAGCGGATAGTGTGCAGGCGAACAATATCGGTCGCCTGAAAAATGCAATCAATATTCCGCAGGGCGTTTTTGCCGAAAAAATCGACTCCTGGCATATTCCGAAAACAAGCACCATCCTTTTATATGACCTGCATGGTTACAACAGCATGGACGTGGTGGATATCTTACGAAGAAAAAGGGTATTACCCGGATTTACAATTTGTATGAGGGTCTTGAAATTTTTATCAATGATCACCATCTGAAAAACCTGATCTCGCCACTTATCGTGGAGGCACCTGCATATCATCTGATTGATGCAAAATCCGGAATTGATTTATTAACGGGTCAGCCCGGGTTGGTGATACTCGATACCCGGCCCCTGCCGGAATTTACGAATACCGCAGCATTGACGTATAAAAATCTGGGACATATCAAAAATGCCATCCATATCCCTTCCCTGGATTCACTGGAATTCGTCATTCAGCAAAAAAACAAATCTGCCGTTTTCCTGGTTTATGGTTCGGGTGGAGACCTGGCGACGCTCGTTTGCCAGGCCCTGATTAAAAAAGGATTTCCAAATACATACCTGCTCAACAGGGGTTTGTATGATTTTGTGTGGTCGGTGGCCAATATTGAAGGTTGCAGCACGGGAAAAGAATTCCTGACAGATCACGAAGGCCTGTATTAATAACAACTAGGTGGTTACGGGCCTTCGGGTGCAGTCTGGGTGTCGTGTTTCTGCATATATTTTTCCATGAGTCCGGGTAAGGAAGCTGCAATCGCCCCGGTAATAAGCGGAGACAAACCAAATTTGCTGGCCAGACTTCCCACCAGTCCGCCTGTAACAGCGCTCGTTAAAATATTTCCTGAACCAAGATTGTTTTCAAATTGCGACAGAAGACCACCTGCCGTTGCCGGCGCTTCAGGCTGATTCTGCAGACCATTATGAATATGGGTGGCAATTTCATGATGTATGGCATCCTGCTGATCCTGCGGAACATTTCCGGCTATTTCGGGATGATTGCCCAGACTCTCTTTTACCAGCTGCAAAATTTGATCGAACATACAATGATTTTTAAATAGTGAGTGATAGCGATCCGGACTTCAACAATTTACTAAAGTTAATTTATATGAGGGGAATGGTTTTTCTGAAGTGGTAAATATTCCGCAGACCAAATAAATAAGGGAGAAAAAAATCTGAATTCCTGTTCATCCCGTATGTCCATTAAATCATCACTTCAATTACATTACCATGAAACAAAAAAAAATCATTCTAGTCGTCCTGGTTGCTCTTGCCACCACGATCGGCGGTTTTTTACTCGCATCAGACCATATCGATGCCCCCGCAGTAAAAACCCAGACAACTGATATTACGGATCTCTATGTTTTTAACGGAGCCGACAACAACAACCTGGTATTTGTGGGAAATACCCAGGGCTTACTCGCCCCGGCTTCCACCTCAGCCGCCGCATTCGATCCCAACACCCTGATCCAGTTTAATATTGACAATACCGGAGATAATGTGGAGGACCTGGTGATCCAGGCCATTTATGCCGATGGGAAAATGAATTTTTACGGACCCGTTAAACCCACCACTCCCGGAATAAGAAGTCAGCTGGAAGGACCTAGTCACCGCTTCGGTTGATGTTACTCCCTACAGTGCTTCTTCTCCGACAACGGCGACGGGCGCATCGGGTATGATGGTCTTTGCCGGCCCCCGGGATGATCCCTTCTTTTTTGATCTTAACCAGTACCATAAAATTCTCGCCGGTATGGCCAGCGGATTCAATAACCCGGGTTCTGATGCTTTTGCCGGAACCAATGTGCTGAGTGTGGTTGTGGAAGTTCCAAAATCGTTGTTGAACAGCACCGGTAAATTAAATGTGTGGCTGACGACAAAAAAGAAAGCTTCTTAAAACAAAAGTCTTAAAAATTCATCACAAAGAAATTTATTAAAATGAAAAAGTATTTCATCAGAAAATCGATTCTCGGTTTTAGCCATCATATCTCTGTGTGTGGCAGCCTGCAGCAAATCAACGAATAATCCACCACCCCCTCCTACGGTCTACTATGATCAGGCAGACCAGGTTGGTCGCCCGGCAGTGAATACGGTTTTTATTCCTGCCAGTGGAAAAGACAGTTTTAATACAAGCACACCGACACAGATGCCAGGGTATTTTGCCAACGATATGAAAACTTCCCTGCTGACCCTCAATGCCGGATACACCACGAATCTTTTGGGTTTAACAGCAGATCAGTTCATCGGCGTTTTATCTACGGATGTTTTAAATGTAGCTACAACCGGTGTTACCAGTTTTTATAATGGTACCGAAGTATTAACGGGAAGAACACTGAGCGACGATGTGATTGATGTAGAGCTTACGCTGATTTTCGGCGGACCCACCGGTGGAGACAATGCGGGACTAACCAGTGACCATGTGAATGCCAACGACAAAGCCTTTCTCACCAGTTTCCCTTACGAAGCGAGCCCGTGGTAGGCTTAACGCTTAACGCCTAACGCTTAACGCCATTTGAGAATGAAAAAAATCAAGAATGCGAAAACAACCCATCCTGCACAAGGATTTGGGTTGTTTTTGTTTTTTGCATCACAGGTTCATCCGCCAGTGCACATGTAGTTGTACAGGAACTGGAAAAAATGTCCGTCACAGATGCTGCAGGGGTTTATCTGAAACTGGGTTACACCCATATCCTGCCGCTCGGACTGGATCATATACTATTTGTACTGAGTTTATTTCTGCTGAGTCCGAAATTAAAACCTCTTCTCTGGCAGGCAACCGCTTTTACCATTGCCCATTCTGTAACCCTCGGACTGGCGATGTACCAGATCATCCGTCCGCCCGCAGGAATTGTGGAACCCCTGATTGCCCTGTCTATTTTGTATGTATCCCTGGAAAATATATTCTCCCCGAAATTAAAAGCATCCCGCATCGGTGTGGTGTTCCTGTTCGGTCTTATTCATGGGATGGGATTCGCCGGTTCCCTCGGTCAGCTTGGATTACCTCCTCACGCATATTTTCTTTCCCTGGTGATGTTTAACGCCGGTGTTGAACTGGGCCAGGTAACGGTTATCCTTATGGCTTAGTTTCTTACTTGCGAAATGGTTTGGAGACACCCCATGGTACAGGAACCGGATGGTAATTCCGGCTTCTGTTCTGATTGCCCTCATCGCAGCTTTCTGGACAATCCAGCGGATATTCATTTAAATACCTTTCAAAATTTATCAGAATGGAGAAACGGAGACCTTACTGGCAGAATTTAATTTAATTGCCTTTCAAGATCTCTGAGGATGGAGGGACTGAGATCAAATTTATTATTGAATGCAGCTGTATAAAATGCCTGTGCATTAAATTCCTTATTTAAGCCCTGCATGATTTTACCCATCCAGTATAGTTCCAGTCCTTCAAGCGGTCTGCCGGAAACATGTTTTTGAAACACCGCATAAGCTTCTTCTTTTTTATGATTGGAAAACAAACTCCAGGCATACCAGGACCAGGTTTGCGGTGTGGAGCGATTTTCGAGTTCCTTTTTTGATATCTCTTCTGCCATAGCAGGATTGTATAAAATTCCGGTGTATAATTCGATCAGGTATTTATTATACATATTTCCGTAATCCGTTTCCGAAGCGCTTGTAACAAATGCCCGGGCAAATTTTTTTTCCATTACAGAATCCTGAATGGATTGCGCCATCTGTGTGAGTTTGAACAACGGATCAGGTAATTTATTTTTCAAATGAACAAAGGAAAATATTTTTCCGGCCAGTGAATCATTCTTATCGGAAACCAGTGCAATCCAACCCAAACCCATCAGGCTGTGGAAATCGGCAGGATTCATTTTTAAACATGTTGCGTAAAGTCCGGCAGCTTTTTCCAATTCCCCGGCGTGTATGTATAAGTCCGCAGCATTGGAAAGCGCCACCTGTTGCAGGTAAGGATTCGATTTTTCGATATCAGCTGACTTTAACATGGCCACGATGGAACTATCCAGCAATCCATTGAGATGATCCATTTTTGAACGCCGGAAAAAATAACCATAATCCGATGAAGATTTTAATGCCTTAAGCTCATTGGATGCATCGAAGTATCGCCCCAATTCAAAATCAACATCAAAAGATGAAGTCAACAGGTCATATTTTTTCAATCCGGTTCGTTTTGCTGCCTCCAGAAAATAGTCTGCCTCTTTGAACCTGTGTTGTAAAACAGCATAATGCAGCAGGGAAAGATCTGCAGGTGCTTCCTTGTGATTAAAATCCGAATCCAGTTTTCGCATTACACTGTCCGCAGACCGGATGTCCCGGATATCTCCAAAAAAATGAAACCGGGAGGAAAGGCAGGCCGCATATTTTGATTCGCTGGTGATACCGGGCAGCGAGGGATTGATCCGGTTTTTCCAAAACACCAGGGCTGAATCATTGGAGATAGCCGGCAGGGGTACCTGATAATGATTAATAAGGCTGTCAATAAAGACGGAACTGACGATCGGTTTATGCAGATGCCCGCATCCGCTTATCGTTAAAACAATGGCGATAACAATGGGTATCCGTTTATGCATAGGGTATACATACGAAATGTCTGTGAGTCCAGATGTAGTTGATTATCAACATAAAACATGGCTTTCTCCAGATGGATACCTTCCGGGTTCCAGGGAATCCGGAGGCTATTTTACTTTGGAGGGTCGTAAAATTATTTTATCTTACCAGCCGATATAAATCACCCTAAACCTTAATATGGAAACCGCTTCCATTGCACCTCCCTCGCAAACTGTTTTTACCATCGATAAAAGGGATTCCATTACGTTTGATGAGTTTATTAAAGAATATGTAGAGCCTTCAAAACCGGTTATTCTTACCAAGGCTGCTCTTCAATGGAAGGCGATGGGAGAAGTGACGCCCCAATTCATTAAGGAAAAATACGGGCACCTGAAAAAAACGATCAAAGGAGTTGAATATACCTATGCCCAGCTGATCGACAGGATCCTGGTTTCTACACCGGAGAATCCTTCTCCCTATCCTTTCAACGTGAATACGGAAACCTATTGTCCGGAAGTTATCCGGGATGCAAAGCCGGACCTGGTGTATGGAAAAATTGACCGGATAAATCATCCCCTCATGCCCCGGTTTATGATGCATGGTACGGAAGTATATGAATTATTTATGGGCGGGAATGGTTCCACCTTCCCCCTACTGCATATTGATGAGTTATACCTGCATAATCAGATGACGCAGCTGTACGGCTCTAAAGAATTTATATTATTCTCTCCGGATCAGACCAAATATCTATACCCTACCCCGGAAAATCCAAAAATTTCCCAGGTGGATGTTTTTAATCCGGATTATGATAAATTCCCTTTGTATAAGCATGCCAAACCATTGCGGGTTACGGTTAACCAGGGTGAAACACTTTTTTTTGCTACCGGCTGGTGGCATTCCACCCAGATTCATGAACCCTGTATTTCTTTTGGCCGCTGTCAGTTGAACCGGGCGAACTGGAATTTATTTATCAATGATGAATACAAATACTGGAAAAAAAGAAAATCCATTTTCATGGCACTGCCCATATTGATTTATGGAAAACTACTCGGCCTGCTGATGAATATTCAGGAAAGTTTAAAGTAAATAAACCAAAAGACTGATTATGGATACCGGCTCTATCGACAAAAGATCAAACCTCAGCTATAAGGAGTTTGAGCAGGAATATCTGTTTCCCCGCAAACCGGTGGTGATCACCGATGCTACTGCTAAATGGAAGGCCTCCTCCTGGACGCCCCAGTGGTTTAAAGAAAAGTATCCCGATAAAATGGTTAAAACTGATCAGGGAGAAATGAGAATGGATAAATTTATTGATGCCATCACCATTGATAACGGAACACCCGGACCTTTTCTTCGGGAGCAGCCATTGAAAGATGTGTTTCCAGACCTCGTGGATCATGTTTTACCAACCCCTTCCTATACCCTGCCCAACTGGCTGGGAGATAAGTATGGCGTTGGTCGGATTAACGAAAGACTTAACCGGGAATCTTATATTGAAGTCAATTTTTGCGGCCGACGGGTCTTCCCTTACCTGCATATTGATGACCTCGGTGTACACGCTTTTATAACACAGCATTACGGCGATAAGGAAATCATCGTGTATCCGCCGGACCAGGAAAAATTTCTCTACCGGAAAGGAACAGAACGCTTTTCGCAGGTACCCGATGTGGATCATCCCGATTTGAATAAATTTCCCCTGTTCGCGCAGGCAAAATCCCTGCGTATCACTTTAAAAGCAGGCGAATCTGTTTTCATGCCCTGCGGCTGGTGGCATACGACCAATGTTCCGGGTGTAAGTCTTTCTACTGTATTCAGTATCTCCAACAAATCAAACTGGAAGGAACTGGTGGGATTCCTGGAAGAAAACAGCAATCATCCGAAAGTTGCTTTTCTGTTTTCAATTTATCTGCGGACTATTGGATTTTTCAAATCCCTGTTCAACTGATCGCAGGCCCTCAATGCCGGGTTATTCTGTCCTTAAATTCTTTACCGGGTTTGCTAAGCAGCTTTGACGGACTGAAATGCAACCGTGCAAAGAGAAAGCATTAATACAATCACACCGGCAATTAAATAAATATACCCGTTCATGGAAATGCGATAGGCATAACCAGCCAGCCACTTCGTCATGCACCACCAGGCGAGCGGGAAGGAAATCAGCAGGGAAATACAGGTAAGTTTTACAAATCCCCCCGACAATAGCAGAACAATATTATTTGACGGAAGCCCCCAGTACTTTACGAACACCGATTTCTTTTGTGCGTTGTTGTATCGCATAAGAAGACAAACCAAACAATCCCAGACAGGCAAGTACAATGGCCAATAGTGAAAAGACATTCATCACATTACCCAATCGCATTTCAGCAAGATATAAAGTATTATAATCCTCATCCATAAAACGGTATTCAAACGGACGACCGGGCACCAGTTCTTTCCATTTTGATCCGAGAAAAGAAATCGTTTGTGTCAGATGTGCTCCACTCAGTTTTAATAATAATTTATTCTCCCTGGCTTCCGTAAACAGCACGAAGGATTTTACAGGATTGTGCAGGGATTCGAAATTGAAATCTTTCACCACTCCTTTTACAAAACCCGGCCGGTCGTCTCCGAGAAACATTTTTTTACCAATGGCCTGCACCGGTGTCCAGCCCAGTTGCCGGGCAGCCGATTCATTTAAAATAAAATGATACAGGGGTTGTTTCAGACTATCGTCCATTGCATCTTTCATATCCTGCCGGGTAAGATCCTCACCGGCAATCAGGGATAGTCCGGTAGTTTTTACAAAATCTTCATCTATCGGATTCGCCGTTACGGCGATCTGCTGACTTTCCGGCATCACCGATGAACGCATATTATATCCGCCACCTCCTTCCACCGGTGAACGGGAAGTACTGGAAACGCTGAGCACATCGGGATTCGAAGTAAATTCCTGTTTTATCAAAGGCAGTCTGGGAAGTATGGTTTTGTCTGCCGGTACTACCAGCACATGATTCCGGTCATACCCTAATTTCCGGTGCTGAATATAAAATAACTGCTCCTGGATGATAAAAGTGGCGATGATCATAAAAACGGACAGGGCAAACTGGAAAATGATCAGGGATTTTCTCAGCTGCTGGCCGGAAGAAAGATTTTTAAATGATCCTTTCAACACTTTCACCGGTTGAAAACGGGTTAATGCAAAGGCAGGATAAGCACCCGCCAGGAAACTGACCAGCGCGGTTATGATCAACGCAAAACACAGGAAAGGAATGGAAAACAATGAACCGGCCTGTAGTTGTTTTGAGGTTAGCTGATTAAAAGAGGGCAATAAAATAAGCGACAACAACAGGCTGAGAAATAAAGATAAAATACACAGGGCTGCAGATTCCCCGATGAACTGCCAGAAAAGTTGTTTCCTGCCTGCTCCGATTACTTTTCTGATACCCACTTCTTTTGCTCTTTCCAGAGACTGGGCTGTGCTCAGGTTTATAAAAGTGGAACAGGCGATCACCAGGATCAGGAGCGCAACACCTGCAAGTATAAAAATATACTGGATGTTATTATTGGGTTCAAAACCGTCAAATGGAGAATGCAAATGAATATCTGTAAAAGGCTCCAGCCAGAAATTGACCGTAGCTCCGGAGCCGGCCATTTCTTTTTTCATAAAATCCGGAAGCTTTGCCTGCAGGGCTACCCCGTGCAGCCGGAGATTTCAGAAGAAGGAACGTGGTATAATTCGCATCCCAGTAGGTATTTTCATATTCCTTCGCCAGTCCCTTGGATGAAAATGAAGCCAGGAAATCAAATTTGATTTGGGAATTGGTGGGACAGTCTTCCAGGACACCGGTAATCTGATACAGACTGCTGTCATTACCAACGCGGAGAAATTTTCCTACCGGATTTTCCTGCCCGAAATATCTTTTCGCCGTGGTCCTGGTCAGCACAACGGTATGGGGATTTTCGAGCACCCTGTCCGGGTCTCCCTGCAGCAGGTGAAAACTGAATATCTTAAAAAAATCGGGATCGGCGTACATGAAGTTTTTTTCATTCACCAGGGATTCTTTGTATTGAATCACGCGTTCCGCCTTATCCATTTTAACCGCGGCTTCCACTTCGGGAAAAGAAGATTTAAAAACGGAGGCTACTCGGACACTGGTAAAATTTCCTTTTTTGGTATCCGGGCTTCCGTCAAAACTATATTCCATGATCACCCGGACAATCCGGTTTCCCTTTTGCTGGAAATCATCATAGTTCAATTCATGACGGATATATACCGCAATCAGGAGACAACAGGTTAGTCCGATGGAAAGTCCGAAAATATTGATAAATGAAAACCCCTTGTTTTTGACCAGGTATCGTAACGCGATTTTCAAATTACTTCTAAACATGGCGTAAAAATTTAAAGCCGGTACAGGATTTCTCATTAAATCATCGCCGGGAATACGGGATTCCCGGGATATTAAAATAAGAGACAAAAAAGGAAAACATTTGTTGCTTCCCAGGCGTATTTTCCGGACACCCATAAATTTATTAAGTAATTTAGACCCGTCCACATCACAGGATGAATATGACCGGAACATTAGAAATCAAAATACTTACCGCAGCAGAAGCCAGACAGAAAATTGAAGCCCTCTCGGCCATCCTGATCGACGTGGTGGAGGGCGGGGATTCCATCGGATTTATGGTACCCTTATCGCCGGAAAAAGCAGGCAGGTTCTGGTATAAAATCGCAGACGCTGTGGCGGCGGGTGAACGTATCCTGCTGGTTGCCGAACTGGATCACCAGCCGGTTGGAACGGTGCAGGTCGTTATGAATCTGCCGGAAAACCAACCGCACCGGGCGGATATTTCAAAGATGCTCGTGCACCGTAAGGCACGCAAACAGGGAATCGGTGGAGCGCTGTTACAGGCTGCGGAATCAGCTGCCCGGATGGCCGGTAAAACACTCCTGGTACTGGATACAGCCTCAGACGATGCAGAAAGACTTTACAGACGACATCAGTGGACAGCAGTGGGAAAGATCCCCGGTTACGCTCTTTTCCCGGATGGCCGGCCCTGTGCCACCCTCGTATTTTACAAAACCATTTAACCACCGGATCCTTCCCTCTATTTTTCAAATACCAGTGCTTCCGGAGAAGCCCCGGATTCCTGCACCGAATTCACCAGTTCATTCACCATGGGATCCGGACCACAGATATAAAAATGTTTTTTAAAGTCCGACATATTTCCCCGGATAAACGCAGCATTTATTCTTCCGTTTATAAATCCTTGTTTTTGTTCGCGGGTCAGGATAAAAACCGCATCGGCTCCCAGGATATTTTCCAGCTCTTCTTTATAGATAATATCTGAAGAAGTTTTATTGGAGAAAAAAAGTTTATTCCCTGCAGCTTCTTTTTTTGCGTCTAAACTTCGGAGAATCGCAATAAACGGTGTAATGCCTGCTCCTCCGGCGATAAAATATCCCGCCCCCTTGTATTCAATCGCGCCCCACACATCGCGCAGGATCAGTTCATCACCCGGCATCAGCTGATGCAGGCGGTCAGTGATCCCATGATGATCCGGATATCTTTTAATGGTAAACTCCAGATAAGGTTTATCGGCCAGCGCCGTAAAGGTGAAAGGCCGCGTTTCTTCCTCCAGACCGGGCTGATGAATGGATAAATCGGTTGCCTGGCCGGGATGGAACGAATATCCTTCCGGTTTTTCCAAACGGAAGCATTTTACATCATGGGTTACCGGGAAAACTTCGGAGATCTTTACGATATGTTGCATGGATGGAATTACATTTTAGTTATAGGATTTGTTTAGTAAAATATACCAAACCTCCCGGCAGAATTACGGAAAACTGCCAAACCAGTAGGTATACAATGAATATTTGCAAAAATCAATACCTCCCCGACCCGGCTTTTGTTCCATTCAAGAAATTATTGCTTATCTCCTGAGATCCGGCGCATATATCAATTAGACTTCCGGTTCGGATAGGAATATTATTGTATTGCAATTCCATGGCCGCATCAAATAACATGACTATTAAACCTTGTAAACATGAAACCCCAATTACTCTTTCCGATTCTAATCTGTATGATCGCTGTAGTATCCTGTAAAAAGGAACCTGCCTTTGAACACGATAAAGAAGGTGGCATTTTTAACAATCACCCCCTGAAAATCGCTGTCGTTTCTGATATCCATTATATGGATCCTTCCCTGTTGAAAAACAATGCTTCCGCCGGACAGGCCTTCCAGGATTACCTGAATGCCGATCCGAAACTGATCGAATTCAGTGATCCGATTTTCCGGACGGTCATGGACCAGTTAAAATCTGAAAAACCGGATATCCTGCTCATTCCCGGAGACCTTACCAAGGACGGCGAAAGGGTTAGCCATAAAACAATGGTTACCCTGCTGAAGCAATTGGCTAATGCAAATATTAAAGTGTTTGTCGTTCCCGGTAACCATGACGTAAACAATCCCGAAGCCAGAACCTATGACGGGGATATCGCCACACCAACACCATCCATTTCTGCCAATGAGTTCAGCAGCCTCTATGCGGATTATGGTTATAAAAATGCCATCTCAAGGGATCCCAATTCCCTGAGTTATGTGGCACAGCCCTATCCCGGATTATGGATACTTGGAATAGATGATTGTGAATATGAACTCAATAAGGATATTGCGATTGTTGCCGGCAGAATAAAACCCCAAACGATGACCTGGGCCCTGGATCGGCTGGCAGATGCAAAACGCAGGCATATTCAGGTTTTTGGCATGATGCATCACAATATGATAGAACATTACACCGGTCAGACCCAGTTGGATCCCGGATATGTAACAGACAACTGGGAAACAGAATCAGATCAGTTTATGAATGCAGGGATGTCAGTCATTTTTACAGGACATTATCATGCCAACGATATTACCAAACGCGTAACCGGGACCAAAGAACTATTTGATATTGAAACTGGCTCCCTGGTAACCGCCCCGATCCCTTACCGGATTATTACCATGAATAACAATTCATTCGATATTACCACCAAATATGTAACGTCAATCCATGCCACATTACCGGGCGGACTGGATTTTCCCACTTATTCCAATATGTTTTTATCCCAGCATCTCGACGGTTATTTTTCTTATTTTCTTTCTAATGTATATGGAGTGCCGGATGCATATGTTGCCGAGGGGGCGCCTCTCTTCAGGAATGCCATCATGGCTCATTTTGCGGGTGATGAAATGATATCTCCGGAAGAAGCCGCTAAGGATGAAGCATTTGGCGCATTATCACCTGATATTGCCGGAGCACTTCATTCTCTTTGGACGGATATTAATACCACCGACAATAACGTACAGGTGTCTTTTTCAGCGCCCTGAATTTTCGAAAGATGTGCAAAACTTTGTGCCAAACCCGTGCAAAACAAAAGCCCTAAAATTTGGAAACGGTTATCTTCATGTTGTATCTTGGATTTGTAATTGAGACACAGAAATCCGTAAAGGAAATAAAGATCTCAATTGGGGAGTGAAAACCGTAACAGGTTAGTAGCAACTCAGGGAGCATCGGGTCAGTAAGTATTAAAGCGTAAGCTAAAAATACCGAAAGCGACTTGATGCTTTTCCTTTTTAATCCGGGTAACTATTCTTTCGTTTTATCAGTTTCGTGCTGAGGATTCGTACATCTTTCAGGGGACGATCCATATCATCACCCTTACTTGTGGGTTCGGCGGCGATTTTATCCACGGTTTCCATTCCACTGATCACTTCTCCAAAAATGGTATAACTCTGATCCAGTTGCGGAGTTCCTCCGACTGTTTTATATATTTCGCGAAGGGAATCGGGAATTTTTCTTTTCAGCCTGTTTATTTCCACCAGGTCCAGCATACTGTCAGTATATTTTTTTCCCTGCACGATATAAAACTGGCTGCCACTGCTGGCTTTCAGGGGATTGGTATCATCTGCTTCCCGCGCTGCTGCCAACACTCCTCTTTTGTGAAAAAGGGAAATCCTGAATTCTGCGGCTATGGTATAGGGGGCACCGGAATCTCCTAATGGCTTACCCGCTACGGCGTTTTTGCTGGCAGGATCACCGGCCTGAATCATAAAATACCGGATCACACGGTGAAAAAGAACACTGTCGAAAAAATGGCTTTTCACCAGTCTTAAAAAATTGTCCCGGTGCAGCGGTGTAGAATCCGATAACCTCAGAATGATTGTTCCTTCTGTGGTAACCATTTCAATATCTCTTTTCCGGTCTTTTTTCTTCAGGTGTACCTGCTGTTGGGCAACACCTGTTAAGGAGAAAAAAATCAGCATGATGCTGAAACCCATTAGGAATTTAAGTTGCATCATAAGAGAATCAATGATTTAGGAGGTTCAGCCATTCGAAAAAGCTAATATCGGACATGGCAGGCATTATAATTGATTCTTCTTTTAAAAAGATGATCCGGAAATTAAAAACAGGGGAATACCGGCTCTATTCCCGTAAAGTAGATCCCGACACCAGAAAACGCCGTAACCTGGGAACTTTTAAGACCCGGCAGGCTGCCCAAAAACATGAAAGGGAAATTCAATATTTTAAACGTCATTCCTGAGCCGGGGGAATGATTAAATTTGCCTGTCTCGTTATAACAGGATATGCAACCCACTAAGGACAGGCTCGATATTATCAATGAAGTTTTGGAAGAATGTATACTGGCCTATCCGTTATCCTCCTTTATCATAAGCTTGTATAAACAATACCTGGAGCGGGGCTCTTTAAGCAAGAAGCAGCTACAGGGGTTATATGGGAAAGCCTCAAAAATTGAAACCCTACCCCCGGGGAAATTAGCTACCATTGAAGCCATCATCAAAAAAATGCCGACCCGGTATAAATCCGAATTACCAGAAAACAAGCCGCTTTTCGAAAAAGAAGAATCAACCGGAAAATTGATTGCCGAAATTTTATCCCGCTATCCCCACCACAAACGATTGCTATATCTGCAATCCAAATTTGAAAACAATGAAATTTTTACTCCGGCAGACCAGGCTGACCTGAAAAGATTCAAATCCTTACTAAAATAATTCAGTCTGCAGTAAACCGAGCGATGGACTATAAAACCATTTACATGAACCTGATCTATATTGAGAAAATGGGCTGGCTGGCACTCTTCCTGTTCTGGGTGGCCTCCGCATTTCAGGTGAAAAAAACCATCCGGCATCAGACCGATTGGAAAAGAATACTGTATATTTTTTTTGTGATCCTGGCATTCAGCCTGCTCTTTGAAAAATATTTTCCCTTTTCATTTTTATACCAGCCGGTACTTCCTCAAAATGGGGCATGGAAAATAGCCGGTCTGCTTCTGTGTCTATCCGGATTGCTTTTTGCATTTTTAGCCAGGATCCACCTCGGCAAAAACTGGAGTGGAAGAATTACTGTAAAGGAAAATCACGAACTCGTTCAATCGGGCCCCTATCGCATTACCCGAAATCCCATTTACACCGGTTTCCTCGCTGCTTTTTGCGGAACTGCAATGACTGTCGGGGAGCTAAGAGCATACCTGGGTATACCCATACTGGTGGCCTGCCTGCTGATTAAAATTTCAAAAGAAGAGGAATTTATGCTCGATACTTTCGGAGATAAATTCCGGGAATATCAGATAAAAGTGAAACGCCTGATCCCGCTAATATACTGACGCAATTATTTCTCAAGCAGCTTAAGCCAGGTTTTAATAATATTCTGAAGGTTCTTTCCCTTTGATTTTACATCTTTGACATCGTAAAACATCGCCAGCCGGCGACCATCGGCATATTCCCCCTCCAGCAATCCCGATTTATCCTTCACTTTCGCACCACTCGGAAATACCAGCCGGATACAATCCTGTTTAAACAGGTTAAAGACGACGATATACCGTTTGTATTTTTTTGGATCGGAAGGCTCCATATCTCCGGAATAAAAAAAACTGGGCGCATTCCACTTTATCTCCTCCCCGATTTCCGAATCTGTTTCCAGAATAATTTTTCGGAGTGTTTTAATAACCTGGATGAGTGGGTGTTTGCAATTTTTTATATACATATCCACTTTCTCCGGTTCTGAAAGTTTAACGCGGCTTTCTTCTTTTTTCATAATCGCGTATTTTGTCACGCCTGATTTTTACCGCCGGCCTGCCAGACCAGTTCTCCCCCGATAAAAGTTTTTTCAACCCTGATTTTCGATAGCTGATCGGGAGCGGTGTTGAGCGGATTTGCATTCAGCACAATGATATCGGCGAACTTCCCTTCTTCCAAAACCCCGAATTCACTGGTACCGCTGATGCGTGCTGCCTGGGAAGTATAAGCGGCCAGTCCTTCTTCAATGGTGATGGCCTCCTGTGCAGCAATGATATTCCCTTCGCGGTCCTTTCTGGTTACTGCAATTTCCAGGCCTTTTAACGGATTGAAATCCTGCACCACGGGTGCATCGGAAGAAAGCGCCATAACAATGCCATGATGCAAAACAGATTTTATGGGGTAGCAGTGATCTAAATAATCCGCGTCCAGGTATTTTATGAAATTTCTACCCAGTTCATAAATAAAAATGGATTGCATGGAAGCGGCAATCTGATATGCTGCCATAGCTTCCAGGTTTTGCGTATCCGGCAAACCAAGGTGTTCGATTCTTTTGATCAAACCGGGAAAAGAATCCTGCAGATCTTTATAAACATCAATAACAAAATCAATGGCGAGGTCACCGATGGCATGGGTGGCGATGCCCAGCCCTTTTTCCATCGATGCCCGGCACAAGTTGCGATAGGAATCCTTTTTAAGCCGGAGGATTCCATGATCATTCGAATTTTTATATGCCCGCTTCAGGGCAGCGGTCTTATTGCTTAATCCGCCATCACTGAAAAACTTTACTGCATTCAGTTTTAAAAAAGCAGAATCAAAAAAATCCGGAACGGGAAAGGGAACTTCTGATCCATCCGGTAAAAGGATGGGTATCACATTTAACCGGAATCCCAGGGTTTGATCATTGTTCATTTCCCGGTAAGACTTCCAGCAGCAGCGGATCCACGGCCGGATCCGTGGCAGCGGTAATTCCATACCGGTACATTTCCTCCCGGGCGGCCCTTACCATGATTTTTAATTCTTCTTTTGTATACGCTGGAAGATGACTGGTTATTAAACCTAGCGCTGTTTCCGAAAAAACACCATTGGGCTGGCCATCCTCACCAATCTGCATTTCTCCCCCTTCCGGAACCCGGGTATGGATATCAATATTGGCCAGTTCCATGGCTTTGGAATTGGCTACCGCAGAATGTGCGCTGGTATGAACAATATAAACGGGTTTGGTTTTCGAAACCTTATCCAGATCTGATTTCGTTGGGAATTTCCCGTTTTCCCAGGCATGCATCATTAAATCCCCTTGCGGTTATCCATCGCGCTTCGGAAAAACGGCGGTTATAGTCGGATAACATGGATAACATATGATCGAGACTTTTTGCGGGACGCAGGTCCAGCATAAAGGTTTTCAGATTGCCGGCTTTCCAGATATGGATATGGGAATCATTAAATCCGGGCATCACCGTTTTCCCTTCGGCGTCCATCTTCGGGATTCCGGAATCTGCAAGTGATTGCAGCGCATCCATATTCCCAATCGCTTTGATAACACCATTTTCCAGGAGCAAACTATCGTTTCCTTTCCTGAATCCTTCCTGAAAGGATAAGAGGCGGGCATTATAAATGAGCAAAGACGACATGGTTATTTTCTTTTTTCCTCAGCCCGGGCTATCGCATTTTCCAAAACCTTCAGCCCTTCTGTCAACTGTTCATCCGTGATCACGATGGGCGGCAGCAACCGGATGCAATTGCTGAACAGGCCCGCGCGAATAAGGATAAGTCCATGGGCGATGGCATCCCTGATCACTTCCATCGCCACCGCCGTATCCGGTTCCTTGGTTTTCCGGTCCTGAACAAATTCAACCAGCTGCATCGCACCCAGTCCGCGCACATCTCCGATCACCGAATATTTTGATTTCCATACCTGCATGCTTTTCTGAATGATGTTTCCCACTTCTACGGAACGGTCGAGAAAAGATTTGCTTCTTAATATTTCGATCGCTGCAATCGCAGCCACACAGGACAGGGGATTTCCTCCATAGGTTCCACCTACACCACCGAGATGCGGTGCATCCAGAATTTCAGCTTTACCGGTAATGGCACTGATGGGCATACCGGCACCGATGGATTTTGCACTGACTACGATATCTGCCACAACACCGGTATGTTCCATGGCATAAAGTTTTCCTGTTCGTCCTGCACCACACTGAATCTCATCTGCGATAAAAACAATCCCGTACTGATCACATATATCACGCAATTTCTGAAGGTAAGCCGCCGGGATAGGAATAAAACCACCTTCCCCCATCACCGGCTCAATAATGATCGCAGCCAGGGATTCAGGATCTATCTGGGAAACAAATGCTTCATCCAGTTTTTTTATGCAATACTGAATATAATCTTCATCGGTCATTCCCTCAATTTTCCGGTACATATTCGGGGCAGGAATACGGTAAATATCAGACACATAGGAACCGAATCCTTTTTTGAATAAAGCATATTTACTCGTTAGGCTGAGGGTAAGCAGGGTCCGGCCATGATAAGCGCCTTCAAAACATAAAACGGCATTTCGTTTTGTATAATACTTTGACACCTGGATGGCATTCTCCACAGCTTCAGATCCTGAATTAGCCAGCAGGGTTTTCTTTGGAAATTTTCCGGGCACAACACTGTTTAACAATTCAGCCAGCCGGATATAGGGTTCAATCGTAGTGACCAGGGTACAGGTATGAATATATTTGTCCAGTTGTTCTTTGATGGCATTCACCACTTCTTTATTCGAGTGCCCCACATTGATCATGCCGATACCACCCGCAAAATCGAGCAACTGATTACCGTCCAGATCCCAGACCAGGGCACCATCGGCCCTGTCCACTGCGATATCGGTTGATTTGGCGAGACCGGAAGGCAGGGCATTTCTTCTTCTTTCCAGCATGGCCTGGCTCTTCGGTCCGGGCAACGCAGTTTTTAATTGTATATGCGACATAGAATTATTTTAATGCTTTAAATTATTTTATCAATGTCCAGTTTGATCAGGATCCCATAATTGCCACATACCGGATCATTCAGGTGGTTTGGCATGAGTGCGATAGGTACAAATCCGATTTTCATCTGCGGACTAAGGGTCGGATCTTTTCGTTTACCCTGAATCAGTTCTTCATAATACGTTTCGCCCGATATTTCGTTGCTGACCGCTCCATACCCGCTCATCATGCCTACGGTAAGTTGCCCTTTCAAACCGAGTGACCTCGCCATTTCCTGCCTGGCCCTGTACAAAATCCTGGCAAGACCCTTTCCCCTGTATTCGGGAAGCAAACCCATATCCAGTCCGTATAACCATTCTCCTTCGGGATTATGATTCGTCAGCCATCCCCCGCCAATGGTTTCCTTAAACGTATGGTGATAATTCAGGAAATCAAAATTCGTTCGCATGGTGGTGGTCATCCCAATCACCCTCCCCCCGAAACTAATTACAAACTGACCCTCCGGAAATACCTCCAGATGCCGCAGATAATGGGCAGCCCGGATCAGTTCGTCCTCTGCCAGTGTGGGAAAAACAATCTTCTGCAATTCTTCCAGCTGCAGGGCATCTGAAACCTGCATATGCCGGACGACAATCCCGCCGGGGATTTCTTTGTAATATTTTTGGATGGTCTGTTGCATAAAATAATTTTTAACTCACGCCACCGTATAACCGAAAATAAGGTATGCCACACAGCTCAATACAAATGCGAGCAGGGCATAGGGCATTTGGGAAAGTCCGTTGTCGAGATTATTACACTCCGTACTTTGGGCCGTCAGCACGGTAGAATCAGAATACAAACACGCATTGGCCCCGAACACACCGGCGCTTACCACAGCTCCGCAATTCAGCAAAACATTGGAATGTAAATGCTGGGCCAGCGGAACGATCAGGGGTATCGAAACGGCATATAATCCCCAGGAAGATCCGGTAGTTACGGCAATCAAAGACAGGGAGGCAAAAACGATCAGGGGCAGGAACTGTTTATTAATATACGGACCAACAGCATGCAATACATACTGGGTAAGCCCCATTTTATCATTCACATCTTTTAAAACATAACTCATCATCAGGATGGCCAGCGCATAGACCATACTGTTGAATCCACCGAAAACCGTTTCGGATAACTGGGTGAATGTTCCCAGCCTGATAAACATATAATATAAAAAAGTAAATGCAACGGCGATCATAACGCCTTTTAAAGCATCGATATCAAAATAAATCGTCGCCGCCAGCAATACTGCAATCGGCAGAATGAAATAAATGATCTTTGCTTTCTTGGCCGGGTTCAGACTACTCACATCGAGTGAGGAAGACATCGCCAGTTTTCCGGCGGTAAGCTGACCGGTAGTCACCGCCCGGATTTCTGCCTTTTTCATTTTCCCGAACCAGGGCAGGATGCCATAAATAAAAAGTGGGATGATGAGTACAGAAATATAACCGTAACTGATAAAGGGAATCATTTTCCAGTAGGCGATCAATCCCCCGTGTACTGGTGCCACATTGGCTTTTTCGAGAATACTCGCGGTATAAATTGTCCAGGTTGAAATGGGAACGATCACGCAAAGGGGCGCCGAAGTGGTATTTACAATATAGGCCAGCATTTCCCGGGGTACTTTAAATGCATCCGTGATTTTGCGCATGGACAAACCAACCGTGAGGGCACTCAGATAATCGTCCAGGAAAATTCCAATGCCCAACCCCCAGGCTCCCATGAGGGCGCCCCTTTTTGTTTTTATTTTTTCCAGTGCCCATTCCCCGAATTTCATTGTGCCTCCGCTTCGAACCATCAGTCCGATCAATGAACCATAAAGTCCGCATACCAGGATTACCCAGACCGACCCGCTCGGGCTCGCATCTCCGATCACGTTCGTGAGCGAGTTCACGAAACCGGTGAAAAAATTACTCCCGTCATGAATGCTGATAATGATAAAACCAGTCAGGCATCCGATCAGTAAGGGTTCGAATGAAGTGCGCATAATAATCGCCAGGATAATCACCACAAAAGGCGGAAGAAGAGCTAACGCGCCGTAGTCCATGCAGATTCGTTCAGGTTATTAATAATTAAAGTCCGCCAATGCTGATCAGTTTTTTTTCCATGTATTCATACAATCCCTCACTTCCACTTTCATGTCCCTGTCCGCTCTGTTTCCATCCTCCAAATGGCAATTCCGTTCCGTGGGGTGCCCACTCATTGATCCCCACCATTCCAAATTCAAGGAGTTCGGAAGCCCGGATGGCCGTTTTCAAATCATTGGTAAATACATAGGCTGCGAGTCCATATTCGGTTTCGTTTGCCTTTCGGATCCCATCTTCCAGATCATCAAAGGAAAAAAGCGGAAGGACAGGACCAAAAATTTCCTGTTTTGCCAGGATGGAATCCTGGTCGAGGTCAACGACTACAGCGGGCTGCATAAAATATCCTTTGGGCAGGTGTTCCGGTATAAAACCTCCGGTAAGAATGCTGGCGTTTTCGGCTTTGGATTTCTCCAGGAGTTCAAAAACGCTGTCCCGTTGTTTTTTTGTAATGAGTGGCCCAACCTGCACTCCTTCCTCATTCCCGTTTCCTACTTTAAGTTCGGAAACATATTTACTTACCAGTGCGGAGAACTGGGCGAATATTTTTTTATGAATATAGAATCTTTGCGGGGCGATACAAACCTGTCCGTTATTACGAAAACGGGCAAGCGAACTGGCTTTTGCCAGGGCATTCACATCCACGTCGTCAAAAATCAGTACCGGCGCGTTACCTCCCAGCTCGAGACCCAAACGGGTATGTGTAGCCGAAGCTCCGTCCATCAGTATTTTACCAACCCGGGTGCTGCCGGTGAAACTAATTTTTTTCAAACGCGGATCTTTCAGCATGGCCTCTCCGATCGCCGGCGCGTCACCGGTGATCAGGTTGATCACTCCTTTCGGCAATCCGCCCTGGACCAGCGCCTGAACTAAATGATGCGCGCTCAGCGGAGTGCTCTCAGCCGGTTTGGCAACTACCGTACAACCCGCCGCCAGTGCGGCTGCCCAGGCACGGGCTGGATTATAAGCAGGAAAATTCCATGCCGTGATAACGCCGACCACACCCAGGGGTTGCCAGATCACGGAACTTCGTTTATCCGAACGGTTGGTGGGAATGGTTTTTCCATAAGCACGTTTTCCTTCTTCGGCATACCATTCGAATAAATTGGCAGCTACCAAAAACTCTCCCTTTGCCTCTGCCAGGGGTTTACCACATTCCAACACCATATCATTGGCAATAGTGGTGATATTTTCCCGGAGCCATGTAGCAGCCTTTTTTAATATCTCGGCCCTGAAATAAGGGGTTGTCAACTTCCAGCTTTTGAAAGCCTCTGCCGCAGCGTCGATGACCCGGACGGTATCCCGCCGGCCGGCATGGGAAATATCTGAAATCAATTCTTCGGTTGAAGGATTGATGAGTGCATAAGTCGAACCGTCCAACGCATCCACCCATTCTGAATTGATAAATAATTTATTCATTTCACTTTATTGAAAAATGTTCCAATGCTTTTTCCAGAATATCAAGACCCTTTTTCAATAGCTGCTCTTCAATTACGAGCGGACTCAGCACACGGATAATATTCCCCTGCAATCCGGCATTGATTACGATCAGCCCGTTTTCAGCACAAAAGCCGATAATTTTTTTACAGAGTTCTGCGTCGGGTTGAAAGGGATCATTATTTTTCACAAGTTCAAAAGCCATCATGGCTCCAAGGCCGCGTACATCTCCAATAGATGGAAATTTTTTCATCAAAACCATAAACCTCTCCCGGACGATCCGGCCCACTTTTTCACCCAGCGCATTAATATTGATTTCTTCCATATAATCCAGTGTGGCGATGGCTGCCGCGCAACAGACCGGATTTCCCGGATAGGTTCCTCCTATGGTGGAAGGTTTGCAGGCATCCATGATGGCCGCCTTTCCAATCACGGCAGCAATCGGCATCCCGCTGCCCAAACTTTTTGCCCAGGTGGAAATATCCGGAACCACATCATAATGCTGGTAGGCACACCATTTCCCCGTTCGACCAAATCCACTCTGCACTTCGTCCAGAATCAGCAGGATACCATGCTGGTCGCAAACTGCACGTAAACCCTTTAAATATTTTTCCGGAATTACATTGAAGCCGCCTTCGCCCTGCACCGGTTCCAGTATAATGGCAGCTACCTGGCTGGAAGGCACGGTAGTCTGAAAGAAACTATCCAGCTCACGGAGATGCTCATCCGAAAAATCGTCCAGGTTCCTTCCTCTCCCATACCGGTAATAATCAGGGTAGGGAATCCGGTACACTTCGGGAGCAAAGGGTCCGCAGCCAATTTTATAACCCGGCTTCGACGTGAGTGTCATCGCCATCATTGTTCTGCCATGAAATGCGCCGCCATAACAGATGATAGCCGGGCGGCCGGTGGCCTGTCTGGCTATCTTGATGGCATTCTCCACGCTTTCCGCGCCGGAATTATTGAGCATTACCTTGGTATGTTCACCATGCGGGAAGAGAACGGCGAGTTTTTCAGCCAGCTGCAGATATAAATCATAAGTGGCCACATTAAAACTGCAATGAATCATTTTTTCCGCCTGCCGCTGAATGGCTTCCACCACAGGAGCCGGACAATGACCTGCGTTCACCACCCCAATACCTCCGGCAAAATCTATCATCTCTTTTCCGTCGGCATCGGTGATGATGCTTCCCCTGGCGCTTACAGCCGTAGAGGGATTAAAAATGCCAATGGCATTGGGAACGAATTGTTTCCTTCTGTCAAGCAACTCCTGCGACCTGGTGATGGTTTTAGACATAAAATTATTTTGATGCTTCTGCAGCAATGGTTTTTGCGTTTACAAATTCCAGTATCCCGTGCCTGCCCAGTTCCCGTCCATACCCGGATTTTTTTATACCTCCGAAGGGAAGTCTTGCATCAGATTTCACTAATGCATTGATGAATACGGCACCCGTATCCATTTTTTTTGCAATAGCAATTCCTTTTTCCAAATCCCTTGTCCAGACACTGCCAGCCAATCCGTACCGGGAATCATTGGCAAGCCGTATGGCTTCGGATTCATCTTCCGCAATGATGAGCGCCGCCAGCGGACCGAAAGTCTCCTCATCGAAAGCGGGCATACCTTCAGTCACTTGTGATAACATCGCCGGTTTGAAATTGCAGCCCTCCACTTCTCCCCCATATTCCAGGCGGGCTCCTTTTTTTACAGAATTCTTTAATTGCGATTCGAGGGCCCGAACGAGATCAGGCCGCGCCATCGGTCCGGTATTGATATTTTTATCAAAGGGATCACCCTGTTTTAAATTTTTCAACTGCTTCAGAAATTCCTGGGAAAAGGCCGCTTCCGCTTCTTTCAAAATGATAAATCGCTTTGCCCCAATGCAGGACTGGCCGGCATTCAGCATACGGGAATTCAGGGCAACGGAAACGGCGGCCTGCATATCCGCATCCGGTAAAAGGATCAGTGCATCCGATCCTCCCAGTTCCATTACAGATTTTTTTATAAATCTGCCGGCAAGAGACGCAACGGAACTGCCCGCCCGTTCACTGCCGGTAAGGGTTACGGCCTGTACCGCATCCGAGGATAGAATTTTTTCTACTGCCGGGGTTTCGATAATCACACTGGTAAAAACTCCTTTCGGCGCACCGGCTTCCAGAAATATTTTTTCCATAGCGATGGCACAGCCGCATACATTGGGTGCATGTTTCAACAGGGTTGTATTTCCTGCCATTAAAGTAGGTGCTGCATACCGGAACACCTGCCAGAATGGAAAATTCCAGGGCATGATGCCCAACACCACGCCAATGGGCTGATAGCTTACAAAACTTTTAGAATATCCGGCCTCCAGGATTTCGTCCTGTAAAAAAGATCCGGCGTGCTCAGCATAATATAGTGCCGTCACGGCACATTTTTCAACCTCACCCCTGGACTCGGAAATAATTTTTCCCATTTCATGGGTGATCAGGGTGGCCAGCATTTCCTGATCCCTGCGCAAAATAGCAGCAACCTGTTTCAGAACCGCGGCTCTTTCACCAAAGGAGATATTCTTCCATAACAGATAAGCATCTTCCGCATTGTGAATTGCTTTATCCAGTTGCGCATCATCCATGATTGGATATTCAGCAATCAATTCTTCATTATATGGAAATATAGATTTGAATACAGCAGTTGACATAACAATCGTTTAAATTAATTGGAAGACGCATTCATCTTACTCACCATCAATTCTACGGCCACCCGGGATGTTTCCGCAGCGCCGTTCATATAACCCTGGAATTCTTTGCTCACATGCTCCCCGGCAAAAAAAATGTTTCCGACTGGTGTTGCCTCCCATCCGGATAAGGTGGACCATTGTCCTTTTTTAAAAGCACTGTACCCTCCTTTTGAAAAGGGATAACCGGCCCAGCAGAATTTCATGTTTTTCCCGGTTAGAATATTTTCCAGTGCAGGATAGATCACATTCAGTTCGGAGCTAAACTTTTCAACGAGCACTGCTTCTTTGGTCTCATTCACGTAATCACCCTGCTTCCCACCTCCAAAAACAGTAAAACTACCGCGATACGGATTCTGCATCTGGCTGCTGTCCCAGCCCGCGCCGATCGTGAGATCGGTAAAAGTATATCCCTGCTGATTTGCTATGCGCCAGGGTTTCTGATTCACCCCGATCACAAATTTGCAGCTGTTGCCATAACCGATTTCATCAATGCATTTTCTTTTTTCCGATGGCATGGGTACTGAAAAAGAAATATTCCGGAGAATGGAAAAAGGAATGGTTATCAGTACATAATCTGCGAGTACGAGTTTCTCCTCTTTGTCCCGGATAAACCCGAGTTCATACTTACCGGAGTCCAGCCGACGGACTTTAGTAAGACGCTGATTGAAATACACCTGTTCTTTCAATGTTCCATACAGGCTGTCGGTCAGGTGCTGGCTACCGCCTTTAATTTTAAATACTTCATGTGTATGGCCGAACAACTGGTAATCTGGTTCATTTTCCATGGGCGGAACAAACATGATCAGGAAATTGATAGCAGACTGCTCGCTGGCTTCTGTTCCATATTCCCGCGTGAGTACTACATCCAGAAACGGGTATAACCAGCCTTCGACGCCCAGGGAATCCAGGTATCCGGTGATGGACATTTCGTCAAAATGTCTGAAGGACGCAGCCGTTGTATGATCAATGAGGGGTGGAAGGGAAAGAACATCCTTCATAATTTGATTTGCATATGGCGCGATGGCGGTACGCAGGTCGGACTGACTCAGGGGCATCCCTTTAAAATAAAAAGTTTTTGGAGAAAGTTTGTCTTCGCGCAGGTCATACATTTCCAGGTTAAATTCTTTCATCAGCTGCAAAATATCGGCATGGGTGGTATCTACGAATTCACCTCCGATATCTGTCGTGATTCCCTCACCAAACTGGTCTTTCAGGGTATACATCCGCCCGCCCGCGCGGCCCGATGCTTCATATACACTGGCGCGGATTCCTTTCTTATTGAACAGCCATGCAGCGTTCAGTCCAGCCATTCCCGCACCAACAATTACAATCTCGGGGACTGTTTTGGTATGCTGCAGGAATGAAGGCAGAAGGGTGAGTGAACCTGCAGCCATGCCCATGTCCCGTATGAATTTCCTGCGGCTCTGTTTCCATTCGCCATACATCTTCTTCCATTCCTTATCATCGGCAACCGCATCTGACAATGCCGTTTTCAATAGATTCGAAAGTGGATTTCTGGACATAATCAATAACCCGGATTTTGCGCTACCACACTGTTCGTTGCAGAAATTTCCCGTTGTGGAATGGGCATGATGGGCTGGACACCGCTACCCAGCACCGCTTCAACCTGTCCGGTCCTGGCCAGATCGTATAAACGGGCGCCTTCAAAATTCAATTCCGCGCGACGCTCGTCCAGTATCGCATTGGTATAACTCTGATCATCCGGAACATTCCCGGCAGTCAGTGCCGTTAAGCCGCGGTTGGTGCGCAGCAAATTCAGATCGGCAAGACCTGCGGTTCTTCCGGCTGCTTCCGCACGGATCAGGTACATTTCAGCAAGGCGCAGAATAAATCCGGAATTGTCTTTGGTGGTTTCCCCCCGATATTTTTGGGTGCGCCCATCAGGCTGGATACTCGCATCCTCGTTCTGGGTATCCACGAGTACACCACGTGTATCGGTGGGCCTGGACAAAAAGAAATCGTTCAGGTTTTCTGAAGCAATGAAATTCACATCCGAACGCAGGGCATCAATACGGGAATAGGTGAGGATATTGTAGAAGCTCTGATTCTGCAGGTCGAAACTCAGTTCAAAAATACTTTCCGGTGTTTGCCGGTCAGTATAAATTTTGGTTACCTCTCCGGTCGGAAATAAGGAAAAACTATTGTCGTCGATTACCGAGGTAGCCGCAGCAATGGCTCCCGGATAATCCTTATAATACAGGGAAACCCTGGCCAGCAGCGCGTTTGCCGCTGCAGGAGAAATATACTGGTTGCCATCGAAGGTATTCAGCAGGGAGATGGCCTGATTGATATCCGCAAATATCTGCTGGTAGGACGCCTCTACACTGCTGCGGGGAACACTTGCCAGAATACTGTCGGTCGTGGTAAGAATCACAATTCCAAAATCGGAGGTTCTGTCCCAGTGTTCTCCATACAAACGCAGCAGGTCAAAACTTCCGAGTGCCCGCACAAACAGGGCTTCACCGAGAATATTTGACTTCTGATCGTCCGGTACATTGGGAACCTTATCAATATTGTTGATGATTTTGTTTGCGGTGTAGATGGTATTGTAAATGGCGATATAAATATTCTGTACATACAGATTCGTGGGTGTTACTGCGCGATAGGCAATTTCATTCAGGTCGATTACATCGTAACCACCGGTTGTGCCATTATCGGTATAACATTCTGAAATCAGGGGAAAAGATCCGCCATAATAATTCCTGTCCTGCAGGGTGCTGTACATACCGATACGGGCATTTAACAATCCGGAAAGACTGGTGAAAACATTCGCGTCTTCTACGGAATTGGGCGAAGGCACATCCAGTATCTTGGAGCAGGAGCTGAAAGTGATCAGGAATAAACAGGCAATGGAGATATATAAACGCATACTGTTTTTTTTAAAAATTAAAGTTTACACCAAAAGTGAATGTCCGCGCCTGTGGGTAAGCGGCATAGTCCACGCCGGCCGTTTCGGGGCTGTTGCCACCGTTGGAACTCACTTCCGGATCGAAACCATAATAATTGGTGAACACATACAGGTTTTGAGCCTGTACATACAATCGCAATGATTTATAAACGCCCGGATGTTTGGGTTTGAATGTATATCCGACGCTTACGGTTCTGATTCTGAAAAAAGAAGCGTCCTCAATAAACTGTGATGAATTCTGCACGTAGTTGGGAAATATCAGGGAAGCTCTCGGAATATCGGTTTTGTCCCCTGGTTTCTCCCAGCGTTTATCGACGATGGTCGCATTGTTGGCATATACCTGGTAAAGATTATTATTTTCATCCCATCCGCCATCGGTCCATCCCAGGGTCTGGTAGGTGGTGCGGATCAGGTTATATACTTTATTTCCCACACTGAACTGGGTGGAAATATTCATATCCCAGTTATGATATTTGAAATCATTGGTAAACCCGCCAAAATAATCCGGTCTTGCTTTACCCAAGCACCTGCTGATCGTCGGAATATTGCGGATTGCCGGTTTGCGGATCTACGCCGAGATATTTATATCCCCAGAAAGTTCCTTCTGACTGTCCGATTTGTAAAATATGCGTGGGGAACAAATCGATATAGGCACTCAGCAATTCATTGTTGGTATAGAGGGAAAGAATTTTTTCCTGAAGGAAGCTGATATTAAATCCGATCGACCATGTAAAATCCGGACTTCTGAATGGATACCCGATTACAGAAAATTCAACTCCGCTATTACGGATATCTCCGGCGTTGGTCGTCTGGGAAAAAAATCCTGAATGCGGAGGTACCACGGCTTCTGCGAGTAACTTGGTACGGTTTCCCTGGAACCAGTCCACCGAGCCACTGATCCGGCCGTTGTACATTTCAAAATCCAGCCCGATATCAACCATCTTGTTTCTTTGCCAGGTCAGGTCAGGATCACCCAGATTTTGCGGGCGCAGTCCGGCTACACCATAATATCTGGCAGGGTGCCCAAAAAGACTGATACTGGAAATCGCCGATTTCCTGGTCACCCGTCTGTCCGTAACTGGCGCGCAGTTTTAAACTGGAGAGCCATTTGGAATCCGCGAGAAAGGCTTCCTTGGTTAAAATCCATCCTGCAGAAAATGCCGGGAATGCGCCCCATCTTCCGTCTGGCGGAAAACGGGAAGAACCATCATAGCGTAAACTGGCAGAGAATAGATATTTCTCATCGAAAGTCATAGTTTATCCTTCCGATATAGGAAACCAGTCCCCATCCAAAATTCAGGTTCGTGGCCGAAGTAATGGTTGACGCGCTGGAAATATTTTCCAGTCCGCTCCCTGCAGGAAATCCCTGCGCATGGGTGGTCGCCTGGGTATAACGGGACGACTGCAGGGACAAACCCAGGATTCCGTTGATATGATTTTTACCGAATCCATTCTGGTAAATGAAATTATTTTCATTCAGCCAGGTCATGTTATTATATAAACCATTGATTGCTTTACCACCTACGGAAGAACCATCTGAGGTAGTGGGATCAAAAAACTGATCATCGGTCAGGTCAGTATAATCTACATTAAATGAAGTGTGGAATTTAAGTGGCGCGCTAATCTGGAAATCTGCGAATACTGTTCCGAGAAAACGATAGTTGGTGGTATATGCTTTTACTTCCTTGGCAGATTTAACGGGGTTATCACTCAGCCAGCTGGCCTGGTATTGGGTATAGTCGGAATAGGTCCCGTCCGGATTATATACCGGCATCAGTGGAGAAGCACCAATGGCGTTTGTGACGACACCGGTATAGGTATCATCATTAAAGGTTCTCCGGTTATTGCTGTAGGTGAATGAGATATTTGTTCCGATTCCGATTCTGTCGTTCACCTTATTATCCAGGTTCATCCGGAAAGAGGCCCGCTTATAAAAGTTTTCGATCACGATCCCCTGCTGGTCAAAATAATTTGCTGCAATAAAAAACTTGGTTTTATCATTTCCTCCGCGGGCAGACAATTGCAGGTTAGCGATCGGGGCGGACCTGAATATTTCATTCTCCCAGTTTGTATTCACTCCTGTTTTCCAGGAATCGGGTAATGGATTGGTGAGTACGGCCGGGTCGAAACCGGGATAGGCATCTTCAAAGGGTGTGGGATCCTGCTGGTAAGCGATCAGGTCCTGGGCCCGGGCATCTTCTTCCAGTGCCACCAGCTGATCGCTGTTGAGAAATGGAATTTTTTTCGGAACATTCTGCACACCGGCAAAACTGTTGAAACTGAAATCTGTTTTTCCGGCTCTTCCTCTTTTCGTGGTGATCAGCACAACGCCGTTGGCGGCCCTGGATCCGTATATGGAAGCGGAAGATGCATCTTTCAAAACTTCAATGGATTCAATATCATCAGGATTGATATCACTGATCGAACTGATATCCTGACCCTTTCCCTGTTCTTCGCCGTTTGTATTATAAGAAGTGGATAAGGATGAATTACTCTGGCTGATCATCGGCACGCCGTCCACTACATAGAGCGGATTATTGGCTCCGCGGATGCTCACCAGCAGTCCGGCACCGGGTGTTCCGGATGGGGTGGTCACCAGGATACCCGCGAGTTTTCCCTGGATGCTCTGGGCAACATTCGACACGGGCTGATCCTTAAAATCCCGGTTTAAAATGGAGGAAATGGCCCCAGTGATATCACTTTTCTTCTGTTTAAGATAACCCGTGAGAATCACATCATGCAGCATACTCACCGATTCTTCCAGCCGGATATCCAGGGTTTCCGCACCATTGAATTTGATTTCCCTTTCCTGAAAACCCACCATCGTCACCACCAGGATACCGCTGGGTTGCGGAGAAAGAATTTTGAATT
The DNA here is from genome assembly GCA_963730655.1 of uncultured Bacteroidota bacterium. Lineage (GTDB taxonomy): Bacteria > Bacteroidota > Bacteroidia > Chitinophagales > Chitinophagaceae > Puia. The sequence continues at coordinate 181,033 of CAVSSI010000004.1, forward strand.
CCCCGCCGGCATCGGTAACCGTGGTGGTTGGTTTGCCTTTTAACTGAATCGTTACTCCGATTAGGGGTAAACTGTCTTTTCCTACTATTTTTCCTTTTACCCAGGTTCCGGTCTGTTGACTGAACCCGCTGACAACAAAAAAAAGGGAAAAAATAAATGCCGTTAGCCTGGGAAGCTGTTTACGGTTCATAAGCAGTGATTTCTGGTTTTAAAAGCGATTAATGAAAGCAGGCCCCTGAATTGACATGATGAATATCAATAAGTCAAACGAGTCAAAACATAAGTCGAATTATTTTTTTCCATAATAATTTATGGGTGAAAATCATTAGTTTGCACTTGGTCAAATGGCAGGAGAATCTTTGGTCAGAAAATGACCTGTTTTTCAAGGGTATGAAGGAGCTGGTTTTGCAAATATGAATTTATTAATAATATGAAAATCTTGCCTCAAATAGTATGAATTAGCCCTTTCTGGTCTGTCTAAGTTAAGATAATCGGTCGGCTTTTTATTTGGCTTCATAAAATTAGATAAAATCAATAAATATATCATTTTTATATAATACAAATTGCAACTCTCCCTTAAACTGAAGAAAACCCTGGAGTCCCACCCTGAAATTGTAGCGGGATTAAAGAATAACCGGGAGATGAACTGGCAGCGCTTTACCCGTACCCAGTTCAACCTGGTCGCCCGGATCATTAACCGGAAGATAACCCTTGAGGTATTGCGCAATCCGGACCTGGTGGAAATGAACCTGATTACGGGGAAGCAGCACCTGGAAAAACAACTCTTCGCTCTGAAATGCCAGACCGTTTTTGACTTTGTCCGTTACCTGGGAAATCTGGGGGAATATCGGATTTATAACTGGATCAGCGGAAAGACCCTGCAGAGTTACTGGAATGAAGGGGAGGCAAAATATATCAAGATCAATGCCCTGCTTGTATTTCTTGAAATTCCTTTTGCAGACTGGCATTCATGGCAAAAAGAAAATCAGCGGGGACCAGAGGCTTATTCTGCCAGCCTGGCCAGGAACAATTATTCCGGAAACGGATATGGGAAAACATCCCTGACGCTGATCAAAAGTTATTATCTGGGAAATTATTTTCTGTACTATCAAAAAACAGACGGTAGTAAAAATATTATCAAAACCCCATTTATACTGAAAGAAAATGAAAGCGGGCAGATCGTAGTCAAATCCGTATCGGAAGGGCATAGGTATAGTGGTAAAGTAATGGGCATCCGGGATGGCTGTTTGTATATCAACTGTCAGAATCTTGATTTTGAGGAAATGGAGCAATACGTTTTTAATATCGGTCTTGAAACCAAACCCCAGGTTTTATTTGGAGTATCCAACACTGTTAGTGTAAAGAACCGCCAGGCGGTTGCCCTTAAAAATATCCTGATCAAACAATCGCATGCCGATCCTGCCTTCGACAATATCCCCGAAACAGAAATTCCATTTAGTCATAAATACAGTTCCCGGAGCGAAGAATCCCTGGTGGTGAGTTATCTCGCCCATTCCGGAAATAATATTATCGTAACTCCCAACTGCTGTAATCTTGAAGTATTTGCGGAAATGGCCGAAGAAAGTGTGAGAGTGTGAGAGTATGGGAGTATGGGAGTATGGGAGTTCTTTTCACTCCCATACTCCCATACTCCCATACTTTCTCACTTGCTTTTGTTATTTCATCATCCTCTGTATAGTCTCGAAGTTCACGATATAAATATCATCATTCCCGTTTCCGTATGAACTCAGCCTGTCTTTGATTTCAAAGGCCGATAAAGATTTGGGATAGGGAAAACTGAGGGTTTGCCTTTTACTCGTAAAGAAAAAATATTTACGGTCCGCAGTCACAAAGGGGGAGTAATCAAGGGCAGTGGAATTAATTCCTGGTCCGAAATGCTGCGCAGGCTGCCAGTTCTCTCCTGAACGAAGACTATAATACAGATCCCCCGCACCCATATCGTCAGACCTTTTATAAGAGGAAAAAATGATAAAATTTTCATCCGGATCAATAAAGGCATTAAAATCAAACCCCGGGGAATTCACCTGTTCAGGAAGAGGCTTGGGTATTTCATATTTCCCGTTTTTAAAAAGAGATACAAAGATGTCGTCTTTTGTTTCGCCATTATCACGGGTAAAATACAGGTTACCATTGCTGGCCAGGGAGGGATAAAATTCATCCTTATCTGAATTAATCGCCGGTCCCAGATTATAGGGACCTATCCACTCCTTGCCTTTTTTTTCCAGCCACCAGATATCATAATCCTTTGGCGTATTGTCTGATGGATTCAACGGACGGTTCGACGTAAAATACAATCTTTCTCCATCCGGTGAATAAGCCGGTTCCAGGTCGTTAAACCTTCCGGAAAATCCTGCTGTTTCCGGTTTCGTCCATACCCCGTTTATTTTTTGGGAATGAAGTATAACGGAAAATAGTCCGTATTGCCATTGCAGGGTAAAAAACAAATCGTTTCCGTCCGGGGATATGGCCATATCCCGGTTTGAAAACCCGTCAGAAATGATACCCGGAGCAAACACCCGGGGTGTATCCGTGTGAATGAACTGTATACCGTCCTGCGCCCGGGCGACAATGGAAAAAAGGCCAAACAGAAAAACCAGCGTTCCCTTCATCTGTACAAATTAATACAGATCCCCCGAATTTCATACCCCTTAACACTCAAAAAACAAATAGCGCTTGTCCTTGGGCGTGATGCTTGAGGCGTGAAGCTTGAAGCGTGAGGCCAGACAGCTGAAGAACGAAGCACCAAACTTGAGGCTTGAGTCTCAACGCATCACGCCTCAAGCTTCACGCCTCAAGCCTCACGCTTACTGTTGTGCTGCCTGTGCAAACTGCCGGGGTTCTACCGGGGTATTCTCTCTTTTGAGGTCAACCAGGTTGAGTTCCTCAAAAACCTGACCGTCTTCATAATCAATCCCGACAAATACGGTCAGGTGCTGGTTGGCCGGACCCCTGAAAGAACCCTTTACCGGACTGCAATCCGCAAAATTCCTGCCGGTGGCGAGTTTCACATGGGTATTGGTAACCCATATATTATTGGTCGGATCGATCCCTGCCCAGCCGCAGTTTGGAACCCAGGCTTCCACCCAGGCATGGGTGGCCCCTTCACCCCGGAGTCCGCTTTTATTCGGACAAATATATCCACTTACATACCGGCTTGGAATATTCAGCGTGCGGAGAACCTGCAACATTACATGAGAGAAATCCTGGCATACACCGGCGTTTTTTTCCATGATCTCATCGATGGTCGTTTCGATGGTGGTGATGCCTTTAATATAATTGAAATGCGAAAAAATATATTCGCAGCAATTTTTAATCGTAATCGCCACGGACTGATCCGGACTGTAAATGGATTGGGAGATTTCATTGATCTTGGATTGAGATCGTATATAGTCCGGTCGGGAAAGTTCAACCAGTTTCAGATTCCCGTTCACTTCATTCCAGATCTCATTGAAACCACTTATGAAATTGATGGCGAGGTCCGGGCTCCCGGTGGTGCGAACCTTCAGCCGGCTTTCAATGACGAGTTTTTTATGTGGAGGAAATAAATTAAAGTTTGCTGTTTTATTGTCCCAGTAATCGTAAAAATAATACAGTTCTGGATTTCCGGTGATCACCAGATCGTGTTGCAAAATTTCCTGTCCCGATTGCAGGGGGAAAATTTTTATTTCGTTCATGCTCTCCTGGATCAGCCTGTCATACTCATAGGTAGTGATATGCTGAATCTTGAATACGGGCATGCTGAAATTTAAGAGTAAGAGAAAAAATGTTGAACCACTTTCTGGTTGAATTCAACCATATCGGTTTTGATGTCTTCAAAGAAAACCGGAACAGCATCCTTAGTCAGGGAATCCAGTTCCAGGTAGCGCACTTTGCTGAATATTCGGCCAAAGCACCGCAGCAGTGCCGCCCTTTCCTCATTGATATTATTCCGGATAATTTTATTCAGGTAGTGTTCTATCCGCTGTAAGGAATACATGAGAGAGCGGGTAAAATTTTCGTTGATCAGCACCTGGTGCAGCAAATTATAATTGTGATTCCCGCTGCGATAGGTTTTCACGTGCAGTTCGTAGCCAGACAAACTGAACAGCAGGTATTTCCACTGCAGCAAATCGTTGGTATCCTTTTCCCTGAATTGTGTGATCTCCAGTTGACTTTCCACAAAGGCGATGGTTTGCAGGCAGCGTTCAATATATTTTCCCAGATTCATAAAACACCAGCCGGTTCCCCTGGGCATGGTGATATCCGCAATGCCCGTGTACATCACCGTATGTTTGATCAGGGGTTCCATCACTTCCAGGCCGGAAAAGGAATCTATTTTCTGCTGAAGAAAAGGCTGGTTTACCAGGTGGTACATGGAATTCACTTCTTCCCATACCTCTTTGGTAATATGGTCCTGCGCACCCCGGGCATTCTCCCTGGCCCGGTTCACCAGGGTTTTCAGGCAGTTCGTATTGGTGGTATCGAGTAGTAAACGCTTGAGACATTTTTCAGTGTCGTTTTCAATGGACAGAAGATATTCTTCCTCGGAATCCGTGAATATTTCCATCACATGCCTCCAGTTCGTTGTTCGCTGCACGTCCTTATCGAGAGAAAAAATATAGTGTGTCGACGCCAGGCGCAACATCCCGTCTGCCCTTTCCATATACCGGTTTAGCCAAAAAAGTGAATCCGCAATCCTGCTTAACATGTATAATCCGTTTTAAAATCCGGTTTTAATCAATTACCCAGGTATCCTTACTTCCGCCACCCTGCGAAGAGTTAACAATAAGTGATCCTTCTCTCAAGGCAACCCGCGTTAATCCGCCGGGAACAATCTGAACCCCGGAGGGGCCGCAGAGGGCATAGGGCCGCAGGTCAACATGCCGTCCCAGAAATTTTCCATCGATGAAACAGGGAGCGGTGGACAAACGGATAATGGGCTGTGCAATAAAACTTCGCGGGTCATCTTCTATTTCCTTTTTTGCCTTTACCCATTCCTCTTCTGTAACCGAATTACCCATCACCATGCCATAGCCGCCGGACTGGTTGGTTCTTTTAATCACCATTTTGCGCAAGGTTCTCAAAAACATATTTGCGGTGATCAGGATTACTCATTTCAAAGGTTTCCACATTGGGCAGCAGGGGTTCTTCATTCAGATAATACCGGATCATGGCCGGAACAAAAGCGTAAATGGCTTTATCATCCGCAACCCCATTGCCTACTGCATTTACAATGGCCACCGTTCCTTTTCTGTAGGCCGACATCAGTCCGGGTACACCCAGCGCACTATCGGGTCTGAAGATCAGCGGATCGAGGTAATCATCGTCCACCCGGCGATAGATCACGTGCACCTGTTCCAGACCCTGCGTGGTTTTCATGTACACTTTATGATTGTCCACCACCAGGTCGCGGCCTTCTACCAGGGCGATCCCCATCTGGCGCGCCAGGAAAGTATGTTCGTAATAAGCAGAATTATAAATACCGGGTGTAAGCAAAACCACATTCGGGTTGGAGATCTGGGACGGGGACAGGGAAAGCAGGATCTCATGCAACAGCAGCGGATAATTGCTTACCCGGCGTATACGTGAACTCGCCACCAGTTCCGGAAATAGCCGTTTGGTGATTTCCCGGTTTTCCAGCATATAGGAAACCCCGGAAGGTGTTCGCAGATTATCTTCCAGTACATAAAAAACCCCGTTGTCCCCACGGATCAGGTCGATACCGGAGATATGGATATAAATATCGTGCGGCACCTGGATGCCGGCCACTTCCCGCATATAATGCGGACAGGAAGCAATGAGTTCTGCCGGAATGATTTTATCGTTGACTATGTTCTGGTCATTATAAATATCCTTCAGGAAAAGATTTAACGCTTTCAGTCTTTGTTTGAGCCCGTCTTCAATTTGTTTCCACTCCGTTCCGGTGAGTACACGGGGGATAATGTCGAAAGGGAAAATCCTTTCAATGCCGGCATTGTCATTATATACCGTAAACGTAATCCCCTGGTTCATGAATAATTCACTGGCCAGTTTTTCTTTTTGCTGCAGGGAGTGTACGTCAAGCTGCTTCAGTGCATGAATCACGTTCCGGTAAGGATCGCGGAAATCCGGGCCAGTTCCCATTTCATCCCAAAAACCTGGTCGCCCTGCGTATAAGTCTAATAATTCCTGGGAAACCATAAACGTTATTTCACTTATAAAAATAGAAAAAGCAGCCTATTACAGCTGCACATCGTTATGGATGAAGTTATATAAAATCATTCAGCCCGCAAAAACATCCGTCCCTCCTTCGGGATATTCGTCCCGCAACGTCTGCCCTGAACCCTCGCCCATCCCATGGTCACGCTTTGAATGCTCCAGCCACAAAAGCAGGATGGAAGTTTGTATATCATCAAGATTTACAGGTTTAAAAAAATTAAAAGATAAAACCGCGCCTGTATTCATATATTAGATATCCAATTTAACTGTATGCGACAAAGCCTGCTTTTTCTTTTCATCAGCATCCTGCTATTGTCTTCCTCCTGTCATTCTGCACATATAGCTGACCGGATTTACTACAATGCAAAAATCTGGACCGGTGATTCCGCCAATCCGGAAGCAACGGCCATTGCCATTAAAGATTCGCTGATCCTCTATGTGGGAAATGCTTACCAGCCTTTTGTCGGGAACCGGAACAGAACTCATCGACATGCAGGGTAAAATGCTGGTTCCGGGATTTATTGATAACCATGTCCATTTCCTCGAGGGCGGTTATTACCTGGCCAATATTGATCTGCGGAATGTAAAATCCCAGGCTGAATTTATTTCCGTATTCCATAAGTATACAGACTCTGCAAAAGGCGACAGCTGGATAAAAGGCGGAAACTGGGACCATGAAGCCTGGGGTGGACAACTGCCTTCGAGGACATGGATCGACAGTATCAGCGGATCACATCCTGTTTTTGTGAGCCGGTACGACGGACATATGGGTCTGGCCAATTCCATCGCGTTGAAAATGGCAGGCATAACAAAAAATTCAAAGAATCCCCCCGGAGGAGAAATTGTGAAGGATCCGAAGACAGGTGAACCGACCGGTGTACTCCGGGATGAAGCCACAGAACTGGTGTATAAAGTGATTCCCGACGCCATCTGTTCAGGAACTGGACGCTTCCCTGAACCGTGCAGCCAATCATGCGCTCGCCCATGGTTTTACCCAGGTGCATGATATGGGCTCTTTCGGAGGCTGGGTGGATATGGAAACCTATCGTCGGGCGGAAGCCAGCGGGGAAATTGCCGATACGGATTTATTCTTTCGTCGCCATCCGAAGCTGGGAAAAACTGAATGCATTTGTACAGAAAAACGGCTGGGGTGATAACCTGCTGCGCTGGGGCGGACTCAAAGGATTCGTTGATGGATCCCTGGGTTCTACCACCGCCTGGTTTTATAAACCTTATCTCGATGCACCGAATTCCACCGGACTGCAGGTAACCGATACCATTCTTTTAAGAAAATGGATCCTCGGAGCAGATTCTGCCGGATTACATATTGCTACCCATGCTATCGGCGATCATGCCAATGGATGGATCCTGGATGTATATGCAGAAGCGGAAGCCCGCAATCCCGGAAAGGATCACCGGTTCCGCGTTGAACATGCACAACACCTTACAGCAGAAGATATCCCCCGTTTTGCAAAAATGCAGGTGGTTCCTTCCATGCAACCCTACCATGCCATCGACGATGGAAAATGGGCCGCGAAAAGACTGGATTCCGCCAGACTGAAAGGAACCTATGCTTTTAAAACTCTGCTGGAGACAGGCGCCAATCTCACCTTCGGGTCAGACTGGCCGGTAGCACCACTGGATCCCATCGCGGGTATTTATGCGGCCGTTACCCGACGTACACTCGATGATAAAAATCCCGGCGGGCTGGTTTCCCGATCAGAAAATTTCTGTGGAACAGGCCCTGCGGTGTTACACCGTAAACAATGCCTGGGCCGGATTCCAGGAAGATAAAACCGGTCAGCTGAAAGAGGGTATGCTGGCGGATTTCACCGTGCTCTCTGAAGACCTGTTTACCATCGCCCCTGAAAAAATCCGGGACACGAAAGTATTACGCACCATCGTCAATGGTAAAGAAGCCTATACCGTTAACAAATAAAAACGATATTCAATCCTTAATTTCAACCATGAGCAATCATCATAGTCAGGCAGCAGCGCCTCCTTCTCCCCTCGGCCCTATTGGTGGAAATCGCCTGTATTCTCTCGATGCCCTGCGTGGATTCGATATGTTCTGGATCCTGGGTGCGGAGGATATTGTGAACACTCTGGCGAAAGCCACCGGCTCTTCCTTCTGGAATGGTTTTGCAGAGCAGCTTACCCATCCCGCCTGGAACGGATTTCATATGTACGACCTGATCTTCCCACTGTTTTTATTTATGGCAGGTGTGAGTTCCCCATTCTCTGTTGGAAGGGAGCTTGAAAAAGGAAATGGTCAGCGGAAAGTAATGTGGAGGGTGGTGAAACGGGGACTGATCCTGGTTGCCCTCGGCGTTTTCCATAATAACGGATTACAACACTGGAAAGCATTTTCAGATATCCGCTTTGGCAGTGTATTGGGTAGAATTGGTCTCGCCTATATGTTTGCCAATATTATTTTCATTTACTGCAAAAGAAATGCACAGATCATCTGGTTCTGGGGTTGCATTATCGGTTACTGGCTCCTGTTGAAATTTACATCCGCTCCCGGATTTCCGCGGGGTGATCTGACCATGGAAGGAAATTTTACCTCTTATATCGACCGTCTTTTTCTTCCGGGAAAACTCTATCTCGGTATTCATGATCCGGAAGGATGGCTGGCCACGATTCCGGCGATCAGTACCGGACTGCTCGGTATCTTCACCGGAACCTATATTAAAAAAAGCACGCATAGCGGTGCAAGAAAATCTGCGAGGATGGCGCTGGCCGGTATCGCATTTATTTTACTGGCCCTGCTCTGGAATTTCGATTTCCCGATAAATAAAAATCTCTGGACGAGTTCTTTCGTTTGCCTGGTGGGCGGAATCAGTCTTTTATTTTTATCCCTGTTTTATTATGTGATTGATGTGAAAGGATATAAAAAATGGGCCTTCTTTTTCAGGGTGATCGGGATGAATTCCATTTTGATTTATTTGTCGGGACATTTTATTGACTGGGAGCATGCCACCCGCGGTGCTTTTGGATGGCTGGGAGAAATCAGTCCGGTTGTTTGGGCTCCTGTAATTATGGCGATCTGTTATGTGATGGTGAAGTGGCTTTTTCTTTATTTCATGTACCGGCAGAAACTTTTCCTCAGGGTCTGAGGAAAATCCGGGAATTCGGAAATTCAGGAATTTGGGAATGAAATTAATAATTGATAATTAATAATTAATAATTGCTAAAGTCTTTTCTCTTTGTTGGCATTGGCGGCGGGTTGGGCAGTGTATTGCGGTACGGGATCTCAGCTTTTACCGGCAAATATATTCCTCTCGTATTCCCTGTAGGAACCTTTTTGGTGAATATCTCCGGATGTTTCCTGATCGGCATGTTCTATGCGCTGGCCGCAAAAGATTCTGCATTCACTGCTGACTGGCGCTTATTCCTGATCACCGGCATCTGCGGAGGCTATACTACTTTTTCAACTTTCTCTTACGACGGCCTGATCTTGCTTAAACAGGGTGCCACTCTTTCTTTCATGCTTTATGTCTTGGGATCTGTGGTGCTGGGGTTACTGGCTACATTCGCGGCTGTAGCAATTTTTAAATAGTTGACAGAATTCAGTTGACAGTTGACAGTTGACGGTTGACGGTTGACGGTTGACGGTTGACGGTTTTTAATTTTAACCTGGCAAACTAAATTTTACTGCGTTAGGCGTTAGGCGTTAGGCGTTAGGCGTTAAGCTTTCAGCCTATCTTTGCTCCACCCATGACAGAGATCCCCCTAACCCGCATCCGGTTCGCAACTGCAGTTTATTTTTTTATTTCGGGCTTCGGATATTCCAGCTGGACATCCCGGATTCCCGGCATCAAAGAGTCCCTGAAACTGAATGATGCGCATTTCGGCACCCTTTTGTTTATGATGCCTGTGGGACTGCTACTCACGATGCCCTTCACAGGCAAATTACTTGATCACTATAGCAGTCGCACCATCATGCTGATCGGCACAATTCTTTATAATATCGTACTGGCCGTAATTGGATTCAGCGCATACACATGGGTGTTAGGCATGTTATTATTCTGCTTCGGTTCATCCCGGAATCTGATGAATCTTTCCATTAATGCCCAGGCCATTGGCGTGCAGGGATTATATACCCGTTCAATTATGAGTTCTTTCCATGCCATCTGGAGTATGGCGGGTTTTGCCGGCGCAGCCGTCGGATACCTGATGGTTACGCTGAATATTATCCCGGCCTGGCACCTGCTCGGTGTAAGTCTTATACTTTCCGCATGTACACTTTATTTTTACAAAGATATTCTGGATCAGAAACCCGACCATAAACACAAACGATCCATGTTCCGTTTGCCGCCGAAGGGCATGCTGGTCTTCTCCCTGATCTGTTTTACCTCCATGGCCTGCGAGAATACGATGTATGACTGGAGCGGTGTCTATATCCGGCAGGTGCTTCACGGTTCAAAGGCCGTCGCTACGATTGGTTTTGTGGTATATATGGTGGCCATGACCACCGGCAGGTTTATCGGCGATCGCGTGGCAGACCGGTTTGGGATAAAACATGTGCTGGCCGCCAGTGGTATATTGATCACCAGTGGATTTGCGATCACTGTTTTATCGAATAACATTCCGCTTACATTTATAGGATATTTATTCACCGGTTTCGGTGTTTCCTGTGTGGTTCCCTTTGTATTCAGTCTCGCCGGGAAAATCCCCATGTCCAATCCCGGCGCCGCGCTGGCATCCGTGTCCTCTTTAGGATATCTCGGCTTTCTACTTGTTCCTCCGATGATCGGTTATGTGGCCCAGGCTTCGAGTCTTCGGGTTTCCTTCGCCATTATTGCGGTGATGGGGATATTGATGGTGAGGCTGAGTGCAAGGATTGGCACGACTTAATTTTATTTCTTAAGCCAAAATTTAACCAGGTTTTGAAAATCTGTATCTATTAAATGATACCCCGGGGGTATTTCTTCATCCCAACTGCAATAGGTGACTATCCTGGTACCCAATGGCATTAGTTCTAATTGATTATAGAGATATTGATTATAATAATTATATAAAGATTCCGAATACAAAATGTTGTTATCTATCCTTACTGTACTGTCGATGTTTTCAAAGAAAGGATTGTATAAATAAAAATGATCATACAACTTCAGGTTTAACTGTGTAAAATTTCCATGATGGAAAGAAACATTTGAAAGGCCAAGGATACTTTTTGCCTCATTTGCATATTCAACTAAACTTTCCCTCTGTTCTATTCCATAAATTTGAGCATAAGGCCTATAATGGGCAGCAGCCAGACAAAATTTACCTACTCCACTTCCAATATCCAAAATTTTGACAGACTCATCAGGTGCAAGGAACTGGACCACCCTTAGGACAATTTTTAACGGTGTCCAATGCATACCGGCCAATTCCTGGATAAATGGAGGATACAACCGATGAAACTTAACATCAGTTTCAAACCAATTTTCGACATGCTCCGATTTTATTGGGAGTTTAAATAACATATAATATGTTTGAGTAATTTCTCCTGGCGCCAGTTACACACTCATATTTTTAGCCAGAACTTTAATAAACAATCAACTTTTGATTCGACCAGGTAATAACTTGCTGGAATTTTATCTTCCAGGCAATGAAAGGTGGCCAACCTTGTACCGGGACGCATTTCATCCAGTTTTTTATAGAGAAACCGGTTGTAGAGATTATATAATTCCCCGGAGTATGATATGCTTTCATCTATCTTTTCAGTATCAACCAGGTTTTCGTAAAATGAATTGTAAAAATAAAAATGATCGTACTGCTTAAAATCCAACTGTGTAAAGTTGGTATTTATAAAATAAGCATTTTTCAAGCCAAGCATCGTCCGGGCAAATTCGGCATGATCTGTCAAATCCTTTCGTTGCTCAACACCAAAAAAAGATGCTGCAGGTTTATAGTAAGCTCCTGCCAGGCAAAATTTTCCTACCCCGCTGCCAATATCCAATACCCTGGCACCTTTACTTGGCGTTAAGAATTGCACAACCATTTGAGTAATGCGTAATGGGGTCCAATGCCTGCGGGCCAATAATTTAATGGATTCAGGGTATACGTAATGCAACTGGTCGTCTGAAAGAAACCATTTATCCAGGTTTGAAGATGAGGTCGTAAGTGTCGTCATGGTTCGGTATTAAGTTCTTCTCATTGTAAAAAGCCTGTATCGAGATTCAGACTCAAATCACCAACATGGCATCACCATAATTGAAAAACCGGTATTTGTCTTTAATCGCCTTTTTATATGCTTCCATAATAAGATCATATCCGGCGAACGCGCAAACCAAAATCAAAAGACCGGTTTTCGGAAGATGAAAATTTGTAATCAGTAGAATCTGCAATATTGAATTGGTATGGCGGATGGATGAATGTATTCGTCCACCCTTCAGCAGGTTTCAATAACTTCTCGGCTGTATAAGAAGACTCCAGGGCGCGCATGGTTGTAGTACCTACTGAACAAATTCGATGTTTTCCCAAACGTGCTTTATTTACGATCATGCAGGCTTCGCTTTCCACCCGATAATACTCCGCATCCATTTTATTCTTGTTCAGGTCTTCAACTTCCATCGGTCGAAAAGTACCCAATCCTGTATGCAACGTTACTTCCGCAAAATGAACACCTTTTATTTCAAGTCTTTTGATGAGCGTCTTACTAAAATGGAAACCTGCCGTAGGTGCCGCAACGGCTCCTTCGTGTTTAGCATAAACAGTTTGATATCTTTCTTTGTCGTCTTCGTCAGGTTTGCGCCTGATATATCTTGGAAGTGGTGTTTCACCTAAGATTTCAAGCATCTCGCGAAATTCATCATCTGTGCCATCCCATAAAAACTTGATGGTACGACCGCGGCTCGTTGTATTATCTACCACTTCAGCTACCAGTTCGTCACTGTCCCCGAAATAAAGTTTATTGCCAACACGTATCTTTCTGGCAGGATCCACTATTACATCCCAAAGTTTGTTGGTCTTGTTGAGTTCTCTCAGCAAAAAAACTTCAATCTTTGCACCTGTTTTTTCCTTACGACCATACATCCTGGCGGGAAATACTTTAGTATTATTGACGACAAAAACATCCTGATCATCAAAATATTCCATGACATCCCTAAAATGCCTGTCTTCGATTTGACCAGTCTTCCGGTGAACAACCATCATTCGGCTGTCATCTCTTATTTGCAGTGGGATGCTGAGCGATCAAATTGAGAGGCAGGTCAAATGCGAACTGGGAGAGCTTCATTCAATTTTGTATTTTTTTTAAAACGTATACAGGTCGGTACCTGAGTATGACCGGGTATATTTAATGCATTGAGCATCAGTGTGAAACTATTGAGTTAAATTTGGAAACGAGATTACGGCGTTGTGATATAAGAGATAGTATCTTTTGAATGTTTCGATTTTTACCATTTTGCAAAATTACCCCGTTGATAACCCTTTGCTGTGAACTTTATCACTTTTAAAAGTGACTTTTATCAATTTTTAACGGATATAAATTGGGATTCTCATGAGTATATCTGGTATTTTTCCAATTGAAAAATGGGATTTTAAAAGTGAATCCATACTCGCCGCGCTTTCTCCGGAAGATTTTGACCTGCTGACCCTAAATCAAACTGAGCAAGTCTACAAGAAAGGGGAAATTATTTTTCGGGAAGGTGCTTATCCTTCCGGAATCTTTTACCTGACCAGTGGCAAAGCCAAAAAATATAAAATTGATGGCGAGGGAAAAGAACAAATCATTTATGTAGCCAATACAGGTGAACTCATCGGATACCACGCCATACTTTCTGAAGATCGTTATCCGGATTCCGCTGCTGCCCTGGAAGAAAGCAACATTACTTTTATTCCAAAAGATGACTTTTTATTGGTTCTCCAACAATCAGATACATTAAGTAAGCGATTGTTAAAAACGCTTAGCCATGAATTTGCTGTATTGATTAATGGCTTAACCTTATTCAGCCAGCGTTCTGTCGGGAACGATTGGCGCTACAGCTGGTTGTACTAAGGGAAAAGTATAAAATAGATTTTCAACCCGGAATGCCAGTAGATATAAATATGTCGAGGGAGGATTTAGCCAGTTTGGTAGGAACTGTCCGGGAAAATGTTATCCGGATTCTCACTGAATTTAAACAGGAAGAGATTCTAAAAACACAGGGGCGAAAAATTATCATTTTGAATGTGAACAGACTGGTGGAAATAGCAAATTATAAATAAATCAGTCCGGTTCCCCGATGAGTGCCATGGCTGGAATCCCGGTATAGAGACTGAAAACGAGCGCTTACTGCACCTGCGGATCCTTAAACAGCCCTTTTAACCAGGCGATGTCCAGGGTGGCTTTATGTTTGGCGATTTCCAGGCGGCTATAGGTTCCGTCGAGGATGGAACTGATATCGGCCTTCAGCATGGTAACCATCTGGTTCTTTGTGACACCTTTCCAATACTTGCTCCAGAGTTTTTCACTGGCGCCGCCGGGAATCTCCGTTACGGTATCCAGGATCTCCTGCAGATAATGTCCGATCTCTGTAACGCTTTCGGACTGGAGGATCTTAATATGCAGGTCCTTGATCCCCTGCATCAGGTTGGTTGGTAGATGGTTCTTCATGTTAAACTGTTAACGTAAAAAATCAGGATTTGTTTTTCTGCTAACCTATCCAAAAATTCCGCTATTAGCCGGTAAATTAAAAAACCATGAGCAAACAGCGGCAATCACGCCTTTCTTTTTATCCCCATATTTCTAACCGGCTGACTTACAGCAGTTCCTTGATCATCCAGAGGTCACATCCGAAATGGCCGGAGTTCCCCATGGGACCAGATAAATAAGTAAATCCTGCTTTTTCATAAAGGCCAATGGCGTTCCGCAGTTCCGGCATGGTCTCCAGGTACATCTGGCGGAACCCGAATTCCGTTGCCTTGCGGAAACATTTCCCCATCAGCATCAACCCCAGCCCCTTCCCCCGCATCTCGGGAACCAGATATAGTTTCACGAGTTCGCAACAACCGGCAGGTAATCCGGGTGTGGGATAAACACCCGCACCACCAACGATTTTCCCTTCTGATTCCGCAATAAAATAAGCCGAATTTTTAGTTGAAAATAACTGGTATAAAGCATCGGTGGTCAGGTCAAAATAAACCGTTCCCGGCTTATTGGCACCAAATTCGGCTAGTATATTCCGTATGACGGCAGCGATGTCCGGATTGTCTGCTATCACAATCGGACGTACATGTATTTTATTCATGGCATGCAATTTTACTCTATTTTCATGGAAGTAGCCGGCCTCCATTCAGTATAAAATGTCTTCAATGAAAATTAGCGATCGGGATACTGCTTATACTCCAGCTGTTCAGTTTTATGACGAAAGGCCAGACACCGAAAACCTATACCCTTCTTTCTAAAAAAACCGGCAAACTGAATGTGAAACTGATTGAATCCCTGCCACCTCCCTGAAGGGCATGGCTGCCCTGTACAGCGCCATGGGCGGAACCAACTGTATCGACCAGCAATGTGAATTAACCACGGCACTCGGACTGGGAAGCCAGGGATCGGAGGCACAAAAAGCCCTGATCCAAAAATATTTCCCCAACGATAAGGCGGCTATGCTCGTGCTTGGTCAGGAATGTTATCTGCCACCAGGACAGCTCAGCATCCTTTTCCAATTTTGTATCACTTGCATTTACCGTGAACGGGGATCAGGTTTCGGTAAATTATGAATTGAATGTGCTCAATCACGGAGTGGTAAAAAAAATACAGGGTCCGGATATGTATGAATTCAAAAACCAGGTGTACAGAAATACCAGGCGGGTGCTCTATGCATGGACTGCCAAACAATGAGTCTATGGCCCTGACGAAGCCACACCTCCTCCCTAGGATTCCCGATCAACTATTCATTCAAAACGAAGGCTCCCCTCACCTGCCGGAGCTCATTCAGAGCGCAGGCTGGTCACCGGGTTGGTCACCGCAGCCCGGATAGCCTGAATACTTACGGTAACCAACGCAATGATGAGGGCCAGTGCCGCCGCCAGAATAAACATCCACCAGCCAATACTTACGCGGAAAGCAAAATCGTTCAGCCATTTACTCATCGCCCACCAGGCGACCGGCGCAGCGATCACAAAAGAAATGATGATGAGTTTTATAAATTCCCCGGTCATCATGGTTACGATACGCTGTACGCTGGCTCCAAGAACTTTCCGGATACCGATTTCCTTCATCCTCTGTTCCGCCATAAAAGTAGCCAGCCCGAATAAACCGAGACAGGCAATCACGATCGCCAGCACGGCGAATAACATGAATATTTTTCCAACACGTTGTTCAGACTGGTACATGTGTGAAAAAGCTTCATCCATGAACTGATAACTATATGGGATGGCAGGTGAATATTGTTTCCATAGACTTTCCGATTTTGCGAGAAAACTATTTACAGCGCTGGGTTCTATACGGAAACTAAGCGTTGCCGGATTACGCGAGAGAAAGAAACATAATGCGCCAATGGGTTGTTTTAACGTTTCATAATTGAAATCCTTCACCACCCCAACAATTGTCAAACGTGTAGATCCTTTCCCGTCATCCGAAGTATAAATGGTTTTCCCTATCGGATCTTTGAAGCCGATAATACGGGCACAGGTTTCATTGATCACGATGGAAGTTGAATCTGAAACACCGTCCTTTATAAAATTCCTTCCTTTCAATATTTGCATGCCCATCGTGGGGATATACTGATCATCCACATACCAGGTCTGCATATCTAATCCATTGGTAGCGGTTAAAGGATAGCTCGTAGAAAAAGATTGATCGCTTCGGGAAGAATTGGTTACCGGAAGAAAATAACTGGCGGTTGCACTCAGTACACCCGGCGATTTCAACAACTCGTTCTTATAGGCATTCATGCTTTCTTTCAACGTACCGCCGTTGTTGATGATCACGACCTGGTCCTTATTATATCCCAGGTTCTTGGTCTGTATATAATTCAGTTGCCGGAAAACCACCAGGGTGCCTATGATCAATATAATAGAAGTACTGAACTGAAAAACAACCAGCAGGTTTCGAAGTCCGCCGCCATTCCGCGATCCGATTTTCCATTTCCCTTTTAATACTTCGATGGGACGAAATGCAGAAATAAAAAATGCGGGATATAGTCCGGCCAGTAAGCCGACGACAAACGGAAGTGCGATCAGCCAGGGTAGAATCATAGGTGAAAACAACAGGTCGGCGTGGATGGATTTATTAGCAATGGCGTTAAACGCTGGAATTAAAAGGAAGGCTGCAAAAATGGCGAGCGATAAGGAAATGATCACCATCAGGGTGGATTCTGAAAGAAACTGAAATACCAGGTTCTTACGACTTGTGCCCAATACTTTACGGATACCCACTTCCCTGGCGCGTTTGGCAGACTGGGCGGTAGTCAGGTTCATAAAATTGATGCAGGCGAGAAGGAGAATGAAAGCAGCGACGGCAGAAAAAATATACACATATTGAATATCTCCACCGGGTCCCAGTTCATACTGTCCGGCAGAATACAAATGAATTTTAGTTAAGCGGCTGAAGACTGTATTCCAGTTTGTTGCCTGCTTTGGAAAATTCATCCATGCTTTTGATCTGCATGAACTGGCTGGCCTGTGGTAAAACATACCGGTTTATATACTGCGCAAAATTCTTTTCAAAAACTTTATAGTCCGTGCCGGGGCGCAACACCAGGTAAGTATAAAAATTATGACTCAGGTAATTTCCCCATTCATAGCTGACGTTTTTCATGGAGAAAAGAAAATCAAACTGGAAATGGCAGTTCTCCGGCATATCTGCGATTACGGCCGTTACCTTGTATAAAGTTTTTCCATTTTCATTGGTTTCGATCACACGGCCAACCGCTTCTGTTGTTCCAAAATATTTTTTTGCTGTTGATGCGGTGATCACCACCGTATTGGGTTGGTTCAGGGCATCGTCCGTAATGCCGGAAACAGCAGGGAATGTAAACACATTAAAAAAGGTGGAATCCACATGCGCAACCCGGTTTTCCGTGATATAGAGGTTTCCCTTTTTAACCTGTTTGAGTCCGCTGGATGTATATATGCGCGTATAATGCTCAATCTGGGGATAATCTTTCTTCAGCACGGCTCCTGTTCCATCCGGAGAAAGCGGAAATTCAATATTCGTCCCGCCGAATTTTATTTTGGAATATATGCGATAGGTGCGGTCAGCCTTTGCATTAAACCGGTCAAAATGCAGTTCGTCCTGAACGTATAACAGGATGAGCAGGAAACAGCAGATCCCGATACACAATCCCAATATATTGATCAGTGAAAACGCCTTGTTTTTAACCAGGTTTCTCCAGGCAGTTTTGAAGTAGTTGCTAATCATAAACAGTTTTTGTGCGTTATGAAGGATACCTATCCTTAAACGCTAACCAAATGCCAGTTTATAAAGCATTCATTATGAATGGGTAAATTCTTAAAGAGAGGGGTAAATGTCCGGAACCGATACAATGGATGTCCGGATGGAACGGGTCAGTTCAAATCATGACGGGTATTGCTTTCCAGCCTTGCAGGTTCCCGGCTAAAGAAGAATGAGTTTGTAAACATAGAAGATCATTCCTGCAAGGGAAAGGAAGAAAAGGCTGGCCGTAACGGTTTCCATCGTTACACCTACTTTTAAATACATGAGCATACCGGTAAGGAAGCTGATGATCCCAAAACAAACCGTCCAGGATTTGAATTCGCTGATTTTCAGCTTTCTGATCTGTCTGGTTGGATCCGGAATGCTTGGATATGTTGTAGGGAAATTGTTGGTGGATGTATCAATCCGTCTGGCATTGTCGCTAACCGTTTGCATCTGAAGTGTTTCTATGATACAGAGAAAAACCGTGCCAAATTGGGAATTGGGGATAAGCTTAAAGCCCAAAGCTTAAAGCCTAAAGCCGGAAACTGGTTAATTATAACATTCCTTTTTCATAAAATGTGGAAATCAAATGGTCATCCCTGCCTGCCGGCAGGCATCTTCAATCAACCATCTACCATCAACTGCCAACGGTCAACCGCCAACGGTCAACCGTCATTCGTCATTCCGAACGCAAACTTTTCACCGGATTCGCAACCGCCGCACGTATCGCCTGATAACTGATGGTGACCAGGGCGATAAGGAAGGAAAGAAATCCCGCAATCGCGAATACCCACCAGTGAATACTCACGCGGTACGAATAATTTTTCAGCCAGTTGTACATGGCCCACCAGGCAATCGGCGCTGCAATCAGAAAAGCAATCATCACCAGGCGAAGAAAATCTTTGGAGACTAAAAAAGTAATTCCGCCCACCGATGCACCCAGCACTTTCCGGATTCCGATTTCCTTTATCCGGGTTTCAGCCATATAGGTAGCCAGTCCGAATAGTCCGAGACAGGAAATAAATATGGTGAGTCCGGAGAAAAATGCCGCCAGGGATGCCGTTCTTTTTTCATCCTGGAATTTTTTGGCATATTCCTCATCCACAAAATGATATTCAAACGGATACTCCGGATTATATTTTTTAAAAATGCGTTTCTGCTGTTTTTAAACTTTTCGCCGTGGTCATATCACCGGCCAGTTTGATATGCATGGTCTGGAACCAACCCTTTCCGCCTTCAATAATCATCGGACGTGTCGGTTCATAGGGCGACCGGAGAATAAAATCATTGATCACGCCGATCACATGCCAGGAAATACCATCATCCTTTACGATCTGACCGATGGGTTCTTTAAACTTCATCACCTTCAATGCCGACTCATTGATGATCATCGCCGATGAATCGGTAATATATTTTTTCAGATCCAGATCACGACCTTTAATCAGATGCAAACCGGTGGTCTTTAAAAAATCCTCATCTGCCGAATAGCGGTCAAAATCCGTTTTATCATTCGGATCCTTTCCTTCCCATTCGAATCCCCAGCTGTCGCTCCAGGCCTGTGTAAGCGGTGCACTGGTTTTGGTAACCGCACTGGCCGCACCGGAAGAAATCAGTTCATTTTTTATAAGCGCATAATTCTTATTGATGTCACCGGTCAGAAAATGATAGATCAGGTTGTTTTTATTATATCCGACATCCCGGTCCTGCGCATGATGGATCTGCTGTTGCACGATGATCGTACAGATGATCAGCAGGATCGCAAAACTGAATTGAAGAACCACCAGTACTTTTCTGGGCGTCACCAGTGCATTTACTTTTTTAAATCCGCCTTTCAGTACTTTCACGGGCTGGAAAGAAGAAAGAAAAAAAGCCGGATAACTGCCTGCGAGTATACCGGTAAACAAAATAAATGCCAGTATCAATCCCCAAACACCGATACTGCCAAAATGAATGTACATGGATTTATCCGTTACCTGGTTGAAGGCCGGTAAACTAAGCTGCCACCAGCCCGATGGCAAAAAGGGCCGCAAAGAAACTCAGTAAAACAGATTCACCCAGGAACTGGCCGATCAGCGAGCCTTTGCGTGCGCCCACCACTTTACGGATACCCACTTCCTTTGCCCGTTTTTCACTGCGGGCCGTATTGAGGTTCATAAAATTGATACAGGCGATCAGAACAATAAAAGCGGCGATGATCGCGGAAAGTTTTACAAACTCAATTCTTCCGCCGTCTTCCACGGCACCCTTAAAATGAAGAATACAAACGCCAGCGTTTCATCGGGTATAAAAACATTTCCCATTTTGTTTCTTCTTTCTCATATTTTCCTTTCAGGGTGAGTAGTTTATGCTGAACGGATGCCAGGGCCGCATTCTGTTTCAGCAATACATAGGTACGGGTAGAATTATTCCCCCAGTTCAGATCCGGTCCCTTGTTTTCATAGTCCAGGAAAGACCAGGGTAAGAGGTATTCAAACTGAAAACGGGTATTGCCCGGAGGGTCCTTGGCCAGTCCGGTTACACGAAAGGTTTCTTTATTGTCCAGTTTGATGAGTTTTCCCATCGGATCTTCCTTTCCGAATAATTTCTTCGACAAGTTTTTCGGTGATCACGATATTATTCCGATCGTTCAGGGCCGTACGCGGATTTCCTTCGATAAGCGGCAGACTAAATACCGTTAAGAAAAGCAGAGTCCACGATATTTCCCTGTACCATGATTCTTTTCTCTCCAACGGAAAATAAAGTATTGTCGGGCCAGTTTACCCGCACGGCCACTTCCACTTCGGGAAAGTCGTGTTCCAGGGTTCGGGCAAGAACCTTCGGGGTCGTATTCCAGCAATGCAGTTCACCGCTGAATTCGGCCCGGTTCCAGGCTTCATAAATACGGTCTTTTTTCACATGAAACTGGTCATAGCTGACTTCGTCATAGATCCACATCAGCAAAAGCATGGCACTGGCCATACCGATCGCCAGTCCGGTGATATTGATCACACTGAATGCCCTGTTTTTCCAGAGATTGCGGAATGCGATTTTGAAGAAATTCTTTAACATGCCATGGTTTTATGGATGACTGATAAATAGGAGACGCCAATTGTCTCCCAAATGTTGCATCGCTTGTTAAGACGAGCCTTGAAGCGTGAAGCTTTGAGCGTTAAACTTGAGGCATTTATTAATTTGTCATTAATTTCCGCTAACCGCCAACGGCCAACGGCCAACGGCCACCGCTAATCAGATCAGGCTTTAGGCTTTAGGCTTAAAATCCAGGGTATGCATAAATCCATCCACAATACCGGATTCGTAGGATTCTTCATCCCAAAACCATGGCCCCCTTTCTCATAGAGGTATATCTCTTCGGGAATATGGTGTTGTTTCAGGGCTTCATCAAATAAAGTGCTGTTCACATAGGGAACGGCATCATCATTCTTTGCGTGCACTAAAAATGCAGGCGGGGTGTTATCCGTTACCTGTTGTTCGTTGGAATACAGTTTAATTTTTTCTGGCGCCGGACTGGGTCCAAGCAGGTTATGGGCAGAACCCATGTGCCCGTTCGGGCTTTCAAAACTGATCACCGGGTAAACAAGAATCATAAAATCAGGACGCAGGCTGATATGATCCGGATTGTCAATATAATTTTTTTCGAAGTGGGTGCCTGCCGTAGAAGCCAGGTGACCTCCCGCGGAAAATCCCATGATGCCAATCTTCTTCGGATTGATTCCCCATTCCCTGGCGCGCGATCTCACGATCTGGATTGCACGCTGTGCATCCTGCAAGGGGACCTATTTCCTTATTCATCATCGTACTGTCCTCGGGAATCCGGTATTTCAATACAAAGGCAGCGATACCTGACTGATTAAAACGTTCCGCCACATCTGTTCCCTCATGGCCAAAAGCCAGAACCGAATACCCTCCGCCCGGACAAATAATTACGGCCGTGCCAGTCGCTTTTTCTTTAGGAGGTAAAAAAATGGATAGCGTAGGACGGGAAACCTTATGAACAATAAGCCGGTTTCCTTCGGTATCAGAATATTCTTTGTCTGGTACGGACTTACTGTTGGGAATTGCTCCTTCGTATAATGGAATCACCTGGGGGGATTGATGGGAAGATAAAAATAACGGCAGGCAAATGAGTAATGGGTAAATCGCTTTCTGGATCATGGGTATAAAGTTAAGTTAACAGCAGAAATTATCCTGATCAAATGACCCTACCTTTGCCCCTGAATTTTTTTTATGCCCTATCGGAATAAATGGCTCCTTGTTTTTTTTAGTGTTTTCTTTAGTTTTTCCGGACCCCATTTTTTACAGGCAGCCCCGCCTGTACAATACGGACAATCCGGTAAACTGTCCTCAGGTAAATGGAATGGATATATCATGCGGTCAGACGGGAATGTGATCCCGGTGCATTTTGATATTCAAAAAAATGCAGGAAAAATAATCGTACATGTCATTAACGGTGCCGAACACCTGCTCGTGGACAATGTGAGCCTGCAGGGGGATTCCGTTTTCATCAACATGCCATTTTTTGATTCCCGTTTTGCAGCCCGGATTGAAGACAGCATGCATCTCTACTGGAAATTATATCAAAAATTATGGTGACCGGCTGGTCGGAATTCCATTTAAAGCCATTTATCATGATGCGGATCCGGCAGGCTTTGTTAAGGATCAAAAACCTACCGCGATATAATATTTCCGGAAGATGGGCGGTGCTTTTCAGAGGTGTCGAAGACACAACCGTGTCTGTTGGTGAATTCAAACAAATGCAAAACCAGGTAACCGGAACATTTTTAACGATTACCGGAGATTACCGGTACCTCTCGGGCAGGATAGACGGAGATACCCTGCGGCTTTCCACTTTTGATGGCGGTCATGCCTATTCTTTCGTAAGTAAAATTGTAAGCGATAAAAAAATGACCGGCTTTTTTTATGCCGGAGCGACCAGTGTGCAAAGCTGGGTGGCCGATAAAAATGAACAGGCCAGGTTACCCGATGAATACAGCCTGACTCAATTGAAAGATCCGTCAAAGGCCAGACTTCATTTTTCATATCGGGATCTGAGTGGGCAGATGGTTTCCCTTTCTGATCCAAAATTCCGGAATAAAGTGGTGATCATTCAGATCCTCGGTTCCTGGTGTCCCAATTGTATGGATGAAACAAGATTTCTCGCTCCCTGGTATATTCAAAATAAATCCAGGGGAGTGGAATTGATTGGCCTGGCTTATGAACGGACAACTTCTTATGCAGATGCCAAAAGATTGTTGCAGCCATTTATTACCCGCTTTCATGTAACCTATCCCATTCTTCCAACCGGGGTTACGGTAAGTGATTCCCTGCGCACGGAAAAAACGCTTCCGGAAATCGATTCCATCGTTGGTTTTCCCACCACCATTTTTATTGATAAAAAGGGAATGGTTCGTAAAATCTCTACCGGATTTAATGGTCCCGGCACCGGTGACCATTATGATTTGTATAAAAAAGAATTTAACGGGCTCGTAAATTCCCTGCTGAGCGAATAACCTACAGTTGACAGTTTCCAGACTCGCACATTTCCTGAGCTTGCTAAGTTTATTTGGCATTACTAAATTATTTAGTAATATTGTACTAAAGGTTTCAGCATGCTCCAGTCATCCGACAGCCGTTCCATCGCGCATTTTGACCTGGATGCTTTTTTTGTCAACGTCGAATATCTGGGAAATGCCCGTCTCCGGGGTAAACCCATTGCTGTGGGCGGACATAGTGACCGGGGAGTGATTGCTTCCTGCAGTTATGAAGCCCGGAAATTCGGGGTTCATTCCGCGATGCCCACCCGGCTGGCCAAAAGATTATGTCCGGAACTGATTATCATCCGCGGGGATATGGACAACTATTCCCGGTTTTCCAACCTGGTTACGGAAATCATCCGGGAGGAAGTCCCGGTTTTTGAAAAATCAAGTATCGATGAATTTTATATCGATATGACCGGGATGGATAAATTTTTCGGTACCACAAAATATGTTCAACACCTGCGGAAAAAAATTATCCGGGAAAGCGGACTCAGTATTTCCCATGCCCTGGCTACCAATAAACTGATCAGCAAAGTCGCCACCAATGAATGCAAACCCAATGGTCAGCTTGAAATAAAAGCCGGAAATGAAAAATCCTTCCTGGCACCCTTGCCCATTGAAAAAATGCCCATGGTCGGCAACCAGACCGCTACCCTGCTGCGCCGGATGGGTGTGGAAACCATTTCCATCCTGAGCCAGATTCCGGTGGAGATGATGATCAACCTGCTGGGAAAAAACGGTATAGATCTCTGGAGAAAAGCCAATGGCATTGATGAAACACCCATCGTACCCTTTCACGAACAAAAAAGTATCGGCACGGAAAATACTTTTGAAACCGATACCATCGATATGCAGTTCCTGAATAAAGAACTCGTACGGATGACTGAAAAAATTGCATTCGAACTCCGCTGCAATAATAAACTCACCGGCTGCATTACGGTAAAGATCCGGTACAGCGATTTCCAGACCCTGACCATGCAATCCACCATCGCCTATACCGCTAACGATCATATCCTGCTTCAGAAAGTAAAAGAAATTTTTAATAAACTCTATGACCGGCGGCTGCTCGTGCGGCTGATCGGCGTTCGGTTTACCAACCTGGTGGCCGGCAGTTACCAGATCAATTTATTTGAAGACAGCCAGGAAATCATCGGCCTGTATCAGGCCATCGACAGTGTAAAGAAACAATTTGGGGAAAAACTTTTATTCCGCGCCGCATGTATCTGAATTGTAAAACCTATTTCAGTTTTCAATACGGAACCTATGGTACCGAAGAACTGGTAAAGAAGGCCGCTGAGCTGGGCATTACCCAGCTTGCCTTAACGAATATCAATAATACCTGCGATGCCTGGGATTTTGTTGAGCACTGCCGGAATAACCAGGTGAAACCGGTAATTGGTGCAGAAATCCGGAATGAATCGAACTTTGTTATATCCTTCTGGCTAAAAATAATCATGGCCTTGAACAGATCAACCGGTTTATTTCCGAACACCTCCAGGAAAAAAAACCTTTTCCGAAAAGACCGGACCTGGACGGATGTATTTTGTATTTATCCTTTTGGAACTTTTTCTGTAAATGAATTACAGGCCCATGAACTGATCGGGGTACAAATAACGGATATCAATAAATTATTCGGACTCAGTGTGCAGGTTCATGCACATAAATATGTTATCCGGCATCCGGTCAGTTTTCAGGATTCCACCTATTACAATCTCCATCGTTTACTCCGGGCCATCGATAAAAATACCATACTCAGCAAACAGGATCCGAAAGATCTGGCCGGGAAAAATGAAACTTTTCTTACCCCTGCACAATTATTCGAAGCATTCCAGCAACATCCTTCCATTATTACCAACACCATGAAACTGATGGAGAGTTGTTCCATTGAAATGGAATTTCATTCCGATAAAACAAAAAAAATATTTTCCGCATCCAAAGAAGATGACCGGCAACTACTCCGGAAACTGGCTCTCGACGGCCTCGGACGACCGCTATGGCCTGAACCATACCATCGCGCAGGGCAAGAGTGGAAAAAGAACTCGCCATCATTGACCAGATGGACTTCAGCGCTTATTTTCTGATCACCTGGGATATTATCCGTTATTCCCAGAACCGGGGATTTTTCTTTGTCGGAAGGGGCAGCGGTGCCAATTCCATTGTTGCCTATTGTTTACAGATCACCGATGTGGATCCGATCGAACTGGATCTGTATTTTGAAAGATTCCTGAATCCCTCCCGTTCATCCCCGCCTGATTTCGACCTGGATTTTTCCTGGAAGGACCGGGATGAAATCATCGACTATGTTTTTAAAAGATATGGACGGGATCATGTATGCCTGCTCGGATCCTATACTACTTTTCAAACCCGCGCCATCCTGCGTGAACTGGGAAAAGTATTCGGACTTCCAAAAGAAGAAATCGATCAGCTGGATTCCGGCAACCTGAAAGATGACAAGATTCAACGGCAGATACAGTACTATGGAAATCTCCTGCGCAATTTTCCAAATCACCTCAGCATTCATGCGGGAGGTATGCTGATCAGCGAGAAACCCATTTACCACTATACCGCCACTGAACTTCCGCCGAAAAATTTTTATACTTCGCAGATCGATATGTTCGTGGCAGAAAAAATCGGTTTATTTAAACTGGATATCCTCAGCCAGCGGGGTCTGGGTCATATCCGCGATACCATTGACCTGGTGAAGAAAAATAAAAATATTTCCATCAATATTCATGATATCGAAAAATTTAAAACAGATCCGAAAGTAGCGGAACAAATCCGGAAGGCAGATACCATTGGCTGTTTCTATATTGAAAGTCCGGGCATGCGTCAGCTATTGAAAAAACTGGAATGTGATGACTACCTGACCCTGGTGGCCGCCAGCTCCATCATCCGGCCCGGTGTGGCACAGAGCGGAATGATGAAACAATATATCTACCGCTTTCATCATCCGGAGGATTTCGAATACCTGCATCCGAAGATGGAAGAGCTTCTGCAGGAAACCTACGGGGTGATGGTTTACCAGGAGGATGTGATCAAAGTAGCCCATCATTTCGGCGGTCTCGACCTGGCTGAAGCCGATGTGCTGCGGCGGGCAATGAGCGGAAAATACCGCGGCAGAAAACAATTCGAAGATATCCGGACAAACTTTTTTAAAAATTGCAGGGACCGGAATTATCCTGATCATATCACATCTGAAGTATGGCGGCAGATTGAAAGTTTCGGCGGTTATTCTTTCAGCAAAGCCCATTCGGCCAGTTTTGCTGTTGAAAGTTATCAGAGTCTTTTTCTGAAAACTTATTTTCCGGTCGAATTCATGGTGGCCGTAATTAATAATTTCGGAGGATTTTATTCCCGCGAATTATATTTTCATGAATTGAAAAGAACGGGTGCCCGCATTCATCCACCCTGTATGAACAGCAGTGAATGGCTGACTACGGTTTCCGGTACCGAAATATTTATGGGTTTTATTCATGTGCAGGGTCTCGAAGAACAAATGGTCGTTCAGGCACTGGATAACCGGAAGCGTCTTGGTCCTTACACAGATCTTTCAGACTTCATCGAACGCATTTCCCCGGGTATTGAACAACTGAATATCCTTATCCGCACCGGTGCGTTCCGTTTTACCGGGAAAACAAAAAAAGAATTATTGTGGGAAGCAAATTTCCTGCATAAAAAAAACACACCTGTCTCCGGAACCGGTTTTCTTTTTCATGAGAAACCGCAAAGTTTTCAATTACCCGAACTGATTCAGCATCCGCTGGATGATGCACTCGATGAAATTGAATTGCTTGGATTTCCCCTCTGTAATGTTTTTGAACTGGTAAAAGAAGATATCCGGAATTTTTTACCGGCCGGAGAACTTTCACAACATCCGGGTAAAATCGTTTCTGTGCTGGGTTATCTGGTCACTTCCAAACCCGTAAATACAGTAACCAATGAAACCATGCATTTCCATACATTCCTGGATGCCGAAGGGGAATGGCTGGATTGTATTTTCTTCCCCAATATTTCCCGGTATTATCCCGTAACCGGCAAGGGATTTTATGCTATGAAAGGAAAAGTGGTGGAAGAGTTTGGTGTTTTTTCAGTAGAAGTTACAGAATGCCGGAAACTGGGTATTCGTGAAAGGAAGGATTTCCCTTTAAAGCTTAATGCGGAACGCTTAACGCTTAACGCATAACGCCTAACGCTTAACGCTTAACGTGACAGTTGACGGTTGACAGTTGACGGTTGACGGTAATACTTTAAAATAATCACATTTGCTTTAAGCTTTACGCCTTAAGCATTAAGCCTGTAATTCCCAATTCGGGAATAATAAAACACTTATCTTCCGTCCATAAATCCTATGCAAGCCGTGGTATACATTTTAATATTTATACATATATGCACGGTAAAGGAAATTATAAATTCAAAGTAATCAACGGCGTACTCTCCTGGAGGAATGCAGAAATGGAACGGTACATGCCCGTTTCTGCGGAAATACTTACACGGGTAATTTTACTTTACGAAAAACAATTGAAAACAGGTATTCGTATCTGGAAACAGATTGAAGACAATGATATGCAGGGAAAGACCTTTAACCAGGAAGATCCCCTCTTGTTTGAACTCGCTGCCTGGATGGAAGAACTGAAAAATATATTTGAAAATACAGAACCCTACCGGGAAAAAGAAAAATGGGTGGCCGACCAGATTCATTTAAACTGATACCCGGGATTTTTAAACGGATACCTGATTTTTTTTCCTGATTCTGTTCATCGTTATAATAAAAGAAGTTCCTTTCCCCTCTTCACTGAATACTTCTATTTTCCCTTTATGATTAAGAATAATATTCTGGGTATTCGTCATCCCCAAACCATTCCCTTTTGATTTTGACGTAAAATAAGGATCAAAAACCTTGGCCAGCGTTTCCGCATCCATTCCTTTTCCATTGTCCCGGATAATAATCGTGCAATGATCATTACCAGGCATCGTTTCTACATCCAACCGGCCACCACCACCGGTGATCGCTTCCATCGCATTGACAACAATATTTAATAGTGCAATTTTCATCCGGGCCCTGTCTACATTCAGCCAGGTTTTTTCATCGGAATAATTTTTATTGATACTCACCTGGTTCAACCGGGCCCGGTCCATGGCTTCACTTAAGGCATCGTCCAGCAGATCATCCACCTGGATTTCTTCATATTTCAGTTCAGAAAACTTCGTGGCAGAAAGTAATTCATTGATGAGTTCATTTATCCGCCGGGAGTTCCTGGCAATAATATCCAAAAAAACTTTTTTATCTTCTTCAGCCAGTGAACCATTTTCCAGATGCGCGGTAGACAGATCGATATTGGTAAGCGGGTTACGAATTTCATGGGCAATCACGCGCGCAATGCGACCGGTGCTGGTAAATCTTTCCAGGCTCCTCAGTTCCATTAATTCCCTGTTGGCGGAAGCAAGTTCCAGAATTCTTTTTTCGAGTTGATCATGATAGGTTTCAGCCTGCCTGGTAGCTGTTTTTTTTGCCTTGGATTCTATATTAAATGTAATCAGTGAATAAATAATCAGCAGGATGGAAACTATACCCGCCCCAATGATGATCCAGAAAACAATTCTGCTGGAAAACATAACATCTCTGGTTCTGAACTGAAGTAGTTTATTTTCATTAGCGGTGATGGAATCTGAAATCTGGTCAATGGAATCGATCAATGCTTTGTTCAGGCGTTCCCTGTTCAGGATGGAATCATTTACCTGGAAATTGTTTTTATTCAGCATTTTCAATTCCTCATCCAGGCCCTGATATTTCCTGAGAATGATCTCATGCAAATACACAACCCTTTTCTGTTCTTCGGGGTCATCATTGACAGATTTTAATAAGACCGGTATACAGAGTCAACCAGCGTTTTACTGTCGTTGTATGCAGAGAGGTAAATCTTTTCTTCATTTAAAAGATATTCACGCCAGTTGATTTCGGCATCTTTCAGATTGGCATTCAGTGCATCCAGTTCTTTGAGCACTTCCCGGGTATGACCTACCCATTTATTTTGCCTGCGGAGATTGATGAAGGAGGAGAGGGAAAGAAAATAACAGATGAGCAGTAGGATAAATGCTACCAGGTAACCACTTCTGATCTTTTTTGGAAAATCAAATTTCATAAAGAATACCGGCATACTATAATCGGCCTGCCCAATGAAGGACATGGGCAACCCCCTATCTCTGCTCCTCTGAAATTAAACAAAATTTACCCAAAAAGGAAGTAAAGTAAACACTTAATACGGCTGGTTAAACCAGCAGCATCGCATCTCCATAACTGAAAAACCGGTATTTATCCTTAATCGCTCTTTTATATGCTTCCATAGTCAGATCATAACCTGCAAAAGCACAAACCATGATCAGTAGGCTTGTTTTCGGAAGATGAAAATTGGTAATCAGGGCATCTGCAATATTGAACTGATAAGGCGGATGAATAAAAGTATTCGTCCAGCCTTCAGATGGTTTCAATAATTTTTCTGCAGTAAAAGAGGATTCCAGTGCACGCATGGTGGTTGTTCCGACAGAACAGATCCGGTGGCCACCGAGACGGGCTTTATTCACGATCCTGCAGGCTTCTTCATCTACGCGGTAATATTCAGCATCCATTTTATGTTTGCTCAGGTCTTCCACTTCAATCGGACGAAAGGTACCCAGTCCGGTATGAAGTGTTGCTTCTGCAAAACGAATACCTTTTATTTCAAGTCTTTTAATCAGTTCTTTACTGAAATGCAATCCTGCAGTCGGTGCGGCAACAGCACCTTCATGTTTTGCATAAACGGTCTGGTATCTTTCTTTATCTTCTTCGTCAGGTTTACGCTTAATGTATTTAGGCAGCGGTGTTTCGCCCAGTATTTCCAATACCTGGCGGAATTCATCGTCTGTTCCATCCCATAAAAAACGAATGGTACGGCCGCGGCTGGTGGTATTATCAATTACTTCGGCAACCAGTTCATCATTGTCCCCAAAATATAATTTATTGCCTACCCGGATTTTACGGGCCGGATCCACGATCACATCCCAAAGTCGGTTTGGTTTATTCAGTTCCCGAAGCAGAAACACTTCGATCTTGGCGCCGGTTTTTTCCTTGCGGCCATACATCCTGGCAGGAAAAACCTTGGTATTATTTACTACAAACACATCCTTATCGTCAAAATACTCCATGACATCCCGGAAATGTTTGTTTTCGATTTGTCCGGTTTTGCGGTGAACAACCATCATGCGGCTGTCTTCTCTTCTTTTGGCAGGGTGTTGGGCGATCAGATTAAGGGGCAGGTCGAATTTGAACTGGGAAAGCTTCATTCAGTATGAAATTTTTAATAAGTTCGCGGTACATGATTCGAATGAAGCGGAGTATGGCTGGCCAATCAAACCAGGTCTTACGGCACCCGATTCGGTCATGTTACGGCATGATTTTACAAGCGTGCGAAGGTACCAAATAAAAATTAAATTCCAATAAAATAAGCTTAAGGCGTAAAGCTTGAAGCTTGAAGCGTATTGTCTAAAGTCTTGGGCTTCTATTTAAGACTTTAGGAGCTACACACAAGTCATTAAATGTCTAAGCATTAAACTTTTTGATCTAAGCATCAAGCCTTAAGCTTCAGCCTCAAGCCTGCCCCGGGATAGCAGCAATCAGTGACCGGGTATATTCCGTTTGGGGATGCCGGTAAACCGATTCCACATCACCCGATTCAACAATCCTTCCTTTTTCCATTACCATCACCCGGTCGCAGAGATAGCGGATAACCGATAAATCATGGGAAATAAAAACGGCTGTAAACCCCAGGTTTTCTTTCAGGTCGTTGATCAGGTTCAGTACCTGGGCCTGTACACTCACATCCAGTGCAGATACGGATTCATCAAATACAACAAATCCGGGATTCAGGGCCAGGGCCCGGGCAATCACAATTCTTTGTCTCTGGCCACCGGAAAAAGCATGCGGATACCGGTTATAATGCTCCGGTTTCAGGTCCACTTTCTGCAACCAGTCCATTACCTTTTCCTTCCTTTCATTCCGGTTCAGGGAGTCAAATACTTTCAATGGTTCTGAAATAGCCGAACCGACCATTAATCTTGGATTCAGGGAGGAATAGGGATCCTGAAATACAATCTGAATATGGCGCCTGAACTGATGCAGGTCTTTTTTGGACATAGACAGTAATTCCACGCCACTATACCATATACTTCCTTCCACCGGCTGATTCAGACCCAGCAGGGCCCGGCCCAGGGTGGTTTTACCGGATCCCGACTCACCAACAATACCCAGTGTTTCTCCCCGGTAAATGTCAAATTGGATATCCCTGATTCCATCCACCCATTGCTTTTCCCTGCCCAGCCAGTTCTTACCCGACGAATACCGAAGCCGGAGTCCTTTTACTTTTACCAGTATTTCCCGGTCGCTTTCCGGTAACCGGGGTCGTGGCTATGGCAGATTTTTCAGGGAATACCAGATCAGTTTATTTTTTCCGGATGAAGAAAATCTGAAACCACCGGTAGTCTGTCTCCTTTTTTATGCAGTGCGGGCCGGCAGAGTAAGAGCCCCCGGGTATAGGCATGTTGCGGATTTGAAAACAGGGTTTGCACCGGACCTTCTTCCACCACCCTGCCGCGCAACATCACCAGGGCACGGTCTGCCATCTCTGCCACCAGCCCCAGGTCGTGGGTGATAAAAATCATTCCCATATTTTCGGTGCGACGAAGCTCCTTCAACAGATCCAGAATGGTTTTCTGCACCCGCACATCCAATGCCGTGGTGGGTTCATCACAGATGAGCAGGGCCGGGCGGCAGCTGATGGCCATGGCAATCATTACCCGCTGTTTTTGTCCCCCGCTCAGCTGATGCGGATATTTCCGGAACACCTGTTCCGGATCCTGCAACTGAACTTTTTCAAGTAACGACAAGAGCCGCTGACCTGGCCTGGGCAGCACTTAGTTTTTTATGTTGTCTCAGCGGTTCCGTCAGCTGGGCTCCGCAGGTCATTACCGGATTGAGTGAGGTCATGGGTTCCTGAAAAATCATGGCCATCGCGTTTCCCCGATAGCTGCGGATTTTTTTTTCAGGAATGCCGAGCAGGTTTACAGATGCCTACTCCGTCGGGAGAAAATATGGCTGACCCCTGAACCACCCGCGCAGCCGGGCTCAGCAAATTCATCAGGGTAAGTGCCATAACGGATTTCCCCGAACCCGATTCGCCTACAATCGCCAGCATTTCCCCCTGTTTTAATTCCATGGAAAAATTCTGCAATGCAGTCACCGGTGAATCTCCACCCGGAAAATCAACCGTTAAATTTTTTATTTGAAGGAGAGGAAGCAAATGAATAATTAAAATCGCAGATGACGAACAGTTTGTCCGCCATTAATGAGTTGTTTGAGTGAATCGATTCCGATCTTCAGATGGGTTTCCACAAAATCCCCGGTGACGCGCTGGTCCCATTCCGCCGTTTTTACACCTTCGGGAATCATGGGCTGATCACTGACCAGCAATAGTGCACCTGTGGGAATTTTATTATAGAAGCCAACGGAAAATATGGTTGCTGTTTCCATATCAATCGCATAGGCCCTGATTTTTTTCAGATATTCTTTAAAAACTTCGTCATGTTCCCAAACCCGCCGGTTGGTGGTATATACGGTGCCGGTCCAGTAATCCACTCCGTATTCGCGGATGGTGGTGGATATTGCTTTTTGCAAGGCAAATGCAGGCAGGGCCGGCACTTCAGGAGGAAAATAATCATTGGATGTTCCTTCACCCCGGATGGCGGCAATCGGCAGAACAAGATCGCCCAGTTTATTTCTTTTTTTCAGTCCTCCGCATTTCCCCAGGAATAAAACAGCTTTGGGAGAAATGGCGCTCAGCAGGTCCATGATCGTTGCGGCTGTGGGGCTGCCCATTCCGAAATTGATGATGCTGATATCACCCGCTGTGGCACATTGCATGGGCTTGTCTTCCCCGATCAGTTTCACCTTGTGCATATCTGCAAACAAATGAACATAATGGGAAAAATTGGTAAGCAGAATATACGAACCAAAATTTTCCAGTTTTTCACCGGTATACCGGGGAAGCCAGTTGCTGACAATTTCTTCTTTAGTTTTCATAAATTCAATCCTGAATATGACTGTTAAACCTTACTCGACTGTGAAACCTTTGCGACAAACAACATTCTGTAATTTAGCAAATAGTTGAGGTATGATTAAAATCTATTACCCTCATTATGCTTTCAAGATCAAAGAAGAGGAAACCGGAAAGGAATTTATTTTTGATGAACAAAGAAAACAATGGGTACGACTGACAGAAGAAGAATGGGTGCGGCAGAATTTTGTACAATACCTGCTGCAGGTAAAAAAATATCCGTCCCAGTTATATTGCCGTAGAAAAAAAAATGAAACTGGGCGAAGATGAATAAGCGCTTTGACATTCTGGTATTTGACAAAGCCGCCAAACCCTGGATGATGATCGAATGCAAGGCCATGAATAAACCACTCGATAAAACCGTGCTCTGGCAGGCACTGCATTATAACCTCGCCATTCCGGTAAAATACCTGGTGGTTACCAACGGACAGCAATGTCATGCCTATCAAAAAGCGGAAATTGATTTTGAGGAAATGAATGTGTTGCCGACTTATGATGAGTAGAGGATTAGGGGATAGATTAGATGATTAGAGGGTTGCTGAATACGTAATCAGAATTTATTATGAACAGATCATCTATAATTAATAATTTAATCACCTAATCTCTCATCATAATCCCCTAATCCTAGCTATTATGGAAATATTCCCAGTTCCGCATACGAAGTCCCTACTTTATTAATGGCAACAACATAAGCTGCTGTACGCATATCGGGAATTGACGGATTACTCTTCCAGCAATTCATGATTTCATGTGTGGCCGTGATCATGGTTTCTTCCAGACCGCTGTATACCAGGTCGGCTTCTTCCGCACCATGCATGATGAATTCTCTTTCTTTAGCCCGTACATTTTTACCCGTCAGTTCTTCCATCTGTCCCAGGATATGTGTATTCAGATTTTCAGTAAATCTTTTTTCCATACGGCCATAACGTACATGGCTCAGGTTTTTCAGCCATTCAAAATAGGAAACGGTAACCCCGCCGGCATTCAGGTACATATCGGGAACCACCAGTACGCCTTTTTTAATAAATACTTCATCTGCTTCCGGTGTTAGCGGACCATTGGCTGCTTCACCGATGATTTTTGCTTTTACCCTGCGGTGCATTTTTGCCATTGATCACATTTTCCAGCGCTGCAGGAATCAGGATATCACATTCCAGTTCCAGTGCATCGGTGGATTTTTCAATATTGGTTGCTCCGGGAAAATTTAGAATGGATCCGGTTTTTTTCCGGTGCTGGAAACACTTCCTCTTCATTCAATCCGTCCGGATTCGTAATCGCTCCTTCAAATTCTGCCAGGGCGATTACTTTGGCACCGCCTTCCCGGAAAAATTTTGCAGCATGATATCCCACATTTCCCAAGTCCCTGTACCACCACGCGTTTGCCTTCCACACCGGTTTGCAGTCCCAGTTTGTCCATGATACTCCTTCATATTGCATACTTCCCGGATGCCATAAAATACACCCAGTCCCGTTGCTTCCCTTCTGCCCCGAACACCGCCCTGGGTAACCGGTTTTCCGGTAACACAACCCAGGGCATCAATTTCACCCGGACGCATGCTCATATAGGTATCCAGTATCCAGGCCATTTCTCTTTCGCCGGTTCCATAATCCGGTGCCGGAACATCAGTACCCGGTCCGATAAAATTCTTTTTTATCAGTTCTGAAGTATACCGGCGGGTGATTTTTTCCAGTTCATAAGCCGAATATTTTTTCGGATCAATGGTAATACCACCTTTTGCACCGCCAAAAGGTACATTCACAATCGCGCATTTGTAGGTCATCAGTGCGGCCAGGGCCATCACTTCATCGAGGTTTACCGAAAGGGCAAAACGAATACCGCCTTTACAGGGTGTTTTATGATGGGAATGCTGTACCCGGTAGGCTTTGATCACTTCTATCTTATCCCCGATTTTAACGGGGAAGAACATACGATAAACGGCATTGCATTGTTTGATCTGTTCCAGGATTCCCGGATCCCAGTTGGTAAAAGGCGTTGCTTTGTCGAAACTTTTTTCTACCGCTTCAAAAAATTTATATTCATTTTGGCAGCCATATATCGTTTTTATTATAAAGAATCATTATGAGATATATTACTTCGATTAGTTTTTTTCCAGCCGGCTGATTTTCCTGTCCAGGCGGATCAGATAAACGAACAGGCCGGAGAGAATGATCACCAGTACGGCAACCACCACATATATTTTACCATTGGAACGCATCCCATCGGCCATTTGCGGTTTCTCTCTGCGTAGACTGTCCTGCGCATTCGGCTATTCCGGCAATGCAGATTCCGGCAAATGAAAAAGAATACACGTAAAAAAGCATCTTATACATGTCGTTCTGTTTTTAGGAACTCAGGATTTGAAGCGTGATCCGCAGTGTGGTGATCCAAACACCCAGCAGGGTCCAGCCCGGAACCGCACCAAACCAAAATATCATCCGCATCCGGCTGTCAATATCCTTGGTATCCAATGCCGGGTTTGCCCATTCCGCCCGGATGCAGACTTTCCACCAGTCGCGGAATGATCCAGATGGTCGGGAAAAGCATGGCAAAGGCAAATATATTGTATACGGCGCTGATCCGGGCCGATTTATCCAGATCGGTCAGGGAATTCCGCAAAACAAAATAAGCCAGATAGATCAGCAGGGCAATGGCGGCACCCAGTTGTTTGGGATCATTACTCCAGAAAGTCGCCCCAGGTATATTTTGCCCAAAAGGAACCGGTGACCAGTCCCAGAATACCAAAACACGATTCCGGTCCGGGCATATTCCACTGCATAAATATCATCTGACGGCCGGTTATGACGAAGATATTTGATGGAATAAACCACCGAAACAATAAAAAAAATCATCATCCCAAACCACATGGCCACATGAAAATAAAGGTTGCGGATGGTTTCATTCAGAATCGGTTTTACCGGAACATCCCCTAAAAAACCAGCGATAAATGTATAAAACAGAAAAATGATACTCAGTATTTTCCACCAGTTCTTACGAAGCATATGGTAAACTTATAGAAGGCGGTGCAAAAATAGGACAAAAATGTTCCGGAAGGCAAAAGTAGCGATAAGGCATTCAAACCTGACAAATAATGCTTAACGCTGAGATAATTGGATAACTGTTATCCACACTCCCATACTCCCATACTCCCATACTCTCACACTTGCCTCAGTCTTTCCACAAAAAGGGAAACAGTATCACGGCAAGCAAGACGACCATCACATCAAAACAACCAGCAACAGGACAATGGAAATCAGGCCACTTTGAAAAACATCTGAAAAAGCCATGCGTGGATAAACGCATCAGCAACATCAGTTGCGGAATGATAATGGGAAACCCAGTATGGCCATCAGGGCCGCATTTTGCTGGGCCCGGGCAGCAATCGCGGCCAGAAAACTAAACACAAGACTGATGCTGCAGGCACCAAAACAGGAAATACCAAGAAAAAGAGACGGATGACTGATCGGGGAACCCAGTAAAAGTGTAAAAAGCAGCAGGCTGATTCCGTTCATCAGCAGCATGAGCACCGCATTAAACAGCATCCTGGCCAGGATAAAATGAACAGGACTGCAAATGGAATAAAAATATAATTGTCTCCCCTTTCCTTCCTGCAGAAAGGTTTTGGCTACAGCATTCACACATATAAATAACTGCATCATCCAGAACAAACCATTCCACACCATATTTTCCGGTTGACCCATGGCCAGGTAAAGCACAAAAATGGTAGAAGCCACATATAGCAAAACACCGTAAAAACTGTATTGCTGGCGGAATTCCAGTAAAACATCTTTTTTAAAGAGGCTGAATATGGGATGAATGCTTTTCTGCATGTATTCTTTAACTTATTTTAACAAATCGCCTTTTTCATAACAGAATCTGCATCTGGGTTCATAAAGATCCTTGTCTCCCGATCAGTAATAGCGCGGCATTTCCTGTTTTTCTATAGGAATAGTTCGCGATATTTCCACACTGCATGCAAATGGCATGCAACTTGGTGATGTATTCCGCCTTGGACAGCAGTACCGGCATTTGTCCGAATGGCTTTCCAAGATAATCCATATCCAGACCGGCAACGATAACCCGTGTTCCCTGTAAATGCCAGGGTATCACAGACTTCGCGGCAGATCTTCATCAAAGAACTGTGCTTCGTCGATGCCGACCACATCCACCGTTGAAACCTGCTCCAGGATGGCTTTTGCATGGGAAACCGGTATGGATGGAATACTGTTTTCATCGTGTGAAACGATATTTTCCCGGTGGTACCGGTCGTCGGATTGCGGTTTAAAAATACCAACCCGGAGGTTGGCGATCTGCGCCCGGCGCAGTCTCCGGATAAGTTCTTCGGTTTTTCCGGAGAACATGGAACCGCAGATAACTTCAATCCATCCGCGTCCGATCAAAATGGAATGGCGGGCTCTATAAACATAATCCGGTAGAATTTGGATAAATATTTGCTTTAATTTTATACTACCGGCATCATCATTTCTTTCAAACGAATAATGGAAAGATTGCAACAACTCATCAGCAAGTTAAATGAACAATGCGAACAAAACGAAAGTGCGCTTCAAATGCTTGTTAACGTTAAAGCAGATTGAAGCTGAACTTACCCAGTTACATACCATAACGGTAACCGGAAGAAAAAATCCGGGTGTTTCGGTGGTTATGCCTTCCATGAATATTTCACACCGGACGGTGGAGACATTCATTCAGACAAGAAACCATTCCGCAGCAGGTTGAAGAAAAAGCCAGTCCCCAGACAGCTCCGGTAATTCCCAATGGCCATCAGGCCTGGATGGGGGTGATCCGCTGGTGGAAATTCCCACCCTGTCCCATCAGCCCAGATAACCGGGAAATCAATGACCTGATTGGAAGCAGCAATACCTCCATCAACGACAAACTCAAGGCAGGTGAATCCGGCCGAACTGGGCTCCACTTTGAAAGGATCTCCGGTAAAAGAACTTCGAAAAGCGATCGGCGTAAACGACCGGTTTGTTTTCATTAATGAATTATTCCGCGGCGATGAACCCATGTATGAAAGAAGCATTAAAACCATCAATAATTTCCGCATTCTACCCGAAGCCGAATACTGGATGGAAAGGGAACTGAAAATCAAACTCGGCTGGGATGATTCCAGGGAAATCGTTCAGCATTTCTATCAGCTGGTCAGAAGGCGGTTTTCCTGAATATACCGGACTAATTTTTTCCGTTGCTCCCCTGCGAGCATAAACATAATCCCGGGCCGCTTCACTGTGAAACGCATATTCCTCCTGATTTTCGAATAACCGGTTAAAAACAGACTCTGCTTCCAGTGCATTGTCAATAATGATTACGCCACCGGCTTCTGCCAGTTCCATTACTTCAATATATTTTTCAATTACAGGTCCGGTAATAACCGGTTTTCCATAAACCGCCGCTTCCAGCACATTGTGCACGCCGTCATCTCCAAAACCACCTCCCACATAGCAGATATCGTGCATAATAATATAACCGGGCAAGCATGCCGATATTGTCGATGATCAGCACATTGGACTGCACGGTTGGCGGTTGGTCGGCTGGCCGGTCGTGTGCAGACGCCTGTTGTTTTTCCAATTGCGAATACCGGATGGAATTGCGGAATAAAGCTTCCATATCCCGGAGACTGTCTTCTTCAATTTCATGCGGAGCAATGATAAATCGGATTTCCGGATGCGTATTGGCATAATGATCCAGTTCTTCTTCATCTTCTTCCCAGGTGCTGCCGGCAACAATTACCCGGTGACCCCGGCAAAAAGCGGCAATCAAGCGGAATGGGTTCAAAAGCTTCGGCAATATCTGATCACCCGGTCAAACCGGGTATCACCGCTTACAAAAACAGACTGGTCTGATTCCCAGCGTTTCAAGCAGATTGCCTGGATTGCTCATTCTGAACAAAAAACGCATGAAAACTGTCCAGCATCAGGCGGTGAATATTTCCATACCATTTAAAAAAGGGCTGATCTGCCCGGAAAACCGGCGAAATCAGCAGGGCCGGAATTTTTCTTTTCTGCAATTCCCGCAGATAATAATACCAGTAATCATATTTAATCCAGAGTACCAGGCTTGGATTGACCAGATCCAGAAATCGTTTGGCATTGACGGCGGAATCCATGGGCAGATAAAAAATATGATCTGCCCCGGCATAATTTTTTCTGATTTCATATCCGGAAGGTGAAAAAAAACTGATGATCACCGTCATATCCGGATAGCGTTTTCGCAGGGATTCAATCACCGGCCTGCCCTGTTCAAATTCCCCCAGTGATGCACAATGCATCCAGACCCGCTGGTCGCCCTTTATTCCTGCCTGGCTGATGGTTTTGAAAATCCCTTTCCTCCCCTTAACCCAGGCAGCCGCTTTCCGGTTCCATGGAGAAACGAGCCGGATGCAAATCTGATATAACCAGAGAAAGATATTATATAAAAGGATTGTCAATAGAAAGGGTTAATTGATTCTGTAAGCAAATGTAATCCTTTCCCTATACCCTTCGTAACTGATTGAGTCATTGCATAAACCATTATTTTAGCGTAGGTTTGTGCCCGTTAAATGAAGAGTTGTATGCGGCCAATTCAAATGGTGGATCTGAAAGGTCAGTACACCAAAATTAAAGATGGAAGTGGATCTGGCAATTCGCGAAGTTTTGGAAACAACTGCGTTTATAAACGGGAAAGCAGGTTACGGATTTTTCCCGAAACCTGTCAGCCTACCTGGGAATTGAACATGTAATCCCCTGCGCCAATGGAACCGATGCCCTGCAGATC
Organism: uncultured Bacteroidota bacterium; assembly: GCA_963730655.1. Classification (GTDB taxonomy): domain Bacteria; phylum Bacteroidota; class Bacteroidia; order Chitinophagales; family Chitinophagaceae; genus Puia. The sequence continues at coordinate 222,034 of CAVSSI010000004.1, forward strand.
GCCCTAATGGGCCTGGGACTTGAACCGGGCGACGAAGTGATCACCCCTTCTTTCACCTTTATCGCAACCACCGAAGTGGTTGCCCTGCTCCGGCTAAAACCGGTATTTGCAGATGTGGATCCCAAAACCTTTTGCATGGATCCCGCTTTCCCTCGAAAAACAAATCACCAAAAAAACCAAAGCCATCGTTCCGGTTCATCTTATACGGCCAGTCCGCTCCCATGAAAGAAATTATGGATCTGGCTGCGAAATATGGATTAATTGTAGTGGAAGACAATGCCCAGGCCATCGGCGGCGATTATACTTTTCCGGATGGGAAAACCCAAAAAACCGGAACCATCGGAACGATCGGCACTACTTCTTTTTTCCCTTCTAAAAATCTGGGCGCTTATGGAGACGGGGGTGCCTATTTACCCGGGATGCATGCACTGGCAGATACTTTCAAAATGATTGCCAATCACGGCATGAAAAAAAGATATTATCATGAAATTGTTGGCTGCAACAGCCGCCTGGATACCATGCAGGCAGCCATTTTAAATGTGAAACTTCCCATACTGGATCAATATATCAACCGGCGCATCGAAGCAGCTGATTATTATGACCGGGCTTTTGCCGGACACCCAAAAATCAGAACTCCTTACCGTGCGCCATACACCAAACATGTTTTTCATCAATATACCCTGATCCTGGAAGGAGCAGACCGGAACAAACTGAATGAATGTCTTGCTTCCAAAAATATTCCTTCCATGATCTATTATCCGGTACCTGCCCACCGGCAGAATATGTTTGCGGCTTATCAGTCCGGCCTTCAAAAACTGGAAGTGACCGACTGGCTTACGGAACGGGTTATTTCCCTTCCCATGCATACCGAACTGGATGAAGAACAACTGCGTTATATTAGTGATACTGTACTGGAATTTCTGAATTAACCTTATCTCAATATAAATAGAAGTATTTCCATGAAAATTGCTGTAGTAGGAACCGGTTATGTTGGACTTGTAACCGGAACTTGTTTTGCAGAAACCGGAAATGATGTGATTTGCGTCGATATCGATGCCAAAAAAGTAAAAAAACTGAATGATGGGGAAATCACCATTTATGAACCGGGCCTGAATAAATTATTTCCTCCGGAATCTGAAAGAAGAACGGCTGAAATTCACGTACCAATCTGGCCGCAGGTATTAAGGATGCCAGTATCATTTTCCTGGCACTTCCCACCCCTCCGGGAGCCGATGGATCCGCCGATCTCCGGTATGTACTGGGTGTTGCAGAACAACTCGGCAATTTATTACAGGACTATAAAGTGATTATAGATAAGAGCACGGTACCCGTAGGAACTGCAGAAAAAGTGCAGGAAGCCATTGCCAAAAATTATCAAAGGTGAATTTGATGTGGTTTCCAATCCTGAATTTCTGAGAGAAGGGGTTGCGGTGGATGATTTTATGAAACCCGACCGGGTGGTGATCGGAACTTCTTCCGACCGCGCCCGCAAAGTAATGGAAGAATTATATAATCCCTTTGTCCGCCAGGGCAATCCCATCATATTTATGAATGAACGATCTGCCGAACTAACCAAATACGCTGCCAATTCATTTCTGGCTACCAAGATTACTTTCATGAATGAAATTGCCCAGCTCTGCGAAAGACTGGGTGCCGATGTGGATATGGTGCGCCGCGGAATCGGAAGTGATGAACGTATCGGCAAACGATTTCTGTTTCCGGGAATCGGTTATGGCGGCAGCTGTTTTCCGAAAGATGTTCAGGCCCTGGTAAAATCTTCCAACGAGGTCAATTATGAATTTAAGATCCTGAATGCGTAATGGAAGTGAATGAGAAACAGAAAATGCATCTCATTCCCAAAATAAAAAAATATTTCGAGGGAAATCTGAAAGGAAAACATTTCGCTCTCTGGGGTCTGGCATTCAAACCCAATACAGATGATATCCGCGAAGCACCGGCCTTATTTATCATTGATGCGCTTATGAAAGAAGGCTGCACACTGTCCGTTTTCGATCCGGAAGCGATGACCAATGTAAAAGCACAGATCGGCGATACCGTAAAATATGGCGAGAATCAATACGATGTGCTGGAAAATGCAGATGCACTGATCATTGCAACGGAATGGAATGAATTCCGTACACCGAATTTTTTGAAGATGGTTACTTCCATGAAAAATAAAGTAATTTTTGACGGACGAAATCTGTTTGATATCAGTGCGATCAGGGAACTGGGATTTTATTATGAAAGTATCGGACGCGCCACGGCCATTCCCGCAAATAATCACGATCACAATAAAGAATGCATGAGCAAAAAACGGGTACTCATTACCGGCGCAGCCGGATTTTTAGGTTCCCATCTTTGCGACCGTTTTATTAAAGAAGGATTTCATGTGATCGGTATGGATAACCTGATCACCGGCGATCTGCAGAATATCCAGCATCTTTTCAAGCTGGAGCAATTTGAATTTTATCATCAGGATGTGAGCAAATACATCCATGTTCCGGGTACCGCTGGATTATATCCTTCATTTTGCCTCACCTGCCAGTCCGATCGATTATTTAAAAATTCCGATCCAGACCCTGAAAGTGGGTTCCTCGGAACACATCATTGTCTCGGCCTGGCAAAAGCCAAAAATGCCAGGATACTGGTGGCGTCCACTTCGGAAATTTATGGCGATCCCCTGGTGCATCCGCAAACTGAAGAATATTGGGGAAATGTAAATCCGGTCGGTCCACGTGGTGTTTATGATGAAGCAAAAAGATTCCAGGAAGCCATCACCATGGCTTATCATAGTTTTCACAAACTGGAAACCCGTATCGTCCGGATTTTTAATACCTATGGACCCCGGATGCGGCTGAATGATGGCCGTGCACTGCCGGCATTTATCGGACAGGCACTGCGCGGAGAAGACCTGACTGTTTTTGGCGATGGCAGCCAGACCCGTTCTTTTTGTTATGTGGATGATCTGATTGAAGGAATTTACCGGTTGCTGATGAGCGATTATGCGTTACCGGTGAATATTGGCAACCCATCGGAAATTACACTGAAGGAATTTGCAGAAGAAGTAATTGCACTTACCGGAACAGACCGAAAAATTATTTACAAACCCTTACCGGCCGATGATCCAAAACAACGAAAACCGGATATCAGCAAGGCAAAAAAAATATTAAACTGGGAACCGACCGTTGGACCGGAAGGAAGGACTTAAAATAACCTATGAATATTTTAAATCTCTTCCTCCGGAAGAATGGTTTAAACAACCGAAGGAATTTAAAAGCACTTAAGAATTTGGTGATTAGAAAATTAGAGATATGAATATTTTCAAATACCATGATCTAATCACCTAATTACCGAATTATCTAATATCTAATCATCAAATTTAATAATGAATGAGTTCATACAAAAGAACCATCATGATCACCGGCGGAGCCGGTTTTATCGGATCCCATCTGGTTCGGTTATTTGTGAATAAATATCCCGAATACCGGATCATCAACCTGGATGCACTTACCTATGCGGGGAATCTGGAAAATCTCAGGGATGTGGAATCAGCTCCCGAATTATATTTTTGAAAAAGGCGATATCACCGATCAGGAAGGCATTCATGCATTTATTTGAAAAATATGCATTCGACGCGGTCATTCACCTGGCAGCCGAAAGTCATGTTGACCGATCCATCGCCGATCCGCTCGCGTTTGTAAAAACAAATGTGATGGGAACCTGTACCCTGTTAAATGTTTGCAGAAAACAATGGGACGGGAAAGAACAGGGAAAACTTGTTTTACCATGTTTCAACGGATGAAGTATATGGTTCGCTTGGGTAAGGAAGGTTATTTTACGGAAACAACCCCCTATGATCCGCGTTCGCCCTATTCTGCATCAAAAGCTTCTTCAGATCATTTCGTTATGGCCTATCACCATACCTACGGGTTGCCGGTGATTATTTCCAATTGCTCCAATAATTACGGATCCCATCATTTTCCGGAAAAACTGATTCCGCTGATGATTAATAATATCAAAAATAACCGGCCACTGCCGGTTTATGGCAAAGGTGAAAATGTACGTGACTGGTTATATGTGGACGATCATGCACTGGCCATTGATCTGATATTTCACAAGGGCAGGATCGGTGAAAAATATAATATCGGCGGTTTCAATGAATGGAAAAATATTGATATCGTTTATTTGCTTTGCAGGATCATGGATAAAAAACTGGACCGGACACCGGGCGAATCAGCCAAACTGATCAGTTTTGTAAAGGACCGTCCGGGACATGATATGCGTTATGCCATTGATGCCCGAAAATTAAACCGGGAACTGGGATGGAAACCTTCACTTCAGTTTGAAGAAGGTCTGGAAAAAACGGTTGACTGGTACCTGGAGAATGAACAATGGATAAAACAGGTTACTTCCGGCGAATACCAACACTATTACGAAAAACAATACCATAAATAATGCCTTTCACTGAAACTCCATTGCCCGGCATTATCATATTCGAACCGGCTGTTTTTCCGGATGACCGCGGATTTTTTTTTGAATCCTATAATCACCGGCTGTTTCAGCAATCAGAGCATTTCAAATGAATTTGTGCAGGACAACCAGTCCTTTTCGTCTTATGGCGTAATCCGGGGATTGCATTACCAGCGTGAACCCCATGCCCAGTCCAAACTGGTTCGCGTGCTGCAGGGAAGAATTCTGGATGTTGTGGTTGACCTGCGGGCAGGTTCACCGCAGTTTGGAAAATCTTACAGCATCGAATTATCTTCCGAAAATAAAAAACAGATTTTCATTCCAAAAGGATTTGCACACGGTTTTTCCGTTCTGAGTGAAACGGCCGAAATATCTTATAAATGTGATCAGTTTTACAATAAACAAAGTGAAGTCGGGAATCCGGTATAATGATCCAGACCTGAATATCGACTGGCAGATTCCGGCCGATAAAGCACTGATATCAGAAAAAGATCTGATGCTGCCTGATTTCAATCCTGCTGTCAAAGACTTTATTTATCCAACCCGATGCCTGATCCCGATTCCATATCGCGTAGCCGTGACCGGTAGTAACGGGCAACTGGGAAAAGAACTTGCCCGGATAGCAGGCGAATCATCCGCAGTTTCAGTTTACATTTTTATCCCGGGAGCATTTTCCCTCTGGACGATCCCGAAAAAATGAAATCCTGGGTGGATCAGCATCCGGTGGACATATTCATCAATTGTGCAGCTTATACGGCAGTTGATAAAGCAGAATCAGAAAAAGAAAAAGCATTTCAGATGAATGCGACCGCACCCGGACTGCATTGCCGGTATGCTTTCAGAAAAATCAAACCAGGCTTATTCATATTTCCACCGATTATGTATTCGACGGGAAATCTCCATACCCACTTACCGGAAGCTGCCATTACAAATCCCCTGAACCAATATGGAACATCAAAACTGGAAGGTGAACGACTGGTTATGAAAAATAATCCGGCCAGTCAGATTATCCGGACCTCCTGGCTATATTCTGCCTTTGGAAATAATTTTGTAAAAACGATGATGCGCCTGATGAAAGAAAGGGAATCGATCCAGGTGGTGCAGGATCAGATAGGTTCACCGACCTATGCCGGAGATCTGGCCAGAGCCATTTTGCAAATGCTCGAATCCGGTCATTTCATTCCGGGTATCTATCATTATAGTAATGAAGGAGAAACGAACTGGTATGAATTTGCAATCGAAATAAAAAGATTAACCGGGAGTAGCTGCAAGGTGGTTGCCCATACCATCTTCCGGTTATCCGACGCCGGCCTCCAGACCTGCCTATTCGCTGTTGGACAAATCAAAAATCAAAAAAGACTATGGTTTGATCATTCCCGACTGGAAAACCAGTCTGGCAGTTTGTATTGAACTAATAAGAAAGCAGGGAGTGTAATAATTTGCTATAGCTGTATATTTATTTTGCTAATTTGGTTTGCTTCAGACTGTCGGTCTTTAATCCGATCACCGGAGTTTCTCTTAATGTTTCCACGTTACGCCATACAGAAGTTCTTCATTTAATTCCAGAACGTCTCTTTGAAGACCGTAAATTTCATGCGTGAGTTTCTTTACTTTTTTCATGCCGATCAGGTAACCCAGATGAAAAAATAATAAAGCCGGCAATACCAGCCTGCAGCATATTCAGCTGTATGGCTCTCAGCAAATCGATAACAGTTTCCATAAGTTAAATTTTAAATAGGATTGGATATAGAACACTTTAAAAGTACCCATTGGAACCCAGATCTACAACGTAAAAATACCTCCAGTTTATTTCGCGTATTATTACGATAAAACCCCAATCGACTTTGACTTATATTTATAACTCATTAAAAATCAATCAGTCTTGATTATATTTTTATTCGCAGCTTCGGTTCCCGGCCAGATTATCTTTGTTTTTCCTAGTTTCATCAATTCAAAAAATACATTCTGATATGCATAAAATTCTCCTGATTGCCAGTCTGGGCTTTATTGCCTTTACAGCCTGTAATTCACCAGTTCCGGAAAAGGATATGCATCCGGAAGATAAATTTCACAAATTTTGAAACCCGTTTTTTAGACAATTATTTGAAACAGTATCCCATCATGGTCCATTGGATACGGATATGGCAAATATTATGACAACCTGATGATCCCGGATAGTGAGTCTTTTGCAGCCAATATTTCCTTCTCCAGACAATGGCTGGATTCACTGAATGCGCTGGATTTTCTCAGACTCAGCGATAACAATAAAATCAGTTTTAATATCATCAAAAACCAGCTGGAAAGCGATATCTGGTATCTGTCAGCGATTTAAAAGCCAGGAATGGGATGCTTCTACCTATAATCTGAGCAACGAATGTTACTATATTATTCACCAGCCTTATGCGCCGCTTGATGAACGGCTCAGTAACCTTTCAAAACATATCGAAATGGCAGGACAGTATTATGCGGCCGGCATTTCATATGCTGAATACAACCAACCCGGGAAAGTGTCAGCTTGTCCGCTTATGCAAAACCAGGGTGGCCTCTCCATTTTTGGAAAGGATCTGACGGATTCGATCAAATCATCTCATCTTACACCCGCTGAAATAGATACCCTGAATCAGAACGTGTCTCCAAAACGGTTAAGGCAATCAACGTATTTGTGGATTCACTAAATGGATTCTTGAAAAATAAAAATTATGTTTTCAGAAAATTCAGTATTGGAAAAGATTTGTATAAAGAGAAATTCAAATATGACCTGGCGACCAATTTTAGTCCGGAAGAACTTTATAAAAAAGCAATCAGCTGAGAAAAAAATTGTTTTCGACCGAGATGGTACAGACGGCAGATAGTTTATGGGAAAAATATTTTCAAAACAAACCAAAACCCAAAGACAGTCTGGAACTAGTTCAGGCAGTAATTGATGCAATTTCCTTGCAACATGCCCAGGGCAGAGGATTTTTTCGATTCACTTAAAAACCAGGTTTATGAACTGAAAAGATTTATTATCGTCAAAAGACCTGTTTGATTTTGATACCACTTATCCGATCGTTGTTCGGCTGATGCCGGAATATGAAAGAGGATTTACGATCGCCAGCGCGGAATTCACTCCTCCCTATCAGAAAAAGGGCGATACCTATTATAATATCGATGACATTACTCAATATCCAAAAGAAAAAATGGAGAGTACATTACGGGAATATAAATAATTATACCTCCCAGATTGCTTTCCATTCATGAAGCCGTGCCGGGTCATTGTTTGCAGGGTATTTACAATAATTTAAAATCACCCGATGTTCTCCGTTCTGTTTTTCAGAATGGCGCCATGATTGAAGGATGGGCAGTTTATTGCGAAACCATGATGCTTGAAAACGGATGGTCGCAGGATGTTCCCGAAATGCAGCTGATGCATGATAAACTCAAACTCCGGGAACTGGGAAATGTGATTATTGATTATGAAATGCAATGCCTGGACAAATCGAAAGAGTATATCATGGATTTTCTGATGAAGGACATTGTTTTCAAACCAAGGCCCAGGCAGAAGAAAAATACCACCGGGCCACCTTATCCCAGGTTCAGCTCTGCTCTTATTATGCCGGCGCTTCTGCCATCTTGGCCCTGCGCGAAGAATATAAAAGCAAAATGGGCAGTAAATACACCCTGAAAGATTTTCATGAGAATTTCCTGAAATATGGAAGTTCTCCGGTGAAATATATCCGGGAAAGAATGTTGCAATAAGGTATTGCGACAGCTAGTATACTATGATATAAGGCCCTAAAAAGCGAACCCCTCTTTCCCAAAACTGGAAACAGAGGGGTTCTTGTTGCCTGACCTGGATTCGAACCAAGACAAACAGAGTCAGAGTCTGTCGTACTACCGTTATACTATCAGGCAGTTTCTTGGAAAAAGGATGAATTCCTTTATTTTCGGCTGCGAAGATAACTTAGACAGTTGATTGGGGAAATTTTTATCATGCAATTTTGCATATATTTGATTATCAATATATTATCAATACTTAATTTATTAAGGTCACTCGTAAGTTACAAACCATCCACCTGCAGTTACCAATCTATGGATAAGAATATCCGATTTTCCGATGCTGAACTTGTAGGAAGCCATTCGTGAAAAGAACATGCTGGAACAGGCAATCCGGCAACTTTACCAGCAGCATGCAGAAATAACCAGATCTTTTATTATGGGCAAGGGAGGAACAGCGCAGGATGCTGACGATATCTTCCAGGAAACGGTGATTGCATTCATCGATACGGTTCAAAAAGGAAAATTCAGGCAGGAGTCCGGGATCAGAACCTTCCTGATTTCAATTTCCAAACATCTTTGGTATAATGAAATCAGGAAAAGACAAAGGGCCGAAAACCGGGAAAAACTTTATGAATCGGACCGTGAAATAGAAGAAGAAGGTATCGGCCGGATAATCCAGGATCGCGAACTGAAACAACAATTAAACCAGATGCTTCAGGATCTCGGGGATTCCTGCCGGAAAATTCTCGAATTGTTTTACTACGAGAATTTATCCATGAAAGAAATTGTTTCGCATATGCATTATGAAAATGAACAGGTGGTCAGGAATAAAAAATATAAATGCCTGCAACAGCTGACTGATAAAATGAAACAAAACCCGCTTGCCGCCAAACAAATAAATGAGTTGATTTCAAAATAATCGTATGAACCAGAACCATGAAATATTAGTTGATTACCTGGACGGACAACTGAGTCCGGAAGTTTCTGCCGAAGTAAAAAACCGGGTGAAACAGGATAAGGATTTTGCCGGGGAACTGGAATATCTTCGGCTCGCCGTGGATACTGTTCGCCAGGATGCCCTCCTGCAGCAGGTTTCAGCGATTCGAAATTCTTTTGAAAATAATCAGACTGTTTCCCAAAAACCATCTGGCGGTATCGTACGCAATATGTACAGGATCAGTCTGAGGGTGGCTGCAATTATCATCCTGGTGGCCGGAATCAGTTTTATGTACAAATATTTAACTGTGAGCAGCCAGTCGGTTTTCGAAAAACAGTTTACCGGTTATGAACTGAGTACTACCCGTGGACAGGAAAAAGCTGACCAGGTGGCTGAAGCCTATCGAAATAAAAACTGGAAAGAAGTAATTTCAAATTACCAGTCCGAAACCGTTCCATCGAATAAGTCCCGCTTTCTGGCAGCCATGGCTGAAATGCAGGAGAATCAATTTCCCCAGGCGATAACCATTTTTGAAAGCCTCTTGACTTACTAATCATAAAAACGGAACAGATTCCTTCCAGGATGAAACAGAATATTATCTGTCCCTCGCTTATCTGAAAAATCACGAAGTGGACAAGGCGGTTCAGCTGATCAATAAGATCAAGGCGGATCCGGGCCACAGGTATTATCCGGTTATTTCTAATATCTCGTCTATTGACTTGAAAATCATAGAGTTAAAAAAATAACAATTTTAGGTTACATAACCAGCCCTGCCGGTTACCAATATATAGAGCAGGTTCTTTGAAAAGACAGATAAAAAAAGATTACCCATACGCCGGTTACATATTGAACACCGGCGGTTACAAATAACTGAAAGATATTTTTAAACGGTGAAAACCAGAGTCCAATATTCGTTTGAAAGACCGGAGCTGAAAGCTTGAATAATTTGAAATGAATCTACCATCCTATTCCGAAAAACCATCCAGTCCTTAACCTAAGAAAAATTGAAACCAAATCCTGAAAATCCTGATCCAATCCAATGAATTTCCATTTATCCGAACCAATCCAGTGAATTACCAATTATCCAATCCAATGAATTTCCATTTAAAAGTCGACGTACCCCCGAAAACATGAACCGGTTTAAGTAACGCAGTAAAGAAATCCAATATAAATTATGAAAACCGTCGGCTTTTTTTCTTTTTACTTCTGATCAAAAAAAATATAAACGCACTGCAACTGATTCCCAAAACAACCCAGATATTTCCGGGTTGTTTTTTTTTGTACAGGGCGTCCGCATTTCCCATAATTACGATATGCGACCAATAGGCCGGGTTCCTGAAAACCGGATTTTCGCGTATAAAATCCAGTTTTGCCTTTTGTAATGCCCTCGATTTAGAATCTCCTGCATTAAGGTAATTGTAGAACCGTCTGAGTATTTCAGCAGTTGAATAGTCATCCGCTTTCCAAAGCGTATTGATGGTGCTTGGACATCCGGCATATAAAAATGCGCGGGCAAAACTCATCACGCCCTTCGTTGCGGACCAGTTCACCCCTTCCCGTTTCACAGGCGCTGATCACCATCATCAGGCAACTGTCCATTCTGAGAGAATATATTTCATCCAGAAAAATAAAATCCTCCGATCGCATCCCGGAAGACGGATAAAAAGATATATAGGAAGCCGATGAATTTTCTAAATCTGTCATCGCATGCGTAGCCAGGTGAACAATCGGAAAGTGATTCAGGTTATTTATAAAAGCCGACTTGGTCGCATTCCGGTCCATGAACCGGCTGCCGGCCAGGTCTGCAATTTCAATGTTTGAATAGGGCAGTTTTTCGAATTTTCCCATTCCTTCCAATTGAAGGTCCGCTCCTCTTTGGGAATATGGCGCAAAAGAAAGTGTCGGATATTTTATTCCGGACAATGGTGCATTTCTTTCTTCTCTCATGATAAACCGGGCTGAAAATTCGTAACTGACTGCGCATTTTTCGATCACCGGATTTCCTTCTGCGTCTCCTGGCAGTGATTCAAAGGGAAGTAAAAAGAATATTCCATCCGGTACGACCACCCATTCCGTCTTGCTGTCAATATCCTGGATAATCGGTTTCATCAGCTGTTCATAAAGGTTTTTTTTCAGCTCTTTGTTATGTACACGATTTCCATTTTCTGCAGATTGAAGGTTATCAATCCATGATTGGATATTCCTGCGGATCAATACCCCGCTGTCCAGCTGGATAAAACGCAGGGAGGAACGGGTAAGCAGGAAAACATAGATTTTATCCGGTACATTAAAGAAACTGATCAGTGCCTGGTCAGGATCCATTTTTTCCTGCATCTGTTTTACAGCCGGAAAATCGTCAGCATATTTCCATTGATAAAATCGCTTGTTCCCTTCCATCTTTCTTCGCAGGGAAACCAGCCGGGTTTCATAAACCGTTTTCTCTTCATTATATTTTCCGAAGTATGTTCGAATCACCGCCCTGATCTGCCAGGGAATTTAAACGCGCAATATTGTACTTAATATTCCTTTCATCCGCCATATTGCCATCGGAACCGGCTGAAAGCAGATACCTGCTTTCCCTGATCTGCGCACTCATTACGGATGCTTTATTTTTTTCCGAGATAAGAAAAGCAGATTCCAGAAAATTTTCGTTCGGGTAAAGCGCATTCAGCTGAATGCATACATTCAGGGCCTTTGCATACAAACTGCCGCTTTTTTGTTTCAGCAGAATCTTTGCATCGTCCATTTCATAACTTCTTTCAATATAGGAAAGCAGGGTTATGGCTGACTGATAACAATCATTCGCCGACTTCAGATCACCAGGTTTGGAAGTCTTTTTGATAAATCATTTCCCAGGCCGATGCCTTCGTAACCAATACCTCAAATAGACGGTAATAGGCAAAAGAACCCGTAAAACTTACCGGGTTTTTGCGCGGATCCGGATCAGAAAAATTTCTGGAGAAAATGATCAGGGCTTCCTGCAGGTGTGGTAAGTGCCGATTCCGGTTTATTCAGCTTTAATGCAAGATTTCCGGAATACAGATCATTTATTCCGTCATCCAGTATATTGGAGTGCAACGATTTCTTCTTCAGGTCATATTGATTCAGCCATGCCATGGCCGAATCCGTATTTCCGGTTTCCAATGCGGTCCTGGCCATTTCATTCAATACCCCGGGCTCCGATAAAATATTTACTTTCCGATAGGAAGACAGGGCTTCCGCATACTGATGCAATCCGGAATATGCTTTACCCATGTTCAGATATAAGGGATCCGGAGGCAAAGAACTGTGGAGAAGTTTTTTGTATATCGTCAGCGTCTGATCAAATAAGCCCAGCTTGTAAGAGCAGGTTGCCAGATTCAGCTGGGTATATATTTTTAAATCTTCGGAGAGGTCTTTGGATTCTATCAGCCGGAGGGCCTGGCTAAAATAATTTTTACTCTGCAGGTAATTGCCGTTGTCGTAATATAAAACACCCAGGGTATTGTACAATCGTACGCGGTCTTCAGAACTACCCACTTCACCCGGAATTTCTTCTGCCTGCAACAGGAAATAGGTTGCTGAATCAAAATTGTTCAGGTTATAATATACCGCACCGGCTAAAACGCAGATCCTGAATTTATCTCCCGCTTTGCCGGAATACTGCAAGGCATTCAGGTAAGCTGCATTTGCACCTGTATAGTTTTTAAATTCATCACAAAGGATCCCCAGTTTGCAGTTTGATTCAAAAAGCAGGCTGTCAGAGGCTGTTGTCCGTGGCAATTCCTTCAGGGAACGAATCACGTCTATAAAAGCCTTCATACAGGCACTATCGGTAGCTGAACTGTTATTGGTGCCGTTAAACAACTTATCAGCCCGGTTATAGGCGGCCCGGATAATTTTAAAAGGAACTGTTCCCTGAGAATAGGGTTTAAAGGATAAAACCAGCAGGAAAGAGAGCGTGGCTAAAAAAACTTTCCCGGACATAAACAGATTTTAAATCAACTGTTTAACGTCCGGGAAAGCGCAATATTGCCGATTGTCCGGCAGCTTAATTCTGCCTCACAATAATGATCAGCGGAGGTCTGTGATTTTGCCGCTTTGGTCAGCAGCAGGAAATCATTTAATGTATTGAACAGGTTTTCTGTAACCGTAGCCAGCAATCCGGCTGGAATATCTGATTTATGATTATAATACATCATTTTCAACTGGATCTTTTGGGAGGCATTATTACTATTGTCATTTAACTGATAATAAATCGTGGTCAGTACACGTAGTTCCATTTAAAGGAATCAATCCAAAAGGACTCTTTTCCATTGTTTTTTGAAGATCGATAAATCCTGTTTTCTGGTCTATTTCAATTCCCTGGTTATGTGCAAAATTGTTGTAGTCAAATTTGCAACCTTCACCCTGATTTCCGGCGCAAACGGATGGCAGATACGGATTGGCATTAAAATAGGGTTTGGCTGTTCTGTTACTTTCTGAAAGCACATACACACTATCCATATAGGCGGCCCCACCAACAATCAGCTGGGACATACAGGTATCCGTTGTGCCTGATTTAACGAAGGCGACTGAATACCGGGCACCCGTTTCCGATTTGGTCAGGTTGATGGCACCTGATTTGGAATCCAGTACGAGCCCGTCCGGCCAGGACAAATAGGTACCGGAAACATCCTGGTTGTTCAGGGGATACACATAGTAATCACCTGATGTGGCAGGCTGTGGAAATACAATGGAATCACCATAGTTTGGAGCATTATCGCACTCCGCTAAGGGAGTAAGCGGATAAGGCACTAAGGGAATCCACTGCCAGCGTGGTATCATGCTGGTTATTGTTATTACCTGTATCCAGACTTTGCGGACTGGTTGATTTTTTACATGCGACAGCACATAAAATAGAAAACAACAGGATTATTGATCCTTGTGGCAGATATTGTTTCATGGGTATTAGGGATATGTGAAAACCAAGGACAAGATAACAGTAAAACCCTGTAAATACAAGGGTTTCCGCTAAAAACGGGAAAGAAGAAAAAGGAATTTTCGCAGGGAAAATACGCTACAGGTTTCCTGTTTTTCCCATTTTTGGAATTAGAAATGCGGACATTTTACTTTATTCCTGTCCGTCGTCCTGTGATTTTTTGAAAATATACACCAGCGAAATTTCAATCCCGCCCTGTGTTTGTGAGGCTACTTTGAAACGCAGATACATTCACGTCGTAGGTTATACCCAGATTAAAACTTCCATAGTCCATTCCCACATACGGGATGAGGGCATCATTCACATTGCTTAACCGCATCCAGGAACCAAAATAAACATTCACCGGTTTGGTTTCATCTGTGCTGGCACTCAGTTCCAATGCGCCTCCGACAACAAATTCACTGGCCGTAGCCTGCCTGTTGTAGAGTGCACTCAGGTACCAGGTCTGTCCCGATCCTGCGGAAGGGAAATAACCTCCGCCATGAATGGTAAGCCGGGATGGAATCGTAATATCATCTGCACCCAGGAAGGAGGCATGGGGCTGATTGATATTATACATGGCAACACCCAGATAAACGGCATTGTCCCCGTTCAGGGATCCGTTATATAATACACCCGCATTCATATTAAAATAACTGGCTGTTACCACCTGCAGGTTTACCGGTTCGGAAGAAGAAGGAAGCCAGGTTCCGTCTATCTGAAGTCCGTCCAGAAAATGAAGCCGCGGTCCATCGAGCGTGCGATTCGCATAGGTTCCCTGGAATCCGACACTGATGGCATGCAGACCATTTTCATCAATTGATTTATGATAGGCCGTAGAAAGAGCTACGTAATTGCTCGTCAATATACCATTCGCTGTTTTATCTGTCATTGCCATAAAACCCAGACCCCAACGGTCGTCCTGCGACAACTTACTTTGCAGAATGGGAAAATCCAGGGAAACGGTAGAAGTGATATAGGCATTATTTACCGTTGGCCATTGATTCCGATAATTTCCGGCTACGCGCAGATCCCCGTCGAATTTCCCGGTAAGGGCGGGGTTCAGTGTTAGTGGTGAAGCAAAAAACTGGGTAAAAGATGGATCCTGCGCAGAAACTACGTTCGTTAAAAAAACCAGTAAAATGAAAACTATGAAATTGCTTTTTCATTTTTATCTTTTTCACTATCTCAACAATTCAACCGTACCTTTTAAAACAAAATTTTCACCTGTAAAACAGATCATCTCTGCCACGAACACATAGGTATCTGAAGGTTGCGGCATGCCATTCAGCGTTCCATCCCATCCGTATTTTTTATCATTGGGCGGGAACATGGTTCTTGAATACAGCAGCTGTCCCCATCTGGAATAAACCTGGAATGATTTCACCAGCTTCACGCCGCTTCCGCTCGGATAGAAATAATCATTATTACCATCGAAATTTGGACTGAATGCATTGGCCATATTCACCCCGCTTTGTAAGCAGAGTAATTTAATATCCACGGTTGTTGATGACGTACATCCCCGCGCCGTGCTGACCGTAAGAGTATAGGTAGTGGGTGCCAGTGGATTACTCACCGGGTTGGCACAATCCGTACAGGTTAAATATAGTGGCGGCGACCAGTTATAGGATACCACATCTGCACTCACGATGGGTTCCAGCAATACATCCGATCCGGCCAATACCGGATTCGGTGTGGGAATGGTGGCTAGCAGGAAGGGAATCCACCAGCACATTAATGTATCCTGTATCCAGAAAACACCGGTACTTGTCTATTCCGATTACAGTATATTTTGTATCTCCCGGAGGTTTTGCAATTACTGTATCACCGAATGTTTTATCCAGCGTACTGGCCGGCGCCCAGGAATACAAATCGGCATTTGAAGCCCAAAGTGTAGCAGTACCTCCGATACAGATGGTGGTATCCGGTGATGTTGGCATAACAAAAGGACCAACTATGCGAACGGAATCATAGGCATACGAAGTACAACCTGCGGCAGAAGTTACCTTTAATGTGGTAACATAACCACCGGGTGTAGTGTAGTCAAACGTTGGATTTAATACATTCGAAGTATCCGTGGCCACACCGGTTCCGAAATCCCAGTGATACGTTACCGGATAAAGGGCAGGAAGCGTATCATAGGCATAATTTACTACATGCGGGCCATAGGAAATCGAACCCAGACCACATAAGGTTACCGGAGGTCCCAGTTCAGCCAGTAAAGTATCAATCAGAATCTGATGATCAGATTTATAAGACATCTGACAGCCGGTGGAATCCGTGAGGATCAGGGCCGGCGTGAATAGTCCCGGTAATATATACGTATGTACGGCCATGGAATCCTGGGTCGTCATTACCGTTCCGTCTCCGAAATCCCAGGTATAGGATCCCACATAACTGGAACTGGCAAGCAGCGTATCTGCCGCCGGAGCACAGGCTTTGTAGAGCGGCGTAGTGAGTTTGGCAAAAGGTCCTTTTACAAAAATCGTATCATAAGAAACCACGGTAATCCCGTTTGCACCGAATCCGGTGAGGGAAACAATATAGGTTCCCGGAATATAGTACGGGTGTGCTTTGGGATTCTGTAATGTAGAACCTCCCCCGCCATCACCGAAATCCCATAACAAAGAAGTTGTATTAACCGGGAATGAAGTGAAATCGACAAATAATGGCGGACAATTATTATATGGATAATAAGACGAATCAATAAACGGCGCCGCAATGTTCTGAATCTTCAGCACCTGCACCAGGGTATCCGGACAAGCACCCGGCATCGTAGGCAGGGCGATCAGCGTAACGGTATCGGTTCCTACATTCGGAAAAGTATGGGTAAGAGAATCCGGACTTGTAGATGTAGATCCGTCACTCGCAAATTTCCACAAATAGCTTACTCCGGTATTTTTTACAGAAGTATTATAAAATTCTATTGGAAATCCCGGTGTTATGGAAGTTGGTTTCCAGGTAAAATTTGCCTTTGCACCATACACGAGGATCTGTGTTACTGATTTTGAATAGGAATTGAAACAGCCATTGGTATCTGTTACAGTCAGTTTCGGATTATAGGTGCCCGGGAATGCATAAATATGTTGTACAGTATCTCCGGTAGGATTAATTACGGTATTGCCATCATTGAAATCCCATTTCCAGGAAACGATCGGCGCGTTATTCGCTCCGGGAGCAGAAGAATCACTGAATATGATCGGCGCGCGGTAACAAAGCTGGTCCTGGTCCCCGAATTTTGCAACGGGCCCGATCATATGGATCGGAATATAATTCGTGGTATCGTAACATCCGAAGTAATCAGACTGTATAATGGCCCGGATACTGTCTTTCCCCTGCAGCAGTCCGTTCAGGTTTCCGGTATAGGTCATTTTAAACCCATTGTTCGCATTGAAAGTAGTTCCATCGTTGTATTGCCATTTTACCACCTTGTAATAATTCGATGCGCCGGAGTATTTGCTATGGTAATTCGTATCCACTCCGGTAATTTTTACCGGGAGTGAAGAGCTCTGGCAAATCGTATCCTTGGTAGAACTCAATACCGGACTCTGATTATCCAGCACATATACCGGAACCGGTCCCGTGCTCTGCCAGCAGGATCCATAAAGAACATTTACGGAATCGATATACCTTCCTCCTTTCGGAAAATGGTGGTTTTTGGTTGGGATGTATACATTGTCCGTTTCATCCGGTGACCCGTCTCCGAAATGCCATATATAGGTTGTTCCGCCTCCGGGTTGTACCGTAAGTTTGGCACTTAGCCGGCTGCTGTCACAATTATTTTGCGCAACCAGCGTGGGTATCGGCGTCGTTTTTACATATCTGACAATGGTGGTATCATCATCAGGACATCCGGGACTTGAAGCGACGAGTCGCATGGTATACGAACCCTGTGTAGGATATAAATGGGTATGCACCACATTATTATTTATATCCGAATTTCCATCGCCATAAAACCAGGTAAACTTAGCTGCACTGTCGTCCAGGTTGATGAATGTTTCCAGCTGGTTCTGCGTACAGGGCAGTGAATCATAAGCGTCAAAACTGGCGTGCGGCTTCGGATAAACGATGATGGTATCCGGAGGAAATGCACCTCCGTTACAACCGTGAATCGTAGTAAAACTCAGGTTGATGATATATTTGCCGGGAGTAGAAAAAGTATGTACCGGATTGGCCTGGGTGGAAGTGGTGCCATCTCCGAAAGACCAGAAATAGGTTGCCAGCGTATCTGCTGAAATTGCTGTAAAGGTTGCCTTCACATCTGCGCAATACACCAAGGAGGGAACCAATATGGTATCGGCATGTATCGTTGCTGTTGGAAGAGCTGTATTAAAAGTTTGCGAAACAGTGGATGAACAGCCATTGGCATTGGTAATGGTCAGGGTCGGAGAAAATAATCCGTTGGTATTATAAGTAAAGGAGGGCGTGCGGATATTTGAGGTATCAGCCGGATTACCCGTAAAATTCCAGTGCCAGTTTGTTGCCCCCGCACTGGTGTCGGTGAAATACACCGTCATCGGGGAAGCACAACTGGTGCCTTTATTCAGTATGAATGGACTGATATTGGGGGCGGCCAGTATATTGACCACTTTTACAACGGAATCCTGGCAGGAACCAAAACTTTCAAACATCTTGACGGTATAATTTCCAGACGTACTATACGCGTGTCCATAGGTTATACCAATACCGCTTCCGCCGTCCCCAAAGGACCAAACCGGACTGGCAGATGGTGCAGGCGTACTGTTGTTAATAAAAACGATTGTATTTCCCGGACAATATGAATTGGCCGTTTTAAAATCAGCGCTGTAGTTTGCCAGATTGATAAAAGCCGGTTTGGAAATGGTTGAAGAACATCCATAAGTATTTGAAACAGTCAGGCTGATTCCATAAGTACCTTTCGCAGCATATTTATGTACTGGATTGGTCGCGTTACTGGTATCGCCATCGCCAAATTTCCAGGTATAACTTAATGCCCCGTCTCCCGAAGAGGTATTGTAAAAATTTACCGGTGTGGCCAGATTACAAATGGCTGCGGAATCCACATTGAACGATGCAATAAGGTTGGGATAAACAGTAATCATATCCGGAACCTTGTATGTGTTCACACAACCAAAACTATTTTTTGCTGTAAGACTTACGGAATAAATTCCGGGAGCCACATAAGTATTGGAAACTGCGCTTGATGTGGTGTTTTTCGAGTTCCCGTCTCCGAAACTCCAGATGGCTCCCGTGATCACCCCATCACCCGGATCTACTGCGCTGGTAAAATTTACAAGAAGCGGTATACAACCTACGGTTCTGGGACCGGCAGAAATGGTAATATCCGGTTTCTTAAAAACCGTTATCGTTTTAGAAATTGTGGCTGTATTCGCACCGTCTTTTACCGTGAGTGTCACGGTATAGTTTTGTCCGACAAAATAAGTCGCCGAAACAGGATTGTTTTTTACAGAAGTGGTTATACCATTACCATTTCCAAACGTCCAGGTATATGTTGAAGAAGCACTGGTTCCGGTAGAAGTATTGGTAAAAGTAACTGCCAGTGGAGAACACCCGGAGGTGACGCTGGGCGTAAAATCTGCTACCAGCTGTGCATGCACAGCAGTCACCGATGCAAAAAATAAAATTATTGCAAGCAGGGAGCATGATTTTTTTCCACGGATAGTTGTCAGGGGCATCTAAGGTTTTTTGGATATCGAATTTTCTTTCGACTAAATACCAAAATGAAACGATAAATGAAAACATATATTATTAGTAAGAATTGGATTCCCAGGATGGGAATCTGTACCCTTTTGGGAAGGGGAATAAATTCCTCAAATCCTTTACAGACAAATATTTGGAGCTACATAAAAACCCTTACTTCTTAAAGATCAATCCATCATCCGTGGTAAAGAAGTACTTCTTTGAAACCTTCATAAACGGGGGGATAGCCGGACCTTAATATTTTCGGAAATTATTTCAGCATCCGGAGTAAGCTGTCAGCCAGTATTCCGGCTACCTTTTCCGCACCGGCATTGGTATAGTGCATGAAGTCATAAAAATATTTTGAGTCTTTCGGCATAGCAGAGGCAAGGTCTATTACCGCAATACCCTGGTACCTCAATTTTCGGATCTGGTCATTATACAATTGCAAAACCTGCCAGTCGGTTGCGCAATCAAAATCATCCAGTCTCAGGTTCCCCAGGTAAATTTTCGTCGTAGGGTCTGTAACATCCCCGTACAAAGCGGGCTGTGTGATAAAAACAGGAGTAATACCATTGTTTTTTGAAATGCCGGCCAGTTCGTTCAATCGCAGGGAATAGTTGATAAGATATTCTTTCTGCAGAACCATTTTTTCAGCCCTTTTTATGGAATCCACAGCACCTGTTTTCAACTGTCCGGGATCCCTTTCTTTGTGAATCAATCCCTTTTTGTACGCCAGGTGATTTCTGTATAAACTTACCAGCAGACTCCCTACTTCACTGTAATTAAATAATGATTTAAAAAGATATTTTATGGAATGGGTATGAACTCCCTTTATATCCTGATCATCAAGATCCCCGGATTTGTCCAATTCCACATCGTTGGTGCCCACCAGAAACAACACATAATTCGGATGCAGTTTAACAATGTAATCGTTCATGAGTATCAGGTGGCCGAATGTGCTGTGCCCGTCCAAACCTGCGTTATTCAGCCAAATATTGCCAATATGCAGGCTCAACCTGTTTCGCAGTTTTTCAGGCCATGTGCAGCTGTCAGAGAGAAATTTACATTCCGTAGTACTTCCACCCACCGTAATAATGGTTTTAAATTTTCCGGGATCCGCAGGCCATTCCTCCCCTCTCAGGCCGATTGCATTTCTGCTGTAATAAATCGTATCATCCAATTTTTTAATCCATTTATTCTTCATTTTCACCCGGATATTGGCTGGAAGAATAATCTTATCCCCTTTTACAGTATACTGAAAAGGATGCCATATCCGAAGAATAATTTCAAGTAAAATGAATGCCAGAAACACGCCGAAGAGAATCGCAAAGAGGCGTTTAATTAATTTTTTCAGTCTGAACAAAATATATGTATTAAAAGTCCGGGGAATCCGTGTTCAATAATAAGCCGCCTGTTTCTACACGGCTGGAAAACTCACCATTGGTTTTCAAAATCCATCTTGGTAAAAGTATGGTCTCTTTTATGATACAGGGATATTTGATCTTTGCTTGTGAGCGTGAGACCTCTTTTGCCGGAAACCGCTTTGAAAATTGCCGTTGGTATTAATATTATAATAAATACAAGGCTTAAAATAATCCAGGCATTCACTTTACCTAATAATTCGGTGAGCCGGGTCCAGACAATATGTATCAGGTGGGTAAGTGCAATGGACAGAGTCGATAAAACCGAGATCGAAAATGCAGCATAAACCCAGATTCTATTTTTAAATACAATAAAAATCAAAAGAAATAATATAATGATGGCCAGTATCGAATCTTTTTCTTTTGCCGTATTCCTGTCCGTCATTTTAAAATAATGAATAAAGAAATGGGGAAAGCGCTGAAGAAGCCGCCAATATCAATAAAAATCCAACTAAAAATAAGGTAATAATTAAAGGAAGGAGCCACCACTTTTTATTCTGCAGCAAATATTTCCAGATATCCCTTAGAAATTCCATAACAGGTCAAATTTAGGACAGATTTCTTTGCGGTTTCATAAAAGGTTAGAAAATGACTCTTCTAAATTCCCAGGTGAAGGTTAATCAGGGATTTTGGTCTTTTTTCAAAATTAAAATATTATCCAGGACCAAAACATCCATCTCCGTTTTCATAAAACAATCAATTGCCTCTGCCGGACTGCACACAATAGGTTCGTCTCTTACATTGAAACTCGTATTCACAAGTACCGGGTAACCGGTAAGGTTTTGAAAAGCCATTAACAAATGCCATAACCTGGGATTGGTTTCCTGGTGAACGGTTTGTATCCTGGAACTGAAATCGACATGCGTAATAGCGGGTAAAACACTCCTTTCCACCTGAAGTTTTTCCTCCGGATTAAATGCCGAATAATTTTCCGGCAATTTTTTTCTCCATTTTGTCCTTAGCTGATGTACAAAAAGCATATATGGAGAAAACTGATTCAATTCAAAATACTGATCCACCAATTCTATAGGAATAGCAGGAGCAAAGGGCCGGAAACTTTCCCTGAATTTTATCATGAGGTTTAATTTTTTCTGCATGTCAGGATCGCCGGGGTCTGCCAGGATACTCCGGTTACCCAGGGCGCGCGGACCAAATTCCATCCTCCCCTGAAACCATCCTACAATATTTCCTTCCTGAAGCAATGATGCCGTTTTCTGTAATATGGATTCATCCGTTAGTAATTCGTAGACTATTTTTTTCCCTCTACAAATTTTTAGAATTTCCGCGGAATGGAATTGGGGACCCAGGAAAGAGCCGTTCATACCATCATACGACAGCATTCTGATTTTTTCTTTCCCGAAATAAATATGATGGGCAGCAAGTGCAGCTCCCACTGAACCTCCAGCATCACCAGCTGCCGGCTGAACATATATATTTTTAAATATTCCGGATTGCTGCAGCTTTCCGTTTATCACACAATTCAGGGCCACTCCACCCGCCAGGCATAAATTGTCTGATCCCGTCATCTTTTTTGCCTCTAAAACAATTTTGGTCACTATTTCTTCTGTTACCTGCTGGATCGCCATTGCCAGATTACAATGAGCCTGCGTAATCCTGCTATCCGCAGTGCGCATTTTTAGTCCGAATAGTCTTTCCCACTTTTTTTCATCCACCATTTTCAATCCGGTGGCATATGTAAAATAGTCCTGGTTCAGGTAGATGGACCCATCGTCAAATATTTTGCAAATCTGTTCTTTTATCGTGCCAACAAAATGTCTTGTTTCTTCAGCCTCAGGATTACCATAAGGAGCCAGTCCCATCAGTTTATATTCACCGGAGTTCACCTGAAATCCTAAAAAAAAGGTAAATGCAGAATAGAGCAACCCAACGGAGTGGGGAAAATGAACTTCTTTTATAACCGTTATATCATTTTTAATTCCCCGGCATATTGAAGTGGTTGCCCATTCCCCAACCCCATCGATGGAAACTATGGCACTTTCGTCAAAGGGGGATGGAAAATAAGCACTGGCTGCATGTGAAAGATGATGCTCTGTAAATAATATTTTCAACCTTTTATTTGCTCTGCCGGTTATGGATTCCAGGGACTGTCTGATAACTTTTTTTAGATATAATTTTTGCTTTAACCAAACCGGCATGGCTTTGATGAAGGATCTTAATCCACGGGGGGCAAATGCGAGATAAGTTTCCAGCAGCCGTTCGAATTTTAAAAATGGTTTGTCGTAAAACACCACGTATTCTATATCATCCATCGTAATACAGCCAATATCCAAACAGGATTTTACTGCGTTTACCGGGAACCGTTCATCGTGTTTTATCCTGCTGAACCGCTCCTCCTGGACGGCTGCGATGATATTTCCGTCGTGGGTGAGAGCAGCCGCAGCATCATGATAAAAGGCTGAAATGCCCAGGATATACATTTGTCAGAATAGAATTTATCAAATGTATCATTTAATTACTTTATAGTTTGGGACTGCAGTTCAATCAATACAGATAAAGGAATCAGGAACGGTTCCTCATATCCGAAAAAAAATAAACCCTTCCGCTACTCACGGAAGGGTTCTTGTTGCCCGACGAGGATTCGAACCTCGACAAACAGAATCAAAATCTGTCGTACTACCTTTATACTATCGGGCAATCGATTAACAGGCCGCAAAAATAAGGCTTTTTAAAAAAATATTCCAAGGATTCTGAATATCTCCCTGATTAATCTACTTCCACCAGGTAAAAATTCTTTTTCCCTTTCTGAACCAGTATATATTTCCCATGCAGGAGCAGTTCCTTACCGATCATGAATTGTATTTTATCCACCTTATTCCGGTTGATACTGATGCCTCCGTTTTGTATCATCTTTCTTGCTTCTCCCTTACTGGGCAGAATATTCGTTTCCGCCAGAAAACGCACCAGATCTACTCCCTGTGTTAATTCAACCATTTTGTAGTTTGATTTTACAATTCCTTCCAGCGCATGTAAATCCGACTCGCTCAGGTTTTCCACCGGCCCCGATGCATCGAACAATTTTTCAGTTGTAACGAGTGCCAATTCATATTCCTGCCGACCATGAATAAAAATGGTTACCTCTTTCGCAAGGGTCTTCTGGAGGAGTCTTTCCGAAGGGTTTAGCAGGTGTTTCGCCTGCAACGCCTGAATTTCAGGAAGACTCAGAAATGTAAATATCCGGATCCACTTTTCAGCATCCGCATCTGCGGAATTCAACCAGAACTGATAGAACTGATAGGGAGAGGTTTTGGACGGATCAAGCCATATATTTCCTTTCTCTGTTTTCCCGAATTTTCCGCCATCAGACTTTGTGAGCAGGGGACATGTAAAGGCAAATGCCTCTCCTCCTGTTTTTCTCCGGATCAATTCCGTTCCGGTAGTAATATTTCCCCACTGGTCACTACCACCCATCTGAAGTTTACACTGCTGGTTTTTATACAGCCAGTAAAAATCGTATCCCTGTACAAGCTGATAGGAAAATTCAGTGAAACTCATGCCGGTAGTACCTTCCAGCCGCTTTTTTACACTGTCTTTTGCCATCATGTAATTGACGGTAATGTGTTTCCCGACATCCCGGATAAAATCGAGAAACCGGATCTCCCTGAACCAGTCAAAATTGTTCACCATCACGGCGGCATTGGGACTGGCTTGATCGAAATCAAGAAATTTCTCAAGCTGCCGGCGTACACCCTGGAGATTATGATTCAGGGTGGTTTCATCCAGCAGATTGCGTTCTTCCGATTTCCCGCTGGGATCTCCCACCATGCCCGTAGCGCCACCGACGAGCGCAACTGGCTTATGACCCGCTTTTTGCAGGTGTACCAGGAGCATAATAGGCACCAGGCTGCCGATATGCAGGCTGTCTGCCGTAGGGTCAAAACCTATATATCCGGAGGTCATTTCCTTTGAAAGTTGTTCCTCTGTACCGGGCATAATATCCTGAATCATGCCCCGCCATTTCAGTTCAGCGATTAGCGACATAATTTGATCTGTGGAATTTTGGTAAAAGTAAGGGATATTCGCATCCTGAAAACGTCGCAATATTCTGAATAAAAACGCGTTAGAATAAGTTTATGGTATTGACTTCAGTAACCCGAAGAATCAGAACCTGCTGCGCCCTGCCCCTGCTGTTGCTGCTGTGTTTTTGCAATCTGTCCTTTGGACAGTTTGCCAAGTATTCCAACGAATTTTTGAACATTGGTGCCGGTGCACGCGGGATGTCCATGGGAAATGCCCAGGTTGCCTCCGTCACTGACGGAACCGGCGGTTACTGGAATCCGGCGGCTTTGGCCGATATCAGAACCAGTCCGCAGTTAAATTTGATGCATGCTGAATATTTCGCAGGAATCGGGAAATATGACTATGCCAGTCTTGCTATTCCCCTGAAGGATAATAAAAGAACACTGGGACTTACTTTGTTGCGTTTTGCAGTTGATGATATTCCCAATACGGTGTTCCTGGTGCAACCGGACGGGAGTATTGACTTCAGTAATATCACCACCTTTTCATCAGCAGACTACGCTTTTCTGATCTCTCTTGCCCAACAGGTGGACTGGTGGAAAGGACGTAAAATGAATTTCGGCATCAATGCAAAAATTATTCACCGGCAGGCCGGTGATTTCACTACATCCTGGGGTTTTGGTTTTGATGCGGCCGCACAGGTGATCGGTGACCGATGGAAACTCGGCATTGTGGTAAAAGACGTGACAACCACATTCAATGCCTGGTCGTATAATATAAGTCAGGAATGGCGGGAAGTGTTTTATGCCACTTCAAATGACATCCCTTCCAATTCAGTGGAACTAACCGCACCTCAGCTGATTCCGGGCTTCAGTTATAATTTTCCGATCAACCAGAAAATAAACCTGTTAGCCGAAGTAGATTTTGACATCACTTTTGACGGGAAAAGGAATACGGTTATCAGTTCAAATCCGATCAGTGTCGATCCAAGGGTCGGATTGGAGTTATCTTATAATCATGCTTTTTTTGTTCGCGGCGGCATTAATAATTTTCAACAGACGCTGGACGACCGGGATACGACGAATCAGAAAAAAATCTGGATTTACCAGCCCTCGATTGGTGCCGGATTTAAAATCGGAGATGTGCAGATTGATTATGCATTTACGAACCTGGCCAATCAATCGAACCCTTTATATACAAATGTATTTTCGTTAAAAGTTGATCTGGTGGACATGAAGAAGAAGGCAAATAAGAAATAGTACCGCCAAAGAAAAACGAACTGACTATGAGAAAATTTTTTACACTTTGTCTGATCCTGCTTGCCGGCAGCGCAGTTGCGCAGCCGTACAACAACGAGTGGATAGACTTCAGTAAAACTTATTATAAATTTAAATTAACGGCTGATGGCCTTTACCGCATCCCTGTTTCCGTACTTGTCAGCGTCGGTTTAAATAACACGGATCCCAAAGATTTACAGTTATTCCGAAATGGTGTTGAAGTCCCGATTTATACATCAACGAACAGCCTGCCCTATTCTATATCGGATTATATTGAATTTTGGGGGCAAATGAATGATGGTAAGGCAGATAAACCGCTATATAGAAATCCATCCTATCAGCATACTGAAAAATGGAGCCTGCAGTCCGATACTGCTGTTTATTTTTTAACGGCGAAACCAGGAGGAAGCACTTTTCACTATACGACGATTACAAACGATACCACTTCAAATATTCTGCCGCCGGAGCCCTATTTCATGTATACTACGGGCAATTATTTTCACGCACAGATCAACCCGGGACAGGCGGTCGTTCTTGAACAATATATTTATTCATCTTCCTATGATATTGGTGAATTCTGGAGTTCAAATTTCGCCACGCAGCCGATCCCGTCCTTTCCGGGCTCACCGGTCACAGATAACCTGAATAATCTTTATACTTATGCCGGCGGCCCTGTCGGAAATTTCAGGTTTGGCGCAGCAGGATGTTCGGATACCATTCGCAATATTCAGGTGAAACTGAACAATACCGTTATCAAGGATACAACTCTCAATAATTTCGATGATATTGTAACAAATATTCCTGTACCGGTCAGCGCCCTGAATTCCGCTTCCACTCCCGTCGAATTTATCAACAAATCCCAGGCCCTTACCTATGCCGACCGGCTTGTCGTTTCCTTTTATGAACTGACCTATCCCAGGCAGTTCAATTTTGGAGGATTGCCTGACTTTCCTTTTCAATTGCCTGCCAATGGAGCCGGGTATTTCCTAAAGATTACCAATTTCAATCCGGGAGGCGCGGTACCTGTTTTATATGACCAGACAAACGGACAACGGTTTATAGCCATTGCTTCCGGCGGTGTATTAACTTTTGCATTACCGGGATCAGGTGTCACCAGAAATCTTGTGCTGGTAAGTGAGGATCCGTCAAATATTCATTCCATTAATTCGCTGACTCAAAAGAATTTCATTAATTACGCCGACCCGGTAAATCAGGGAAATTACCTGATCATCAGCAACCCGGTATTATATACGGGTTCACATTCAAATAATCCGGTAGCCGACTACCAGAACTACCGCGCTTCGGCAGCCGGTGGCAGTTTTACGGTACAGGTCATGGACATCAACGAACTGACAGACCAGTTCGCCTTTGGCATACAGAAACATCCACTGGCCATCCGGAATTTTTTAAATTATGCGCGGAATTCCTTTTACCTCAAGCCTGAATATGCATTGTTGATCGGCCGGGGAATGGCTTATACCGAGTACCGGTACAATCAGTTCAATCCCGCTACCGAGCAACTCAACCTGGTACCCACTTTTGGATTTCCGGCGTCAGATGCCATGCTTGCCTCTGCATCAGGAGCAGGTTCCATAAACCTGATTCCCATCGGCCGGCTGGGTGCAGTCAAAGGCACTGAGGTGGAAGACTATTTGAATAAATTAATAGAATATGAACAGATTCAGCAGACAGCGCCGAATACCATTGCAGGCAGGGCATGGCGGAAAAATGTAATGCATGTTACCGGCGCTACGGAGCCCTTTCTGGAAAGTGTGTTGTGCAATTATATGGCCTATTATCAGCAAACGATTGCTGATACTCTTTTCGGTGGAAATGTGCTTCGTTTCTGCAGTTCTACTGTTGACCAGAATAATCAGGCAGCGGGTTCGCAGTTTCCCCAGTTATTCAGCGGTGGTATTGGTATACTCACTTATTTTGGTCACTCTTCTGCATCCACCCTGGGATTCAACCTGGATGATCCGAGTTTATATACGAACCAGTCGAAGTATCCGGTAATGTACGTGAACGGATGTTATGCCGGTAACTACTTTACATTTGACCCGGGCAGGTTAACCACAAGCAAATCCCTTTCGGAAAATTATGTGTTCATAAAGAATAAAGGCTCCATCGCCTTTATAGCCAGTTCACACTTCGGCGTGGTGAATTACCTGAATATTCTTCTGACGAACTTGTATAATTATATTTCAATTGCAGATTATGGTAAAAGCATTGGAATCATTCAGATTGATGCCGGGAAACAGGTACTTAGCCAGTTGCCCACAGATTTTATCGCCAGATGTCAAACAGAGCAAATGGGTATTCAGGGAGATCCCGCGCTTACGATCAGTGATGAAAAATTGCCCGATTATGACATAGAGGCACAAAATGTAAAAATCAGTCCGACATTTATTTCAGTGGCCGATAATCATTTCGATGTCGGGGCAACCTTTGTTAATCTGGGTAAGGCCGTTTCCGATTCCATTACTGTCCTGATCAGCCGGAAATATCCTGATGGCACCACCACCATCGTATTGAAAAAAAGAATTCCCGGAATCCGGAATTCCGATTCCGTTCTGGTACATGTTCCTATTGTTGCGTCGCGGGACAAGGGCCAGAATTATATTACGATAACCATCAATTCCGACAATGATGTGAGCGAAACTACCCTGTCCAATAATACGATAACCACGCCGATCTTTATTTACCAGGAAGAGCTCACACCCATCTATCCGTATAATTATGCCATCATCAATAATCCATTTCAGAAACTATATGCTTCTACGGCCAATCCTTTTGCGCCGATGACACAATATGTAATGGAAATGGATACCACAGAGGCGTTTAATTCCTCTGTAAAAGTCAGCAAGAATATCAATTCCATCGGAGGAGTATTTGAAATCGATCCGGGAATTAAGTATCTGGACAGTACCGTGTATTACTGGAGAACTTCCATTCTTCCGTCCCAGTCCGGACAATACCACTGGAATGAATTTTCATTCGTATTTATATTGATTCGCTGAAAAGCAGTCCCGGTTTTAATCAGTCCCATTATTTTCAGAATCTTCAGTCAACGCCTACGGGAATGTCGCTCCTGAATGACCGCCTATGGCATTACGGCACACATTCAGCCAATTTTTATATTATCCAGAGCATTTTCCCCACCAGTGGTACAGAACGACCATGATTTTTCAATTACCGTGAATGGTGCAGAAGGGATTGCCAGTGCCTGTCTGGGTTTTTCTTTAATTTTCAATGTGTTTGACCCGGTCACAATCAAACCCTGGAAAAATGTGGATGCGTTAGGTAATAACCTGTTTCTCAGCGGAAGTGCTTCGGCAAATTGCGCATCGAGCAGAAATTATAATTTTGAATTTTCCACCGCATCCGCTGCAGACAGGTATAAAATGATGCGGTTTATGGATAGTATTCCAGCGGGTTACTATGTTATTGTCAGAAACATTTCCGGGGCAAACCAGGGTGATAACACTTATGCGAACGACTGGAAAGCAGATACGACGTTGTTTGGTTCCAACAATTCCCTGTATCATCGGTTATTATCCGCAGGATTTAATAACCTGGACCAATTCTCTTTTCCCCGGGCATTTGGTTTTGTTTACAAGAAAAATGACACTTCATTTACACCTCAGTCTAAATTCTCAGCAGGCATATTTGACCAAATGATTATGTCGGTGGATGGTCCGTCTCCGAACGTTACCGCGGTTCTTTCTTCACCCATTTTTGGTCCGGCCAAAAAATGGAACCAGGTACATTGGAGGGGCAATAGCCTGGAAACACCTTCCACTGATTCCATCGGTGTGGATGTGTACGGTTCCGATACCACCGGAAATCAAACACTTTTATACAGTTTGAATTCAGGTATGCAGGATTTTGATATTTCAGCCGTTAGTCCCCAGCTTTATCCTTACCTGATACTCAAACTTCATACAACGGATTCTACAAAGGCAACTCCGTATCAGTTAAAATACTGGAGGATTAATTACGAACCCGTACCGGAAGGCGCTTTGGCACCTAATATATTTCTGACCAGTAAGGATTCTGTAGAACTGGGCGAGAAAATAACCTTTGGAATTGCGTTCAAGAATATAAGTCTGCAAAAATTTGACAGTCTTAAAATATCATTCAATATCATTGATAAAAATAACGTCTCCCATAATATTCCATTCCCGAAATTTAAGCCACTGGTCGTGGGTGATACCATTAAAATAACCTACGATATTGATACGAAGAATTATCCCGGTCTGAATACGATCAGCCTGGATGTAAATCCAAATAACGACCAACCGGAACAGTATCATTTTAATAACTTCCTGTATAAATCTTTCTACGTAAAAGTTGATCAGACCAATCCTTTACTGGACGTTACTTTCGACAATGTACATATTCTGAACGAGGACATCGTATCGGCCAAACCGCATATACTGATCAAACTTAAGGACGAAGCCAAATTTCTTCTTCTCAATGATACCTCCGTTCTTAAAGTACAGCTCAGGTATCCAGACGGATCCCTGCATCCCTATTATTTCAATACCGATACCCTTCGGTTCTCACCGGCAACCAGCGGCGCAGATAATACCGCCAGCGTGGAATTCAGCCCGGTGTTCACCAACCAGCTGAATCCTAACGGAGATGAATATACGCTGATTGTGACCGGTTCCGACAAAAGTGGAAACACTTCCGGCACGGTTTCTTACCAGGTAACTTTTAAAATCATTACCAAGGCGATGATTTCTAATATGTTGAATTATCCGAATCCGTTTACAACGTCTACGGCTTTTGTATTCACCATTACCGGAAGTGAGGTTCCACAGAATATTAAAATTCAGATTCTGACCATTACCGGTAAAGTGGTGCGGGAAATCACGAAAGACGAACTGGGTCCCCTGCATGTTGGCCGGAACATCACTGAATTTAAGTGGAACGGAACAGACATGTATAATCAGCGGCTGGCCAATGGTGTATACTTATACCATGTGGTCACCAACCTGAACGGAAAGACCCTGGATAAGTATACATCACAGAGTGATAATACGGATCAGTATTTTAATAAGGGTTATGGGAAAATGTATTTGATGAAATAATTCATTCTTATTCTAAAAATTGTAAAGCAGCCCATAGGTTATACTTGCCGGGCTGTTTTTTTATAGTTGAGGAAATAAGATTCAAAATACCGGTAGCTAAAGTAACTGATCGCAAATGTTATGAATATGGAAATAGTGCCGGATAATATCCCTACGAAAAATCTATTTCCCGGAAATCGGACAAGACCCCAGTTGGCTATTCTAGTCCCCAGAATCAGTATTACAGGCCAGTGAAAAACATATAATCCATATGAAATTTTTCCGCAAAAACGCAGCAGAGGAATATTTAAGAGCCGGGCAATAATAGATTTGCCTTTTACGGCAATATGTACAACACAGACATAGAAAACGGCCAAACAGGTGTACCCGCCGGTAGCCATAAATGCACTACTCAGTTTTGCATTACCGGTATATAATATTCCCGTTAGAATTATCATTGAAAAAGTGAGCAATAAAATATAAATCATTCTGCCGGCTATCCGGTATTTGTCGAAATGCAGCTGGCTTAAAATTGCACCAATAATTAATGAATCAACCCGGCAAAAAGTATTATTGTAGTAGGCCGTATAATTATCAATATCCGGATTGTGTGTATATATAAATGTGCGCAAAAAAATCGCGCAAAACATGGCGCAACTCCAAATTATTAATCTGGATCTGCCGGTCCTTATAACCAATATAATAAATGGCCATACAAGATAAAATTGTTCCTCAATGGCTAATGACCAGAAATGCACAAGATATGCATCATGCGGTAACCCAAATTTTATGAAGATCCAATTTTCGGTAAAGAGGAAAAAACTTTTCCAATGCATGGTATAAAAAGAAAGCAGGCCCATATTCGCAGTTTTCGCCAATAAATAAATAGCAGCAAAAAAGATCAGCAATACTGCATAGTACAATGGGAAAATACGGAGAACCCTGTTTCGATAAAACTTTTTGAAATAATCCCTTTCCTCCAATGAGGATAATAACCTTCCTGTAATAAGATAACCGGATAAAACAAAAAACAGGTCAACACCCGACCAGCCTAAAGTAAATAATGGATACTGCGGAAAATAATGGAAGGAAATGACCAAGAGGATAGCTACTCCCCGCAATCCGTCCAGGGCCGGAATATGTTTCTCCAGATCGTTCTTTGCCATGAATTAATGTAAAATCGAGTTAAGTCCGGATTTCCCGTTTTCTTTTTCTCCAAACGGTTATCATAATTAGTATCCACAACACGCTGCTGAAAACGGTAATCATTAAAATTATACGGCTGTCAAAATAAAACCTGACCCGGTTGATCCCTTTTTCAAGTGGGACAGTCATGAACGCGATGGCAGCTGACCGGATATCCGCCGGTTTCCCATTTACACTTGCTTTCCACCTGAAATAGTTATTCTGCATTATAATTAACGAGTCCCGATCTTCCGCCGCAACGGAAAGTTCGATCTCCGAAGGCGAAAAAGAAACGAGGTGCAGCTTATTTTTAAAATCCGGGGTTCGCGTAAATACAAATGGTTTTTGATTGAGGGAATCCGGAAGTGAACTTTGAAAATAGATCCGGGTATTATTTAATAAACTGGGATAACCGCACTGAAAAGGTGTTCCCGGCTGTTTGCTATAGTATGACCAGCATCCAATCACGGTGGCCAGTTTAGTATCCGGAGACTGATTTCGGATTATCGGTTCCAGTGCCGGTACTGGAATTCCGTGAGGGACCCCGGAAAAATAATGTTGAATAGCGGAGGGACTTAACATCTGTACACCGGTAACGGGCAACTGGGTCCAGTTAAAAACAACCAGGTCGGTCATCACCAGCACAGGAAACAGAATTTTAATACTCCATCTCTTCCGGAATAAAAAATAAACTGCTGTTATCAAAATGACGATGATCGCATTGACAAAAATCCTGTCGGAAAAAGTCATTTCAACCAGCAGCCATTTTATCCGGCTTAAAAAGCCCATTGCAGGTTCCGACGATGCATGATTTCCCGGAGCAGAAAAAATAAGATAACATAAAACAATCCCAGAACTGATAACACTAAGAATCAGAAGAATCCGGTTGAATGATTTGATCAGTGCGCCCTGCAGGAGTTCTGCGAAAAGGTAAGAACCGGCAACGATAAAAGACAGGAGACTGAAGACCCTGAATTCTCCATTTGTACGGATATGGTCCAGAAGCGGTAACAACGGATATAGGAATTCTTTTACAGCTCCGCCTAAACTTAAAACAAGCATGGCAATGCCCGAGAAAAGGAAAATTTTTTGGTAAGTGTTTTTCCTTCGAAGTAGGACGATCCCCAGACAGATCAGTCCGGCAAGCGAAAAATATCCATTTCTCATAAGCGGGTCATTACTGAATACAGGAATGTTTGCTGTCGTGGAAAACGGGAAAATAAAGGAGAGATAGGAAGCCGGATCGAAACCCGTATTTGAAAAAGAATACTGAATCACCGCTGCCGAACGGGTAAACCGGGAAGAAATTTCAAAATAGGAATACAAAAGCGGAGCAGCTAGGGCAAGGAACCCAAGGGAAACAATGAGGTTGGTTTTGAAAGACCGAATCAGGATCCTACTTCGGTTTTCCGTTGTATCTCCAAAAAACAGGATACCAGCCTGTATAAAAAAAAGGAAATATATGCAGGCGAAAGGAATTGCCGGATGACCACCGGTTGCCATCAGATAAAGTGCCGCTTCACAGAAAAACAGTTTTTTGATGTTGAAAGATTTCTGAAGATCCAGCCAGGTTTTAATTACCAGCGGCAGAAAGGCTGCGCAGGTTAGAAAATTAGTATGCTGCAGGCTCCCGACAAAAAAACCGCCGCACATATACATGATGCCCATACAAAAAGAAACCCGGGAAGAATGTCCCAGCCATTTGCCCAGTTCATACATGGATATTCCGGCGAGCCAGATATAAAATAATATCTCAATCGTGAGCATGGGAACAGAATATCCGATCCACCCGAAAATCCAGGTGATGGGGTTCCAGAATGCAAATCCCGGATCTGCATAGAGCGGAAGACCGAAATTGACATAAGGGTTCCAAACGGGGATATAACCGGAATGCAGGGCTGCGCTAAAAAAATATTTATTGGGAAAATTGGCAGTCAGGGCATCATTTTTCAAAGCGAACAGAAAAGCAGACAAAGGGAGGTATGCGATTACCAGAAAGAGCAGGAGAATGAAATATAAAAAAATGCGTTTTTTGGTACCTTGAATATCCGACATGAATGTTTTATTTGCGAAATTGTCTTGCCACATATTTCCCGATCAGGTCAAATTCAATATTCACCTCCGACCCCGGGAAGAGATCCCGGATATTGGTATAATTAAAGGTATAGGGTATGATGGCTACTGAAAATGAACGGTCAGTTACTCCAAAGCAGGTCAGACTAATGCCATTTACGGCGATTGAGCCCTTTTCAATGACCAGGTTTCTGAATATCTCCGGAAATTCAAAGCGGAAGACCCAGCTACCCTGGTGATCCCGGCGCTCCAGGCATAGAGCCGTGCTATCTACATGACCCTGAACCATATGCCCGTCCAGCCGACCATTGAGTGGCAGACATCTTTCCAGATTTATCCTGTCTCCGGCCCTCCATTTTGACAAAACGGTTTTTGACAGTGTTTCTGCAACAGCGGTTACCTGGTACGTGTGTTCGGTAACAGATTCCACCGTCAGGCATACGCCATCATGGGAAAGACTCTGATCGGTCTTTAATTCGGGTGATAAAGACGAAATAATCTGGAAGGTTTTATTGGTCTTTTCTGCTGAAATGGTAGAAATGACGCCTGTTGCCTCGATGATGCCGGTGAACATGTTGTAAAAATCGGAATTTCCCCCCTTTTTATTACTTTATTTTAAAAAAGTCCTTATCTTTGCACACCGAAATTCATTTTAAAAGGAGAATTTATTATGCTGATTATCGATTCAAAGGATTGCGAAAATATTGACAAGGCTTTAAAAAAGTATAAGAAGAAATTCGAAAAAGCCAAAGTACTGATACAGCTGCGCAGCCGTCAGTCTTTCACTAAACCTTCCATTAAAAGAAGGGGTGAAGTTTTAAAAGCGGTTTACAAGCAACAGCTGGCTACCGGCAAATTTGATATATAGTTTATTATACCTTATTTATATTATATATGAGAGGTCGTCTTTGACGGCCTCTTTTTATTTACATTTGGCTGAACAAAACCCCCGGTTTTGCATTTACTCAGCCAGCCCTTTATAGAATATTTAAAATTCGAGAAAAGGTATTCTTCACATACCATCAGGGCATATACTGACGATCTGGATCAGTTTTTCTCTTTCCTGGAAACAAACTTTGGCGAGACTCCCCTGGCCTCCGTTTCCGCCCCGTTTATTCGTTCCTGGCTGGCAAGCTTAAAAGAACAAAAAGTCAGTTCCAAATCCATCAACAGAAAGATCTCTTCCCTGAAATCATTTTTCAAATACCTTCTCAGGAGGGAATTGCTGGACAAATCACCCATGGCAGGCATTATCAGCCCAAAATCAGGGAAAAGGTTACCCGTTTATGTGGAGGAAAAGGATATGAAGCTGCTGCTTGAGCATTTGGAATTCCCGGACGACTGGCGGGGAAAGACCGACCGGTTACTGATATCCATGTTTTACCATACCGGCGTCCGGCTAACGGAGCTCGTATCCCTGAAAAACGGACAAGTTGACCTGCCAGCCGGAACCATTCGGGTAATTGGTAAAGGAAATAAGGAAAGGATGATCCCCCTAAGCCCCGTACTGGTGAATGAAATCTGGATGTATCAGGATGAAAAAAACCGGTCTGGCCGGGATCTGTCCCCTGCCCTGCTGGTAAATATTCAGGGTAAAGCACTTTATGTTAAATACGCTTACCTGGCCGTGAAAAAATATCTTTCCCAGGTAACAACGCTTGATAAAAAGAGTCCGCATGTTCTTCGGCACAGCTTTGCCACCCATCTCATGAACCACGGAGCCGATTTGAATTCCGTTAAAGAATTGCTCGGTCATTCCAGCCTGGCAGCGACCCAGTTGTACACCCATAACAGTATCGAAAAACTGAGGGAAGTGCACAAAAAAAACCATCCGCGGGGTTAGGCCGGGGCCATTTAAATACAGGGAATATATAAGGGTTAATATTTGGAAAAATCCCTTTGGGGCGTTAATTTCATATGGGTCGTTTTAAGAAAACGACTGAAAAAAACCGCTCTTGTATTTATTGTTTCATGTTAAAAAGAGAAGCTATGAACGTAAACATTCAGACAGTGCACTTCGAGGCCGACAACAAGTTAGTTGATTATGTAAATAAAAAACTAACGCGGCTGGATACGTTCCACGACAGAATTGTCAAAGTAGAGGTATTCCTCAAACTGGACAATGTGGTTCATACCATCAAGGATAAAGTTGCTGAGATTAAAGTGCATGTTCCCCGTCAGGATTATTTTGTAAAATGTTCTTCAAAATCATTCGAAGAGAGCTTTGATAAAGCGATGGGATCGCTGATCAATCTGATTAAAAGAAAAAAAGATAAACAGGCCGCCTAAGGCTGAAACCCCTTTCAGGGGTTTTTTTTATGGATAAGAATCCAGAAGGAATCATAAATCTGACAGATTCCGGATAAAAAATACTTCAAAATTTTTCCATTTAACAAATTCGCTTACCTTTGCCTTCCCAAAAAAACAGGCGGGTAATTCCGTCAGTTTTAGTTCTTTGTAATGTGGTCATTTTCATTTTTTGAAATAAATCATGCCTGAGTAGCTCAGTTGGTAGAGCAGCTGATTTGTAATCAGCAGGTCGCGGGTTCGATTCCCCTCTCAGGCTCAGCTGGCAAAACAGGCAGTTTTCTGAAATGAAACCGTTCATTTTAGGTACGCGGAAGCAGCAACCATCGGGCAAGTAGTCAAGTGGCCAACGACAACAGACTGTAAATCTGTTCTCTCCGGAGTTCGGTGGTTCGAATCCATCCTTGCCCACCATCGCGCCGGAGGCGCGAAGAATGAGAGTGTGAGAGTGTGAGAAGTGAATGTTAATTTAAAAAGTTCTTTGATGTGAGATATTGTGTTATGAAGTATGAAAGTGGATTCCACTCCCATACTCTCATACTCCCATACTCTCATACTTGTATTATGCGGAAGTAGCTCAGTTGGTAGAGCGACAGCCTTCCAAGCTGTAGGTCGCGGGTTCGAACCTCGTCTTCCGCTCTTAGCCATCGAAGCCTTGGCGAAGGTGGCTCTTCGTAAAGTAGTCAAAGGCATAGGCGGCCACCTACGCCAATGCTACGGCGGCTAGGCCAGTCATGCCGTTGTAGCTCAGTGGTAGAGCACTTCCTTGGTAAGGAAGAGGTCAAGAGTTCAATTCTCTTCAACGGCTCATTCAGATCAGAGTGGTTGAATGGGAAAAAAGGAAAAGCAGGTTTAAGGAAAATAGAATCAATTATTTAAAAACACAACTAAAAACTAGATACCAATGTCAAAAGAGACCTTCAAAAGGGATAAGCCCCACGTTAACGTAGGAACCATTGGTCATATTGACCATGGTAAAACCACTTTGACCGCTGCCATTACCACCATTTTGTCATCAAAAGGATTGGCAACCGCTAAAAAGTATGATGAAATCGATGCTGCTCCGGAAGAAAAAGAGCGCGGTATTACCATCAATACGGCGCATGTTGAATACCAGACCGCTAACCGTCACTATGCCCACGTGGATTGCCCGGGTCATGCTGACTATGTAAAAAATATGATTACGGGTGCGGCCCAGATGGACGGAGCTATCCTTGTGGTGGCTGCAACCGATGGTCCGATGCCCCAGACCAAAGAACATATCCTGCTCGCCCGCCAGGTAGGCGTTCCGCGCATGGTTGTTTTTATGAATAAAGTTGACCTGGTTGATGATCCGGAATTACTGGAACTGGTTGAAATGGAAATCCGCGAACTGCTTACGTTCTATGGTTTCGATGGAGACAACACCCCCATCATCAAGGGTTCTGCTACCGGTGCACTTGCCGGTGAAGCAAAATGGATTACTGCAATTGATGAGCTGATGGACGCTGTGGATAGTTATATTCCATTGCCTCCCCGCCCGGTTGACCAGCCTTTCCTGATGTCAGTAGAAGACGTTTTCTCGATCACAGGTCGTGGAACGGTAGCTACCGGACGTATCGAAAGAGGTCGTATTAAGGTAGGTGAAGCCATTGAAATCGTCGGTTTGATGGAAGCCCCCCTGGCATCCACGGTTACCGGCGTGGAAATGTTCCGTAAACTCCTGGATGCAGGTGAAGCGGGTGATAATGCAGGTCTTCTGCTGCGTGGTATTGAAAAGAACCAGATCCGTCGCGGAATGGTACTTTGCAAACCCGGTTCTATTACACCGCATACCGAATTCAAATGTGAAGTATATGTATTGAGCAAGGAAGAAGGCGGACGTCATACTCCTTTCTTCAATAAATATCGCCCGCAGTTCTACTTCCGGACTACCGATGTAACCGGTGAAGTGGAATTACCGGCAGGAACTGAAATGGTTATGCCTGGTGATAACAGCGCATTGACTGTTAAACTGATCCAGCCGATCGCGATGGAAAAAGGTCTGAAATTTGCGATTCGTGAAGGCGGTCGTACGGTAGGTGCAGGACAGGTTACTGAAATCCTGAAGTAATCCGGCTTCGCCGGAAGGCGGAAGGAATACTACAGATTTTAATTATATTTGCAGGAACTAAAAGCTGTCTCGGTCAAACGGGATAGCTTTTAGCTTTCTACGGGAATAGTTCAACGGTTAGAATAGAGGTCTCCAAAACCTTTGATCAGGGTTCGAATCCTTGTTCCCGTGCTGAGAGAATTCGAGAATTCGGGAATTCGGGAATTTGAGAATGGAATTAAAACCATCTTCAATTTCAATTTTTCCTTTAATTCCCGAATTCCCGAATTTTACAAATTCTCAAATTTTTTTCTGTGAACAAAGTCGCAAATTATTTTAAAGAATCGTACAAAGAGCTGATGGAAAAAGTAACCTGGCCCACCTGGTCAGAACTTCAGCAGTCAACCGTTATCGTTTTGGTAGCAACCATACTCATTACCGTGCTGGTGGCAGTTATGGATGTGTTTTCCAACGGTATCTTAAAATTCATTTATTCATTATTATCCTGATGGAAACAATTAATCAGACCGCGGCGACGGATCCGGCAGAAACAAACCCATCTGTTCCTGCAAAGGAAACCAAATGGTATGTACTGAGGGTGGTGAGCGGTAAGGAAAGAAAAGTTAAAGAGTACCTGGATAAGGAAATATCCAGGGGCGGCTGGAGTGAAGTGGTAAAACAGATCTTCCTGCCCATTGAGAAAGTCTATAAGGTGCAGAACGGCAAAAAAGTGATGCGGGAAAGGAACTATTATCCCGGTTACGTGATGGTAGAAGTAGTGGAAGGCAAACTGGGCGACGATTTACGGGATGCAGTTAAAAATACACCCAGCGTAATTCATTTCCTGGGAAAAGAAAATCCAATTGCACTCCGAAAGGCAGAAGTCAACAAGATGCTGGGCAAAATGGATGAAATGGCAGAAGCCGGCGGAATGAGCATGAGTGAACCATTCATCATTGGGGAAACCATCAAAATTATTGAAGGACCCTTTAATGATTTCAACGGAATCATTGAAGAAGTAAATGATGAAAAGAAAAAACTGAAAGTAACGGTTAAAATTTTCGGAAGGTCCACCCCGGTGGAATTAAACTATATGCAGGTAGAAAAAATCGCATAGATTTTTTTTCCGAAACAAAAAAAGACGTCTCTTTTACGGGACGTCTTTTTTATTATCGGAATCTATTGTATATCGCTATCCTCAAACTGCAAAACCAGTGTTAAAAAGAACTACTGCCAGAATCCATACTTCCGGATCCATTGGAGTTATCCGGGGTAACCGGCATTTCCATTGGCATTACCGGGGCAGGTGAAGGACTGGCTGCCTTCTTTGCAGCAATCCTCTTTCTGATGGCCTTTTTAATTACTTTTTTTATAATCGCTTTTTTAACGGCCTTTTTTATAACGGCTTTTTTTACTACTTTTTTTGCCGCTTTTTTCTTCACCGCTTTTTTTACTACGGCTTTTCTGACCGCTTTTTTAGCCACTTTTTTCGCCACTTTCTTTTTGGCTGCTTTTTTAATAATTCTTTTTTTGGCGGCTTTTTTAACAAC
The DNA here is from genome assembly GCA_963730655.1 of uncultured Bacteroidota bacterium. Classification (GTDB taxonomy): domain Bacteria; phylum Bacteroidota; class Bacteroidia; order Chitinophagales; family Chitinophagaceae; genus Puia. The sequence goes on from CAVSSI010000004.1 coordinate 262,761, forward strand.
CTTTTTTACCGCTTTTTTAGCTGCTTTCCTTTTGGGAGCTGCTTTTTTCTTTGACTTTGCCATAATTTGAAGACAATTTTAATGATGATAGTTCAATGGAGGTTTGTGGCAAAAAGTTAAACAGAATTACTCACATAGAAAAAAATGCTTCGCATTATTTTCTGCTGAAAGCCCAAAGGCAATACATAACGCTGCATAATATGCGGATTTCGCTTGAGATAAATGCAGGATTTCACCTGCGTCCTGACTTCCGTTATGGCTACCCCTGATGGACCGGCAAATCGGATTGGACTGCCGTATTCCTGATCCGGATCCCGGATGAAACAGTCACCATGAATTCCTCCTGCTAAACCCTGATAGGAGGCTTTCTGCCCTATGGGCCTGCGCTTTGATGCTTTAGACCTTATGCTTTACGCCTTATGCTTTCAGCTTTATTTTGATATTTCAACGGAATAATCCTAATTTTGCGACCCCAATCGAGAGTTCTTAGAATAAGATTGTTTGGGAGATCCGCTTAAAGCGGTTCGCTAACACCAAAAAAAATAAACATGGCAAAGCAAATTTCCGGTTTCGTCAAGTTGCAGGTAAAGGGCGGTCAGGCCAACCCGGCTCCCCCTATCGGACCTGCCTTAGGATCAAAGGGTATCAACATTATGGAGTTCTGTAAGCAGTTCAATGCCAGAACCCAGGATAAAATAGGAAAAGTACTTCCTGTTTTAATCACGGTTTACTCCGACAAATCCTTCGATTTCATCATCAAAACACCACCTGCAGCTGTCCAGATACTGGAAGCAGCCAAATTGCAGAGTGGATCCAAAGAGCCAAATCGCAGCAAAGTGGGTAAGGTCAACTGGACCCAGGTAGAGGCTATTGCAAAAGACAAAATGCCCGACCTGAACTGTTTTACCGTTGAAAGCGCCATGCGCATGGTTGCCGGTACGGCACGCAGTATGGGCGTTAACGTGGAAGGCAAAGCTCCATGGGACAATTGATTCTGAACACTTAAAAAAACTAAGATATGGCTATCTCTAAAAAAAGAAAATCTGTTGCCGCTAAGGTTGACAAAAACAAAGCATATACACTGAAGGATGCTTCTTCCCTGGTAAAGGAAGTAAACCTCACGAAATTCGACGCTTCGGTTGATCTGCATATCCGCCTGGGTGTTGACCCTAAAAAAGCCGACCAGGCTGTTCGCGGAACTGTAAGCCTTCCCAACGGGACAGGTAAAACAAAACGTGTTCTCGTATTGTGCACACCTGATAAAGAAGCCGCAGCAATTGCTGCCGGTGCGGATTATGTAGGGCTGGATGAATATATTACTAAAATTGAAGGCGGCTGGGTAGATGTGGATGTGGTTATTGCCACGCCATCTGTGATGCCTAAAATCGGGAAACTGGGTAAGGTACTCGGACCACGTAACCTGATGCCGAATCCTAAAACCGGTACGGTTACCAATGATGTTGCCGGAGCGGTGAATGAAGTGAAAGGTGGTAAAGTTGCTTTTAAAGTTGATAAAGCCGGTATTATTCATGCTTCTGTGGGCAGGGTTAGTTTTTCCCCCGAAAAACTGATTCAGAACAGCCAGGAATTTATTAATGCAGTGATCCGCGCAAAACCGGCCACTTCAAAAGGTACCTATGTGAAAAGCGTGTTCATGGCTTCTACCATGAGCCCGTCTATTTCCATCGATACCCGCGCTTTCGCTCTATAATATTTTAAAAAAAAGGCAATGAACAAAGATCAAAAAAACGAAGTGATTGAAGTGCTGAAAGGCAAGTTCTCTCAATACAATAATTTTTATGTTACCAATACCGAATCCCTTACCGTGGAACAGGTTGGTAAACTGCGCCGGATCTGCTTTAATAAAAAAGTAGAAATGAAGGTGGCGAAGAATACCCTGATAAAAAAGGCCCTGGAGAATCTGGACTCCAGCCGTTATGCAGGTGTATTCAATTCTTTAAACGGGGTTACGGCCCTGCTTTTCTCAGAAAATGCCAAGGAACCGGCGTTAATCATCAGCAGCTTCCGTAAGGATGGCAATCTTGAAAAACCCGTTCTGAAAGCCGCTTTCATCGACGGAGATGTTTTTGAAGGCGACAGCCAGCTGAAAACACTTACCACCCTGAAGAGCAAACACGACCTGATTGGTGAGATCATCGGATTGCTGCAGTCACCTGCTAAAAATGTAATCAGCGGATTGAATGCAGGTGCGAAATTAGCCGGACTGGTACAGGCTTTGGAAGCAAGAGCACAGGCATAGGCTTAAAGCTTAACGCTTAAGGCCTAAAGCTCTGAACGTAAAGCACGAGCAGAACAGATCTTTAAATAAATAATTATTACGCGATAAAAGTCTGGCGTTCAGCGTTAGGCTTTAAGCGTTGAGCTTTTTTAATAACCATCCTCCGGAGTAGGCTGAGCCGAACATGAAGGGGGAAAAAATCAAACAAAATGGCAGATTTAAAAGTTTTCGCAGAACAGTTGGTATCCCTGACTGTAAAAGAAGTTAATGAACTCGCAAAAATCCTGAAAGAAGAATACGGTATCGAACCTGCTGCTGCAGCTGTTGCGGTTGCTGGTCCTGCTGCAGGTGGTGCTGCAGCTGTTGCTGAAGAAAAAACATCTTTCAATGTTATTCTGAAAGCAGCCGGTGCAAACAAACTGAATGTGGTTAAGATCGTTAAGGATCTGACTGGTCTCGGTCTGAAAGAAGCGAAAGACCTCGTTGACGGCGCTCCAAAGCCCGTTAAAGAAGGTGTGAGCAAGGCTGATGCAGAAGGTCTGGTTGCCAAGCTGAAAGAAGCTGGTGCTGAAGTTGAAATTCAGTAATTCTTCCGGAATATAGTTTATGGTAAATGGTGAATGGACTTGTTCCATTCACCATTTTCTTTTGAGTTGGCCGGTTGGCAGTTAGATGAAAAAAAATAAGAGGAATAATTTATTCAACCATCGCAAATCAGTCGCCAACGGCCAACAGTCAACGGCCAACGATTTATTTACGGAATGCCAAAAATTGAGACAAAATCCTTAACTTTGCCGTCCGTTTGTATTATCAATTAAGTTATCACCATTCAGCACAATATAACACGCTATTAATCAATGCGTTGGGAATTCACTGAGTTTCCAGGGTATTTTTTTGTTTTCCCGTGAAGGGTAGTTTGAACATCTAAAAACAGGATATATACCATATGTCTTCAACAAAGATCACACCCAGGGTAAATTTCGGTAAGATTAAACATCTTGCGGAAACACCGGACCTGCTCGAAGTACAGATCCAGTCTTTTAAAGAGTTTTTCCAGCTGGAAACCACGCCGGACAAGCGTAATATTGAAGGCTTGTTCAAAGTGTTCAAGGAAAATTTTCCTATCACGGATACGCGGAACATTTTCATGCTGGAATTCCTGGATTATTTTATCGATCCGCCCCGCTACACCATTGAAGAGTGTATGGAACGCGGTCTTACCTATGCCGTTCCTCTGAAAGCGAAACTCCGCCTCAGCTGTAACGATGAGGAGCATGTGGATTTCCAGACCATCGTACAGGATGTATTCCTCGGAAATATTCCTTACATGACCCCCCGCGGTACCTTTGTTATCAATGGTGCTGAACGTGTGGTGGTTTCCCAGTTTCATCGTTCACCGGGTGTATTCTTTGGCCAGTCCATTCACCCGAATGGAACAAAAATTTATTCTGCCCGGGTTATTCCTTTCAAAGGAGCCTGGATGGAATTTGCTACCGATATCAACAACGTGATGTTTGCGTATATCGACCGGAAAAAGAAATTCCCGGTTACTACCCTGCTGCGTTCTATCGGTTATGAAACGGATAAGGATATCCTTGACCTTATTCGGAATGGCCGATGAAGTAAAAGTTGATAAAAAAACACTGCATAAATATATCGGCAAAAAACTCGCTGCCCGCGTACTCCGTACCTGGGTGGAAGATTTTGTGGATGAAGATACCGGTGAAGTGGTTTCCATTGAAAGAAATGAAATCGTGCTGGAACGCGATACCATTCTTGATGAAGAAGCTATCGATATGATCATCGAAATGGATGTAAAAAGTGTTTTCATTCAGAAAGAAGACGTGGGTGGCGATTATGCCATCATTTACAATACCCTGAATAAGGATACTTCCAACAGTGAACTGGAAGCGGTTCAGCATATCTACCGCCAGTTGCGCGGTGCAGATGCACCGGATGATGAAACTGCCCGTGGTATTATCGATAAACTGTTCTTCAGCGATAAACGTTATGACCTCGGCGAAGTGGGCCGTTATAAAATCAACCGCAAGCTTCAATTAAATCTGCCACTGACTCAGAAAACACTGACTAAGGATGATATGATTGAAATCATTAAATACCTGGTGCGTTTAACCAACGGTAAAGCAGAAATCGATGATATCGATCACCTGAGCAACCGTCGTGTACGTACCGTGGGTGAACAATTGTATGCCCAGTTTGGCGTTGGTCTTGCCCGTATGGCCCGTACCATCCGCGAAAGAATGAATGTGCGTGACAATGAAGTATTCACTCCGGTGGATCTGATCAATGCAAGAACACTTTCTTCCGTGATCAATTCATTCTTTGGTACTTCCCAGTTGTCACAGTTCCTGGATCAGACCAATCCATTAAGTGAAATAACGCATAAACGTCGTATCTCCGCCCTCGGGCCCGGAGGTCTCAGCCGCGAACGTGCAGGCTTTGAAGTACGTGACGTGCATTATTCCCACTACGGTCGTCTTTGTACCATTGAAACACCGGAAGGTCCGAATATCGGTTTGATTTCTACACTTTGCGTTCATGCGAAGATCAATGAAATGGGCTTTATCGAAACACCTTACCGTAAAGTAAATGAAGGCAAGGTGGATATGAAGAAACTCACTTACCTGAGTGCAGAAGAAGAAGATATTGCCAAAATCGCCCAGGCCAATATTGCCCTGGATGAAAAAGGAAATTTCATAGAAGATAAAATCGTTTCACGTCAGACAGGTGATTTCCCGATTCTCGACCGGAATGAAGTGGAATATCATGGATGTGGCGCCAAACCAGATTGTTGGTCTGAGTGCTTCCCTGATCCCCTTCCTTGAACATGATGATGCCAACCGTGCCCTGATGGGTTCAAACATGCAACGCCAGGCTGTTCCGCTGATTCTTCCCGACAGGCCCATTGTGGGTACCGGTCTGGAAGCAAAAGCTGCCCGTGATGCACGGATCCAGATCCATTCTGAAGGCGAAGGCGTGGTTGAATTTGTGGATGCCAACGAAATTCATGTTCGCTATGAAAGAAATGAAATACAGAAACTCGTCAGCTTTGAAGACGATCTGAAAATATACAAGCTCACCAAGTTCATCAAAACGAACCAGGAAACCTGTATCAATCTGAAACCTGCTGTGAAGAAAGGACAGCGTGTGAAAGAAGGTGATTTCCTAACCGAAGGATATGCCGTACAGGATGGTGAAATGGCGCTGGGACGAAACCTGAAAGTGGCCTTCATGCCATGGAAGGGGTACAACTTTGAGGATGCCATCGTAATCAGCGAAAAAGTGGTTCGCGAAGATTTGTTTACTTCCATTCATATTTCTGAATATGAACTGGAAGTGCGGGATACCAAACTGGGTGAAGAAGAACTGACACCGGATATTCCCAATGTATCTGAAGAAGCCACCAAGGATCTCGACGAAAATGGTATCATCCGTGTTGGTGCACAGATCAAGGAAGGCGATATCCTGATCGGTAAAATTACTCCGAAAGGAGAAAGCGATCCGACACCGGAAGAAAAATTGTTGCGTGCCATCTTTGGTGATAAAGCCGGTGATGCAAAAGATGCTTCTCTGAAAGCACCAAGCGGAACAGAAGGTGTGGTGATCAGCAAGAAATTATTCCAGCGTGCAAAGAAAGATAAGAATGCCAAAGTGCGTGAAAAAGCCGTGCTGGATAAGATCGAAAAAGTACACGAGAAGAATGAAACCGATCTGCTGGAAGTATTGATTTGCAAACTGCAGGTACTGTTGAAAGATCATACTTCTACCGGTGTCAATAATAATTTCGGTGAAGTGCAGATTGGTAAAGGGCGCAAAGTTCACGCAGAAAAACCTGAGCTGGTATCGACTACCTGAATGTAAATCCGCTGGGATGGACCGGTGATGCAAAATCCGATGATCTGATCAACGTACTGCTGCACAACTATAATATCAAGTACAACGAAGAGCTGGGCAGATACAAAAGAGAAAAATTCAATATCTCTATCGGTGATGAATTACCTGCAGGTGTATTGAAACTGGCAAAGGTTTATCTCGCTGTGAAACGTAAACTGAAAGTGGGCGATAAAATGGCGGGTCGTCATGGTAATAAAGGTATTGTTGCCAAGATCGTACGTGCAGAAGATATGCCTTTCCTGGAAGACGGAACACCGGTTGATATCGTATTGAATCCACTGGGTGTACCTTCCCGTATGAACCTCGGTCAGATCTATGAAACCGTTCTGGGATGGGCCGGTGAAAAACTTGGATTGAAATTCGCAACACCGATTTTTGATGGAGCCACTGTGGAAGAAATTGCAGAACATATCGACCGAGGCAGGTTTGCCGAAATTTGGTCATACTTATCTGTATGACGGTGAAACCGGAGATCGTTTTGATCAGAAAGCAACGGTAGGTATCATCTACATCATTAAACTGCACCACATGGTGGATGATAAGATGCATGCCCGTAGTATCGGACCATACAGTCTGATTACACAGCAACCGCTGGGTGGTAAGGCACAGTTTGGTGGTCAGCGTTTCGGTGAAATGGAAGTATGGGCACTTGAAGCCTATGGTGCCTCCAATATCCTGCAGGAATTGCTTACCCTCAAGTCGGATGATATCATCGGCCGCGCGAAGACTTATGAAGCCATCGTGAAAGGTGACAGTATTCCGAGAGCGGGTATTCCGGAATCATTCAATGTACTGGTTCATGAATTACGCGGACTGGGACTGGATCTCAGATTTGACTAGGTCAAATCTGAGGCCTAAAGCTTAACGCTTAAAGCCTGACGCTTTTAAAATACAAACCCTCTCAGGAATTTCTGAGAGGGTTTTTTATTTGGAGATTCCCTGCTGAAATTAAAACCGGATTACATTAAATATCAAAACTGCTTCAACATTCATACTAAATCTCAAATTCCCAAATTCTCAAAGCTTTCCCTTGATAAAATATCCCAATCCCCTGCCCGCTTCGCTATAAGCTGTTGCTATACGCTCACCGGTATTGAAGTCATTGTCAAAAAAACTTCCGCCCGGTGATTTTGTAACAGAAATCTTTGCAATCACATGGGATTTATTGGCCGATTCCACAATCAGCGCAATTCCACTGATCTCGGCATTGTGACGGATGATGCCGATATTAAATCCCGGCTCGGTAAAAATGGTTTTAAAAATCAACGTGTATTTTGCTTTTGGATCCGCTTGAAGAGAACTATACTTTTCAAATTCCTTTGTAAATGCCGGTTCGTACAGGGTTTCCCGGTCGTCCTTCCATGCTTTAGCCCATTCATCTCCCTTTCCCGGGCTTTTTTTATTATACTCTTCCGTTTTTTTTGCTACATATTCTGACTCTGACTGATGACCCCTTCCGCCCATCGACATGCTGTCGTAGGTAAAAGCGAAGGAAATTGATTTTTCGGTTTTCAGCGGGGAAAGATCGCCGTCTTCCAGTTTGACTTTCTGTCCAAATCCGTGCATGGACAGTAATCAGCACAAAACCAATAATAGGAAAGCGCTTTAAATTTTTCATATTTAATTTTTAAGGTTCCCTATAAAAATAAAGAAATGATTTTACAATGGGAGCCAAAGCCCCGGGGATCTTGTAAGTGGCTGTTTTTTGCAAACCAGAGGAGGAATGATATGCGGTTGACGGTTGATCGGATACGATGACGGATGACGGATGACGGATGACCGTTGATCGTTAATCGTTGGATCGTTTAGGCTATCGGCTTTAGGCTTTAGGCTTTAGACTTAAAAGGTATTCCTTAAACAGATCGTATTCCGGCTGGATTTTAATCGATTTTTTTGCCTTACCGAAAAGTTCCCTGACAGCTGAAGGTATGTTTACTGGTTTCCCGATAAATTTTTCCACGGTTTCCGGAAACTTGACCGGATGGGCAGTTTCGAGAAATATCCCCGGTTGTCCGGGATGCACCTTTCAGCCAGCGCGAAAGAGCCAGCCATCCCACTGCACCATGAGGGTCGGCCATATAACCCACTTCCTGGTACAGGGTTTGGATCGCGGCTCCCGTTTCTTCATCCGTAGATACTTTCACTGCTCATCATTTTTTTTAAAGGCTCAAATTCCTCATGGAATAATGCCAGGACCCTGATAAAATTACTGGGATCGCCAACATCCATGGCATTGGATAAAGTCGGCTTTCGCCTTTTCGGGCTGGTAGACACCCGTCTTTAAATAATGAGGGACAACAGCATTAATATTACAGGCAGCAATAAAATGCTGAACGGGTAACCCCGAATGATACGCGAGCAGCCCCGCACAGATATTTCCAAAATTTCCACTGGGAACCGAGATCACGGGTGGATTTGATTTATTCTTCCATTGTTTCCAGGCCAGGAAATAATAAATCTGCTGGGGCAGCCAGCGGGCCACATTGATGGAATTTGCCGAAGTCAGAAAGATCTTTTCATTCAGTTCCCGGTCTGAAAACGCCTGTTTTACAAGCGCCTGGCAATCGTCGAAGCTTCCATTTACTTCCAGCGCCGAGATGTTCTGACCGGATGTGGTAAGCTGTAACTCCTGCACTTCACTCACTTTACCGGAAGGATACAGGATCACCACATCAACACCTTCCACACCCAGAAATCCACTGGCCACCGCTCCGCCGGTATCTCCGGAAGTGGCGACCAGCACCGTGATATGGCGGTCCTGGTTTTTCATAAAATAACCCAGGCAGCGACTCATAAAACGTGCCCCCACATCTTTGAAAGCCAGTGTGGGACCATGAAACAATTCCAGTGAAAATATATTTTCAGTAACCGGAACCAGCGGGATGTCAAAGGCAATCGTCTCCCGGAGAATCTGTCTTAATATATCTTCCGGAATCGAATCACCCACATACTCTTTCATCACCGTCCAGGCAATTTCTTCATTGGAAATATTCTCCAGGTTATTGATCCAGGATTCAGGAAAAACCGGAATCCGTTCGGGAAAAAATAATCCTTTCTCTGAACCAAGCCCCAGTATGGTAGCGGTTTTAAAATCGACTTTTTCAGATGGCTTATTCAGATTGTAAAACAACATGGTTTAAATAATTTGACGTTGCGCCCGCATTATGCGTTCGGCGTTAAGCGTTTGGCGTTAGGCGTTAAGCTTAATACCCTGATGATTTACCGTGGTCACATAAATATGATATGATACCCCGATACGGTCATACACTGATTTCATCACAGCCGCTACGGCCCGGGCAGTCGCCTCATCTTTACTCAGCATGAATATGGAAGGGCCCGAACCCGAAATTCCGCCCCCGATGGCGCCTGCTTTTTTACACTCGGATTTGATCAGGTCAAATCCGGGTATAAGTATCGAACGAACCGGTTCAATGATCACATCTTCGAGCGATCTGCCAATAAGCTCATAGTCACTGGTCATTAGTCCCGCAACCAGTCCGGCAATATTTCCCCATTGCCTGATGGCATCCTTGAGCAGAACCTCCTTCCGTAAAATTTCGCGTGCATCGGAAGTCCGCACTTCTATTTGCGGATGTAATACGGAAACAAATAAAGGCGGGCAGGATATGGGTACGATATCCAGCGGAAATATAGAACGGATAAGGGTTACGCCTCCATAGATACAGGGTGCGATATTGTCGGCATGTTTTACTCCGGAAGCCACTTTTTCACCAAACATGGCAAACCTGACGAGTTCTTCTTTCGAAAAAATATTCCCGAGTAAGGCATTCGCCGCCATCACTGCACCGGCGGCGCTGGCTGCACTGGAGCCGATACCGCTTCCGGGTTTAATCTGTTTGGTGATAACCACTTCAAAACCCAGATCCTGATTTAAAACAGCCAGCATTTCCATGAGGGGTGCTCCGGCTGTATTCATGGCCGGATCAGCAGGTAATGGATAGTCATCCGTGGTTCGTATAATAACCTGACGTTTATCCAGCAGCCTGACGGTCATTATATCGTAAGGTTCGGCCAGACAGAGTCCGAGTACATCGAACCCGCAGACCAGGTTGGCTACGGTAGCCGGGGCATGAAGGGTAATTTCTTTCATCAGTGCTTTTTAAATGTTCGCTGCCCGGATGATATCGGCAAAAACGCCTGAGGCCGTCACCTCTGCACCGGCGCCTGCTCCTTTGATCACCAGGGGTTGCTCGGGATAACGGTCTGTATAAAAAAGTACAATATTGTCTTTACCGTATAAATGATAAAAATCATGGGAAGGCCCCACATGCTGGAGACCGACTGCGGCCTTTCCATTTTCGTAACTGGCAACGAATTTCAGTTTTTTTCCTTCTGCAGCTGCGGCATCAAATAATTTCCTGAAATGTACTTCTTCTTTTTCCATGGCGGTATAAAAATCCTCCACCGATCCTTCCATACAGGAAGCGGGAAGAAAAACCCGGTTGCTGATGTCTTCCATTTCGATGGCATTCCCGGCCTCGCGTGCCAGGATCATGATCTTCCGCATAACGTCAGTACCACCCAGATCGAGCCGGGGATCGGGTTCTGTATACCCTTCGTCCTGCGCCTGTTTTACAACAGTTGCAAATTTTGTTTTGCCATCATAATGATTAAATACAAAATTCAGTGTACCGCTGAGTACGGCTTCTATTTTCCTGATTTTATCTCCGCTGCGCAACAGGTCGTTCAGGGTTCCGATTACCGGGAGACCTGCACCTACATTGGTTTCAAAATAAAAAGCTGCATTGAATTCTTTGGAAAGGTCTTTCAGTTTCCGGTAATAACTGAATGGTGATGAGCAGGCAATTTTATTGCACGCCACTACCGATACACTTTTTTGAAGAAGCTGGTCATAAGCCAGGGCTACTTCCCTGTTGGCCGTTATATCCACGAAAACAGAATTACGCAGGTTTTTGGCATGGATGAGCTTTATAAAATCCCGGAGCTGCATGGCATCCCCGTTTTCTAATTCTTCCTGCCAGTTATCCAGGTCAATCCCTTCTTCCTGAATCAGCATCCGTCGGCTGTTTGCAACACCTATAACGCGGACCTGTAACCGAAGTTGTTCCTGCAGAAAACGCTTTTGCTGAGCCAGCTGATACAGGAGTCTCCTTCCTACATTTCCCGTACCGGTAATAAACAGGTTCAGTTGTTTATAGGTTGCTTCAAAAAATTCTTCATGTAATACGTTCACTGCTTTTTTGACGTCCTTGGTAGATATGACAGCAGAGATATTTCTTTCAGAAGAACCCTGGGCAATCGCCCGCACGTTGATACCATTTCTTCCCAGCACGCCGAATAATTTACCACTGATACCGGGATGGCTTTTCATATTGTCACCCACCAGCGCAATGATGGCCAGTTCTTCTTCAACAAATAAAGGCAAAACAGTGCCCGCCTGGATTTCAACCGAAAAGGCATCATCAATGGAAATTTTCGCGAGGGCAGCCTGGGAACTGTCCACACCCACACAAATGGAATGTTCTGATGAAGCCTGGGTTATCAGGATTACATTGATCTGCTGCCGGGACAGGGCTTCAAAAAGTCTTTTTGAAAACCCGGGAATCCCGATCATCCCGCTGCCTTCCAGGCTCAGCAGGGCGATTCGGTGAATGCTGGAAATACCACGGATACTGTTTCCCGCCGAGCTGGAAATTTTTTCAATCAGGGTGCCGGGATCGTCGGGGGCAAATGTATTTTTGATCCAGACCGGGATATTTTTATTCATCACCGGCTGCAGGGTTGGCGGATAAATCACTTTAGCTCCAAAATGAGAAAGCTCCATGGCTTCCTGGTAAGAAATATCCGGGATCACCCGGGCATTACTTACCAGCCGCGGATCGGCCGTCATCATACCTGAAACGTCGGTCCAGATTTCAATCCGGCTGCATTGCAGGGTGTTCCCGAAAATAGCGGCGGTATAGTCACTCCCTCCCCTGCCCAGCGTAGTAGTGATACCCATCGGACCGGCAGCTATAAAACCGGGAACAATAAAAAGGGATGCGGTGGCAGTTTGAAAATAAGCTGACATCTTTTTCTGCGTGCCTGCAAAATCCACCTGCGCATGACCAAACTGCGCATCCGTTACGATCAGTTCGCGGGAATCTTTCCAACTGTTCGGAACATCCATCGCCGCCAGGCTCGCCGAGAGGATCCGGGACGATAATAATTCTCCGAAACTAACCACATGATCTTTGGTGCGGGCAGACAACTCCCGGAGCAGGTAGATGCCTTTAAATATATCTTCCAGTTCATTACATGTTTTCTTCACCATGGTCAGGTTTGCACTCTGACTGGTAACCGGGATCAGTTCCCTGACGGCATCGAGATGACGCTGTTCAATACTCTTCAGCGTTTCCGTATAGCCCTCATCACCTGCAGCTGCTGCCGTTGCACAATGCAATAAGCTGTCGGTAATGCCGCCGAGTGCCGAAACCACCACGATGGTTTTATCCATCCCGACTGCTTTTCGTATAATGGCCATACACTTGCTGATGTTCGCCGCATTGGCTACGGAAGAACCTCCAAACTTTAGAACCTGCATATAAAAAATTGGAAAATGAGAAAATTTGAGATTTTGAAAATGAAGTCTGCCTTAACTGCAGCTTCCGCCCCGGAATAATATGTAATTGTACAACCCCTAAAGGGTCGTTGTGGAAATAATAATGGTAACACCGGCAGTGCGGGGAATAACGGGAATATTGTTAATATGGTTAACCGGATGATTCACGTATGAAAGTGATGCAAAGCTAAGGAATTATATTAACGAAATTGAATCAAATCATGATATTTTGTACTATATCAAATGATTTTATTCAAAAGTTTTGAATTCCTGCTCATATATTGCTCGATTTGTTGAATGAATTTTAAATTCGCTTATGAGTAACCAAGCTACCGGGCTGCAGGAGTTTAAGAACCTTGTGGGCATCAAGTTCCAGCTGTATAACAGCCTTTTTACATCGCTACCTTTCCACCGGATAGAGAAAACAGGCATTTTTTTATCCCTCCTGCTTACCTACTGTGAGGAAGGTTATCATAAGAAAATGAGTCCGGTTCAGATTATTGAAGATTTTTTCAGTAAACATTATCCTGACGGAACGGACCGTGAAAAATCAGATATCCTTTTTCGCTTTGTACAATACGTGGAAAGGCAGGTTGTGTTGTTCGATGCACTGGAAGACTCGGCTTTTACCAGTGTGAACGATATGGGAGGAACCGGAACACTGAAACATCTTTCATCCGAGATCATTCAATACGATAAAGAAAAAGAGCTCCGGGATAAACTGGAAGATTATGCGGTAAGGCTGGTTCTCACCGCTCATCCCACACAATTTTATCCGGGACCCGTACTGGGTATTATCAATGATCTTTCCCGGGCAGTGATCCAGAATAATGCCGCTGAAATCAATGTATTCATGCAGCAGCTGGGGAAAACACCATTTTTGAAAAAACAAAAACCTACACCTTACGACGAGGCCGTCAGCCTGATCTGGTACCTGGAAAATATTTTTTATCATGCAGCAGGGAAGATTTTATCCGCGCTGAAATCGCAGTTTCCCGCTGCGGTAAGTGATAAGAATCCCGTGATCCAGATGGGATTCTGGCCGGGCGGAGACCGGGATGGCAATCCGTTTGTGAAATCAGATACTACTGTTAAAGTAGCAGAAACCTTACGGCACTCCCTGCTCAGGTGTTATTATTTTGATGTACGCCGTCTGAAAAGGAGGCTCACCTTTAAAGAAGTGGACCTGATCATCGCAGACTGGGAAGAAAAGTTATACCAGGAACTGTTCACACCCCATTTGTCGAAATCATTTCATTTGGCAGACATGCTGAAATCCATGCTGAAAATTCGGGAAGTTCTTATCTATCAGAACAATGGATTATTCCTGAACCTGGTAGACAATTTCATTAGTAAAATGCGGATTTTCGGATTACATTTTGCAACCCTTGACCTTCGCCAGGAAAGTACCGTACATGAAAAAGTATTAAAAATTATCAATGAAAGGGAGGAAATATTTCCGGAAGACTACGAATCCCTGGAAGAAAATGAAAAAATAAAATTACTCACCCACCTGAAATCGGCAGGTAAAGTTCCTTTTGAGGATGACCTGACCGAAGACACCCTGGCCAGTGTACGAGCTGTAAAAACTATCCAGGAGAAAAATGGGGAAGCGGGTTGCAACCGCTATATCATCAGCCAGTGCAACAGTGCCCTGAATGTCATGGAGGTTTTTGCGCTGTTCTTACTCGGGGGCTGGAAAAAAGACGCCATCAGCCTGGATATCGTTCCGTTGTTTGAAACTGTTGATGACCTGCATCATGCAGCCGGTATAATGAAAACCCTCTATTCTAATACTGAATACCGTGCCCACCTGAAAAGAAGACAGGATACCCAGACCATAATGGTGGGTTTTTCAGACGGAACCAAGGACGGCGGATACCTGATGGCCAACTGGGGTATCTACAAAGCGAAGGAAGAACTCACCAGTATTTCCAAGGAATATGGAATTGAAGTCATTTTCTTCGACGGCCGGGGCGGTCCGCCAGCCAGGGGTGGAGGAAAAACACATCGCTTTTATTCTTCCCAGGGTAAGAACATCGCCAACAAGGAAATACAACTCACCATTCAGGGGCAAACCGTGAGTTCGAATTTTGGCACCGTGGATTCTGCCCAGTTCAATCTGGAGCAGCTGGTCCATGCCGGTATCGCCAATGATTTGTTTTCAGAACGCAAAGTCACCCTTACCGAGGAGGAAGAAGCGCTGATGTCTGAAATGGCCGATTCCAGTTATCATTCCTATATCGCCTTAAAAGATCATGATCATTTTACGGAATACCTGAGCGAAGTGAGCCCTCTACAGTTCTATGGGGAAACCAATATCGGCAGCCGCCCAACCAAAAGGAAAAATTCCGGGAAACTGGAACTCAAGGACCTCCGGGCCATCCCTTTCGTTGGGGCTTTCAGTCAGTTAAAACAAAATGTGACGGGCTACTACGGGGTGGGTTCCGCCCTTCAGGAAATGGATAAAAAAGGGAAATGGAAGCTGGTCAGGAATTTATATAACAACTCCCCCTATTTTAAGACCCTTTTGGACAACAGTGAAATGGCCATGAAGAAATGCTTTTTCCCCCTGACCGAATCCTTTTCTCACCATCCGAAATTTGGGAAAATCTGGATGATGATTTTCAATGAATTTGAACTCACCAAAAAATATATATTCAAACTCTCTGGTAAACAGGAACTTATGTCTGATTACCCCATCGAACAATTGTCCATTCAGATGCGGGAAAGAATTGTGCTTCCGCTCAGCACGATACAGCAGTACGCTATTGTAAGGTTTCGGGAAGCAGAAAAAGCCGGCTCCGGAATGAAAAAAATTTATGAAAAACTAATCATCCGCTGTTCTTTTGGAATTATCAATGCAGCAAGGAATTCAGCCTAGGCTTTTTACCTACTTTAGTGGTATAAATATTGATTCCTTTTACTGACTTTTTAACTCTCGGGTAATGATCAGACGCTTTTTCGGGAATTTGTATTTTTTAACTTTCCTGAACGGTTTTCTGTTGGCTTCCCTATTTTATTTCAAAATGGAGGCCAGTTATGAAAACGAACTCTTTCAGGCAATCCATACAGATATTAACAGCAGGATCCCTAAAACGGAATCCGGGGATTCTGTTCTGGCGAAGATCATGCATACCACCCACAACCTGCTGATAAACCGCGGTCCGGTTTTCGAAGGAAAACAATTTGGCGGCTTTAAATCGGAAATCATTGAACCGACTTCGATGGACCTGATGACGGCAAGAGGGGCCTGCGGAAGTTATGCGCTGGTGCTGGCCCGGATCATGCAGGATTATAAATTTCCCGTCAGAATTGCCCAGATGAAATCAAACGGTGTTTTCGCCGCGCATAATATTGTTGAAGTTCAAACCCCTCACGGCTGGGTTGTTCTGGATCCGCTTTTTGATGTTTATTTTGTTAATCCGTCCCGGAACCTGGCCAGCTTTGATGAGGTAAAAAATAACTGGGCCTACTATAAAAACCAGCTTCCCGCCGGTTATGATATGAATTACCGGTATGAAGACGTTCGGTATTCAAACTGGACAAAAATCCCCCTCGTACTTCCGGCCATTAAAAAAATACTGGATCTTACGATCGGCAAACCGGAAGCGGACAGGATTTCACTGCGCACGTTTTTCCTGAAGAAATATTCGATTGGTTATGCACTCCTTCTCCTTCTTTTTGTTTTTGTGTTCGCGTTTACCCTGGTCAAACTTATACAGGCAAAGGTTTTCCCGAGAAAGAACATCCCGGTAACCTTCCAGAATATTTACAAATATCTGCGGCTTCGTTTTCAGCACAAACAGCTTCCCGAACAGGCTTAAAGCTTAAAGCCTAAAGCTTAAGGCTTACAAAATTTTAAATTCCCGTATTCTCTACGAGGTAACCTAAATGTTTCATTGATCTTCGTTAAAATCCATAATGACAATACTCATTAGGTTTTGCTTTGGCCTTTGGGCTTTGGGCTTTAGCCTTTGGGCATTAGGCTTATATTTGAATTCTTAAACATAGTGGATGCTTAAAGTTGGCGTATTCGGAACCGGACATCTGGGGAAATTTCATTTGAATAACTGGAAACTGATCCGGGAAGCTGAAATCGTTGGATTTTATGATCCAAATGACCAGACCGCTGCGGCAGTTGCTGAAAAATACCAGATCCCGCGGTTTCTGGATCCGGAGAAATTGCTGGACCTCTGCGATGCGGCAGATATTATTGCCCCCACCCCGTTCCATTTCAGCCTTTGCGAAATGGCAATAAAAAAAGGCAAACATGTTTTTGTTGAAAAACCGCTGGCAAACGACATGGAAGAAGCAAAGATCCTCCTGAAGCTGGTCAAGGAATCCAATGTGAAATTGCAGGTTGGTCATGTGGAAAGATTTAATCCTGCGTTCCTGGCCCTAGAAGGTGTTGCACTGCATCCGATGTTTATTGAAGTACACCGGCTGGCAGAATTTAATCCCAGGGGCACAGAGGTAAGCGTAATCCTGGACCTGATGATTCACGACATCGATATCATCCTTCATATTGTAAAAAGTGAAGTGAAAAATATTTATTCCAGCGGAGTAGCCGTAATGACGGATACACCCGATATTGCCAACGTGCGGATTGAATTTAACAATGGTTGTGTTGCCAACCTCACTTCCAGCAGGATTTCACTGAAGAAAATGCGAAAATTGCGCATATTCCAGAAGGATGCCTATATCGGAGTGGATTTCCTGGCCAAGAAAACGGAAATTATCAGTTTGAATACGGGTGACAGTACGGATGGATTTTCATTCGATATCGAAACCCTGAACGGAACGAAATCCATCCTGGTCAGAAATCCGGAACCTCCGGAAGTCAATGCCATACTGATGGAACTGGAAAAATTTACCGAATCCATTCTTCAAAACAAACCTACCCGTGTTTCTGAACTTGACGGATACCGGGCGATGGATATTGCCCACCAGATCCTTCAGAAAATAAAATTCAATTCCATTAACGCCTGATTCATGCTGCAACCGGGAAGAAAGATCCATATCACCTGGTACGTACTGAGTGATTATATTTCAGCCATCCTCTCCTGGATGGTATTATATTTTACCCGGCGTTACCTCTTAGATGAAAAAATATTTATTGACGGGAAACTTTTTTTAAATGACCGTTTCTGGTATGGAATCATCCTGATTCCCGTTGGCTGGATAATATTTTATGGCATTACCGGAACCTATCACTCCCTGTATAAGAAATCCAGACTGAATGAATTTTCCAGCACGATCCTTTCCGGACTGATCGGATGCACGATCCTTTTTTTTGCCATTGTTATCAATGATCCGCAAACGGATTACCGGTACTATTATAAAGCCTACTTCATTTTTTTATTCCTGCATTTCCTGATTACCTGGAGCGGCAGGTGGCTGATTCTTGCATTCACCAAAATGCAGATTCGCCGGGGGGAAATCGTTTTCAACAGCCTGTTGCTGGGTTCCGGATCCATGGGCATTAAAACCTATGAAGAAACCGTGATCGGACTTAGGGCAAACGGATATCAGTATACCGGTTATGTTCAACCCAACGGGGTAACGGGGAAAATGAATATTCCGTTGGAATATTTGGGCAACAGCGACCATCTTGAAAAATTGATTGAGCAGGAAAATATCCGCCTGGTCGTTATTGCAATGGAAAAGACCGAACAGGCAGAAGCTGAAAAAATAGTTCAGCGCCTGAGTGAAAAAGATGTGGAAATAAAAATCATCCCGGACATCATGGATATCTTATCCGGTTCCGTTAGGACAAGTAATCTTTTTGGTGCACTGCTCAGCGATATTCATACAGGCCTGATGCCTGAATGGCAAATGCATATTAAACGGCTGGTGGATGTATTATTTTCCGGTTTTGCCCTGATCCTGCTTTCACCCCTGCTATTGTATGCCGCTATCCGGGTAAAATTTGGTTCCTCGGGACCTGTATTTTACTCGCAGGAAAGAGTTGGATACAAAGGAAAAAAATTCATGATTCACAAATTCCGTTCCATGGTAAACAATGCCGAACAGGACGGACCCCGGTTATCTTCTGAAAATGACGACCGCATCACGCGATGGGGAAAGACCATGCGAAAATGGCGCATCGACGAACTGCCCCAGTTGCTGAACGTAATCAGGGGTGAAATGAGCCTGGTAGGCCCCCGGCCTGAACGTCAGTACTATATTCGTCAGCTCCTGGCGGATGCTCCTTATTTTAAATACCTGCTTAAAGTAAAACCCGGAGTAACTTCCTGGGGGATGGTACAATTCGGATACGCTGAAAACGTTGATGAAATGATTGAACGGATGAAATATGATCTGATTTATATAGAAAATATTTCACTGGCCCTGGATTTTAAAATCATGATGTATACATTACTTACGATATTTAAAGGCAAGGGCCGGTAAGTTTTCAAACCTGCGCTTATTTGAAAAAACTGCTCATTTTTCCCGCTTTATTTTTCATCCTGCAGGCTCAGTCACAGTCCGCCTGGAAACAAACCCTGCGTTATGAAATTCATATAAAATTCATTCCGTCAGATAAGTCTGCCGATGCGCTGATGAAATTGCAGTATATCAATCGTTCTCCTGATACCCTCACCTATATCTGGTTCCACGTGTGGCCCAATGCCTATCGCAACGACAGAACTCCCTACAGTGAACAGCTGCTTGAAAATGGTGATACCCGATATTATTTTTCATCCAGGGAACAAAAAGGATATCTTAACCGGCTTGATTTTCGGGTGAATGGCATCCTGGCGCAGATGCAGGACCATCCGGAATATATGGATGTGGTGAAATTGTTACTGCCCCAACCCCTTTTGCCCGGCGACAGTATTACGGTGTCTGCTTCTTTTCATCTGCGGATTCCATATAATTTTAATGGCAACGGTTATGGTCCGCATCATGTAGAAATGCGAAACTGGTATCCGGAGCCTGCAGTTTATGACCAGTCCGGCTGGCATCCCATGCCTTTCCTGGTGCAGGGGGGAGCCTATCATGAGAACGCGGATTACCAGGTGGAAATTGAAGCACCACCCTCCTATCGCATTGCAGCCGGCGCTGTGGCTGATACCCTGTCTTCTTCCCCATCCAATAACCTGTACCGGTTCTCCATCCATAATGCAAACTCCTTTGCCTGGATTGCCGACAACCGTTTCCGGCTGAAAACAGATACCCTGCAAACCGGTACCGGAGAAAAGATAATCCTCCAATATTTCTATATAAATGATGTAAACGCGAATAATATTCTTTTTTCCACCATTAAAAAGAATATCCGCCAGCTTTCGGCATGGCTTAGTCCTTATCCCCACCAGACCCTCAGCATTGTTCAGTGCAGTCGGATGGAAGACCAGGATTTTTCCGGATTGCTGTGTATTGGCGGAAAAACGGTTCTCCCGGAAACTGAATCGACGATCAGGAAAGAATTATTGGGCCAATGGTTTCAAACCATCCTGCTGACAGACCAGCGAACCCAGCCCTGGCTCTCCCGGGGATTCATGGATTATTACGACAAAAGACTGCTCCGGCAATTCCCGCCGGTCTATCCGGACCGCGTTCCCTATCCAGCGGATATCCTGTGGCTCCGCGTGGCGGAAAATGAAAAAAAGACGCAGCCCATTATAACACCGGCTCCGGAATTCAGTACCCGAAATGACTCACTGATTGCGGAAACCAAAACGGGATTGTGGATTTCCAGTCTTCAGGATTCCATCGGGTCAGGGCTTTTTGATCAGACCATGTTGAATTATTTTTCCGGTTGGAAATTCGATCACCCGCAACCGGCGGATTTCAAAATGATGATGGAAACAGCAGGCGGAAAAAATTCAGGAAATTTATGGAATGAATTAAAGTCCGGTTCCTCCCTGTTTCCCCCTTTGGCTCACCGGACATTAAAACCCGCTTTTATTTTTTCAGCGCGAAACAGTGAACGATACAATTATATTGGTCTGGCCCCGGCTGTCGGTTATAACAAATATGATGAATTCATGCTCGGTGCGGTGATTCACAATATCAACCTGCCTGCAAACAAATTCGAATTTCTTTTTACACCATTGTATGCTTTTGGTTCGAAAGAACTGGTGGGCCTGGGAAGAATGGGATATACCTGGCATCCGGATACAAAGCTCAGCCGCATCAGTATCGGAATCAACGGAGCCTATTTTAATACGAACAAGGCAACGGACAGCAACGGGAGGTATATATATGAAAATTTCTCAAAGCTCGTTCCCTATATCCGCGTGGATTTCAAACCGGCTGATCCCAGGAGCACAATCAGCAAATGGATGGATTTCAAAACCTATCTGATAACCCAAAAAAATTACGAAATCGAATCCTATGCGGTTTCTCCGAATGATTCCCTCATACATCCCAATGCACTGGTCAGCAATTTTTACTATGTAAACCAACTCAGTTTTAACCTGCAGGATAACCGGGTATTATATCCTTATGATCTCCGGGTGGAATTTCAGCAGAGTGAATTGTTTTACCGGATAAACCTGCATGCTGATTATTTTCTGAACTATCCTGACGGAGGCGGACTGCAGGTTCGCTTTTTCGCTGCTAAATTCGGTGCCTGGAACAACGGCAATTCCCTGGCGCTGGACAGATTTGAACCCCAGTTACTGGGAGTAACCGGGGAAGAAGATTATTTATATGAAAATTATTTTATCGGCCGTTCTGCCACCTATGCCCAGGAAAAAACCTCGGTTCCCAACCAGGGTCTGGCCGCCCAGCAGATCATGAACCGGGATGGCGGATTAAAATTGAGAATAGATGACCTGACTTATCTGCAGGGCAAATCTGCCAATTGGGTCAGCTCCTTAAATTTTTGCAGCACGCTGCCGGCGCATTTGTTTCCCTTTCCGGTTCCGATACGAATATTCTTCGATGTGGGAACCTATGCGGAGGCCTGGGAAAATAATTCTCCCACCAGCCGGTTTCTCTACACCGGAGGCATACAGTTAAGTCTCTTTAAAAATGTATTGAATATCTACGCTCCCCTGATTTACAGCAGCGATTTTACCCAGGCACTCAGCAGCCTCAATTTCGGAAGAAAGATTACTTTCAGTATCGATCTCCAGCGATATCGATTATAAATGGATCCTTAAAAAAAGGCTTCCGGTATATGAATAACCCTTCATCCGATATCAGGTTTTTGAACCGCGGGGAAATTGACCCGGAGAAATGGGACCGTTGCATTCAGGATGCACCCAACGGAAAAATATATGCCCGTTCATTTTACCTGGATGCCATGGCTAAAAACTGGAGTGCCCTGATCTCGGGTGACTATGATATGGTTATGCCCCTGACATGGAACCGGAAATATGGTTTCACCTATCTGTATCAACCTGCATTTACTGCCCAGCTGGGATTATTTTCAGATACATCCCGAAAACCTAACTGAAATAAACCATTTTATTGCTGAAGCAAAAAAATATTATCAGGTTTTGCGAAATTCACCTCAACCACCATCAATGCACCGGAGAATTGTACACTGCGCGCAAATTATATTCTGCCACTCGACAAATCCTTATGAAGATTGCGGAAAAATTATAAAAAAAGATTACTCGAAAACCTCTCCGAAGCCGGCAGTCATGCATTGACCTATTTTACCGACGACTGATTTCTCTGCTTCCCTGGAACTTTTTAAATCCACCTACGGCAAAAGATTTACGCATGTAAAAAATCAGGATTATATACATTTTACAACGTTATGCCGGGAGTTGCTGAAAAGAGATATGCTGTTCGTCCGACAGGTCAGGGATGGATCGGGTAATATCCTTAGTTCCGGTATTTTTTTCAGGGATTTGCAAAGAATCTATAATATCATGTCCGTAACCGTGGATGCGGGAAGGGCACAACGGGCCAATTTTTTTCTGATGGATCATTTGATTCAGGAATTTTCATCCCGGAATATGGTGCTGGATTTTGAAGGATCCGAATTACCGGGTATTGCTGAATTCTACAGGAAATTCGGATCATTCAACCAGCCTTACCCGTTTTTAAGATTCAATCACCTGCCCTTCCCTTTCCGTTATTTTAAATGAAAGACAGTGCTGATGTACTGATTCCACTATATATTCCGCTGGGGAGGATCCAGCAGTTCTTCAGCGAGCACAAGATCCAGCGGGCTGGTAATTTTAATATTATTTTCTTCCCCGATAACCAGGTGTATGGGATGATTGGAGGCTTCAACAACAGCCGCATCATCGGTAAAACCCTCCTGGTATTCGGTCTGATAAGCCGGCAAAATCAGTTCACTGAGAAAGGTTTGGGGAGTCTGTACCAGTTTAACATCCGTTCTTTTGATGGCCTGGTTACCGGATTCATTCAGGATCCGGACACTGTCTTTTGAATCTATACAGGGTATGGCAGAACCAAATTGCAGGGCCTCTTCAAAACACATGGTGTATCAGGGAGGGACTCAATAAACAACGCACGGCGTCATGAACAAAAATAACCGACTGTTCCTGAATAAGAGAAAGGCCTTCCTGTACGGAATGAAACCGCGTATCTCCGCCAACTACTGTCTGAATGGGATTTATGGTTTGGAATTCATCACAGATGGCACGGCCGGTTTCGTAATATTCCGCAGGCAGCACGAGTATAATATGAATGTCTTTATAAGATTTCAGAAATGTATGCAGTGTATACCAGAGTATGGGTTTCTGGTGGATCAGCAGAAATTGTTTGGGCAATGGTGTTCCCATGCGCAATCCGGAACCTCCCGCAACGATAACGGCATATTTTTTCATCCGTAATTATTCTGATATTTATTTTTCAGCCAATAGTCGCTGGCATTCCCGTAAAAGTCTTGTTTTATCTATCGCTACTGTTCCTACGGTTTCACAAACCAGTCCTCCTGCCAGGTTTGCGATATCAGCCATCATCCGGGTATCACCGGGTCAGCGCATAAACCAGTGTGGCCACCGCAATCACGGTATCGCCGGCCCCGGAAACATCCGCAACGTTCCGGATATGGGAAGCCACTAAACTGGATGACTTTCCATCGTTAAAAAACACTCCCTTCTCCGACAAAGTAATGAATGAGATTTTATGATCCAGTTCAGCTAATAGTTTCTGGTGAATATCTGCCAGGGTGGATACATTTACCTCTTCAATCAATAGATTCAATGCTTCTCTGGCTTCCTTTAAATTGGGTTTGAAAATGTCCACACCGCGGTAGTCAAAAAAATGTTTCCTTTTGGGATCTACTGCCGTGATCACGGACTTGTTTTTGCAAAGCTCAATGATTGTCCGGATAACTTTTTCTGTAAGTACTCCTTTGTTATAATCTTCGAAAATGATGGCTGCCGGAGATTCTTCGCTGAATGAACATTCTCCACCTGCTTCTATTAATTTCTGCTCCTCTTCGGGAAGCAACGGCGCAACGGTTTCTGAATCAAGACGCATCATTTGCTGATTGCGGCTGATCACCCGCATTTTATTGGTCGTAATTCGTCCGCCGGAATTCAGCATATAACGGGTGTCAATCTTTTTTTCGTTCAGCATTCCGGTCAGGATCCGGCCATCATCATCATCCCCGATTACGGAAAAAACAGAAACAGGAGCTCCGAGCGAAGCAAGATTCAGGGCAACATTACCCGCACCCCCGATTCTGTATTCCTTCCGGCCAACCGTAACCACCGGCACCGGTGCTTCAGGAGAAATCCTTTCCACATTGCCCCACCAGTATGTATCCAGCATCATGTCTCCGATCACGCCGATTCTGACGGATGAAAATGATTTAAATAATTCTTTATAATCGAAAGGAGCTGACATATTATTCCGTTTTGTTTTTCCGGTTACCGGAATTCGCAATAAAATACAATGGAATGCCAAGCAGTGCGATAATCAGTCCGGGCCAGGTAAATTCAGGTTTATAAATGATCAGTAATATACAAAAGCTGCTGCCCATTAGTATATAAAGCAAGGGTAAAAAAGGATATCCAAAAGCTTTATAAGGCCTGGGCAGGTCCGGTCTCTTTTTTCTCAGTATAAAAATACCCAGAATGGTCAGTACATAAAAAATAACAACCACAAATGAAATCATGTCGAGCAGGTCACCATATTTTCCGCTCAGGCATAAAACAGAAGCGACTACAAACTGGGCCCAGAGTGCCCATTGCGGTACCGCATTTTTATTCAGCGATCCCGGCCTGGCGGAAAAATAATTTATCCTTCGCCATGGTATAATATACCCGCGCCCCGGCCAGGATCAGTCCGTTATTGCATCCGAATGTGGAAACCATGATCAGCAGGGCGATGATATACGTTCCTGATCTGCCAAATATCACCTGCGATGCGGCCACGGCAATCCTGTCTTTATCTGCATGGGCGATTTCATGCAGCGGCAATACAGCCACATACATCAGGTTGGCGCAAACATAAATGACGGTTACGATCAGCGTGCCCAGGAAAAGGGAAAGACCGATATTTTTCTGGGGGTTTTTTATTTCCCCGGCAATAAACGTGACATTATTCCAGGCATCACTGCTGAAAACGGATCCTACCATGGCCGCTGCAATGCCGCCAAATAAAGCAGCACCGCCGATCGAATTGACATTAAATCCGAGGGAGGGATTACAAATATCTTTCAGGCTCGTTTTCGTGGCCACCCAGGCAGCAGACCAGTTGGCATGCCATACTTCCGGGACGAAAAGCGATGAATCCCGCAATGATCAGTCCGAATAATGCCAGCAGTTTGGTAGAAGTGAAAATATTCTGAATCCATTTGCCTCCTTTCAGTCCTCGTGTATTCGTGTACGTTAGCAGGGCAATCAGGCCGATGGAAACAAGTTGGGCCGCAACTAATGGTGAAATAGACCGGGTTACCGCAACTATTTGTGCTGGTTTGAAATCTGGAGAATGATAATGGTCCTCGCTTAGTGCAGGAATAAGGTAGGCAGCATATTTGGCGAAAGCAACTCCAACGGCGGCAATGGTGCCTGTTTGAATGACGGCGAAAAAACTCCATCCATAAAGAAAGGCAGTAAGCGGATTATAGGCTTCTTTCAGGTAAACATACTGACCACCGGCTTTGGGAAACATACCACTCAGCTCTCCATAACTCATGGCAGCGGTCAGCGTCATAAAACCGGTAATCACCCATACGAGAATCAGCCAGCCGGTTCCGCCTACATTCCTGAGAATATCTGCACTTACGATGAATATTCCGGAACCAATCATGGACCCGGCTACGATCATGGTCGCATCCATCAGTCCGAGGGTGGGTTTAAAACTATGGCTCTCTGCGGGCATAAAATGATTTAACCCGGAAGATAGTAAATCGATTGGAAAACCCTGAGCAAGGGGCTAGGCTACTTTTTCTTATAGGAAGCATTCAGGCCGTCAACCAGGTCATCCGTGATATTATTGGCCGTATCCCGGATATATATAAAGGAATTGGCCTCGTAGGATATGATATAGTTGTATCCTTTGGCCTTGTTGTATTCTTTCAGGTATTCTTCAATTTTCTTCCGGATATCTGCTTTCATATCCTCATTGTGTTTGAGAAGGGATTCCTGCAGGGATTGTTTACGCGCCTGGTAAGTCTGTTGCATCTGGGCATATTCCTGCTGGGCCTGCTGTCCTTCTGTCTGTGACATGGTGGATGCCTTTTTCTGCCATTCCGTTATTTTCTTCTGGTAACTTTTTTCCATCCCGCTGAGCTCGGCATTCATTTCATTTTCTTTCCCTTTAACCTGTTCCAGCACATCCTTGAAATACTGATAATGGGCTTCCAGGGAATCCAGGTTAAAATAAGCCATCCGGAAATTATTGCCCTGCGTGGTCGCAGCGGCAAGTTGATGAAGGCGGACTGTGGCCGCTTGTGGTTTATGCGTCAATAAAACAACTGCCATAACAAGTGCCAGAACTCCGGGAACTATGGAAAGATATTTCATACGAATTTTTCAAATATTTTGTTCAGTATACCAGACATAAAAGTAGGAAGCATTTCTGCTTCCTACTGCTTAATTATTCTTAAAGTTTGCTTTTACTCTTCTTCGTCAAACTGCATGGCTTCGCGGGTAGTCTGGAGCAATTCATATTCTTCCTTGCTTCCCACGATCATGTTCTCAAATTCACGCAGACCTGTACCGGCCGGTATCGGATGACCGGTGATTACATTTTCTTTCAGACCCATCATCTCATCCGTTTTACCCTGGATGGCAGCAGATGACAGCACTTTCGTGGTTTCCTGGAATGAGGCAGCAGATATCCAGCTTTGTGTACCCAGTGATGCCTTGGTAATACCAAGCAGCATGGGTGCAGATGTAGCTGAATGCGCATCCCGGAATTCAGCCAGTTTTTTATCATTCCGGCGCAGGATTGAATTTTCTTCCCGCACTTCACGTAAGCTAACGATTTGTCCGGGTTTCAGTTTAGCTGATTCACCGGCTTCTGTGACTACTTTTTTATCGAAGATCCAATCGTTTTCATCAAGGAATTCGAATTTGTCCACGGTTTCTTCTTCAAGGAATCTGGTATCTCCCGGATCAACAATATTCAGCTTACGCATCATCTGGCGAACGATCACTTCAATGTGCTTATCATTGATCTTTACACCCTGCAAACGATACACTTCCTGAATTTCATTCACCACATATTCCTGAACTGCAAACGGTCCTTTGATGGAAAGGATATCGGCAGGAGCAATTTGTCCATCAGACAACTGCGCACCGGCTTTGATAAAGTCTCCATCCTGTGCAAGGATCTGGCGGGTAAGCGGAACAAGATATTTTTTTACAATACCATCTCTGGCTTCAACGATGATTTCACGGTTACCTCTTTTAATATTTCCAAAAGCAACCACACCATCAATTTCAGAAACGACGGCAGGGTTACCCGGATTTCTTGCTTCAAACAATTCTGTTACACGTGGCAGACCACCCGTGATATCTCGCAGCTTACCAAGAACACGTGGAATTTTCACGATTACCTGTCCGCCTTCACATCTTCACCTTCTTCCATAATAATATGGCTTCCTACTGGAAGGTTATAATGTTTTAATTTCTTTTCCGCTTTCTACAACGATACACGGGATCTTTGTTTTATCTTTTGTTTCAATAACCACTTTTTCACGGTGACCTGTTTGTTCATCGGCTTCTTCACGGTAAGTAATACCTTCAATTACATTTTCAAATTTCAGCTTACCGGTAA
This sequence comes from uncultured Bacteroidota bacterium, assembly GCA_963730655.1. Lineage (GTDB taxonomy): Bacteria > Bacteroidota > Bacteroidia > Chitinophagales > Chitinophagaceae > Puia. The sequence goes on from CAVSSI010000004.1 coordinate 290,669, forward strand.
TTTCAGTGATCACAACATTATTGAACGGATCCCATGTACAGATAATATCACCTTTGGTTACTTTCTGTCCGTCTTTTACAGTCAGCGTAGCACCATAAGGAACGTTATTGGTAATCAGCAGACGGTCATTCTTCACATCCATGATTCTGACTTCACCTGTACGGCCGATAACGATCTGCACTTTTCTCCTTCATTATTTTCTGCAATTACTGTTCTCAAACCATCAAACTGAATGGTACCATCAAATTTTGCGAGCAGGGAAGATTCAACAGATGCAGAACCTGCAACACCACCCACGTGGAATGTACGCAGTGTAAGCTGTGTACCCGGTTCACCGATTGACTGTGCAGCGATGATACCAACGGCATCACCTTTCTGCGCGGTATAACCGGTTGCCAGATTCTTACCATAACATTTTACACAAACACCTCGCTTGCTTTCGCAGGTAAGTACAGAACGGATTTCAACAGTTTCAATTCCGGTTTCTTCAATTTTCCTGGCAACTTCTTCAGTGATTTCGATCCCGCCTTTGGCAATGATCTGATCTGAAATCGGATCATAAACATCATGCAGGGAAATGCGACCCAGAATTCGGTCGTATAATGGTTCAACGATATCTTCATTATCTTTTAATGCTGAAGTTGCAATACCTCTCAGTGTACCGCAATCTTCTTCATTGATCACCACATCCTGTGCAACGTCCACCAGACGACGGGTAAGGTAACCGGCATCAGCCGTTTTCAATGCCGTATCCGCAAGACCTTTACGGGCACCATGCGTAGAGATAAAATAATCCAATACATTCAGACCACCTTTAAAATTCGAAAGAATCGGGTTTTCAATGATTTCACTTCCGGTTGAACCGGATTTTCTTGGCTTTGCCATCAGTCCGCTTATACCGGCCAGCTGTTTGATCTGTTGTTTGGAACCCCTGGCACCGGAATCAAGCATCATGTAAACAGAATTGAAACCCTGTTTATCAGCAGCCAGTTCACGAATCAGCGTTTCTGTAATACGGGTATCCACCCTCGACCAGATATCAACGATCTGATTATATCTTTCATTATTTGTAATCAGACCATATTATAGTTATCCCACACTTCATCTACTTCAACTTTCGCATTCTCCAGCAATTCTTCCTTGGTATCCGGAATGATCAGGTCATTAATACTGAATGACAAACCACCGCGGAATGCCATACGGAATCCAAGTGTCTTGATATCATCCAGGAATTTTGCTGTTTTTGGAACGTTGGTCCATTTAATGATATCACCAATGATTTCGCGCAGTGATTTTTTTGTGAGCAGCTGATTTACAAAACCAACTTCAACCGGAGCATGCTGATTGAACAGCACCCGGCCAACAGTTGTTTCAATTAATTTCTTTTCAAGTGTACCATCTTCATTTCTCACATTCACTTTTACTTTGATATACGCATGCAGGTCAATCTGACCTTCATTGTAAGCAATGATCACTTCTTCCGGACTGTAAAAAGCTTTTCCTTCACCTTTCACTTTTTCCGTTGGAGTGGATTTTTTTCCTTTGGTGATATAATACAATCCCAGTACCATGTCCTGTGAAGGAAGGGTAATGGGTGTACCATTTTGCGGATTCAGAATATTATGACTGGACAGCATCAGCAACTGGGCTTCCAGAACGGCAGCACTGCTCAGCGGAACGTGCACGGCCATCTGGTCACCATCAAAATCCGCGTTGAATGCTGTACATACCAACGGATGCAACTGAATCGCTTTTCCTTCAATCAGTTTTGGCTGAAATGCCTGGATTGACAAACGGTGAAGGGTTGGGGCACGGTTCAGCATTACCGGATGACCTTTCAAAATATTTTCAAGGATATCCCAAACGATGGCTTCTTTTCGGTCAACCAGTTTGCGGGCAGATTTCACTGTTTTTACAATGCCTCTTTCAATCAGTTTACGGATAATAAATGGCTTGAATAATTCAGCAGCCATATCTTTTGGCAAACCACATTCATGCAGTTTCAATTCAGGACCAACCACAATTACAGAACGACCGGAATAGTCAACACGTTTACCCAGCAGGTTCTGACGGAAACGACCCTGTTTACCTTTCAGTACATCACTCAATGATTTCAGCGCACGTCCACCTTCTGCTTTTACGGCATTTGATTTACGGCTGTTATCAAACAGAGAATCGATGGCTTCCTGCAACATTCTTTTTTCATTACGCAGGATTACTTCAGGTGCTTTGATTTCCAATAAACGTTTCAAACGGTTGTTACGGATGATCACACGACGATACAAGTCATTCAGATCTGAAGAGGCAAAACGGCCACCATCCAGAGGAACCAGTGGACGCAGTTCAGGCGGAATAACCGGAATATATTGCATTACCATCCATTCCGGACGGTTTGTAATTCTTGTATTGGCATCGCGGAAACTTTCTACAACACTCAGACGTTTTAAGGCATCTGCTTTACGTTGCTGTGAAGTTTCATTGGCAGCTGCAGCACGCAGATCAAAGCTCAACTGATCCAGATCAATGCGCTGCAACAGATCATGCACTGCTTCAGCACCCATCTTGGCGATGAACTTTTGCGGATCATCATCAGGCAGATATTGATTGTCTTTCGGAAGTGTATCCAGAATTTCCAGGTATTCTTCTTCTGTAAGCAAATCACCCGAATTCTGACCTTTATCTGCGCGAATACCGGATTGTATCACTACATATCTTTCGTAATAAACAATGCTCTCCAATTTCTTGGAACTCATACCCAGCAGGTAACCGATTTTATTCGGAAGACTTTTGAAATACCAGATATGAACTACAGGTACCACCAGTTTGATATGGCCCATGCGTTCACGGCGAACTTTCTTCTCGGTTACTTCAACACCACAACGGTCGCACACGATACCCTTATAACGGATACGCTTATATTTTCCGCAGGCACATTCGTAATCTTTTACCGGTCCAAAAATGCGTTCGCAGAACAAACCATCTCTTTCGGGTTTGTAAGTTCGGTAGTTAATGGTTTCAGGCTTTAATACTTCACCATAAGATCTTTCCAGAATGGAATCAGGAGAAGCAAGACCGATTGTAATTTTTGAGAAAGTGGCTTTGGGACGATTTTCTTTTTTAATAGCCATATTTTTAATATCAGGTTTTTAAAAGACAGTTACCACAAATGCGTTAACCAAGTAAATTACCCGGGCATAAACCAGCCCTTTTTGCAACTTACTTGGTTGAAAATCAATAATTTAACAGAGGATTAATTCTGAAAATGCCAGCATAAGGAGGGCAAAGGTACATGGTTTGTTTTAATTTACCAATAAAAGGCATAAAGCTAGAGCCTAAAGCCTAAGGCCTTTCAGGGGTTGGATGTCGTTTAAACTACCAACGGCCGACGGTCAACCCTGCCTGCCGGTCAGGCAGGCGTCGTCCGTCATCCCTCCTTCGGCTCGCAGAACAGGATCTGCGAAACACTCTGATCTCCGGAGATCAGTTGTTCCTTCACCGTAAACCAGCCGGATACATAGGCCCTGAATTCAGTATCGCTCCATTCCCGGTAATGAGAGGTGTTTTCCGGGGGACCGAAATCCATTTTTCCCCTTACCCGGTTTCTTTCCGGCGTACTGAGCACGAGCCACCTGAATGTCTATTTTTCCCAGGAAATCCATGAGACCATCCGGGTTCGGAACATGTTCAATCACATCGGAACAGATTATCATATCCGTCTTCAACTGTCCGGGATCCGTGTTTTCGAATTCCAGCCATTTTTTCCCGGGATAATTAAGCTTCAGCCAATGGCAGGTTTCAGCAAGCTCAATGCCGGTTGTCTCAAAATTTCCAAACATATGCATCAGTTTATAGCCGGATCCGCAGCCCACATCAACAACTGATTTACCATTATTTTTTTTTATTAATTCCAGTGCGGATTCATAAACATTCCGCTGCCATTGATCGGTGTTTTGCCGGTCATCAAATTTTTCCACCTCCCTGCCTTCATGATAACCGGCCTTTATGCAGAAATAAGACTTCTGGGCTGAAGATAAATATTCAAAGGACCCAGTATCCGGTAAAAGTTCCGCAGCAGTATCCTCCTGAATACAAAAACCCGGTGTTGAAAGCTTTTTCCCATCAGCATTTTTCAGGATTTAACCGGATGATTTTCCGGCAATGGATGCACCGCGGATTTTATTCCGTTCAATAAATTTTTCCTGAATGATCTTCTGGACCGGAACATCCCGGATCTTGCTTTCCAGCCAGGAAATAATATCCAGGTAGGCAAATGCCCGGGTTTCGAAACGGTTCTTTTCATAGGTTTTCAGTTTCTCAAGCAATTTTCAGAATTCAGGCTTGAGTTCCTTGGGAGCCAGCTTGAAAGACTTTCGCAAAAAATGGAATATCTCTTCTTCCACCATACTCAGGTTTTCCATTTTCGCCATAAAGCGATAAACCGATTTGATCAGGTATTCCAGCAGATTGTCGTTACCCAGTTCATAATGTGCAATCAGGTGCAGCAGCCGGGAATAACATTGCAGATCGGTTCGCAGATCCACTTTCCAGTTAATGATCTTATTGAGATAATTAATGGTGTTTTCATAATCCCCGCTGCCGAAATACAGGCAGGCAAATTTGTAATAGAAAACCAGCATCCGGTGGCGGTCCAGATAGATTTCATATTCCTTCAGTTTATCTTCAATATAGGGAACCAGGGTCAGTCCTTCGGTAAAAGTGCCTTCAATAAAATGTTTGTTGATTTTGGCGATATGCAGATACACAAAAGTCTGTATCCGGTTATTATCATTTTCCTGCACGGCATCCGACTCGAAAAAATTTTCAAAACTGCTCAAGCGTTTCCAGAAATTTCGTATAGTTCAGCAGGTCGAAATGCGCACCCAGCAGATTGTGCATTCCTTTGATATAGTGGGCGGTTTCAATCGCAATCATGACTGGTTCCTTATCGAACAGATCAACCCATTTTTGCGTATAGCGGTAATACAGAAAGAAAATCCTGTCGGATAAAAGCATACCAGCAATAACTCTGATAGAGATACAGATTTTCATAAAATCCATTGCAGCCGGCTTATTCAGCCGGAAGCTGCGATTCAAAAAATTCCTTCACCGCTTTTCATCTTTTTCATTTCTGGCCATGACCATTCTGAATATACCAGCTGTACAATTGCAAGGAAAGATTGGAAAGATTTCCGCGTCAGCAGGAGATGCTCATTTACTTCCTGCATTCTGCAGCCAGTCTGTCGGCCCTGTCCTGCATACTCCGGGTAATATGCAGGGCTTCAATTTTCTTTTCAAAAAACAAGGTTCCTGTAACATAACTAAGCTGGTTGATATTCCTGGCGCATTTTCTTTAATCCTGTCCAGCACTTTCAGGCTTTGCAGATAAAGTCCCTTGTTGTACAGGATTCCGGCATAATCCAGTTGTTCATGCAGCTGGATATCAATATTATTTTCGCTCCGGATCAGCCGCAGGCTGGAAAGGATCTGCTTGTATAAATGCGCTTTCATATTGGAAAGCTGCTGTTTTTTGATAGGCCTTTGTTTTTCTTCAGCAGCACGGTTTCATCATATTCGTCCATTTTGTCCAGAGCATCGAATAATTGGATGATTTTCAGGTCTTCACGCAGCCGAATTTCGCTTCACATAGAGCTTGAAATTCCGTTTTTCTGACTTTTCCAGCGATTTTACCAGTTGAAACAGGGCATCTGAAGATCGGTTGGGCATCGTAATATTATTCAACTTAAAATGCGTTACCAGCAAGGGTTTCAGCGCCTAATTACCCTATTTCCGGACTGTAAATCCCGCATTATTTTGATTTGTCTGCCGGCCTAAACAAAAATAACTTCGGAGAGATCAACTACATGCCTTCTCCTTATAATCACTGCATTAATGATAATGCCGAACAAAATTTTCATTTTTGACACTACACTCCGCGATGGCGAGCAGGTGCCGGGTTGCAAGCTGAATACAAAAGAAAAAATGGAACTGGCCCTGGAGCTGGAAGCACCTTGGTGTTGATATTATTGAAGCCGGATTTCCCATTTCCAGTCCGGGAGATTTTCATTCGGTGGAAGAAATTTCCAAAGTATTAAGAATGCTACCGTTTGCGCACTTAGCCGCGCAGTAGAAAAAGATATTGAAGTGGCGGCTGAAGCATTGAAATATGCAAAACGTCCCCGGATTCATACCGGTATCGGCACTTCGGATCTTCATATCAAATCAAAATTCAATTCAACCCGGGAAGAAATTATTGAAAGAGCGTACAGGCGGTTAAATTGGCAAGAAATTTTGTAGATGATGTGGAATTTTATGCAGAAGATGCCGGACGTACCGACAATGATTATCTGGCCCGGGTGATCGAAGCCGTTATCAAAGCCGGCGCTACTGTTGTAAATATTCCTGATACCACCGGTTATTGTCTGCCGCATCAGTATGGTGAAAAGATTGCTTACCTCGTAAATAATGTTCCCAATATTGATAAAGCCATTATTTCCTGTCATTGCCATAATGATCTGGGACTGGCTACGGCCAATTCTATTGCCGGTATCATTGCATGGTGCACGACAGATTGAATGTACCATCAATGGTCTGGGTGAAAGAGCCGGTAATACTTCACTGGAAGAAGTGGTGATGATCATCAAACAACATGCAGACCTGGGATTTTATACCGATATCAAAAGCAAAATCACTTAATCCCGATGAGCCGGCTGGTATCCGATACCATGCGCATGCCGGTTCAGCCCAATAAAGCCATCGTAGGTGCCAATGCATTTTCACATTCTTCCGGTATTCACCAGGATGGATTTCTGAAAGATGCACTGACCTATGAAATCATCAATCCGGAAGAAGTAGGTGCCGATGGATCAAAGATTGTACTAACGGCCAGGAGCGGCCGAAGTGCACTGGCACACCGTTTCCGGAAAATCGGTTATGAATTTACACAGCAATGATATCGATGTACTGTATACTGAATTCTTCAGAGTGGCAGATACAAAAAAAGAAGTAGGGAAGAAGATTTACATGAACTGGCAAAAGTGACCGTAAGCGCATAGCATGATTATCCCGTCTGCATCCGGCGATAGACGACAATAGCAGTAACATAAGAAACTATATGAAACCAAAAACATTATTCGAAAAGATCTGGGATACACATGTGGTGAAAACCATTGACGATGGTCCTTCTGTTTTATATATTGACAAACATTTTATTCATGAAGTAACCAGTCCGCAGGCCTTCAAAGGACTGGAGAAACGAGGGCTTAAAGTATTTCGTCCCAAACAGGTTGTTGCTACAGCCGATCATAATGTGCCTACCGATCAACCAGCATCTTCCCATCAAGGAAGAACTGTCACGAATGCAGGTGGAAACACTGAATGAAAATTGTGAAAAATTCGGTATTGAATTATATGGTCTCGGTCATCCTTACCAGGGCATTGTTCATGTGATCGGGCCTGAACTGGGCATTACACAACCGGGTATGACCATCGTTTGCGGAGATAGTCATACTTCTACCCATGGCGCATTTGGCACTATTGCATTTGGAATTGGCACCAGCGAAGTGGAAATGGTTATGGCCACCCAATGCCTGATGCAAACCAAGCCAAAACTGATGCGCATCAATGTGGAAGGTAAATTGAATAAAGGTGTGTTGTCAAAAGATATTATTCTTTATATCATTTCAAAAATTTCTGCCAGTGGCGCTACCGGTTATGCTGTTGAATATGCAGGTTCTGCCATCCGGGCACTTATCTATGGAAGCCCGAATGACCATTTGCAATATGAGTATTGAAATGGGTGCACGTTGCGGAATGATTGCTCCGGATGAAACAACTTTCGATTATATGAAAGGAAGAAAATTTGCACCACAGGGTGCTGAATGGGATAAGACACTGGCTTACTGGAAAACACTTTACACTGATGAAGATGCAGAATTTGATGCAGAAATAAATATTGATGCTGCCGATATTGAACCGATGATTACCTATGGAACCAATCCGGGAATGGGTATTGGCATTATCGGGTCATGTTCCGGATCTGAATGAAATTGAAGAAAAAGAAAAAACTTCTTTCGAAAAATCACTTGCAGTATATGGGCCTTGAACCCGGCATGGGCATCAAGGGGAAAAAAGTGGATTATGTTTTTATCGGCAGTTGCACCAACAGCCGAATTGAAGACCTGCGAATGGTGGCTTCTTTTGTAAAAGGAAAACAAAAAGCCAAAGATGTGGAAGTATGGATCGTGCCCGGCAGCAAACAGGTAGAAAAACAGGCACATCGAGGAAGGCATTGATAAAATTTTTGAAGAAGCCGGTTTTATGCTGCGCCAGCCGGGATGTTCTGCCTGCCTGGGTATGAATGAAGATAAAATACCGGCCGGTAAATATTGTATTTCTACCAGCAACCGAAATTTTGAAGGCAGACAGGGACCGAATGCAAGAACCTTTCTGGCAAGCCCGCTAACTGCAGCAGCTGCTGCTATTACCGGCAGGGTAAGTGATGTGAGGGAACTGATTTGAATAATGGGAATTGAAAATTTGAGAATAAAATATGGGAATAGATAGATGAATTTGAATACCGGAGTTTTGAAATTTAAGTTTCATTCCCGAATTCTCAAATTCCCGAATTCCCAATTATAAAAGATGAAAGCAATTAATAAAATAGTATCCTCCGCCGTTCCGCTAAATATCGAAAATATGGATACAGACCAGATCATTCCTGCACGCTTTTTAAAAGCAACCAGCCGGGATGGATTTGGAAAAAATCTTTTTCGCGACTGGCGATATGAAAACGACAACGAGTCAACACCCAGAAAAAGATTTTGTGCTTAATGATCCCCGGTATACAGGGAAGATACTGGTTGCCGGAAAAAATTTCGGTTGTGGTTCCTCCCGGGAGCATGCTGCCTGGGCCATCAAAGATTATGGCTTCGATGTGGTGGTGAGCAGTTTTTTTGCCGACATCTTTAAAAACAATGCGCTGAATAATTTTTGTCTGCCGGTTACGGTGAGTGAAGATTTCCTGAAAGAATTATTTGAAGCGATTGAACGCAAACCTTCAACCCAGATCACGGTTGATCTGGAAGATCAAACCATCAGTTTTGAAGGTGAAAGCGATCAACGGTAAAAGAGAATATTTGAAATCAATCATTATAAAAAAACCTGCCTGCTGAACGGATATGACGATATCGATTACCTGTTGAACATGAAAGAAGAAATTACCGCATTTCGAAAAATAAACCCCTCAACCATCCGAATACGATATGAAAAAAAACATTGTAGTTATTGAAGGAGACGGAATCGGGCCGGAAGTAACCCGTCAGTCCGTAAAAGTACTGAATGCGATTGCAGAATGCTTTGATCATGAATTCCATTACCCCTATTGCCTGATGGGCGCAGATGCCATTGATAAAACCGGCAATCCGCTTCCCGATGAAACCATTGAACTGGCCCTGGAAAGTGATGCCATTTTATTTGGCGCCATCGGTCATCCGAAATATGATAATGATCCTACTGCCAAAGTACGACCGGAACAGGGATTGCTGAAACTCAGAAAATCATTGCAGCTGTTTGCCAATATCCGGCCCATCAGCACTTATCCTTCCTGCATCATCTGTCTCCTTGAAAACAAAAAATATTGAAGGTGTTGATTTTATCATTTACCGGGAATTGACAGGTGGAATTTATTTTGGTAAAAAAGAAATCAGTGCAGATCAGACCCGGGCCTCTGATGATTGTACTTATAGCAAGGAAGAAATTGAACGCATTGCACATCTCGCTTTCAAGCAGGCTGCACAACGCAGAAAAAAATTAACACTGGTGGATAAAGCCAATGTGCTGGAAACATCCAGGCTTTGGCGAAAGTGGTACAGGAAATTGCCAGGGAATATCCGGATGTCAGCTTGATTTTCTGTTTGTGGACAATGCGGCCATGCAGATTATTCTGAATCCAAAACAGTTTGATGTGATACTGACGGAGAATATGTTTGGCGATATCCTATCAGTGATGAAGCCAGTGTAATCAGCGGTTCACTCGGATTGCTGCCTTCTGCTTCTGTTGGTAACGGACCGGCACTTTTTGAACCTATCCATGGTTCATATCCGCAGGCTGCCGGAAAAGATATTGCCAATCCACTGGGATCTATTTTATCTGCAGCCATGATGCTGGATCATTTTGAATTATATAAAGAAGCTGCGCTGGTAAGGGAAGCGGTGGAATGGACACTGATCAATGGATTTGTAACCAAGGATATTGATCCGGTGAATTTTTATTTTACCACCACCATCGGTGAACTGATCAGCGATTACCTGGTGGGAAAAATTTCAGGTAATGAACTCAATCAGGAAAATATTGCCCTGAGAAAGTCGACGATCATTTAGTATTAGTTCTTTGTTTTATCATTCGCGGTTCGTATATTCGCAATCAACTCGTCTCCATGTTGAAAAGCAGTATATATAATAAAGTCCTGATCGCACGTATTGTGGTGGTCATTATTATTATTGTGCTGACTCTTCCTGGAGGCGGTTGATTGTAATTTTTAAAAAACATTATAACGACCCGCCTCCAAAAAAGGCGGGTTTTTTTTTCAATTTCATTTCATTATGGCAGAACTCAATAAATATTCCAAAACACTAACACAGGATGAAACCCAACCGGCTGCCCAGGCCATGTTTTATGCCATTGGATTTACGGAAGAGGATTTCAAGAAGGCCCAGGTAGGCATTGCCAGCATGGGCTATGATGGCAATACCTGCAATATGCACCTGAACGACCTGGCTAAATCTGTCAAAGAAAGCATCAATAAAACGGATTTGGTGGGACTGATCTTCAATACCATCGGCGTAAGTGATGGCATGAGCATGGGCACCGACGGAATGCGTTATTCCCTGGTGAGCCGCGATATTATTGCCGACAGTATTGAAACCAATGCGGCGCACAATATTATGATGCGATCATTGCCATTCCGGGTTGCGATAAAAATATGCCCGGTTCCATTATGGCCATGGGCCGTCTGAACCGTCCTTCCATCATGTTGTATGGCGGAACCATTGCTCCCGGTCATTATAAAGGACAGGACCTGAATATTGTTTCGGCTTTTGAAGCCCTGGGTCAAAAAATTGCCGGCAACCTGAGTGAAGCGGATTTCAAAGGCATCGTCCGGAATACCTGTCCCGGTGCCGGCGCCTGTGGTGGTATGTATACCGCCAATACCATGGCGACTGCCATTGAAGCAATGGGCATGAGCCTTCCTTATTCTTCTTCCAATCCCGCGCTGAGTGAAGACAAACAAAAAGAATGTGAAGCGGCGGAGCGGCTATCCAATTATTACTGGAAAAAGATATCAAACCCCGGGACATCATGACCCGCAAGGCATTTGAAAATGCCATTACCGTGATCATGGTTCTGGGCGGAACTACCAATGCGGTACTGCATCTGATCGCCATGGCAAAAAGTGTGGATATTCCACTGACCCAGGATGATTTCCAGGCGATCAGCAACCGGATCCCGGTGCTGGCCGATTTCAAACCCAGCGGCAAATACCTGATGGAGGACCTGCACCAATATGGCGGTGTTCCCGCCGTGATGAAATATCTGCTGAAAAATGGTCTGCTGCATGGCGATTGTTTAACCGTTACCGGAAAAACCATTGCCGAAAATTTAAAAGATGCTCCCGATCTGGATTTTGATCAGCAGAAAATAATTATGCCTCTCGAAAAACCCATAAAGGCAACCGGCCACCTGCAGATACTTTATGGAAACCTGGCGAAGGAGGCAGTGTGGCAAAGATCAGCGGAAAGGAAGGGGAACGATTTGAAGGACCAGCACGTGTATTTGACGGGGAACATGAACTGATCAACGGAATTCAATCCGGAAAGGTACAAGCAGGCGATGTGGTGGTGATCCGGAATATCGGTCCGAAAGGCGCGCCGGGAATGCCGGAAATGCTGAAACCAACCGGAGCCATTATCGGCGCAGGTTTAGGAAAAACCGTCGCACTGATTACCGATGGACGTTTCAGCGGCGGCACCCATGGATTTGTGGTAGGTCATATTACCCCCGAAGCATATGAAGGCGGGTTGATTGGACTGGTGGAAGACAATGACATCATCGAAATCGATGCCATCAAAAATACCATCACTTTAAAAGTGACGGACGAAGAGATTGCGGCAAGGAGAAAAAAATGGAAACAACCGGCGCTAAAAGCCACGAAGGGCGTATTATTTAAATATGCCCAGGTGGTGAAAGATGCTCGCAGGGATGTGTAACTGACGAAGCTTGAGGCATTGAAGCGTAAGGCTTGAGGCTAACACGTCAACTGATCAACCGACCAACGAAAAATTTAGTGATCTTTTAAAATGGAAAAAATGCAGACGCTTGAAGTAAAAAAAGAAATTCCAAAGACAAAGCAGAAAGCCCGGAAACTTTCGGGCTCGGCAGCCGTACTGGAAGCATTTCTTGCAGAAAAAGTGGATACGATTTTCGGTTATCCCGGCGGCGCCATCATGCCTATCTACGATGCGCTGTATGATTACCAGGAAAAATTGAAACATATCCTGGTCCGCCATGAACAGGGCGCCATACACGCTGCCCAGGGTTATGCACGCACTTCCGGCAAAACCGGTGTCGTATTCGCAACCAGCGGTCCCGGTGCTACCAACCTGGTAACCGGACTGGCAGATGCGATGATCGACAGCACCCCGCTGGTATGTATCACCGGCCAGGTATTTGCGCACTTGCTCGGCACCGATGCTTTCCAGGAAACGGATGTGATCAATATCACCACGCCCGTTACCAAATGGAATTACCAGGTTACCGATGCCACCGAAATTCCTTCCGTACTGGCCAAAGCATTTTATATCGCCGGAAGCGGCCGACCCGGACCGGTGCTGATTGATATCACCAAAAATGCACAGATACAGAAATTCGATTATGAAGAATACCAGCCCATGCGAACATATCCGCAGTTATCGGCCCAAACCCATCGTCCGCAAAGAATATGTAGAGCAGGCAGCCAGACTGATCAACGAAGCAAAAAAACCCTTTGTCATTTTTGGCCAGGGCGTTATTCTCGGCAGGGCGGAAAATGAATTTAAAAATTTTATTGAAAAATCCGGCATCCCGGCTGCATGGACCATTCTGGGCATGAGCGCCATCCCAACCGATCATCCGCTGAATGTAGGCATGCTGGGCATGCATGGCAATTATGGCCCCAATGTGCTGACCAATGAATGTGATGTGCTGATCGCCATCGGCATGCGCTTCGACGACCGCGTAACCGGCCGCCTGGATAAATATGCCAAACAGGCAAAAGTGATTCACCTGGATATTGATCCGGCCGAAATAGATAAAAATGTAAAAACAACTGTTCCGGTTTGGGGCGATTGTAAAGAAACCCTTCCCCTGCTGACCCAACTGATCGAAAAGAAAACACATACCGCATGGCTTCAGAAATTTAAAGATTATCAGAAACAGGAAGATGAAAAATGTATTCATCCGGAAATGAATCCGGCCACGGATGTACTGACCATGGGTGAAGTGATCAATGCACTAAATGAACTGACCAGCGGCAATGCGATCATCGTTACCGATGTAGGCCAGCACCAGATGGTCGCCTGCCGCTATGCAAAATATAATCAGACCAAAAGCAATATCACTTCCGGCGGACTGGGCACCATGGGATTTGCACTTGCCTGCTGCCATCGGCGCAAAATTCGGCGCACCGGAAAGAACCGTTGTTGCCATCATCGGTGATGGCGGTTTCCAGATGACCCTGCAGGAACTGGGCACGATTATGCAAAGCGGACTGAATGTAAAAATTATCATCCTCAACAACCAGTTTCTGGGCATGGTACGCCAATGGCAGGAACTTTTCAACGACAGGCGCTATTCCTTTGTGGATATTACAAAGCCCTGATTTTGTTGAACTGGCAAAAGCTTATCGCATCGACGGGCAAAAAGTAACAAACCGTTCAGACACTGAAAAATGCATTGAAAGAAATGCTGGACCACAATGGCTCCTATCTGCTGGAAGTAATGGTAGGAAAAGAAAATAATGTATTCCCGATGGTGCCGCAGGGATGCAGTGTGAGTGAAATCAGACTAAGCTGAGGAAAATATCGGGAATTCGGGAATTTGAAAATGGATAATAACTATTTGCAATGATCGATAATGTATTTACAAATGCTGTAGCAGGAAGCGTTAAGCTTTATGCTTTAAACTTCAGCTTTTTAAATTGTAATGTATGCTAAAACAGGAATTTACCATAACCGTTTACACGGAAAACCAGATCGGTTTGCTCAACCGCATCGCGATCATCTTTTCCCGCCGAAAGATCAATATTGACAGCCTGAATACCTCTCCTTCGGAAATTGAAGGCATTCACCGCTTCACCATTGTGATCAATGAAACGGAAGATGTGGTAAAAAAACTCTGCCGCCAGATAGAAAAACAGGTGGAAGTGCTGAAAGCCTATTACAACACGCAACGACGAAATCATCTGGCAGGAACTGGCCTGTATAAAGTATCCACAGATCAGATCGCGGAAAAAGTAAAAGTGGAACGGCTGCTACGCGAATATGGCGCACGGGCCGTAGTGATCCGCAAGGATTATACCGTATTTGAAACCACCGGCCACCGGGAAGAAACCGACGGATTGCTGGAAGCGCTGGAACCCTATGGTCTGATCGAATTTGTTCGCAGTGCCCGGGTAGCCATCATCAAAGAGAGCAGCGGTTTCCATGAAAAACTGAAAGAATTTGAACAAACCGAACCCGGCGAAGAGGTGATTGAAAATGAATTCCTGGATAAACAGGATGAGGTATTTAGTATGTAATGTACAGTTGACAGCTGACAGATGACAGATTCTAAATATGAGAATTAACAATTAACAAATAACAATTAACAATTAAAAAAATGGCAAAATTAAATTTCGGCGGAGTAGAAGAAAACGTGGTAACCCGTGAAGAATTCCCACTCTCGAAAGCCCAGCAGGTTTTGAAAGATGAAGTGATCGCAGTGATCGGCTATGGCGTTCAGGGCCCGGGCCAGGCACTGAACCAGAAAGATAATGGCATCAATGTAATTGTTGGCCAGCGTAAAAATTCCAAGACCTGGGATAAAGCTGTCCGCGATGGATTCGTTCCCGGCAAAACCCTGTTTGAAATTGAAGAAGCCCTGGAAAAAGGCACCATCATCTGTTACCTGCTGAGCGATGCAGCCCAGATTGAATTGTGGCCGACGGTTAAAAAACACCTGACCCCAGGAAAGGCTCTATATTTTTCTCATGGCTTCGGAATTACTTTCAACGAACAGACCGGCATCATTCCTCCCGCAGATGTGGATGTATTTCTGGTAGCACCCAAAGGTTCCGGCACTTCTCTGCGAAGAATGTTTCTGCAGGGCCGTGGATTGAACAGCAGCTATGCCATCTTCCAGGATGCAACCGGCAAGAGCAAAAGAACGGGTTATTGCATTGGGCATTGCCGTTGGAAGCGGATACCTGTTCGAAACCAATTTCAAAAAAGAAGTATACAGCGATCTGACCGGCGAACGCGGAACCCTGATGGGAGCTATCCAGGGAATTTTCGCCGCCCAGTACGAGGTACTTGCGCAACAAAGGCCATACACCTTCCGAAGCATTCAACGAAACAGTTGAAGAACTAACCCAGAGCCTGATGCCACTGGTTGCAGAGAACGGGATGGACTGGATGTATGCCAATTGTTCTACCACTGCACAGCGCGGTGCACTGGACTGGTGGAAAAAATTCCGCGATGCTACTGCCCCGGTATTCACAGAACTGTATGAAAGCGTTGCAGCCGGAAAAGAATCCCAGCGCTCTATCGACAGCAACAGCAAGGCCGATTACCGCGAAAAACTGGAAGTGGAACTAAAAGAACTGCGCGACAGCGAAATGTGGCAGGCAGGTAAAACAGTAAGAAGTCTGCGTCCGGAAAATCAGGCCGCACCGGCTCCTAAAACAGAAAAGAAGCTGGCTGAAAAAGTATAATTATGGAAACCTCAACCCGCATGCTGTCACCTTGATGTAACAGGAGCTGCTGAACGATTAAAAAAAGTGGTCGTCCGAACACCGCTGATGTTAAATCATAATCTCTCCCGGAAATACCAGTGCAATGTATATCTGAAAAGAGAAGATCTGCAGGTGGTACGGTCCTATAAGATCCGCGGTGCTTACAATATGATGAGCAGCATTTCCGCCGGAAATTCTGAACAAAGGAGTGGTATGCGCAAGCGCCGGAAATCATGCACAGGGATTTGCCTATTCCTGCAAAAAACTAAATGTGAAAGGCGTCGTATTCATGCCCATCATTACACCCAAACAAAAAGTGGATCAGACCAGGATGTTCGGCGAAAATTTTGTGGAGATCAAACTCATCGGCGATACATTTGACGATTGTGCGATGGCCGCCAAAAAATACACGGCCGAAAATCAACTGGTTTTTATTCCGCCGTTTGAGGATCTGCGGATTATTGAAGGACAGGCAACCGTGGCACTTGAAATTCTGGAAGACCTTTCGGATATCGATTATCTTTTTGTACCGGTGGGTGGTGGCGGACTGGCTTCCGGAACCGGTACGTATTTTAAAACCTATTCTCCCAAAACCAAGATCATCGGTCTTGAACCGGAAGGAGCACCTTCCATGATGGAAGCCTTTAAAGCCGGTCATCCGGTGACCCTGGAGAAAATCGATCGTTTCGTGGATGGCGCGGCGGTAAAAAGAATCGGCGATCTTACCTTTTCCATCTGCCGGGAAATGCTGGATGAACTGCAACCTGGTACCGGAAGGAAGGATCTGCACTACCATTCTCAAACTCTATAATGAAGATGCCATCGTGGTGGAACCTGCCGGCGCCCTGTCCATCGCCGGACTGGAAAACCATGCCGAAGCAATCAAGGGAAAGAATGTGGTTTGTATCGTGAGCGGAAGCAACAATGATATCGACCGGATGCCGGAAATAAAGGAACGTTCACTGCAATACGAAGGACTAAAACATTATTTCCTGATCCGCTTCGCCCAGCGTCCCGGTGCCCTCAAGGAATTTGTAAACAATGTGCTTGGCCCAACCGACGATATCACCCGATTTGAATACATGCAGAAGACGGATAAGGAATCCGGTCCTGCGGTGGTGGGTATCGAACTGGTCAGCCGAACCGACTATGAAACCCTGATGGACAACATGAAGAAGTATCAGATTGATTTTTCCGAAATTAATAAAAACGATACGCTGTTTAGTTTGTTGGTGTAAGAGCAAGTATGGGAGTGTGAGAAGTATGGGAGTATGGGAGTGGTTTTTATGGGGAAAATTATGCTGATGTGTAATCCCTTAAGCTTTAGGCTTTAAGCCTTAAACTTTAAGATTTTCCTTTGTCAAACTCGATTTTTTTGCATATTTTTAAACGAATCCCTCCTTTCCTTAGAAAAAGCGCCAGAATTACGATTGTATTGATGCCATTCACAGCTTAACTGAATAAAATGGAACAAAATCAAGGATTATATCATCCTTCTTTTGAGCGGGATGCCTGTGGCATCGGCTTTGTGGCCAATATCAAGGGCAATAAATCCCATCAGATCATTTCCGATGCACTGACCATCCTGGAAAACATGGAACACCGGGGTGCCTGTGGCTGTGAAAGCAATACGGGAGATGGTGCGGGTATCATGATCCAGACCCCGCATGAATTCTTTTTTGATGAATGTATCCGGCTTGGATTTCATCTTCCCGCCTATGGTAAATATGGCGTGGGTATGATTTTCTTCCCCAGGGATGTGATGCTCAAGGAAGAATGCCGGGATATTTTCAACCGCGCTGCGGATAAACTGGGTCTCGAAGTGTTGGGATACCGTAAGGTGCCTGTAAATCCCGAAGGGATCGGACCAACTGCCCTTTCGGTTGAACCGGATATCGAACAGGTATTTATCGCCAGCCCCGATCATATCAATGATCCGGAAGAATTTGAACGCAAACTGTTCATTCTTCGCAATTATTCCAGTCATACTATACAGAATTCCATTAAGAAAGACCCGATCGGTTTTTACCTGGCCTCCCTTTCTTACAAAACAGTTGTTTACAAAGGACAGCTCACCAGCAAGCAGGTGCGAAATTATTTCCCGGACCTCAACAACCGGCGCATTGTGTCGGCATTCGGACTGATTCACTCCCGTTTTGCAACCAATACATTTCCTTCCTGGAAACTGGCCCAGCCATTCCGGTATATTGCCCACAATGGCGAAATCAATACCGTTCAGGGAAACCTGAACTGGCTGAAGACAAGTGAAAAAGGATTTGAATCTCCCTATTTCACCAAGGAGGAAATGGATATGTTACTTCCGCTGATTACCGAAGGACAGTCAGATTCTGCCTGTCTCGATAATATGATTGAACTGCTGATGCTCTGCGGCCGGCCCCTTCCCCATGTGATGATGATGCTGATCCCCGAAGCCTGGGATGGCAATGATCAGATGGATCCGGTGAAAAAAGCATTTTATGAATTTCATGCTTCCCTGATGGAACCCTGGGACGGACCGGCATCCATATCATTTACCGACGGAAAAATGATTGGCGCTACACTGGACCG
Source organism: uncultured Bacteroidota bacterium (assembly GCA_963730655.1). Lineage (GTDB taxonomy): Bacteria > Bacteroidota > Bacteroidia > Chitinophagales > Chitinophagaceae > Puia. The sequence continues at coordinate 309,263 of CAVSSI010000004.1, forward strand.
GAACGGACTGCGTCCATCCCGTTATTGCGTTACCACGGATGACCGGGTAATCATGGCCTCCGAAACCGGCGTGTTGCCGATTGATCAGAAACTGATTCGGGAAAAAGGAAGACTGCAGCCGGGAAAAATGTTTGTGGTGGATATGGAACAGGGCAGGATCATCAGCGATGATGAAATCAAGAACAGCATCTGTTCTTCCAAACCCTATGCAGAATGGCTGAATAAATACAAGATCCGCCTGGAAGAATTACCCGAACCCCGGGTTGCATTTACAGAATTACACCACGACCAGATTTTTAAATATCAGAAAGCATTTGGTTATACCACGGAAGATGTTGAATCCATCATCACCCCGATGGCCCTGGATGGAAAGGAACCCATCGGTTCCATGGGCTCGGATATTCCGCTGGCTGTGCTGAGCGATGAACCCCAGCATCTCAGCAGTTATTTTAAACAATTATTTGCCCAGGTTACCAACCCGCCGATTGATCCGATCCGCGAAAGACTGGTGATGTCCCTGGCTACTTTTGCAGGAAATAATGGAAACCTGCTGGTGGAAGATCCGCTGGCCTGTCATTGCGTTGCGCTGAAACATCCGGTGCTTTCCAACCATGAACTGGAAAAAATACGCAGTATCGATACCGGCATTTTCCAGGCGAAAACTTTGCAATTGTATTTCAGGGCCGATGAAAAACCGGGATCCCTGCAGGCTGGTGTGGAAAGACTTTGCCGTTATGCGGTGGACGCTGCACTGGACGGTTTTGAAGTATTGATATTATCAGACCGCGCCATAGATTCCGATCATGCACCGATACCTTCCCTGCTGGCTACTGCTGCCGTGCACCATCACCTTATCCGTAAGGGTTTGCGTGGTCAGGTGGGCATCATTGTAGAAGCCGGCGACGTTTGGGAAGTACATCATTATGCCTGTCTGATTGGATTTGGTGCCACCGCCATCAATCCTTACCTGGCTTTCGCCACCATACATGATGCGCAAAAAACCGGTAAGCTGCAAACCGCACTCGAGCCCGATCAGCTGAAAAAGAATTATATCAAGGCTGTAAATGAAGGATTGTTAAAGGTATTCTCCAAAATGGGAATCTCCACCTTGCAGTCCTACCAGGGAGCACAGATTTTTGAAATCATCGGACTTCATCATACGGTGGTCGATAAATATTTTACCGGCGCTACTTCCCGGATCGAAGGCATGGGCCTGGATGAGATCGCCAGGGAAACACTGGCAAAACATTTGTTTGCCTTCAGCCGTAAAGATATTCCGGTAGAAAGGCTTCCGACTGGTGGTGTTTATCAATGGAAACGGAAAGGGGAATTTCATCTCTTCAATCCGAATACGATCCATTTCCTGCAGTATTCCACCCATATGAACGATTATACTTCGTTCAAAAAATATTCAAAGCTGGTCAACGACCAGATGGAAAAAGCAGCCACCCTGCGCAGCATGTTCCAGTTCAAAAGAAACCGTCCATCCATTCCCCTGGAAGACGTGGAACCGGAAGAAGCTATTCTGAAAAGATTCGCGACGGGTGCCATGAGCTTCGGATCCATTTCCCACGAAGCGCATTCCACACTGGCCGTTGCCATGAACCGGATCGGTGCGAAAAGTAATACCGGTGAAGGCGGCGAAGATGAATTCCGTTTTGATACCACTGGAGAACGGGGATTCCATGCGTTCGGCCATCAAGCAGGTGGCGTCCGCCAGGTTTGGCGTAACCAGTTACTACCTTACCCAGGCAGACGAATTACAAATAAAAATGGCGCAGGGTGCGAAACCCGGCGAAGGCGGACAATTGCCCGGTCATAAAGTGGATGAATGGATCGGGAAAGTAAGACATTCCACCCCTGGCGTGGGTCTGATCTCTCCCCCGCCGCATCATGATATTTATTCCATTGAAGATCTGGCCCAACTGATTTTCGATCTGAAAAATGCAAACCGTGCAGCCCGCGTGAATGTGAAACTGGTTTCGAAAGCCGGTGTCGGTACTATTGCTGCCGGTGTTGCCAAAGCGAAATCAGATGTGATCCTGATTGCAGGTCATGATGGTGGAACAGGTGCTTCACCGATCAGCTCGATACGACATACCGGTCTTCCCTGGGAACTGGGTCTTGCTGAATCCCACCAGACACTGGTTAAAAATAAACTGAGAAGCCGGGTGGTTCTGCAAACCGACGGACAATTAAAAACCGGCCGTGATATTGCGATTGCCACTTTACTGGGAGCAGAAGAATGGGGTGTTGCCACGGCTGCCCTGGTAGTGGAAGGATGCATCATGATGCGCAAGTGTCATATGAATACCTGTCCGGTTGGTGTTGCCACCCAGGATCCGGAATTAAGAAAACGCTTTACCGGAAATGCAGATCATGTGGTGAATCTTTTTAAATTCCTTACCCGGGAATTAAGGGAGATCATGGCTGAACTTGGATTCCGCACCATCGAAGAAATGGTTGGACAGGTGGAATGCCTTGAAGTAAATGACAACGGTAAACACTGGAAAACGAAAAAATTAAACCTGTCGTCCGGTATTATTCAAGGAACCCACTTCCATGTATACGGGCACACATCATATGGAAGAACAGGATCACGGCCTTGGCGAAGTGCTGGACTGGAAACTACTGGCAGCAGCCAAACCGGCTCTGGAAAACTTACAAAAAGTTTCGGCATCATTCCGGGTAAAAAATACAGATCGTACCATCGGTACCATTCTTTCCAATGAAATTTCAAAAAAATTCAAAGCAAAAGGATTACCGGCAGATACACTTCATTTCAAACTGACCGGCACAGCGGGCCAGAGCTTTGGTGCATTCAATACGCACGGAGTAACCCTGGAACTGGAGGGAGATGCAAATGATTATTTCGGGAAAGGATTGTCCGGTGCCCGGCTGATTGTATATCCGGCCGCTGATGCAGGATTTGTTCCGGAAGAAAATTTCATCATCGGGAATGTTGCGTTTTACGGAGCTACTTCCGGAGAAGCATTTATCCGGGGTAAAGCCGGTGAACGTTTCGCGGTGAGAAATTCAGGTGCCAATGCCGTAGTGGAAGGCATCGGTGATCATGGCTGTGAATATATGACCGGCGGAAGAGTGGTGATTCTCGGATCAACCGGCCGCAATTTTGCGGCAGGTATGAGTGGTGGGATTGCTTACGTATATGATGTGGAAGGAAAGTTTGCTTCCCTTTGTAATATGGAAATGATCGACCTGGATCCGGTGAATGAGGAAGATGCAAATGAAATGAAAGAAATGATTACCAGGCATTATAACTATACCGGAAGTTCGGTTGCAAAATTCGTCCTTGGCGATTTTGAAAACCAGCTGAAGAACTTCATCAAAGTATTTCCAAAAGATTTTAAGAAGGTATTGTCTGAAAAGAAATCCTCTGTAAGTATCAATTCCTGAAATAAATAAATTAAGATAACGCAATGGGTAAACCAACAGGGTTCCTGGAATTTAAACGTGAACTGCCTTCTAAACGTCCGGCTCAGGAGAGAAGAAAGGATTATAAGGAATTTGTAAATCTATACGAACCCGAGCAACTCAATAAGCAGGCAGCACGCTGTATGAACTGTGGCATTCCTTTTTGCCATCATGGTTGTCCGCTGGGTAATGTGATTCCGGAATTCAATGATGCCATTTATCGTAAAGCCTGGCAGGATGCATATGATATCCTGGTTACGACCAATAATTTCCCGGAATTCACCGGAAGAATTTGTCCCGCTCCCTGCGAAACAAGCTGCGTTCTGGGTATCAACCAGCCGGCGGTTACCATTGAAGAAATTGAAAAACATATTATTGAGATCGCTTTTGAAAAAGGCTTTGTAAAAGCGAAACAACCCAATATCCGGACCGGGAAGAAAATAGCCGTTGTAGGATCTGGTCCTGCAGGACTGGCAGCGGCCGCGCAGTTGAATTCCGCCGGGCATTTTGTTACTGTATTTGAAAGGGATGATTCACCAGGCGGACTGTTGCGATATGGTATTCCGGATTTCAAACTGGAGAAATGGATCATTGACCGCAGGATCTCCCTGATGGAGCAGGAAGGGATTGTATTTAAATGCAATGTAAATGTGGGGGTGGATCTGGGCATTAATGAACTGACACGGGATTTTCATGCCATCGTGCTCAGTGGTGGCTCTACCATTCCCAGGGATCTTTCTGTTCCGGGCCGGGATCTGAAAGGCATCCATTTTGCGATGGATTTTTTAAAACAGCAGAACAAAAGAGTCCGGGGTGTTCCGGTGGAAGGTGATGATATTTTAGCAACCGGTAAAAATGTAATCGTGATCGGCGGCGGCGATACCGGAAGCGATTGTGTGGGAACGTCTAACCGTCATGAAGCAAAACAGATAACCCAGTTTGAATTACTGCCCCAGCCACCCAAGGAACGGACCACCTATATGCCCTGGCCCACCTATCCCATGATAATGAAAACGACTTCTTCCCATGAAGAGGGTTGTGAGCGTCAATGGGCGATGGCCACCAAAGAATTCATCGGAGATGAAAAGGGGAATTTAAAAGCGTTAAAGATTGTACAACTGGAATGGAAAATGTCTGATGATGGCAGACCTGCCCGTTTCGTGGAAGTTGCCGGTACCGAGCAGGTGATTCCCTGTGAACTTGCACTTCTCGCCATGGGTTTCGTTCATCCGCAGCATGAAGGGCTGGTAAACGATCTGACCGTGGAACTGGATGAACGTGGGAATGTACGGGCTGCTGAAAAATCATACCAGACGAATATTGAAAAAATATTTGCAGCCGGCGATATCCGCCGTGGTCAGTCGCTCGTGGTTTGGGCCATCAGCGAAGGAAGGGAATGTGCCCGAAAAGTGGACGAATTCCTGATGGGCTCCTCCCTGCTGGAAACCAAGGACCATTCCCTGATCGGGGCATCTTGTTAGGCTTAACGCCTAACGCTCAACGTCTAACGCTTAACGCCCAACGCTTAAAGCCTAAAACTTAAAGCTAAAAGGTCAATACCAAACACCAATACTCCAGTAGCTAAATAATTTGCTTAAAAATACAAAGAGCACCACCTGGTGCTCTTTTTTACCTCTCTGACTTACCTTCAGAAATAGTTTGGACATGATGGTGGACGCTAGCTATTAGGCTTTTGGCGTTAAGCGTTAAGCGTTAGGCGTTAGGCGTTATAATCCTTAATTTAGTAGTAACTGAAAATTATGGATTACGGCAGCTTACTAAAGAAAGTGGAGCATTATGCAATCGACTGCTTTGAAAATACCGAACTGGGGTTGCTCTCCTATCATAACCGGAAGCATACGGAATCGGTTGCAGGTTATGCCCGTCAAATGTCCCAGCATTATCAATTGAATGAGCGGGATAATTTTGTTGTAGTGGCGGCTGCCTGGTTGCATGATCTGGGTTACACTATCGACAGGAAAAATCATGAATTAAATGGTGCCGAAGCAGCGGGTAAATTTCTGTCAGGCCATGATTTATCCTCCGCAGATATTGATGCCGTAAAAGGTTGTATTCTGGCCACCAAATTGCCACAGGACCCGCATAATTTACTGGAAGAAATTGTTTGTGATGCCGATCTTTTTCATTTAGGTACTACCCATTTTTCGGATTTGAACAAAAAGATGCGAAAAGAATATGAGGAAACAAGTCATGTAAAAGTGGATAAGGATATCTGGAGAAAAAAAACAATTGATTTACTGGACTCCCTGAATTATCATACGGATTATGCACGCCTGTTATTGGACGACCAGAAAAGAAAAAACCTCAAGGAGCTGAAGGAAAAATCCGAATCTGCATTCCAGCTTTCACTCAGGTCAACAGAATCTCTGGTGATTTCCGAACAGAAGAACCAGGAGGAGAAACACGGCAAAAATAAAAATGATAAACCCGAACGCGGTGTCGAAACCATGTTCAGGGTAAGCTCTTCAAACCATCAGCGCTTAAGTGATATGGCCGACAATAAAGCGCATATCATGATTACCGTCAATTCGATCATACTTTCCGCCGTCATCAGCCTGTTACTTCGCAAACTGGATGAAAACAGCTACCTGATGATCCCGACATTTATGTTGCTCGGGGTGAGCCTGACCACTATTATTTTTGCCATTCTGGCCACGCGGCCCACCATCCCCAATGGATATTTCTCAAAAAAAGATATTGAAGAAAAAAAAGTGAACCTCTTGTTTTTCGGTAATTTCTACCGCATGACGCTTCCTGAATATAAAGAGGGAATGGAAAAAATGATGGAAGACAAGACCTATCTGTATGGAAGCCTTATTATGGATGGATATGCACAGGGAATTGTACTGGGTAAAAAGTACCGGCTGCTGCGCATTTCCTATAATGTATTTATGTATGGTTTGATACTTTCCGTAATCGCGTTCATCATCGCTTCGGCATTTTATGGAAAACCAATGTAAGTTCAACTATCTTTTCATTCTATTCACACTGCTTACGGTTATTTCCTGTGAGAGTCAGAAACAGAAATTCACCAGTCCGCCCGGATATGATTTCAGCAAGCCAACCCGGTTCAGGATGCCGGATATGCTCAGGGAAATTTCCGGAATTGCATTCGTTAATGGCAACAGCGATACGATATACGCAGAAGAAGATGAGAACGGACGGGTTTATCATTTCAAACCGGGAGACAAAAACTGGCCATCCACCCGCTTTGGAAAAAATGGTGACTTTGAAGATATTTCCATCTGGAACAATTATGTGATTATGCTGCGCAGCGACGGATACCTGTTCACCTTCCCCGTTTCAGAAACAAAAAAGGCGGAAGCAAACCAGGTAAAGGAATTCAAACGATTAATACCAGACGGCGAATACGAAGGTCTTGCTGCAGAAGACCCGGGTGGAAAAATATATGTTCTCTGTAAACACTGCGATGATGATAAAACCCGTAAATGGGGCGGTGGCTCCATTTTGCAGATGGACGCATCCGGAAACCTTACCGCTGTCGGAAAATTCGAAATTGATATTAAAGAAATTGATGCAGTTGAACATGCACAGGGAATTAATTTTCATCCTTCGGCCCTGGCTAAAAATACGATTACCCGGGAATGGTTTATTCTTTCATCCGTGAACAGGATACTTGTTATAACCGATGAAAACTGGAAAGTGAAATCCGTTTTCCCACTGGACCCGTCCCTGTTTGAACAGCCTGAAGGAATTGCTTTTGACAAAAAACAAAATCTCTATATTTCAAACGAACGCGGTCAGGCCAATTCCGCAAATATTCTTTTATTTCCTTTTCATAAGAATTAATCCGTTATCTTATCCTATTGCCAAACGGTGCTGGTTTTTTGTTTTTTGAAAACACTTTTTTGTTTCTTTCATGAATGGCTGAATGATGAAATTTTTACAATTGTCATTAATCGGGCTACTGGTTTTTCAAACCGCATTTGGACAGGACTCCGTAATGCAAAGGATTATTTTTATTGGCGATGCAGGGGAAATCGATAAAGCCCAGCAGTCCGTTATCCCTTTTGCTTCCAGCCTCATCCTGACCGGTAAAACGACAGTAGTATACCTGGGAGATAATATTTATCCCAGGGGAATGGGCCTGCCAGGCAGCCGCGAAGAAGAAGAAACCAGGGCCATTCTTCGGTCCCAGTATGGTCCCATGCGCAGCAGGGGAGCACCGGTTTATTTTATCCCGGGAAACCATGACTGGGATAAAATGGGTAAAAACGGGCTCGCTAAAATAAAACAGGAATGGTTTTTTCTGGAATCACAATCCGATTCCCTGTTAAAACTGGTTCCTCCGGACGGATGTCCCGGTCCAACGGAAATAAATGTTTCCGAAAACCTCACCATCATCGTTTTTGACAGCGAATGGTGGTTATTCCCCTTTGATAAAACAAATCTCCTTGCGGAATGTAATTGCAGAACAAAAAAAGATGTTATCCTCCGGATGCAGGAGTTATTATACAAGAACAGAAATAAAGTCATTTTCCTGGCTTCGCACCATCCCTTCCAGAGTTACGGTACCACATGGTGGATATTTTTCGTGGAAGGATCATATCTTCCCGCTCACGGCTGCCAGTGAGAACCTGTACATCCCACTACCCGTGGTCGGTTCGTTGTATCCCTTACTGCGTAAAACGTTCACCAATCCGGAAGACCTGAAACATCCTGAATATAAAAGCATGATCAGGCAGGTGGATGCTGTTTTTGACAGTTTTCCAAACCTGGTACATATTGCCGGGCACGAACATGGTCTTCAACTCATTAAGGATAAACATTTCCAGGTTGTCAGCGGGGCCGGTTCTAAACAGACCTATGCAAAAAAGGGCAAACATTCCCTTTTCGCAGAAAACCGCCAGGGTTTTGTAACGGCAGACATACTGATCAGCAAAACAATCCGGTTTACTTATTATATCTATACTGACAGCGGAACGGCGCCGGTGTTCACATACGACAAACCATTCACGCAACCTTCGGTGAAGGCAGATTTTGAAATCGCATTTCATGCCGGAGACAGTGTGATTCGCAGTGTACATCCCCGTTATGACTATCCTGGCAAATTCCACCGGGTATTATTTGGAGAAAATTACAGGAAAGAGTGGGCATACCCCACCAGGTTGCCGGTAATAAAAATTTCAGAATTACATGGTGGGCTCACTCCATTGCAAAGGGGCGGCGGTATGCAGTCCAATTCACTGCGCCTGGTGGATAGTTCGGGCAATGAATGGGTGATCAGAAGTGTTGAGAAAACGGTGGATTTATTGTTGCCTGAAGCACTGCGTGCCACCTTCGCCAGGGACTTTCTGGATGATGTAACCAGTGGTCAGCATCCCTTTTCTGCACTGGTGGTTGCACCCATCGCCGATGCCGTAAAGGTTCCCCATGCAAACCCCGAAATCGGCGTGATTGCCCCGGATAAAAACTTTGGATTCTATGAAAAATATTTTGAGAATACTGTCTGCCTGATCGAAGAACGCGAACCGGGAGGGAAATCTGACAATACCGGGAAAATGCTGAGTAACCTGGATAAGGACAATGACAACTCGGTAAAAGGAAAAGAATTTTTACGGGCCCGCATGCTGGACATGTACATTGGCGACTGGGACAGGCATGAGGATCAGTGGAGATGGCATAATGCAGATGGCGATAAAGATAAACGGTATGAGGCCGTACCCCGCGACCGGGATCAGGTCTTTCATGTTACCCAGGGATGGCTGCCCTGGTTAGCTTCAAGATCCTATATACTGCCTACCCTGCAAAACTTCAGCGCGAAAATTGAACACCCGCAATATTTATTGTTTAAAAGCCGGTTTTTAAATGCATATCCTGATTTGCAGTTTGAATATGCAGACTGGATGAACCTGGCCAGCCATTTCAGTAAAGAAATAACTGATACGGTCCTGGAAACCGCCCTCCGGAGACTGCCTGCTGAATCCTATAAAATTCGTCACAATATTTTAATAAAGAAACTCAAAGAACGGCGGGAAGACATTCCAAGGGCGATGGATGAATACTATTCTTTCATCAATAAAATTGCGGATATAAAACTCAGTGATAAAAACGAATTTGTATCCATTGAGGATGCAGAAGGAAAATCATTGAAGCTCATCATCCGTAAAATCAATAAGAGCGGAGAAATAAAAGGAGAGCTGGTGAACAAGACATTTACATCCCGGCTCACCAAAGAAATCAGGATATATACCGGTGATGGTGACGACAGCATCTCTATAAATAATAAAAACTCCCCCATAGCAATCCGGATAATCGGAGGGGAAGGAAGGAAAGCATACCAGGTGGTTCATGCAAAAAACAGGATCAAAATCTATAATAAACCCCGTCCGGTTTTTTATGGAGACAGCAGCCGTTTGTCAAAATATATTTCTGCCGATAGTGCTAATTCGGCTTTTGTACCGGTGAATCTGTACAATGTGACCATGCCCTTGTTAAACCTGGGAATAAATCCGGACGACGGACTGCTCATTGGTGTAGGATATGTTCACACCGAACAGGAGGGATTTCGAAAATCGCCCCATGCAAGTCAGTATCAGCTCATGTTTACCCATTCCTCATCAACCAGCGCATTCAGTGTTTCCTATCGTGGGGAGTGGAATGAGCTCATTGGCAAAGCTGATCTGACTCTGCAGGCCAATGCCTACGCTCCACAAAATACCCAGAATTTTTTTGGTTCCGGGAATGAAACGCAGATAGATAAATTCAGTGGCTATAAAAAATATTACCGTACGCGATTCAATTTGTATACTGTTGTGCCCGCTCTTCGATGGACCTTCAACGGGCGCCGCGCTCATATTTCTGTTGGTCCGGCTTTTCAATTTTATCATTATAGTGAAGTTGAAAATGAAGGAAGGTTTATTTCACAACCTGGTTCCGTAAATACATATGACAGCAGCAGCCTGGGCAGCGACAGAAGCCATGGCGGTATCGTATTTTCCTTTAACCAGGATCTGCGAAATAGCAGATTGATCCCAAGCTGGGGTTCATCTGTTTCGGTTCAGTTATCGGCATGGCAGGGACTGAACAAAGCTTCAAAATCCTATGGTCAGATAAAGGCGAATCTTACCCTGATAAAAAGTATCAACGACCGTTCTACGCTGGTTCTCGCCGACCGTGTCGGCGGAACGATTACAATTGGTAATCCCGCTTTTTACCAGACTTCGTTTCTGGGAGGGCAGGGAAATCTGCTTGGCTATTCACAATTTCGTTTTTCGGGTATGAGCAGCGTATATAATAATCTTGAATTGCGTTTTAAACTGGCAGATTTTGTAAATTATATTTTACCTGGTCAGCTGGGGATTTTTGGGTTCTATGATATCGGAAGGGTTTGGGATAAAAACGAGTATTCCAATAAATGGCATAATGGAACAGGGGTCGGCATATATTTTGCGCCTGCTCAGATGGCCGTCATCCAGGTGGTAGCCGGCCATTCCGTAGAAGGATGGTATCCTTATTTGTCCCTGGGTTTCAGATTTTAATTTAAAAAACAGTGAAGACAGAAATTATACATATCAGCAAAGAATTACATCTTGAAAATGTTTTCAAATCGGAAATATCCTTCAGGAAATTTGTCGATTTTATCCTGGCCGGTATTAAAGACGGCCCATCCATCAAGGTCCCGTATTTTAAATGGATCGTTAAGAAATTTAAAAAATTCCCGGAGTTGTACAGGGCTGTACCGATTGAAAAACTGGCCGGCTATGAAGAAATCCTGGAACTGGTGTCCACCTGTTTATTACCCCTGGCCGCTGATGAAAACAGTTTGTGGGCACTCAGCGCACCACTGGCTCCCGAAATATTTTACTGTACGGATGGTTTTCAGTCTTTGATGGGATTTTTAAAACATCCGGTTGTTTTAAATCCTTTGACAGAGACAGCGGAAAGCGAATCCGGCAGGATTCTTCAGGAATTGCAGTATGGCATGGTACTGGAAAAAATCTACAAATTACCCTTTCTGAAAAAAACGGAATGGATCAGGAAATTTGAAGACCCCGAAACCGGTCTCGACAAATATTTCGAAGTGCATATTGATACCCGTTTTGTTGATATCCGTATGATAGATCCTTTGCCGGAAATGGATTGCTCTACCCTTTCACCTTCATCAGTATGGGGGGAGGAATTTGAAAAAATAAAAGAAAAAATTCCGCTGAATCATTTCGTGGCCAGTGGATTCTCTGTACTTCGACTCCGGGATGTAACCGCAGATCAGGCCGTCAAACAGGTTGCTAAAGTAGTTATCCATGACGTACAAACGGATAAACGACCCATGTTTGGAGAAATTACCCATTCCCTTCAAACCATTGTCGGCAGCAAAGAGTACCAGTTTGGCATTGTTCCTTTTCTGGAGATCAACGACCGGCCGGCACTGATATATGAGAACTATCCTTTCAGTATTATTATTCCCGCTTGCTGGAATTATGAAATATTCAAAAAAAGAATTTGCTAAACTCCGCAATGAATTTGTAGAAAATCCGCGAACAATCCTCTGGTCCGCCAAAGACAAGGAAAGTAAAATGCCCGAAATATTGTCAGAAGCGCTGAGACATGCAGGAATAAATACCTATGCCATGTTCCCGGTTTATCATAACAAGAAGATCACGGGAATATTCGAGGTTTGCAGCAGGAATGATACCCCCATGCTGAACGAAGCGCAGCTGGTACGCCTGAAAGCCTGTACTGCCCCTGACCACACAGCTGATACAGGATATCATTGGACGTTTTAACCGGAATATTGAAAATATTATTAAGGAAAAATTTACGAGCATCCAGCCTGCTGTTCAATGGAAATTCAATGAAACAGCATGGCATTATTTACGGGATCACGGTATGGTTTATAGTAATGATTCCCTCGAAAATATTGTTTTCAAAGACCTGCATCCGCTGTATGGCGCAGTGGATATCAGAAATTCCACCATTCTGCGAAACCAGGTTCTTGAAAAGGATTATACCGTACAACTGAAAATGCTTATCCAGACCATTACAGCCCTGGGCCATGTATCCAGACCTGAACTGGAAACCATCCTGATGAATGCAAATAACTGGCTGCAGATCATTCATGAGCCGCTTACTACCCAACAGGAGATCCGGCTGAGTGAATTTTTTGACCTGGAGGTACAAAATGAATTGGAAAATTTAATACATGCTGAACCCGAAACAACGGATATTCTGATCCCCTATTTTCAATCCATTGATGAACAGAATGGAAATTCTTATGAAAACCGGCGTCAGCTGGAACTTGCCATAAGGGTATTGAATTCTGCTGTAAATAATTTTTATGAACGCGCGGCCGACGAATTGCAACAGATTTTCCCCTGTTATTTTGAGAAATTCAGGACGGATGGAGTAGAATATGATATTTATGTAGGACAATCCATTTCTCCCAAATTAAAATTTCAAAAAGAACATTTGCTGCAGATAAAACGCTGGCAGCTGGAATCCATGATCAAAGTGGTTCACCTGGTTCATGATCTGTCCCCTGACATGGCTATTCCGCTTCAAACCACCCAGCTGTTATTTGTTCATCCCCAAACCATCGATATCACATTCAGAAAAGACGAAAGAAGATTTGATGTGGAAGGTGCTTATAATATCCGGTACCATATCATTAAAAAAAGGATCGACAAGGTATTGATCTATGGAACCAACGAACGTCTTACCCAGCCCGATAAAATCGCGCTCATTTTTTTTGATGAACGGGATGCCATGGAATTTAAGGAACTGATAAAACCACTGCAGGAAGAAAACCTGCTGATGAACGACCTGGAAGAACTGGAACTGGAATCTTTACAGGGAGTAGACGGATTGAAAGCCCTTCGGGTTGGCATTTGCAAACGCGGTTTGCAGGAGAGAATAATCCTGGAAAGCGAATTCGAAAAAACAACCTGAAAAGCCTAAATTGTTCTACTAACAATTTCCGGGACGCCTTTAAAATTTCGACACCGCTATGTCTCTTTCAAGAAAAAAATTCATCGCTTCCATTCCTTTTTTTGCCGCCCTGCCGGAAATAAGCCGTTCGCTCAATAGCCAGGTGCCCAAAAAATTATCTTTTTCAACCCTGGGTTGTCCTGACTGGTCTTTCGACAAGATCATAGATTTTGCCCGGGACAATCACTATACCGGTATAGAAGTGCGGGGTATACTTCGGGAAATGGACCTGACCAAGGTTCCGGAATTTTCCAGTCCGGATGCGATTACCCTCACTTTAAATAAAATGAAGGACCGTGGTTTATTCTTTGTTGATCTGGGATCTTCTGCCGCCATGCATTTTCCTGCAGGAGAGGAACGGACAAAAAGCCTGGATGAAGCGAAGCGTTTTATCGATCTGGCAGATAAACTGTATTGTCCCTATATACGCGTATTCCCGAATCAGTTGCCTAAGGACCGCGACCGGGATGAATCTTTGAAATTAATTATCCAGGGTTTGAGGGAACTGGGCGAATATGCTTCCAAGACAAATGTTTCCGTACTGCTTGAATCCCATGGGGAACTGATTTACACAAAAGATCTGCTGACGGTGATGGAAGGTGCCAAACATCCGCATGTCGGGATGGTGTGGGATATATGCAATATGTGGCTTGCTACCCGGGAATCACCCGAGGAAGTGTATGCAGTTTTGAAACCCTATATCCGTCATACCCATATCAAGGATTTGAAAATAGTGAATGGTAAGGAAGAATATGTATTGCTCGGAACGGGAATCGTACCCATCTTCCAGGCTATTGACCTGTTGTACAGAAATGCTTATCCCGGATATTATAGTTTTGAATGGGAGAAATTATGGCATCCGGAAATTCTGGATCCGAAAATCGCACTGGCAAATTATCCCGTTGCCATGAAAAAACATTTTGAGAAACTTAAGGCCTGAGTTTTTTTATAGACTACCATGATAATTTTTTTCCTCCAGGGCTGAATTCAGCCTGCCCAATCCTTTATGATAAAAAGAGCGGTATCCATCAGCGTTTTCCGGGTAGCGGTGAGTGCTTTTTCTGAATCACCTGACTTTTGTTAACCGGATCATTCATTTTTTCTTTATCTCTTTTTTTAAATGCCAGCGGACTCAGGGCCAGAAGAAAGAAAAAGATAAAGCCTGTAATTGAAGCTATTTTTTTCATGGTAGGAACTTAATAGTCGTTAATCTGATGATTAGTCGGATTTCCTTAACTAAGGTAAACCCTTATAGACTCCTTTTTTTTGGTAATGCGTAAGTGGCGGGAGATGGCTGGCAGTTGGTAGTTGACGGTTGGCAGTCGGAGATGACGGATGACGGTTGACCGTTGGCCGTGGACCGTTGGCCGTTGACTGTTGGCGGTAAGTAGTAGATGGTAATTGGTAGGTGGTCAGAAGTAAATTTCAAATTTCACTTTCACCTCTCTATATTCCTTACAACTACATATTCACCACATTATGAAAATGTATCGGGGAAGTAGTGAACAAAAAAAAAGCCCCGTCAATAAAGACGAGGCTTTCAATAAATATGGCAGCTACCTACTCTCCCGCATTGTGGTGCAGTACCATCGGCCATAAGGGGCTTAACTTCTCTGTTCGGAATGGGAAGAGGTGAACACCCTTGGAAAAACCACCATAAAAAGATAAACGCTTGAAGGCTCGAAGCATGGAAGCGTTGAGCGTTCGCTTAGCGTTAGCTAAAAAATTGCATATTGGGAGTTGTAATAGGAATATTATTGGATTTTTTATTTCACTGTACGAAACAGAAAATAAAAAAAATTAAAGCATACGGGCAATTAGTACTACTCGGCTTTACTGTTACCAGTTTTATACCTGTAGCCTATCAACGTCATAGTCTTTGACGACCCTTAAAAGAAAACTCATCTCGTGGTAGGTTTCACGCTTAGATGCTTTCAGCGTTTATCCTGTCCGTACATAGCTACTCGGCACTGCACCTGGCGGCACAACCGATACACCAGCGGTACGTACGACCCGGTCCTCTCGTACTAAGGTCATGTCCACTCAATTTTCTTACGCCCATCACAGATAGGGACCGAACTGTCTTGCGACGTTCTGAACCCAGTTCACGTGCCACTTTAATCGGCGAACAGCCGAACCCTTGGGACCTTCTCCAGCCCCAGGATGTGACGAACCGACATCGAGGTGCCAAACCTCCCCGTCGATATGAGCTCTTGGGGGAGATCAGCCTGTTATCCCCGGAGTACCTTTTATCCTTTGAGCGACGGCCCTTCCATACAGAACCGCCGGATCACTTTAGCCAGCTTTCGCTCCTGCTCGACATGTATGTCTCACAGTCAAGCACCCTTATACTAATGCGCTCTTCGTACGATTACCAACCGTACTGAGGGTACCTTTGCAAGCCTCCGTTACACTTTAGGAGGCGACCACCCCAGTCAAACTACCCACCATGCACTGTTTCCCGCGAGGGATTAGATTCTAAATCAAAGAAGGTTGGTATTTCACCGACCGCTCCACCTCACCTGGCGGCAAGGCTTCGTAGCGTCCCAACTATTCTACACATCCGTAATTCAAAATCAATGCAAAGTTGTAGTGAAGGTTCACGGGGTCTTTCCGTCCCGTGACGGGTAACCGGCATCTTCACCGATACTACAATTTCACCGGGCTCGTGGAGGAGACAGTGTTCAACTCATTAGACCATTCGTGCAGGTCGGAACTTACCCGACAAGGAATTTCGCTACCTTAGGACCGTTATAGTTACGGCCGCCGTTTACTGGGGCTTCAGTCAGAAGCTTTGGCTTGCGCCGAACATCCTTCCTTAACCTTCCAGCACCGGGCAGGTATCAGGCTCTATACGTCATCTTACGATTTTGCAGGGCCCTGTGTTTTTGTTAAACAGTTGGTTGAACCATTTTGCTGAGGCCCACCGAAGTGGGCATGCTTTATCCCGAAGTTACAGCATCAATTTGCCGAGTTCCTTCTCCACGGCTCACCCGAGCGCCTTAGAATATTCTTCTCGTCCACCTGTGTCGGATTGCGGTACTGGACGCTTTAACCTAACCTTAGAGGTTTTTCTTGGCGGCTATTAGCACTCTCAATCAGGCCGAAGCCCTCATATACTTTCGTATTTCGTCAAGTTCTACGGATTTGCCTGTAAAACCTATAACTACGTACTTAAACGGGGAATTCCGTTTCCCTCGTGAGTGGGTCACTTCCGCGTCACCCCATCGAAATTAAAGCGTGGTACTGGAATATTAACCAGTTTGCCATCATCTACCCCTTTCGGGTTTGACTAAGGACCAGACTAACCCTGATCCGATTAACGTTGATCAGGAAACCTTGGACTTACGGCGATAGAGTTTTTCACTCTATTTATCGTTACTTATACCTACATTTTCGTTTCTGAACGCTCCAGCATGCGTCGCCGCACACCTTCACTGCAGATCAGAATGCTCCCCTACCGATCATCCACGTAGTGGCGATCTTAGAACTTCGGTTCACAGTTTGATGCCCGATTATTTTCCGTGCCTGAACCCTCGACCAGTGAGCTGTTACGCACTCTTTAAATGAGTGGCTGCTTCCAAGCCAACATCCTGGCTGTTATAGGATTCAAACTTCGTTTGATCAACTTAACTGTGTATTAGGGACCTTAGTTGCTAATCTGGGTTATTTCCCTCTCGGCCACGGACCTTAGCGCCCGCAGCCTCACTGCCGCAGATATTTATTAGCATTCGGAGTTTGTCAGGGTTTGGTAGGCGGTGAAGCCCCCTAGCCCAATCAGTAGCTCTACCTCTAATAAACTTCTATATGCGACGCTGTTCCTAAAAACATTTCGGGGAGAACGAGCTATCTCTCAGTTTGATTGGCCTTTCACCCCTATCCACAGGTCATCCCATAGCTTTTCAACGCTAATGAGTTCGGTCCTCCATTCCGTGTTACCGGAACTTCAACCTGCCCATGGATAGATCACAAAGTTTCGCGTCTGCCCCCACTGACTAAGCGCCCTATTTGGACTCGCTTTCGCTACGGCTCCGTTACTAAAGAACTTAACCTTGCCAGTGAGGAGCAACTCGTAGGTTCATTATGCAAAAGGCACGCTGTCATCCGTGTATTGCTACAGGACTCCAACCGCTTGTAGGCGTACGGTTTCAGGTACTATTTCACTCCCCTATTCGGGGTGCTTTTCACCTTTCCCTTACGGTACTGGTTCACTATCGGTCTCTGAGGAGTATTTAGCCTTACCGGATGGTGCCGGCAGATTCAGGCAGGATTTCTCCGGTCCCGCCTTACTCAGGATACCGCTCGTCCCTGTCAATTTGTGCTTACGGGGCTATCACCCGCTATGGCTTAGCTTTCCAGAAAATTCAGCTTGATGACAGTTTCTAAATGCGGTCCTACAACCCCCAGAGCAGCACGCTGCCTGGGTTTGGGCTATTTCCTTTTCGCTCGCCACTACTCAGGAAATCACGTTTGTTTTCTTTTCCTCCTGGTACTTAGATGTTTCAGTTCCCAGGGTTGGCTTCCTTTCGGATAATACACCTTCAGTGTACTGGGTTGTCCCATTCGGAAATCTGCGGATATAATGCTTGTGTGCAGCTCCCCGCAGCTTATCGCAGCTTACCACGTCCTTCGTCGCCTCTCAGAGCCAAGGCATTCACCATACGCCCTTAATTGCTTTAAAAAAATTAAAAATTAATATGACAACCTGACTGTGACATCAGTGTCATAGATAAAAATAATACTCGGTATTACAACTTTTTCCCAATATGTCAAAGAACTTAATTAAGCGTAAAGCTTAAAGCGTAAAGCCTAAAGCAAAATGCTTAATTGTAGA
>CAVSSI010000004.1:330000-913154 GCA_963730655.1 uncultured Bacteroidota bacterium
ATGAATAAAGGGTTTCAGCGAACTGTTAATGAAATGTGTTTTATGCAAAAAATATTTTCAGACTTCCATACTTCCAGTCTACCATAACTTGTGTTTCATATTTCCAAATTTTTTATTCGTATAAGATTCTGTAAAGATTTGCACATTAACAACTCTACTTCCATACTTCCATTCTTCCACACTTCCACATCTGCACAAGTGTGTTAAGTCTCCCAGATAATGTTCCGGATACCTGACACTGCTCCAAAAACAATCCTTTTGCAGGTACATTAAAATTTACTTTCGAAGGGTCCTTGCCTTCCAGAATTTCATCAAACTGCCCGACCGTTAACTGCCCTCTCCCCACCATTAACATGGTGCCCGTTAAACCCCGTGACCATGCCCCTCAAAAACCGGTTTGCCCGGATCCGGTAGTAAGAATCCCTCCTTCCTGCTTCACCCAGTGACTCTCAAAGATGTTACACCGGAAGTGGTTTACCTGGGTATTCCGTTTGGAAAAACTCGTAAAATCAGTGAATTCCTTTAACCTGGCGGCAGCCGCCTCCAAAACTCCCCAGTCCAGGGGATATGGATAGAAATAGGCCCGGTCCGCCAGAAAAGGGTCTTTCTTCCCATATATATAATACCGGTATTCCCTGCTTTCAGCGTCAAACCGGCAATGAGCCCCTTCCGGCACCGGAAAAATCCCCCGAATACAGATATCCCCGGGCAGGATGGCATTTAAACGATAAACCATTTCCTCGTCAACCGGATCATCAAAATCAAAATGGAAATAGTTCTGCCGGGCATGAACCCCGGTATCCGTACGGGAAGCCCCCGTCATCATGACCTCTCTTCGAAAGAAAACAGCAAAGGCTTTTTCGATTTCTTCCTGAATGGAACCTGCATTGGCCTGCACCTGAAATCCGCTGTAGGCGGTGCCTTTATAGGAAACTTCTAAAAAATAACGGGGCATGCCCAAAGATACAGGCTGGGAAATTATGACCGTTTTTCGGCCATAACCAGGAATTTCCGCTGGAAATTCTTGTCCGTAAGCATATCCACCAGCTCCCGGAAATGATCCGGATCAGCAATATGCAGATGGGCCGCATCCATCAAACTGATATTTGGCTTTATCAGAAACAAATAAACCGGCCAGTACACGAACCTGATTCACGGAAAAACATTTCATGGCAAAAGCGCCGAGCTGCGCCAGGCTAATTTTATCCTGTTCCGTATTGGCCTTTAGTATGGCGGACCGGAGGAATTCCATATCGGCATCTGTAGCCAGCTGTCCGCAACCGGCATGCAGAAGCCTGTCTGGGCCAGTTTATTCCGGGCATCGGCCTGGTTAACGGTATATTCGAGTTCGAATCTGGTTTTTGGCGATTTCTTTGATTCCAGCTGCATTTGCCTACCGGACGGCTGGTTTAGCTGGTCGACAACAGTGTCAGCGGTTTCAAAATAAACAAATAAGGTAATGGTATCTGTAACCCCGTCCCTTGCCCAGATCCAGGAATACCATTTTTCGGGAAATTTTGAGGGTGATACTTCTCTTAATTTTTTTATCTGCGTCCGGGTGTAGGTTGGCCGTTGGCCGTTGAGTCGGTTGGCGGTTGAATTCGCTCGTTGACGGCTGGACTGATTAATGGTTGATCGCTGTATAACGGCTGCAGGCGGATTGGTTTTGGCAAGTCCGGTATCCTTTGAAGCCGTTTTTTGGGCGGCTGCGAGACTGTCCCTGGTTTTCTTCACGGCCAGTAAACTGTCTTTACGGGCCAGTTTTTGGGCAGATTGCAGACTGTCCCTGGTTTTTTTCACAGCCGCCAGACTGTCTTTTTTTGCATTCTTGGCCAGCAGCGATCAGACTATCCTGAGTTGTTTTTTGACCGTCTGCAGGCTGTCTTTTCTGGCTTTTTTATCGATAGCACCGGTTTCAGCTACAGCTACAACGGTTGGCGGTTGACGGTTGGCCGTTGGCGGTGGATTGACAGTTGGTGATGGTTGTTGGTTTGCGGTGGATGGAGACCGGTTGGCGGTTGGCGGTTGGCTGTTGACGGTGATACGCCTGATGAACAACGCTGTCTTTGAGCAGTTTGCTTTCGGCTTTAGGCTTTAGGCTTTGGGCACTGGCAGAATCCGTTCCAAAGCTGCCGGTATAGGTATTATACATATACGGAAGTATCATTCACTACGGCAGCCATCAGTCTGGAAAAACCATCATCCCTTTTCACCCCCTGATCCAGGATCCGGCTGCTGTCTTTTTCCTTTAACCGGCCGGATGGTTTCTTTGGTTTGCCAGTTATAAAGTACCCAGTCGGACTATCATTTCCTTTCAATTGAAATCCCAGGTCTTTCTGATGAACAGTCACCGGAAATACCTGTTCAGCCATATTTTTTTTGGAAATCGCATACCCAGACGGTAACTACTGTCCTTCAACTGGGATAAAACCAGATGACCGTGACCGGAGGAAGGAATAAAATTGATCCCCAATTCGTACGGTAAATGCCTGTTTGTTTTCTGCATTCCAATAAAATCAGGTTACCCGGCTGCTGCGCCCGTGCAGCAACAGGTAGATACAAGTAAGCAGAAACACCATAAAACCGTTCATCCCAAAGAGACCAGGCTTTTGCATTATTTTATATTTCTTGCTGATTCATATGAGACTGGCTTTAGCCGGCTATTCAAAAACCAATGATGCGAATGAAACGACTCCTGATTTTTTTGTTTTCTTTCCTTTCATACTTTTCTCTGAAGGCCCAGGACAGTACAATACAGCCAAAGACGCTGCTCTTCTGATCTACCGGGGCAGTTTTCCGCATATTAACGACCTGGTACATACGAAACTGGATGTTCGTTTCGACTATACCAAATCCTATCTGTACGGAAAAGCCTGGATCACCCTCAAACCCCATTTCTACCCGACCGATTCACTTTCACTCGATGCCAAAGGAATGGATATAAAAGAGGTTTCCCTGTTCAAAGGCGAACCAGCACAGCCCGTTGAAATATAACTATGATGGTACCACGCTGCGCATTCACCTCGATAAAACGTACCG
Source organism: uncultured Bacteroidota bacterium (assembly GCA_963730655.1). Lineage (GTDB taxonomy): Bacteria > Bacteroidota > Bacteroidia > Chitinophagales > Chitinophagaceae > Puia. The sequence goes on from CAVSSI010000004.1 coordinate 333,040, forward strand.
TTATACAGAAAATTACACCATTTATATAGATTATACATCCAAACCCAATGAGTTAAAGGCCCAGGGCAGTGCAGCCATAACGGATGCCAAAGGTTTATATTTTATCAATCCGCTGGGTGAAGGATAAGAATAAACCCATCCAGATCTGGACACAGGGTGAAACAGAATCAAATTCTGCCTGGTTTCCCACCATCGACAAACCGGATCAGAAATGCACGGAAGAAATCACCATGACGGTTCCTGCCAAATATGTGACCCTTTCCAACGGCAAACTGGTTTCACAGGTTAAAAATGCCGATGGCACCCGTACGGATAACTGGAAAATGGACCAGCCACATTCCCCCTATCTCTTTTTTATGGGTGTTGGTGACTATGCGGTGATACACGACAGCTATAAGGGCAAAGACGTGAATTATTATGTGGAGAAGGAATACGCTCCGGTGGCCAAGCAGATATTCGGCTATACGCCCGAAATGATGGGATTTTATTCCCGGATCCTGGGTTTTGAATATCCCTGGGTGAAATATTCACAAATGACGGCCGCGATTATGTAAGCGGCGCAATGGAAAACACTACAGCCACCCTGCATACGGACGCCCTGCAACAGGATGCACGGCAGCTGACAGACGGAAATAAATACGAGGATTATATCGCCCATGAACTTTTTCATCAATGGTTCGGCGACCTGGTTACGACAGAAAGCTGGAGCAATCTCACCCTGAATGAATCTTTTGCCAATTTCAGCGAAACCCTTTGGTTTGAATACAAACACGGTAAAGACGCAGGAGACGCCACCAACTTTCATGATATCGAAAAATACCTGGCCGACTCCGGCCAACCCGTCGAAAAACCTGGTCCGGTTTTACTATGCCGACCGGGAAGTACATGTTCGATATGGTTACTTATTCCAAGGGAGGCCGCATCCTGAATATGCTCAGAAATTATGTGGGCGACAGTGCTTTTTTCAAGGCACTGAATCTTTACCTGAATAACTTATAAATTTAAAAATGCAGAAGCACATAACCTGCGGATGGCTTTTGAACAGGTAACCGGCCAGGACCTGAACTGGTACTGGAACCAGTGGTACTATGGCAGCGGACATCCGATTTTCGATATCAACTATCAGTTACGATGATGCTAAAAAAATAGCCCTGGTTAGTGGTAAACCAGGTGCAGAATACCGGAAAAATATTCCGCATTCCGATGGCAATCGATGTTTATGAAAACGGATCCAAAACCCGGCATACCGTGTGGCTTGGAAAAGAAAGCGATAGTTTTTATTTCCCATATCATCAAAAACCTGACCTGATCAATGTGGATGGCGATAAAATCATTCTCTGCCAGAAACAGGATAATAAAACACTGGAAAATTTTATTTACCAGTACAAACATGCCGGCCTCTACCTGGACCGCCGCGAAGCCATCGAATACTGTGCAGAACACCAGGATGATCCGGCAGCCAGGGCGCTGCTGATGCAGTCTTTAAAAGATCCCTATTTTGAACTGCGGAGCCTGACCATCAACCGGCTCGATTTTGAAAAACCCAGTGTGAAGAAAGACGCGGAACCCGTATTGCTGGACCTCTCTAAGAATGACCCCAACAGTACAGTGAAAGGCCTTGCCATCGGTTATCTCGGCACTTATAAAAATCAGGAATATAAGAACATGTTCCTGAAAATGGCCCATGATTCTTCTTATACCGTTGCCGGAAATGCACTGGCTGCCCTGAGTTTGCTGGACGAAGCACAGGCTTACGAGCTGGCCAAACAGTTTGCAAAATATCCTGCCAAGGGTGATCTGTTTTATTCCATGGCCACCCTTTTCGTTGTGGAAGAAGACAAGGAAGAATTTGATCAGATCATTGATGGTTTTAAGATGGCCCCGATGAGCGAACAAAAATTTGCTGAAGGACCGCAGATTCTCGCCGGTCTGATCTCCAGATCAGATAACACCGAACAGGTAAAAAGAGCAGTAGACGCGGTTACGCAAATGGGCGAAGGTCTTTCACCGGGTGAAAAAAAGGAATTAAATAAACTGGTCAACAGTTACCTGAACCAGATTGCCAAGATGAAAGAGTCCCAGGGACTTAAGGATCAGGCCGAGTATATTAAGATGAGTATGAAATAAGCTTGAAGCGTGAGGCGTGAAGCTTGAGGCCAACAATGATTAAAAAACACCCTCCCGGAAAAATCGGAGAGGGTGTTTTTTTATTGGTCTATTTTTAACTCAAGTTGCATCAGATCAATAATTCATAGCCTTAAGCTTTAGGCGTTAAGATTTAGGCGTTAATATTTCAGCAATATGTTTATTTCCTGATATGGAACACCTTTACGCTGTCGTTGTTTACACCAACAACAAGTTCCAGGTCAATAATCAGGGCGCTGCGCACATCGCCCCTCAGGGTCATGCCCGTTTTGTCTGCGGAAAGAAATTTAAAATTCGCCCTGCCATCATTCATCAATACAATGCCGTGGCTGGCATCGTCCCTGCCCAACTGAATTTTGTTTAAACGGTTGTTTCCAAAAAGAATCAAATCTTTATAGCCATCGCCATTTAAATCGCGGGAGACGATAGAATAGACGGGTGCGTATTGCGCTTCTACAGGCAGATGTTTTACAGCAAATCCATTACCTGTATTTTCCAGAACGATGGTTTCGAAATTTTTTGCCTGAAGGGGCCTGATATGCTGCAACTGGGCTGGTGAAAAAACTTCACTGATTGTGGCATCAGCATATACCGGATAGTCGTAAAATTTTTTTCTAAGTCCGGGCGCTTCTTTTAGCAGGTCATCCATCGCTGCAAAAGGATATGATTTCCTATTCTCAAAACTTGACATTACCGGATCCATAATTCCATTCCCGTCTATATCCGAAACATAAAGTTCTACCGGGAACTGTGAAGAGGATTTCAACTGGGAATTTAAACCGTAGTTCCCGAGAACAAGATCGATGTCGCCGTCACCGTCAAAATCATCTGCAACGATGGTATTCCACCAGCCGGTCAGACTGCCAAGCTGATTATTCATTTCTGCCCATTCCAGCGTTGTTTTTTTATTCAGGAAAACGGTTGGATGCATCCACTCGCCAACGACGATCAGATCTTTTAGTCCATCCTTATTTATATCAGCCCAGACTGCATCGGTCACGATACCCATATTTTTCAGAATCGGATTCCATTTGTCCGTTTGGTTGCTATAAATTCCCCTGCCGTTATTAATATAGATGGCCGACAAAGAAGCAGCCGGCCATTTACCGGGAACTACAGAACCACCAATAAACAAATCAGAATCTCCGTCGCCATCAAGATCACAAACCCTGACACAGCTCTTATTTCCATAATTTACCGGCAGTGCATCTTTGCTTCTTTTAAAATGTCCTTTCCCATCATTGAGGTATAATCTGTCCTGCAACAAGGGAGAGCCCTCCGGGAGATCATCGTAGCCGCCGCTTACTATATACAGGTCATTACGATGATCTCCGTTTGCATCAAAAAAAACGGCATCAGCATCCTTATAAAGAGAATCGGATACCAGGGCAGGCTGCAAAGACTGCACAAAATGATGACTGGTGGTTTGTAAAAAAACAGCTCCGGGTTTTCCCTTTGATCCACCAATAAACAAATCTTCCAGTCCGTCACCATTAATATCTCCTTTTGCCATGCAGGGACCACTGTGAGAATAAAATCTGGGCAGTGTCGGCTGCCTGCTGAAATCGTCGCTGGCAGTCTCGCTGTGCAAATATTTCAGGATATCATTTTCGTTTATAAATATTTTAGGTATCCCGGGATGCTGGTATGAAAAGACATTTTCTGCATTACGAATAGTGAGCTCCAGACTGGTGTCTGCTTTCACATTTTTTAATACCTGGGTTTGGTCATCCGGCCAGATGATTCTCAATGAATCCAGCATCCCGATATTGCCCAATCCCATATGCAGAATCATATCCACGGAAGACTGGTAGCCCCGCACGGGAACCTGTTCCAGGTAAAATATCTGCTTACCGCTATAGCCATATATTTTTGACCCTATGCCCCCATTCATTGTCTTTACTACCCTTCAGGAGAATACGTAAAAAGTTATTTTTTCCGATCATTTCATTGTTGTTCCGGTAAATACCTGCTTCACCATCGATGTTATTTGTTATTAAATCAAGATCCCCGTCGTTGTCCAGATCCGCATATGCCGCACCGTTAGAAAAACTTGCGCCGGCAAGACCCCAGTCTTTTATTTTGTTTTCAAACTGGTCATTCCCTTTATTCCGGTACATATAATTGTCGATCAAAATACCGCTGCATATTAGACACATAGTCTTTAACCTGTACTTCTGCACCTCCCTTTTGCATGCGCAGGGATTCATTCATGGTGTATTTAATGAACTGCAGATTGGTATTATCTCTTTTATATCCATTGCTGACGAAGAGATCTTTTAATCCGTCATTGTCAAAGTCGGCAAATAAAGGGCTCCAGCTCCAGTCAGTATTGCTGATTCCGGCCAGCTGACCAATTTCGCTGAAAGTACCGTCGCCATTGTTTTTCTGCAGACTGTTTTTCATATACTGATAACCATAACCCAGCCCAAAAAGATAATTGAACTTATCATAGTTATCAGCCCCGTTATGCATTTTCAGATCGTGGTTATTTTCCGGCAGCATGTCCAGGGTGCAGATATCCGGCAACGCGTCATTATTATAATCTGCCACGTCGCAACCCATGGAGTATAACGAAGTATGATCTATTTTTTCTCTTCAGTTTTTCATTGAAACTCCCATTCCGGTTATTTATAAACAGGTAGTCGGGTTCATTAAAATCATTGGAAATATAAATGTCCGGCCAGCCGTCCTGATTGATATCCGCGGTGCTTAGTCCCAGACTGAAACGTGAGCACATCCGATTTTATACCCGGCAGTAGCGGTTACGTCTGTAAAATGTCCACCATCATTTCTGTATAGATGGTTTTCAAATTCAGGATCTGCTGATTTCTGGTCCGGAGCTGCACATATTCCTGACCGCCCTGCGCATAGCGCGGCTGTGACTGATTGATGACAAACAGGTCAAGATCGCCGTCTTTATCATAGTCAAAAAAAGAAGCCTGGGTGGAATATCCCGGCATCATCGATCCATATTTAGCTGCTTCTTCCGTAAATGTCAGATCGTGGTTATTGATGAAGAGTAGATTTCTTACTCAAGCTGGCTCATTTGGAAAACCTGACCGGCAGATATAAATATCCAGCCAGCCGTCTCCATTTACATCCGCCAGGGTGACTCCGGTACACCATCCTTCTTTCGAAGCGATGCCTGATTTTCGGTGATGTCGTCAAAATGTAAAATCTCCTTTATTCAGGTAGAGCCGGTTTTTTACCATATTTCCCGTAAAAATGATATCCGGTAACCCGTCGTTATTGATATCCCCAACCGCCACGCCTCCTCCGTTATAGAAATAAGGATATTGCATGATGTTGAACCGATCGTTATTTTCAATCAGCTCGTTATTGAAATGAATACCTGTTTCGTCGCGGAAAGTTTGGTAAATAAGGTTTTCGGCTTATGATGTACAGGAAACCAAAACAAACTAAAGAAACAATGAATACGGATCTGATCATGACATTCGCGAATAAAGCGCAAGATATAAAAAGGGGCAGGCTAGAATGCCTGCCCCGTGGTTGTTAACTTAACTGCTTAAAACATAGTTTATCGAACATCCCACCAGAGTGGCGTGCCACCTGTATCGGGACCACCCAATAAAGTGACCGCTCCGGCAACACCGATCGGATTTGTATTTACTTCGCTCTGTGCAAATGGAAGTCTGCGAATCATCTTTCGCTGTATTGGAATCAGTCCGCTACTCAGGTTAACCACATTCGGCCAGAGTTTGGGATAACCCGTTCTGCGGAATTCAGCTCCAGGCTTCCTGTCCATCCGGATACATGGCAATATATTTTTGGGTAATGATCCGTTCCAGCTTGGTGTCAAAAGACGCGGCATCATCCCATTTAATGGTAATCGTACTCAATTCCGGAGTGCCGACAGGAACATTATTCTGCTCCGGCAACTGTCTGATTTCGGATCGATATAAGGAGGCGGAACACTGATTGCATCATTGCATGTAAGCTGTACCATCCAATCCATATTGCGCAAATGAGATGTCTTGATTCCGTAGTTATAGTTGGTTCCCGCATCCCCGCGCCTGTCCAGCCGCGTAAGGCCGCTTCTGCTTTTAGAAACCAGGCTTCTGCGGATGTCATCAACTGAATGGAATTCGGGAAAGTAACCAGTTGGGAATAGCCTTCATACCGGCCTTTCACATCGATGTTAATACCTGTACGTACTCCGATAATTTGTACCAGCTACTGCAGGATCTGTTGCCGGAATAGCATATTTAGTGCGCTCTTGCATCACCATAACCGTTCAAAAAAGAACCGAGTGTAGCTCCAAACCGGATATCACCCCAGGAGTTGTTGATGGTATTTAACGGATGTGACTGAGTGTTCCGGTAGCAACATTATAGTTGTCTCGTATTGTCAGTCAACAATCCCGATCGGATTGGCCAGTGCAGCTTCTCCTTCTGTCTGTGCTTTTGTCGGATCAATATTTACAATACGCAAAGCCAGACGAAGGCGAAGGGTATTGGCGAATTTTACCCACTTTGCTATAACTTCCGCCGTAGGAATAATCAAACTTGCCGTAAAAGTAGGTGTCGCGCATTCGATGCGCCAGCGGTGTCAGAACCGTGATCGCAGAATCCAGATCAGCAAAAAAAGCATAGTATGCATCTTTTTGTGAATCATAAGTAACGCTACCATCTGCATTTACCTTTCCGTACTGTGTATAAATGATCGGTCCGTAAATATCACTGACCCGGTGCATCGCTTCCACCCGAAGGATTCTTGCCCAGGCAATAAAATCCGGATAAGCCTGTCCGTTGTCGAAACACACTTTTAACCTGTGCCATTACACTTCCGTATGCATCATCCCAGGTATAAGTCCGTTCCATCCGGATTACCAGCGTATAGGTGGAATTGTTCGCATTACCCACAAATGGTGTGGGTGTACGCCATATAATCGGAGTAAAAATCTGCATTCAGGTTTTGCTGCAACTGGGTATTCCAGGCGGGACTGATTACATAAATATTCTGCTGTACCTGCATGCAGCGGAGTACCCAGTATATTAAAGTCAACGTACAGATCCGCATCAGAAAGGCCTATCGGATCAGTATTGTATTTCTGAAAGTTTTTGGTACAACTGCCCAGTAACATCGAACCGGTAATGGCCATCCATCCCAACAGTTTTTTACTTTTTTTAAAAGAGTATATATTTCATAAAATGTATTTTAGTACAGTGTTAAAATTGAATTTTTACAGCTGGCTCCCATACTTCTCGTGGAAGGAATACCGAATGTCTCAATACCCTGCAGACCGTTGTTGGTTGCCATGGAAACTTCCGGATCAAATGGAGCATCCTTATAGAAGAAAAATAAATTTCTTCCAATCAAAGATACACGTCAGACTGGATGATTCCCTTTACATGTACGGGTATATTGTAGGCGATAGAAAGTTCACGAAGGCGAACAGCTGTTGCACTAAACATATAGTTTTCACTGATACCTGCCCTGTCCACCAACACCCTGATAATAGGCTTTTGCGGGCAATAAACCATCATATGGTTTATTGGTTGTGCTGTTGGTAGCCGGGATATTCACACCACCTGCATCTCTTGCGTCTCCGCTTGCTTTACTGTCGCCGAAGATGTCGAGTACCGCCTGTGTAACACTCATTACCTTACCACCGAAACGACCATCAATCAGGAAGTCGAATGTCAAGTTACCGAATGTTACGTTGTTATTCCAGCCCAGCGTGAAATTTCGGATTTGGATTACCGACGTAAAGCGATGGAATCCTGACCGGATGCAGTTTGCAACTTGGAAGGTGCTCCGGCATCGTTCACCATTATTGTGCCATCTGCAGCTCTGGCAAATTTATATCCGTAGATATCACCCCAGGATCCGCCCTGAACAATTTCGGACTGGTACATATTTACACCGATCCCGGTAATGATAAACGCATTGCCTGAATTCGCTCCGGCAATGCCTGATCTGGGAAAGGCTTACAACCTAGGTTTTTGTTTACCGCAAAATTGAATGTGCTCGTCCATTTTAACTTCTGCGTCTGAACCGGAGACAACATAGGCAGTAATTTCCACTCCCGGTGTTCTGAATGTTTCCCAGATTCAGGTAATACTGTGTAAAACCGGATACCGTTAGGAGCATTAACCAGCATATACTGCTGATAGTTATTGTTCTTATAGTATGTGAAATCAAATCCAATCATATCATGCATAAATCTCCATTCTGTTCCGATTTCCAATGAACGGTTATCTTCCGGTTTCAGATAAGTACCGGGATAAGGAACAATGGTATTGAGTTTTGCAAGATTGGCATTACACCACCCTGTTTGGTAAAATTGGGCGGGTTTGTAGAATAAACAGCCACATCATTACCCACTTTGGCGTAAGAAACCCGGACCTTTGCAAAACTGATGGACTCCGGTAATCTTAATGCATCAGATAGGATCAAATTGGCACCTGCAGAATAATAAAAATATCCGCTTGTTATTTGTTGGCGTAAAAGCAAAAGTAGAAGACCAGTCATTTCTGCCCGTCAGATCCACGTAAAGAAAATTCTTATATCCCAGCTGGACACTGGCAAAAAGCGCCTGTAGTTGTTTGTGATTATAACTTTCAGCAACTACTTCTGACACGGGAGAAATTTCGCTGATTGAAAACTTATTGGCATAAACGAGGCCAGGACCGGAAGTTGGATCTTCGTCAAATCCCAGACTGCTGAATACATTATCGTTGATGCTGGTTCCCAGATTCACCACAAGATTCAGATCCTGATTCAGTTTTTTGTTTGCGCTCAGTATCAGGTCGCCATATATCTGTGTATTCTGTGCACTGATATTAGCATAGCGTCCATTGGAAGCTGCCTGTACACTTTGCGTACCGGCGTACATGGACTGCTTGAATACATCCCAGGTCTTGTCATAATTTCCACGGGCCTGTAAAGTCAGCCAGTTATTAAACTGATATTTAAGTGTCATGGCAACGATGGCGCGCTGACGATGCGAAACGGTTTGCATCCGGTTGATTACCCAGAAAGGATTTTGTTGAAAATCCAACCCGCCGGAACCATCCGGGTTCATATTGTACCAGTTCTGCAGATCCAGGTTTCTTGGAGCGTAGTACTGGGTATAGTTATCCTGATAGTTTTGAAAATCCAGGCCCCTGGGGAAAGTGTATAAACCGGTCAGGGGATTACTGTACAAACCACTCACCGGCCTGTTGTGTGCAATCTGATCAATGAGATTCACAGATCCGTCTGCAATTAATTTATCGTTCAGGAATTTTCCGGTTTGCCTGAACGTAAGATTGTTCCGGGACAATGTCGCTCCGGGAACAATCCCTTTGTTCGAAATATTTCCATAGGAAAAATAAGTTGTTGATTTGTCTGAACCGCCGGTTAGACTGATGGTATTAATTGCAGTCACCCCCGTCTGATAAAAAGGCTTAACAATATCGCCTGCGTTCACCACAGGTCCCCAGCTGTTCGGGTCAGTCGGCTGGATATTGGTTGAAGTGTCCGATTCACCCTGTCCGTATTTATACTGGGTTTGCGGATAATAGGCAGGCGTTTCAGCAGTTATATCCGGAAGAAATCGCTATACGCGTTCTTCCGGCACGACCGGCTTTTGTCGTAATCACCATCACACCATTTGCGGCAGCACTTCCATATAGTGCAGCGCCTGATGCACCTTTTAATACCGTTATACTTTCGATATCGTCAGGATTCAGATTGGAAATACCATCTCCTCCGTCGCTACCGGCAACACCGGAGCCGGATGACTGACCCCAGACATCACTCGGTTGTTGCGGACTATAATTCTGCAACGGAATACCGTCGATTACATAGAGCGGATTATTTTCCCGGGTTGATTTATTTCCTCTCAGGATAACCCGCGAAGAACCACCCACCCCTGAAGCGCTTTTGGTAATTGTTACACCGGCAACTTTGCCACTCAGGCTGTTGATAAAATTCAGATCCTTTACGGTTGTTATTTCTGAGTTGGTCACTTTTTGCGCAGAATAGGTCAGTGACTTTGCAGTTCGTGAATACCCAGCGCGGTTACGACTACTTCATTGAGCTGACTGGATGCTGCAGCCAGGGATATGGAAATGCTTTCATCAGCCACCGTCACTTCCTGTACCGATCAAATCCCATACTGAAGTAGATAACGAGATACATCACCTTTGACTGCGGTAGATGGTAAATTCACCATCCGATTAGTGATTACGACACCTTTTTGGCTTCCTTTTACCGTCACGCTGGCACCGGCAACGGGTTTGCCATCCGGGTCTACAACTTACCGGTAATAGTTTCCTGTACCCGATCGGTCGAAAATGCATTTCTGACTTTCCCGAAGTGGCTGATGTACCGGAGATGCTTTGTGGTCCGGGCTTGCCTGCGCATGATTGTTATGCGAATACCCATCGTTGCGAAAGCAACTGAACCCCGAAAGCAAATCCCAGCAACAGATAGCGGTTTTTTGTTTTCTCATTGTTTGCAGTGTTTAAAAATTAAATTTTGGTTACATCTTTCACATAGTTTACCCGTTATGACGGATCATCATTTTTTTTGATGACCCGATTTTTCAGATCGTTTGAACATTACCGGCTAATCGTCAGACTGTCTGTAAACGCTCATCCTGCCCAAAAAGGGCAGCAAACAGACCGAGTTTTTCAGGAAAGGCAAAGAGATCCTGATCGCGGCAGATTAAATTTTTTTCTGCTGCGTTATAGCAATGTTTTTATATGGCTGCGATGATTACACGGGTTGCTTTTCTGTATGAAAACAGGAGTACCAAAATTTTCCATCACCAGTGCAGCAACTCCTATAGAATACGCTCTTGTCCTAATTTCGAAACCTTTACTTCGGTATACTCAGCCAGCCTGGGTATACAGTATTTGTTTAGCGCCTGCTGTATGGGTGCCATCAATATTTTTCCGGCCGCCGCACCCCTTCCGCTTAGTACAATCAATTCAGGGTTAATAATATGAATCAGTATCGAAATTCCTTTCCCGATTTTATATCCCATTTCAGAAAAAAGTTCGATCGCCATCTGGTCCCCTTGATTGGCAGCTACCAATACCACTTCATACATTTCCTCCGCGCTGTTCTTTCAGTGGCAGATTCGTGATCTTGCCTGCATGGATCATTTGAATCGCCTTATTTGCAACTACTCCAAGGTTGCTTCGGTTTCCAGACAGCCTCGTTTCCCGCAATCGCAAAGGTTTCATCATTATCTGAAACGGGATATGACTGAATTCGCCCGCGTAACCATTATGGCCCCTGAATAATTCACCATTCATGATCATTCCCAGACCAATTCCCCATCCCATATTAATCACCATTACGTCCTTTCTTCCCTTTGCCAGTCCGAATTTCGACTCAGCCAGCGCAATGATACTGGAATCGTTATCGATATGTACTGCCAGCTGCAGTTCTTTTTCCAAATAGTTCCGGAGGCTCATGATTCCTGGAGCCTTTAAATAAGAGTAATTAATTCCCAGCTTTGAATTCACGAATCCCGGCATTCCAATCCCTACACCGATAATTTTATTCCGGTCAATACCCGCTTCGCTGATTTTTGTGTTGATCAGGTCAATGAGCTCCTCTACGGAATGCTTATTGTCCATTAAATGAAGCTCTACAGTGGAAGCCGGAATCACTTCAGTATTAGAAGCATCCATTACAGCAATTCGTGTATACAACTGATCCATCGCCACCGAAATGATAAACATTTCGTTGGCTTTTAATGAATATACCAGGGGACGGCGCCCGCCGGTTGAAGCCGCATATCCGTTTTCCACCACCAGGCCAGATTCAATCAATTCAGAAATGGCCTTGGTAACTACCGGAATACTCTTTCCGACCCGCTCGCTGAGATCTGCACAGCTAATGGAAGTATCGAAATATATGTTTTTTATTATATGATGTTTTAAAAGACTATCAAAAGAACTTTTTTCGGCCATGTCCATACCTAATCATGAAATTTAAATTGTTATCAAACTTATGTACATATTTTAATAAGTCCAAAAAAATTTAGTATAAGTATGATAAATTTTTATCATACTATACACTAAAAGGACTTTTTTTCGGGGAAACTGATTAGCAAAAATGATATCATCAAAAAACCCTCTCAGTATACTGGGAGGGTAGTTCTGATATATAAGTAATTTTTTCTCTTCAGGAAAAGCAGAATAGTTACCAACTGCCACCGGCGCCACCGCCACCGCCACTGCCACCACCGAATCCACCAAATCCGCCACCGCCGCCGCCAGACCAGCCTCCGCCACCACCTCCGCCAGACCAGCCACCGCCACCACGCCCCATGCCGCCCAGCATATTTCCGATCAGGAAGGGCAATACGCCGGATCGATTGAACATACCTCCGCCACCACCCCGGCCACCACCGCCGCGGCTGATCAGCACAACAATGATGATCATGAACAGGATAACCCCGATAATATTTCCACCACCCTTTCCATGCTGCTTCCGCTGATCATATCCGGAAGGCGCTACATATTCTCCGTGCGATGCCTGGATGATGGCATTTGCGGCCAGGTCAAATCCACGGTAATAATTTTCCTGTTTGAAATTGGGAACGATTTCATCTTCGATGATCTGTTTCGAAGTAATATCAGGCAATACGCCCTCCATCCCGTAACCGGTGGCGATATATACTTTATGATCCTGAATGGCAGCGAGGATCACCAGCCCGTTGTTCGTTTTTTTATTTCCTACTTTCCAGTTCCCGCAGGATTTTCAATGCATAATCTGCAATATCATAATCTCCGGTGGTTGGCACTGTCACTACCGCAATCTGGATCGATGTGCTGTCGTCGTAAGCCACCAGTTTATTCTCCAGTTCCTCGCACCTGGTCACGGGTCATGACATGCGCAAAATCATTTACCAGCCTCGGTGGATTAGGAGGGTCGGGAACCTTTTGTGCCTTTGCCACGATACAGGCGAAAATCAGTAAAGACAGAATTAATTTCTTCATGAATGGGGGCCTTTACCTGCCGAAAACAATATCGTCCGGCAGTTCATTGATATCTGTCTGCCGGTCGTAAGGAAAATGTTGTTTCAATGCCTCTCCGATATCCGTTACTACTTTTAGCCACCGCTTCTGCATAATGATCCTGCTGAAAACGGGAGAGCATATGTTTCACTTCTTCCTGCCAGAATTCCTCGCCCACTTTTTCGTGGATACCCTGATCGCCAAAAACAGCCAGTTGCCTGTCTTTAACGGCCAGATAAATCAGCACGGCATTGTGTGCAGCTGTCCGGTCCATTTTCAGAATCGCAAACACTTCGGCAGCCCGGTCAATAGGATCCACAAAACGACAGCGGCTTTCCACATACAGACGGATCTCCCCGCTGGTTTGCTTTTCCGCTTCGCCAATGGCCGCAACGATCAGCTTCTTTTCTTCTTCAGAAAAAAAATCCTTTCTTGAAAAAAGTGAAATTTTCAATAGACTGGTATTATGTCGATGGTCAGAATTTCACCTCCGGTGCTTTGTCAGCGCCTGGATCAGACTGGAAAGGTGCTTTGGCATGGAAACCAAACATGCCTCCGAAAATATTATTCGGGAAACTCCTGACGCTCTGGTTATATTCCTGCACAGCACCATTAAAATCATTTCGCGAAACCTTGATCCGGTTTTCCGTTCCTTCCAGCTGTGCCTGCAGGTCCCTGAAATTCTGTGTTGCTTTCAGATCCGGATAGGCCTCCGCCACAGCAAGTAATTTACCCAGCGCACCACTCAGTCCGGCCTGTGCCTGCTGGAATTTCGCGAGATTTTCCGGTGTCAGGTCATTGGCATTTATCTGTACCTGGGTCGCTTTCGCCCGGGCTTCGATTACATTGGTCAGGGTTGTCTGTTCGAAATTGGCAGCTCCTTTAACGGTATTCACCAGGTTGGGGATCAGGTCGCTTCTGCGCTGATAATCACTCTGCACGTTGGCCCATTTGTTCTTGACATTTTCGTCCTTGGCCACGAGACCGTTATAACCACTGCAGGCGCAACCGCCAAAAAGCAGGATAACAGCTACTATAACTATGAGCGATAGATTACGCGTACTCATACGATGTGTTTTTTTTGTTGGATGTTAAATGTAACAATTTTCACATTAAGAAGTTCGAAGCACGGGTTATGCAACAGGGAAATTCGGTGAAAATTCTGCCGAACCAGTCAGAGTTACCGGTAAATAAAACAAGCTTCAACTGAAGGTTAAACGCTGTTTAACTTGGTGTATTAATAGCTGCAATACCCGGAAGTTCTTTTCCCTCAAAATATTCGAGCATCGCACCGCCGCCGGTTGACACATAACTTACACTGTCTGCCAGTCCGAACATATTCACGGCGGCAACAGAATCCCCGCCACCAACCAGCGAAAAAGCGCCTTTTTTCGTTGCCGCTGCTACGGCAAGCGCAATCGTTTTCGTGCCATGCCGGAAATTTTCCATTTCGAAGACCCCCATGGGACCGTTCCATAAAATGGTATTGGAATGTTTGATCACGTTGGAAAACTGTTCACAGGCATTCACGCCGATATCCAGTCCCATCCATCCGTCCGGAATATTATTGCTGGGGGCGGTGGAAGTTTGTGCATTCGCATCGAATTTATCTGCAATCATGGAATCAGACGGCAGATGAATGCAAACACCCTTTTCACTGGCTTTCTTTATAAACTCAACTGCAGTGGAAATCCGGTCGTTTTCGCAAAGGGAATTCCCGATATTGCCCCCTTCTGCTTTCATGAAGGTATAGGCCATACCTCCGCCGATAATGATATCTGTTGCCTTATCCAGCAGGTTTTCGAGGATCAGCATTTTATCTGACACCTTGGCCCCGCCAATGATGGCTACAAAGGGTTTCCCGGACTCATGCAGAACTTTTTCCGCACTTTTTACTTCCGCTTCCATCAGTAGCCCGAACATTTTTTTATCCTGGTCAAAGAATTTGGCAATCACTGCGGTGGAAGCATGGGCCCGGTGCGCGGTACCAAAAGCATCGTTTACATATACATCGCCGAGCGAGGCCAGTTTTTTTGCAAAACCTTCGTCTCCTTTTTCTTCTTCTTTATAGAAACGGAGATTTTCCAGCAGCAATACTTCTCCCGGCTTTAGCATATCTGCGGTCAGTCTTTGCCTGCTCTCCAATGCAATCATTGGCAAACAGAACGGTTACGCCTCCCAGCAGTTCCGACAAGTGTTTCACCAGGTGTTTCAGTGAATATTTATCTGTCGGTCCGTCTTTCGGACGACCCAGGTGCGACATCAGGATTACGCTCCCGCCATCTTTTAGAATTTTCTGAATCGTCGGCACGGCGGCGCGCATCCGGTTATCGTCGGTGATTTCCAGTTTATCATTGAGGGGAACATTGAAATCCACCCGGATCAGGGCTTTTTTTCCTTTGAAACTGAACTGGGAAAAGTCTGGCATGCGGAGATTTTTTTTAAAGGGAGAAAAAAAGTCCCGCGATGCGGGACTTTCTGTTAAACAATTTTATTTGCTGATCAGGCCGGCAAAGTACTTAACCGTACGCACCAGCTGACTCACATAACTCATTTCATTGTCGTACCAGCTCACGGTTTTAACCAGTTGCTTGTCGCCGATGGTCATTACCTTGGTCTGCGTGGCGTCAAACAGAGAACCAAAATGACTGCCCACGATATCGCTGCTCACGATTTCATCTTCCGTATAACCGAAACTTTCATTGCTCGCTGCTTTCATTGCGGCATTGATTTCTTCTACGGTTACTTTTTTATTTAAGATGGAAGTCAGTTCTGTTAGAGAACCGGTGATCACCGGAACACGTTGTGCATTGCCGTCGAGTTTGCCTTTCAGTTTGGGAAGCACCAGGCCAATGGCTTTTGCAGCACCGGTACTGTTGGGAACGATATTCTGTGCAGCAGCCCGTGCGCGGCGCAGATCGCCTTTCGGATGCGGTGCATCCTGGGTATTCTGGTCATTGGTATAGGCATGAATGGTGGTCATGAAACCCATTTCAATGCCGAATTTTTTGTCGAGGGTATCTGCCATCGGGGCCAGGCAGTTCGTAGTGCAGGAAGCACAGCTGATCACGGTTTCCTTTCCATCGAGTATATGATGGTTTACATTGAATACAACGGTTTTCAGGTCGCCGGTAGCAGGAGCTGAAATCACCACGCGTTTGGCGCCGCCTTTCAGATGCAGTTCTGCCTTTTCCTTGTCTGCAAAAAAACCGGTGCATTCGAGTACCACATCCACATCATGGTTTTTCCATGGAATTTCAGCGGGATTTTTCTGTGCATATATTTTTATTTCCTCTCCGTTTACGGAGATGGAATTTTCTGTATGTTTTACGTCTTCGTTAAAGCGGCCCTGTGCACTGTCGTATTTCAGCAGGTGCGCCAGAACTGCCGGACTGGTTAAATCATTGATCGCAACGATATCTATTCCTTCCATATTATAGATCTGGCGATAAACCAACCGTCCGATCCTGCCGAAACCATTGATCGCAACTTTTACTGTGCTCATAGCTTTGATTATTTGTTTTTTAGGATGCAAAGTTACGAATCAAAAACATTTGGGAAGTTATCGTGGGAGCCTATATCTTTGCAGACCCTAAACGGTAAAAACTGCTGGGGTTTCAGTGTTAACGCCGCGTTGGTCAAGGGGTTAAGACGCATCCCTTTCACGGATGAATCACGGGTTCGATTCCCGTACGCGGTACTTTAAAGCCTAAAGCTTAAGGCTTAAAGCTTAATGCCCTTAAATATGATCCGTCTCGTTAATCGGGACGGATTTTTTATTTCTGTAATATGATCAAAAAATAGACGATTTGGCGGCGTTTGTTATATGCTTTCGGATTAAAATTGACTCAAGTCTTTACGCGGATTGTTTAATTCGAAACCGGGAATCGAACCCGAACATCAAATTCACAAAATGCCAAAAGCTAATTAATTGTTAGCATTAAATAATATAACGAGATCAATCAAATTGAACTACCATTTGCAAATCAAAGTATATTTGAATACCACCAAATTATTTTTAGAAAATTGTACAATTGTCTTCTCAATTGCCGGTAAAACAAACATTTTGAAAATTTTGATGAGAAATTCGAAGACCTTGATGTTATGATTACTAGGGGTTACACTTCGGCGGGACATCTATATGATTCTTAATAAATAAAGTCTGGCAAGATTTACCATGCTTGATCATCAAAATAAAAAATAAAGGGATCGTCAAACCGAAATTTGGACAATCCCCTTTAACAACCAAACCTGATAGTACGTTACCAGTAAAATATTTAGCTATTTAATTATTAACCATGGCTAAATGCCGTTCCATTTCCTGATGTTCAGATTCTGTTAATTTATCTTCACCTAAATTGATCGTTAGCTTGTTGACCTTACCATTGAATTTAAATGGCACTTTGTAGTCCTGATCGTTCACACCGGTTCGAAGATCAATTCCCACATCAAAGGTTTCGTCGATGGTCATCAAAAATGGAATTGTTTTGGGAAACTTGAGCGTTGATACTTCTTTACCATCTACCTTAAGCACACCGGTTCCACCTTTTGCAACACCAGGTCCGTCATAAGTAAAATCAAACACGATGGTATGATTTCCGGTAGAGAGTGGCTCCTTTCCTGCCAAACGAAACCTGGCCAGGTCTAAAGCATTGTAAGTGAAAACCGGGATTCCTTTTATCAAATAAAGCCCATATCCTCCAAAACGTCCTCCTTCTGTATTGATCATTCCATCACCACCCCCTTCTGGCACGGTAACATCAGCTGTGATGGTATAAGACTTATTCAAAATGCTCGGAGCTCCGCTGGCTGGAAGTCCGGCCATTTCCCCGGAATAGGTAAATCGTGTTCGTCCCGCAACCGCACTGGGTCGGGGCGTAATTAAACGGGTAATTATTGAGTTATCCATCGGAAATACATTATATTTTGTTGCTTCTTCTATAAATATTTGCTGCATTTCAAGCAGTTTGTCAGGCATTTTCGCAGCCAAATCATTGTTCTCTGAAAAATCATTGGCAATATTATACAGCTCCCATTTGTACCCATTCATAACTTCTGGAAGTTTAGTGGTTCCCATTAACCAGGGAGCTGCCGGTGGTGTTGTACAGGCAACCCAACCATCATGGTAGATGGCGCGATTACCAAACATTTCAAAATATTGCGTTTTTCTTAATGATGGGACTTTTGCATTTGCTGCATTTAAGGTATATACCATACTTATACCTTCAATCGGCTTTTGTGCGATTCCATTTACCATAACCGGTGCGGGAATTCCCGTAGCCTCCAGAATGGTTGGAACGATATCAATCATATGATGAAACTGCGTTCTGATCGCCCCGGTATCTTTTATATGACCCGGCCAGGAAATAACCATACCCTGCCTGGTTCCTCCAAAATGAGACGCAACCTGTTTTGTCCATTTAAAAGGACAATCAAATGCCCACGACCAGGCTACCGACATATGCGGGTAGGTCTGATCCGATCCCCAGGCATCCATAAGTTTTAATTGATCCTGTATCGGTAAATCCAGGATTCCATTATATGCTGTCATCTGGTTAAAAGTACCTTGTAAGGTTCCTTCAGCACTCGTCCCGTTGTCGCCACTGATATAAATGATGAGGGTATTGTTAATTTCCCCCATATCCCTAACCGACTGGATCACTCTTCCTATTTCATAGTCAGTGTATGCGGCATAGGCGGCATACACTTCCGCTTCATGTGCGTATAATTTTTTTTCATCTGCGGTCAATGATTCCCACATGGGTAAAACGTCTTTTGGCCATGGTGTCAATTGTGTTCCCTCCGGAATTACTCCTAATTTTTTTTGATTGGCAAAGATCTGTTCGCGCATGGCATTCCAGCCCATGTCAAATTTGCCTTTAAATTTTTCTATCCATTCTTTTGGTGGCTGATGGGGAGAATGTGTCCCTCCCGGAACAAAATAAAGGAAGAATGGTTTGTCTGGTGCTGCAGCCTTGAGTTTCTGCATATGCTCAATGGCATTGTCCGCCAGATCACCTCCGAGATTATAATCCGGCTTACCGATCCAGGGAAAAATCTGGGACGTATTCTGAAATAAATAAGGGGTCCACTGATCCGTTTCACCTCCCATAAAACCATAGAAATATTCAAAACCCATTCCGACCGGCCATTGATTAAACGGTCCTGCATCGCTCAATTGATAGGAAGGAGTATTATGATTCTTTCCAAACCAGGACGTAGCGTATCCATTGTCCTTTAAAATTTCTCCAATGGTCGCACTCTCCGGTCCCATCAACGAATTGTAGCCCGGATAACCGGTTGACATTTCACTAATCACACCAAAACCAACTGAATGGTGATTACGTCCCGTAATTAATGCTGCACGTGTCGGCGAACAAAGTGCTGTGGAATGAAATTGCGTATAACGCAGTCCCGATTTTGCAAGCATGTCCATGGCCGGTGTTGGCACAAGGCCACCGAAAGTTCCTGAGACACCGTATCCCTGATCATCTGTCATAATGAGCAGAATATTGGGTGCTCCTTTGGGAGGAACAATCGTTGATGGCCAGAACGGTTTGGATTCCGGAGCCGTCATGTTTATGATACCGCCAAAAGGCTGGGCTGGCGCGGGCAGGTATTTACCATCAATGGTTATGGTAGCGCCTGGAGTGCCGGGTGTACCTGTTGATTGCTGGGCCATAATAAAATCTGAATTCAACATTCCCATAAGGGTAAATAATATCAAAAACGCATTCATTGATCTTTTCATAAAACGAGGTTTAATTTATGAATGAATATAAGACTTTCCCCGATCCTCGCCTGAAGGGTCCAGGTTCCGTTGAGTTACTTCCTTATTACTTTTTCCAAAATTTTACCAGGTTTTTAAAATTCGTATCAACTAAATGAGACCCCGGGGTATTTCATCATCCCAACTGCAATATGTGGTTATCCTCGTATCCGCTGGCATTACCTCCAATTGTTTATAGAGATATTGATTATAATAATTGTACAGTGATTCAGAATACAAAATGCTATTATCTATTCGCACTGTCCTGTCGATGTT
The DNA here is from genome assembly GCA_963730655.1 of uncultured Bacteroidota bacterium. Taxonomy (GTDB): domain Bacteria; phylum Bacteroidota; class Bacteroidia; order Chitinophagales; family Chitinophagaceae; genus Puia. Next base: position 353,218 of record CAVSSI010000004.1, read on the forward strand.
TTCAAAAAAGGATTGTATAAATAAAAATGATCATACAGTTTAAGGTTAAGCTGCGTAAATTTTCCGTAATGAAAAGAAACTTTTGAGAGGCCCAGCATATTTTTTGCCTCATTTGCATATTCAACTAAACGTTCCCTCTGTTCTATTCCATAAATTTGAGCATACGGTCATAGAGGGCAACGGTTCTAAATAAACCCATTTTTAGATCAACTCTTGTCCATTATTGAATCCACCAATTTTGACAGGCAAAATCACTAAATTGAGGTGGTATTTGAAATTATATTAGAATCGCATTAAGTCGCAATAATTTTTTACACTACTCTATAAGATATTGATTATGAATACTAATTCGATTCCCGTACGTGGTACAAAAGCAGTTTTTTAGTAAATCTGCAAAATATAATCCGCTGATCTTTAACGGTCAGCGGATTTTTTATTTCTGTAATATGATAAAAAAACCAGCGATTTTGCAACGTTTTTTTTACGCTTTTGCCTTTAGAAAACGTCAAAGCCTTTACCAGCGCGGATTGTTCGATTCGAAACCGGGAATCGAACCCGAACCTTTGGGTTGCAAAATGCTAAAAGTTAATCTATTGTCCGATTTAAAGAATGTGACGCGAAGAATCGAATTAGACTACGAACTGCAATTGATTTCAAGTTGAAAACTACTAAACTTTCTTTGGAAAAATTTTCCAGAATATAAGAAGCGAATACACTAAAATATCAGCCAAATCAACCTACTATAAGAATCTATTTATTTTTTAATATACCCAGTGAACCTTCTTTAATTGTTGAGATATTTTTACTAAGAATGTAAAAAAGAAATAAAGGAACCACACTAACTCCCACGAATATGCGATTGGAATTAATAAATCCCGTCGAAACTGTTAAATTAAAAATAGCCATATGTATAAGAGATTCTTTGCATCTCGTCAAAAATATTGAAACCTAAAATGTGTACTCAAACAATTATATGATAAAAAAGCCCAAAACAGACAGATTTAAAATTTGAATAAAATTTACCCATTTATTTAAAATCAAAAATTTAATAACCAAATCTTTTTTACTGTAAAAGGTCAAATAGATATTTGACCATACCATTAATCCAGAAAAACAAATACCCGCCACACTCCCAATCAATGAAAACGAATCCTTATTTGGTATAAGTGTGTCAAAAATTCCTAATAAATAATCACCTCCATTTATTGACCAAATAACAATCAAATAAACACTAGCTATTTTTATACTATAGTTTAATGTCCTTGAGTTGGAGGATGTGCCCATGAGCAAACATAATTATTTATCATTGCCTCAAATTCGTCAAGCATCAAATAACTGTAAATAGCCTGCTCATGGTTTTGTTGTTTGCTGCTTGCAGGGGTGTTGGGATTAAGTTTCGTTACTTGAGTCACTTTATCACATTTCCTTTTCGATAGCCATCTAGTACTTTTTTAATTTTACTATCGGCTGATACAATGCTCCTCAATAATATTTTTGAATCAGTCTCATTAGCTTCTATGATATAAAAATCTTTCTGCCTATTAGTTTTTAGAAATACAGTTTTTAAAAGCTTGTACCTTATGGATGTATTATTGAAGTCGTCAATATTTTTAATTCTCCAATATTCTTTTACGCTCAGTAACCTGTTTTCGTACCTAGATTTCTGCAAACTGTCAACTGTTGATTGAGTTTGCTTTTTCAAAGATTCGAAAGTAAAGTTATTCCAGCAGACAAAAATAGAATCAAGCGGAGGCTGCGCATTCAACTGAGTCGGCATATTTAACAAGCACGAAACAGTAAAACAACTTGCAATTAAAGTTAATTTAATCATAAAATATTTTTATTGTGGTATTTGTCGATTAACAACTTTGTTTTCGGTTCGAATTTTATTTCCTGTTTCTTGAATCCTCCCGCGAAAACGTAATTACGATTTTCGGAAGAAGCAAAACCTCTCGTATTACTAATCCGGAGGACGAGAGGAAAATTTTCAAATGGCTGCCAGAATTCAGTTTTGACGTCTAGGGTGGAATTGCATTTCCTGAAGTGTACTTGAACAAATGTAAGCCCTGTAAAAACAGAACGCACATGCAGTCAGGCTAAGTGTAACCACTTAGTTGGTAAACCATTTTAAATAAGGGTTCAGCAAAAACTCATCATTGAATTGAAAACTATTACTAAAAAAATAAGGGAGAATAAATTTTTTTTGCAATCATAAAATAAAGTCGCTCATTATTAAATATGTTTCATTAATCATCAACGAGGGCAATAATAATTTTTTTTTAAATTTATATTTTCGTTTTGGGGAATTCAAATTTTTGTTTTACCTTAACTTATTAACTCGCCAAACTTCTTTACCAATTGCTAGTCCCCTCTGTTAGTGTTTCTGCGAACCTGTGAATTCATTTTGAAAAAGGCTTCTGAAAGATTGTTTTTTTTATCCCTCGTCAGTTTAATTTTTTGAAATTGACGCCAGGTTGATACTACGTCAATAATCTTCGTTGTTTAGCAGGGACAAACTTGGTTTGTCTCAGTCGTCTTGTTATTGCATATGCAGTTTCATGATGAAGCTGTAAACATTTGTCTTTTCAGTGGTGTAATAAAATCTTCTTATGATATTTCAGGCTGTGGATATTATCCGGCAGGAACTCATCGCGAATCTGGTGAAAGCCGATCTCGGCAACATCAGTGAAATCATCAATGATCCCAATAATAATGGGACGAACGCAGATATTATTATTTCCCTCATTAACATCGAAGAGAATAGAATTTCCAAGGACCCAAATAATTTTATTCGCAAAGACGGGGGTATCATTCTAAAAAATCCTGCCGTGCATTTATACCTTACTTTATTGTTCACTTCTGTCAGGCGGGCGGGCGCTTACGGACTGGCTCTGCAGGATTTGCAAAGTGTGATCGGCGTATTTCAAAAAAAATATGTATATGATCACGAAAACACGCCAACACTGGATGCGAACATCGAAAAACTGATCCTGGATATGGTTAGTCTCAACCTCCAGCAATTGCATGAAATATGGTCTGTACTGGGTGGAAGGTATTTCCCTTCCGTGGTCTACCGGATGCGGATGGTAACCATTGACAGTCTTTCGGATATTCCGGGGCCGCTGATAACAGAAATCGAAACCGAATATTTTAAACTGGAACGGCTATGATAGAAGTTGTGAATTCCATATACAGGCCATTGTTTACCGTGAAGTTCATTCACGGGGGTTATGAAATGCCAATGGATAATTTTTTCTCACAGGCCGTTTCAATAACGACTGATGAAGAAACGGGAAATCTTTTCAAAAACTATAAGATGAACTATCGTTTTTTCAATAATACCCTGACCTGCTTTCTACAGTGTACACTATTTAATCCTCCGGCTCCTGAACCCAAACTGCCTTCTGTCAAAATAGACGGGGATATAAGAATCCGTTTTTTGATAAAGAACAATAACGATTTTTTAAGTAAAACCTTTGCAGCCGCTGCCGGCAACAAAAAAAAATACCAGTTTTCAAATAAAATGAACAATGTAAACGGACCGGATATTTTTCTCAGTGCACCAGTAGAGAGTTATAGCTCAGCCAACGATTATACCCAGGGCTCTGTTGTACAAAATGCCGGAAGTTTATTCGGAGCAAAACAAATCGTATTGGCGGCGGACAGTATACCCTTAAGCAACACCGATTTCTGGGCAAAAAAAACACCGTTTGACCAGGTTGTCAGCAATGCCGATCTGCAGGATGCAACCCTTGTAAATGTGGAGGATCCCTGTTTTGGCGTCATTGACCTGTACAACACCGGAACGATCAACAGCAGTTATAACCTGTTTGACACCGGCGAAAAGTTATTTAACCCGGCTCCTGTTTTCACCATACAATTCATGAGCAAATCGTAAAACTCATTATTCATTATAAAATTTCAATACCATGTCTTTAATAAATGAAAGTGCTCTTAAAACGCCGGGCGTGTATGTAACGGAAATAGATGCTTTTCCACCTGCCATTGCCCAGGTTGATACCATTCCTTCCTTTGTTGGCTACACCCAAATCGCTTTGAATTCAAATGCGAAAAATTTACCCTTGGATGCTGATGGCAATAACCTGATTAACATTCCCACACAAATCACGTCGCTGCTGGATTACGAAACTTATTTCGGTAAGGCGCAACTGGAAACGGGCATCACGATAGCGATTACCCAGACAACTGATACCAATGATAATGTGCTGACGGAGACTATCACGCCTTCGTTTACAGGACCCCAGTCCAATCATACCATGCATGCGGCCATTCGTTTCTTCTATGCCAATGGTGGCGGAATGTGTTATATCGTATCCATCGGGAAATATAAAGCAGCCCTGGGTGATCCGCTCGATCCGGCGAAGACAGAATTTGCAGCTGGTTTGGAAGCAGTTAAAAAGGAAGATGATATTACTTTGATCATCTTCCCGGAAGGGCAAAAAATGGTTGAAGCGGATTATTATACCTTACAAAACAGCGCGCTGAATCTATGCGCCGACATTAATCTGCAGGACAGGTTCTGCATCATGGACCTCCACAATACAGGTGCTACGGTAAAAACAAACGCTGACCTCACCGCAGCAACAAAAGCATTTCGCGACAAAATAAATCCAACCCTGACGGAAAGTTTAAATTATGGAGCTGCCTATTTCCCGAATCTCATTTCAACGTATTCCTATAGCATCGATGAGACGCAGACAAGCATAACTCAAAAAGTTTCCAAAAACGGGGGTGCACCGGCAGCCGGTCCTTTTGACGGGGATAAACTGAATACGCTCAACAATACTGCTACCGGCAATATTGCTTTGTATAACCGGGTCGAAAATGTTTTAAATAATCAATTTCCTGTATTGATGCCGCCATCTCCGGCCATGGCAGGCATTTACGCCGCAGTAGATGCTACCCGGGGGATATGGAAAGCCCCGGCCAATGTGGGTGTTATTGCAATCGTGGGTCCTGCTTGTAAAATTTCCGACGAAATGCAGGCCAATATGAATATAGATCCCTTGAGTGGAAAATCCATCAATGCCATTCGTGCCTTTACCGGTAAAGGCACATTGGTGTGGGGCGGAAGAACTTTATTGGGGAATGATAATAACTGGCGCTATGTATCCGTCCGCCGGTTTTACATCATGGTAGAAAAATCGGTGAAGCTGGCTGCTTTCCGTTTTGTATTTGAACCCAACGACAGCAATACCTGGGTAAGGATTCGGGCAATGATTGAAAATTACCTCACCAACCTATGGCGACAGGGTGCTTTGGCAGGATCAAAACCAGAACAGGCTTTTTATGTAAGAGTCGGGCTGGGATTAACCATGACATTCGATGACGTGCTGAATGGCAAATTGATCATAGAAATCGGCATGGCACCTGTTCGTCCTGCAGAATTTATCATTCTTCGATTTACGCAAATCCAGCAAACCTCATAAACGGACTTTACCTGAACCCATTTTTTAAAAATTAAAATTAAATATTTTTATGGCCAATTATCCACTCCCCAAATTTCATTTCCAGGTGCAATGGGGAGGCACCCATATCGGGTTTACAGAAGCGAGCGGGCTGGATATTACCAATGATGTGATCGAATACCGCGACGGTGCAAGCCCTGAATATCATAAAATCAAAATGCCCGGACAGCGGAAGTTTAGTAACATAACCCTGAAGCGCGGCATTTTTAAATCAGACAACGAATTCTACAATTGGTTTAATACCATCAATATGAACACCGTCGAAAGGCGGGACATCACGTTGAGCCTGCTGGATGAAACGCTGTCGCCGGTGGTAGTATGGAAAATAAAAAATGCCTGGCCAACAAAAATTACTTCCACCGATCTGAAAGCAGACGGAAATGACGTGGCCATTGAAACGCTTGAACTTGCCCACGAAGGGTTAACCATTCAAAATGAATAATCTCTCATGTCTAAATATCCTCCTGTTGGATTTCATTTTTCGGTAAGTTTTGAGCTGAGTTCACAAACGGATGACACCCGCTTCCAGGAAGTAAGTGGTTTGGATGTGGAATTGGAAATGGAAAATTTCACGGAAGGTGGACAAAATCGTTTTACCTGGGAATTGCCCAAGCGCAGCCGGTATTCAGACATTACCCTGAAAAGAGGCATGTTCATCGGTTCAACGGTGATCCAATGGTGCAGAGATGCTTTTGAGAATTTTTCCTTCTCACCTGCCAACCTGCACATCACCCTGCTGAACGAACAACATGCACCCATTATGACCTGGTATGTGGTGCATGCCATTCCCAAAAAATGGTCTGTTACCGGATTAAATGCGCAGGATAATTCAATCATGGTAGAGTCCATTACACTCTCCTATCATTATTTTAATATCATCGCTACTGCGGTATAAATTCCCTGGCCATGCCTATCGAAATTAAAGAGTTGCATATAAAAGCGATCGTTGGTACGAAAGACAAGGAACCCGCCGGAGTGATAAAACCGGAGGACATCACCCGACTGAAAAAAGAAATCACCAAAGAAATCATGGAAAAAGTATTCAAATTTCTTCGACAAAAAAATGAACGCTGATGGCAGTAGATCTTGCGCAACTGGAAAAATTATACATTCTTTCCTATAGCGATCCCGAATACAATAATATTTCGGCGCCACCTTTTTTTGCATTGGTCAATCCGGAAACCTATACCTACAGGTATAAAATTGAATTTTGCGAAACCCAGGGACAGGGCAGTTCTGCCGTGTCGCTCAAATTTAATAAGATGCCGCCGCAGGAGTTCAATTTTGATTTTCTTTTCGACAGCACCGGCACGATCACCAGCATCCTTACCCCGCCACTTCCTGTTTCGGATCAGCTTGATTTGTTCAGGCACCAGATACTTCAATACCAGGGTGAAATTCACCGACCATACTATCTGAAAATTCACTGGGGTACTTTATTATTCAAGGGCGTTTTGACCGCGATGGATATCGAATTCAAACTATTCAAACCAGATGGTACGCCCATAAGAGCCGTGGCCAAATGTTCATTCAAAGGAACCATTGAAGAAAATCTCCGGGTCGCCCTGGAAAACCCGATGAGTCCGGATATCACGCATGAACGTATAGTTAACGCATCCGACAAATTACCCCTGATGACTAAAAATATTTACAATGATTTAAAATTTTACATTGATATAGCAGCATTTAACGGACTCGATGGATTCAGAGACGTTAAAACCGGAACCAAATTATTTTTTCCTCCAGCCCAATAAAACATGTCAGTCTCAACCAGGATAGTACCAACTGTGCAAAACCCCGATGTGGTGGCCTGCACGATATTAATCGAGGGAAATGAAACGTCAAAGAAGCATCATTTGACCAGTGTTCTGGTACAAACTGAAATAAATAAAATACCCAGTGCGACGGTCAATTTTCTGGATGGTGATCCAGCCAAAGAAACATTCGAGATCAGTGATTCCGGCGAATTTGCTCCGGGTAAAAAAATAGAAATACAATTCGGATATCATAAAGAAACGACCACCATTTTTAAAGGGATCATCGTTACGAATACACAAAAAGTAAATAATGATTGTTCGGAACTGACGATTGAGTGCAAAGACGAGACCATTAAAATGACCGTGAATAAAGGCAACCGGCATTTCAATGATGTGCTGGACAGCGATGTGGTTTCCCAATTATTGAATGATAATAAAATCACCGATACCGATATTGATGATTCAGAAACGAAGCATGAGCAACTGGTACAGTCCAATGTGTCCGACTGGGACTACATGATCAGCCGGCTGGATGTCAACAGCATGATCTGTGTTATTGATAACGGAACAGTAACGGTTAAAAAACCCAGACTGCAGGAAGATGCCAGGCTGGAATTAACCTATGGCGCTGACATCCTGGAGTTTCATGCCGATATGGATGCGCGTACACAGACAACTTCTGTGAAAACGATGAGCTGGGATTTCGAAAATCAAAAAGTGCGCACCGTAGACAGTGAGGATTCCAACGCGCCCGATGAAGGCGAAATCTCCAGATCGAAACTGGCTAATGTGACTGATCAGCCCCTGGAAATGAGAACCTCGGCCACACTTAGTGAAAAAGAAACCCAGGACATAGTAAACGCAAAAAAGTTAAGACAGGATCTCTCTAAAATTAAAGCAAAAGTAAAATACCAGGGAGTCGCTACTGTGAAGCCCGGTGATTTTATCACTTTAAGCGGAGTTGGGAAAAATTTTAATGGAAAGGCCTTCGTTTCAGCCATACATCATGAATACAGCGAAGGTGACTGGGCGACCGAAGCAACGCTTGGGATGAATGAACAATTTTTTGCAGAACAAACAAATCCGGGTCACGCTGCATCTTCAACGGGTCAGTCTTCTTCCTTACATGGTTTGCAAATCGGTATCGTTACGGGCATTACTGACAGCACAGGTCAATACCGGGTGAAAATCCGTCTGCCCATGGTCAACGACCAGGACGATGGCATTTATGCGAGAGTCGCCACCCTTGATGCCGGTGATAAAAGGGGAACTTTCTTCAGACCCGAAACCGGGGACGAGGTGCTGGTTGGTTTTATGAATGATGATCCGAAAAATCCGGTTATTCTGGGTATGCTGCACAGCAGTGCAAAATCTTCTCCCCTTGAACCAGAAGATGGCAACCCGGAAAAAGGATATGTATCCAGAAGCGGTATCAAACTCATTTTTAACGATGATAAGAAAAGCGTTCATATTGAAACACCGGGCAACCGGGTATTTGAATTAAATGATGATGAAAACAGCATAACAGTGCAGGATGCCAATGGAAACAAAATGGTCATAGACAACAATGGTATTTCCGTTGAATCAGCCACTGATCTCACCATAAAGGGAGGTTCGTCTGTTTCGATTTCCGCACCCCAGATTTCGATAAAAGCAGACGGGACATTAAGTGCAGAGGCCAGCGGATCCACCAAAATAAGCAGCGACGGAATTACAGAAATAAAAGGTTCTCTGGTAAAAATAAATTGATCATGGCATTTGCAGCAAGAATATCAGATATGCACGTTTGTCCCATGGTAACGGGAATTATCCCTCATGTTGGTGGACCGGTTTTACCTCCGGGGGCCGTAACTGTTTTAATTGGCGGCTTGCCTGCGGCCCGGGCAGGAGATCTCTGTACCTGTGTTGGTCCGCCGGATTCTATTTTATTAGGATCAACAACTGTTTTAATTGGCGGTATGCCTGCTGCAAGAATGGGCGACATGACCGCGCATGGAGGTTCTATTATCATTGGTTGTCCAACCGTAATTATAGGAGGTTAGTTTATGGCGATATCAAAATCTTTTCTTGGAACAGGCTGGGGTTTTCCTCCAACATTCAGTAAGAAAACCCTGCAGGTCGGCATGCTGAGTGACGAACCGGATATTCACAGCAGTCTTGAAATTCTGCTATCGACCCGTCAGGGAGAAAGAGTGATGCTTCCGGGATATGGATGCAATCTTGATCAGTTGGTATTTGAACCTTTAACCACCACATTTAAAACCTACATTAAAGATCTCATCAGTACTGCGATCCTTTATTACGAACCGCGTATTTCCGTCAACAAAATTGAACTTGATGATACCGGCGAAGTCGAAGGAAGAATCCTTATTTCCATTGATTATACAGTAAGAGCAACCAACTCGAGATTTAATTTTGTTTACCCGTTTTATAAAAATGAAGGTACCGAGCTAAAATAGTATATCATTTATACCAGGTATTATGTCTTGTACGGATAAAAACCCATTGACGCATGAGGGCACCAGCCTTTTAAACAGGGTGCTTGCTGCTTTATCTTCCGCTTATGCCAAGGTAGACGAACGGGAAGCGGCCGACATCATCCTGTTTGCCAAAAGGTATGCGGCCAGACTAAATTATTACAAAGAAGACAATACCCAGGATGGTGACTGGCAATCACTGATGTCATCAGATATCAGTATTCCCCTTGCTACACTGACCCGTATAGATGTGCAGGCAATCTCTGATTATAAAAAAAGGATTTACAAAAGAATAATTCTTGCCGGCAGTGATGCAGATGCTAAAATGGAATTCAAATTCCTGTTCGATCTTATTTTTTCGGTTTCCAAACTGGTCGATCAGCAATTCCTGCTGCTTCCCGATGATTTTGAATATAAGGACATCCTTTTTGACGTCATCAACAATAAGCTAAGGCAACCGCTCACCAATATTGATCTATGTTTCAAAGACTTTAAAACCGCGAATCTGCTGGATTATACGATGCTACAATTGGATAATGATGCCCCGGTAACCGTGGTTTCTGAGGAAAATTATCAAATAGCCACCGATATGAGTAGCGTCTGGCAGGGAGCTGTTGCCGATATTGCCATTTCCCTGCCCGCACTCGTCACCAAACAGGAAATCATCGTCTATATAATCAATCACAACCTGTTTAATGCACAAATCGAATTTCTATTCAATGGCATTTCATCGGTGGTGCTCCGGGCAAATGTTCTTTTCCTGGAAACGCTCGGAAATTATCCTGATCACACACCTCATTTTGCTCTTTTTATTGGCTTCATCAAGATATTCCGTCACGCACAGGATGAGCTGAATACATACACCCAACGCCATCTCGATTTTTATTACAAAAGCGTGTTGCAGCTGATCAATAAAGCGCCCGAGCCTGATTCTGCGCACGTCCTCTTTGAACTGCAAAAGCCGGCTGACCAGGAGCGGCTCCTAAAAAATATTTTGTTCAAGGGGGGCAAGGATATTACGGGGAAAGAAATCAGTTATGCACTTACCGATGATATTGTGATTAATAAAGCCACCGTATCTAAAATCCAATCCTATCAAATTATACGCGGTACCAGGGATGTGTTCAAAGCGTCACCCATAGCCAATTCCGATGACGGCCAGGGAGCCAAAATTACCTCCGCAGATAAAAGCTGGTTCACCTTTGGCGATGTGAGAAAAATAAAAATGGCCGAGACCGGTTTTGCCATTGCCTCCAATATTTTGTATTTAAACGAAGGCGCCCGTACGATCGTCGTCACAGTTTATTTTGCAGCCCCTGTTCCTGCCCTGTTATTCTGCAATCTGAATTGTTTTACTGCTCAGTTTACCGGTAAGAAAAAATGGGAGAACATTGCGTCTCTTACAGTAACTACTACGATAACCGGGTCTGAACTTAGTTTTACGATTAACCTCAGCCCCGATGATCCCGCTATAATTCCTTATTCAGAAAAGATCCACGCACAGAATTTACAGGTTGAATTACCGGTATTGGAATTCCATCTAAACCAAGATTTACCCAACGGCATTCCGTATACCTTAATCTGTAACAAGGAAATAAACTCCGTTGATGTGACCGTGAATACAAAGGGTATTAAAGATCTTGTCCTGAGTAATGATAATGGCACACTGGACGCGTCAAAGCCTTTTAAACCATTTGGAGACTTTCCGGATACCGGATCCGGTTTTTATATCGGCAGCAAAGAAATATTTCAAAAACCATTATCCCAGCTGACCATCAATACCAGCTGGAAAACGCCTTCTCCGGCGCCCACCCTAAACGGAATAACCCATTATCTCTGGCAAAATAGTTTTGATATCAAATCGTATTCCGCCGGTAACAGTTCTTCATCCGTCAGTTTGACTTTTTCAGGGGCCAACAGTGCATTTACGCCGACAGTGATTGATTTTACCAGGAACGAAAAAATCACCGCCGATTCACTCGAAGGCTTTTTGCGAATCCAGCTAAATGAACACAGTTATTCCCTTGATCAGCATTTAAAGGATATCAGTACCGCATTAAGCAATGGCACCGCTCTGACATGGAATTCCGCTGCAAAAGCTTACAAAGTTTCTATAGCACCCACGCCTGTGCCCAGTGAGGTAGTTCTTAATAATTTGTCTGTTGATTATTCCGCGAAAACAACCATTTCATTTAATGCCAATGCACCTGCAGATAATCATTTGTTTTATCATTTAAGTCCTTTTGGATTTTCCCGCGTAAACAATTCGCTGGTGGATAACTCCTCCGATATCGAGAAAACCTTGAAAATAACTATGCTGCAGGATATACAGAATGAAGGTGAACTGTTCCTGGGTCTGTCAAATACCGCGTGTGGAATGGTCGTCACGATTTTATTCCAGGTTGCGGATGGCAGTTCCAACCCTCTGCTGGATATGGAAAAACTGGGCTGGTATTATTTAACGGCCAATAACAACTGGAAACTATTTAAGCAGGAATACATCATTGACAATACCCATAATTTCACCCAATCAGGTGTAGTTACACTTACGCTGCCTGCAGATATAAATACGAACAACAGCCTGCTCGGAAATGGCTTAGCCTGGGTAAAAATAACAGCGCACCCCTTTGCCGATGCCGTTTGCAAAATGATATTGATACAGGCACAGGCAGCCCGGGTTCAATTGCTGCAGGATGACACAAAAGGCATTGAATTCCGGCAGCTGCTTCCGGCAAATACCATTTCCAAACTGGTGGTGAGCGACGGGGCTATCAAAAAGATTCAGCAACCCTTTGATTCATTTGATGGAAGAATACGCGAAACTGACGATCATTTCTATGTTAGAGTAAGTGAAAGGCTAAGGCATAAACAGCGGGCAATCACCATCTGGGACTATGAACACATTGTTCTCGAAAAGTTTCAAAAGATATTTAAGGTGAAGTGTATTAATCATGCCGGTTTTTATACAAAACAGGGGGTAGATGTGTTTTGCGAAAACTATCCCGGACATGTAACCGTCATTACCATCCCTGACCAAACCAATAATACCAACACCAATCCTTTAAGGCCCTGCACGCCGATCGGTTTGTTAAACAATATCAACGACTACCTGGAAACAATCACTTCACCCTTTGTAAAACTTCATGTCAAAATTCCACAGTTTGAAGAGATCCAATTGGATTTTAAAGTAACGTTCCATGAACATTTGGACGAATCATTTTATACGGGCCTGCTGAATACCGAAATAGAACGATTCCTGTGTCCCTGGGCATTTGATAATAAAATCGAGATTTCCTTTGGCGGAAATATTTACAAAAGCGCTTTATTAAATTTCGTTGAGGAACGACCTTATGTAGATTATGTTACCTGCTTCAAAATGTATCAGTTTGTCGATCGAAGCAATCCCCCTGTGGACGTGGAAGTAGCTGTTGGTTCTACCGCACGTTCCGTTCTGGTTTCCTATTACGACGAAGTCAATAACATCAAACACAAAATTGTTTCACCCGCAATCTGTACCTGCTGATGGATGACCAAACCACGATATCAAAAAACAGGCAGCTTCCCTTACCCAAGGATTATGATGCTTTGCGCAAGGAAGGATTGGAATATATTGAACAACTTGCTCATTCCATATGGACTGATTATAATGAACATGATCCCGGTATAACTACCCTGGAAGCCCTGTGTTATGCGATCACGGAACTCGCCTATCGCAGTGACTTTGATATGAAAGACCTGGTCACGGATAAAAATGGCACTACCGTGAACGGCCAGGTCTTTTTTACTGCAAAAACAATTCTTACCAATAATCCCCTCACCATTGATGATTACCGCAAATTGCTGATTGATCTCGATGGCGTACACAATGCGTGGCTTTTCGCAGAGGACAGCCAGAAGGACGAAAAAGGCAATTTGACGCCGATCAGTGAAGTGCCTGTATATGCCAATTGCAAGGAAGATAAATTACAATACAATCCAACAGATGTTCCTCTTTTTCTTTCCGGCCTTTACCGTGTACTACTTGATCTGGACAACGATAATGCGTATGGTGATTTGAATAATGGAGAAGTAGTAATTGAAAATCCGGCTTTGGGAAGCCATTTCCCTGCTGGTGATTTTTGGTTCTCTATCGAACTTCCACCCTGGAAACAAGCTGACTTTATTTTTGCTGCTGCTGCCACTGATAAAAATAATATCAGCGCCACCGTCATTACCGGTAACCCCGACAACTGGATCTGCAATCTGACGCTTACAAATGGATCCAGTGCCCAGTTTAATATCACGATTTCAAAAAACCCCTCATCTCATGTTGTGGCCACTGCCGATGTTCAAGCCATGTTTACGGAAAACAATTTCAAGTTTGTTACCGATATTTTTTCCTTTTACACAATCAAGATCAGCAAAGCAAGGAAAATTGTAAAATCCGCAGTGAAAACCTTAGAGGAACACCGTAATCTCTGTGAGGATTTCCTATATGTAACTACTGTAGACGATGAAGAAGTTGCTTTTTGCTTCGACGTTGACGTCAAACCATCGGCCGATATTGAAAAAGTGCAGGCAGAAATATTTTATGCCATTGAAAACTACCTGAATCCTTCTGTTGACTTCTACTCACTGAAAGAACTGCTGGCTAAAAAAATACCGGTGGATGAAATATTTGAAGGCGTGGTATTGCAACACGGATTTATTGATACAACTCAAATAGAAAATACCCAATTACGCAGTGTTATTTATACTTCGGATATTATCAACCTGTTGATGGATATTGAAGGCGTAATCGCTATTCGAAATTTCGTGATGACGAAATATGGCCCTGATGGAAAACCCGTTCCTGGTTTCCTGGGCTTAAAATGGTGCATGAACATTACGACCCTGCACAAGCCGGTATTGAGCACGGATAAATCGAAAATACTCTTATTTAAAAATAAATTCCCGTTCATTGCCAATTATGATGAAGTGCATGATACTGTTTCCCTATTCCACGCAGAACGTTCCCGCGCAAAACTAAACGGCCTGGAAGATGATTTACCCATTCCGATCGGCAAAAAACGAAATACCGAAACGTATTGGCCCGTGCAATATGACTATCCTCAAACCTATGGCATAGGGATCAACGGTCTTCCTGATAACGCATCCCCATTCCGTATTGCACAACAGCGGCAACTAAAAGCATATTTAATGTTCTTTGAACAATTGCTGGCTGATTTTCTCTCCCAACTCTCCAATGCCTATGAATTATTTTCCACCGATAAGATTGTTCACACCTATTACGCTCAGTTTTTGAAAGACATACAGGATATAACGCCGGTGTATGCCAAACCAGCCGCCACCTTCCTGCTTGAAGACGCCATTTCCAATGCTGATTCTACCATTCAGCCGAAAAACAGCTGGCAGGATCTGTACGAGCCGAAAGATGTATTTGAAGACAGGCGAAGCCGATTCCTGGATCATTTGCTTTCCCGTTTCGCTGAATCCTTTAACGACTATGCTCTTTTGATGTACACCATCAACTATACTGAAATGACGGAGGATAAAATTGATTTTACTGAAATTACCGATGCTAAAATAAGAACGCTTCAAAATTATCCGGATATCAGCGGGAATCGCGGAAAGGCTTACGACTATTTCCCTCAGGACAACAATTTTAATCTGGATACTACAAAACTCTGGGACACCGATAATGTGTCCGGATTAGAAAAGAGAATCAGCTTTCTAACAGGCATAAAGGATATTCATCGCCGGTTTTTAAGCTGCATCAAGAACATTGAAATCATTTGCAATGAAAAGGAAGTGGTGGAGAATGGCGAAACCAAACTGAAATGCTTCCACAGTTTCAAAGTCATTTCCTTAACGGGGGTAAAATTTACGTCTAAGGAGTATGAGAAAAAATCAGATGCCGAAGACGCAGTCCAAAAAGTTCTGCAACTGGGCAGTGATGTAAATAATTATACTACAGATAACAATGATCCTGTTGGCATTGCTTTATCCGATCTGCTTACCAGCATAACCGACAGCGGAACTATTTTTCACAATGCGACAGATGCACAAAATGCCGTTAAGAATATGGCTGATGAATTTAAAAATGAATGCAAGGATCCGGTAGGCCTTCATTTGATAGAGCATATCCTGTTAAGACCCAGGGAGATTATTTTATCGCCGGATAAAATGTTTGACCTGATGCAGGTTTGCCTGCATGATTGCGACTGTCCCTGCGAATTGGACCCCTATACTTTCCGCGCTTCCGTCGTATTGCCATACTGGCCGGCACATTTTGACGATATGGCCTTCCGGGAATATTTTGAAAATAAAATCCGTGAAGAAGCACCGGCGCATGTGATGCTGAAAATCTGCTGGCTCAACAATGAATTACTGAGCGATTTTGAGATACGCTACAAGGCCTGGGTTGAAGCGCTGGCCAATTATTCTTTCGATAAAAAAGTAAATCTTTATTCTTTCAGAGAGGCTAATGACCGAATGATTGAAATACTTACCCAATTACACAGTGAATACCCGGTAGCCAATTTGCATGATTGCGTTGAAAGCAAAGAGGGCAGCAACACCGTTGTGCTTGGGAAAACAGTTTTGGGAACCTTTAAAAATAAATGATCATGAGTATTGTAAATACTTTCCCGTTCTTTGAAGCGGACCAGGTGCTAACCAATAAACACCTCAATGATCTGTTCAACTATCTGGATCAGCAGGAAAGACTGACCCGTTGCAAACTGATGGGTAGTGGCATCGTATGTGGGCTGGATATATCACATACGAATGAAATAATCAGCATCACCAAGGGTTGCGGATTAACCTCGCAGGGATATCTCATGATGCTTTGCGATCATACGGATGAAAATGGTTATAAATATTACATACCATTCACCAGACCCGCTTTCCCTGTCGATCTCGAAATGATCTCCCAGTGCGGTGATCCTGATCTTACCCGAATTCCCTTTTTTGCTTCCGCAAATACCGGAGCCGCTGCGGCACCCGATGATATTCAATTGCTGCTGACACAAAGTGATTTTGATTCATTAAGCGACAACAGCGCGGCAATTGCCTTATCCCAGGGAGGCGATCTGAGCAAATATGCTGTAGTTCTTTTTCTGGACGTTAATGAATCAAAATTGAAGAACTGCGATACCAACGATTGCAATGACAAGGGAAGTGTCATGGATTTTGAAATTAAAGTATTACTGGTTAATAAAAAGCTGCTGACTGGAAGAGGCAATGATAATGGCGGGCAATTGACTTATTCACCTGTTCAACTCAGGCGCTATAATGTCCCGGTAGCTAATCTGAATTCTTCGGATGATGTATTGAATGCCTTTGTTTCCCTGCTCATGAGTGATTCCATACTCGATACACTGGCGAATGATTTAAAATACTGTTTTATTACTTATAAATCCTTATTGAACGGAATTAATACTTATCCTTTTGGCACCGGGGCAGATTTTAAAAGCGGACTCGATCTGATAAAAAATAACTTCCCTGTTCTCCTGCAATATTATTATGATTTTATTTATGACCTGATAAAAGCTGTTCATGAATTCAATTACAGGGCTCATTTCATCGTCAGCGAATGCTGTGGGGATGAAATGGCATTCCCCTTTCACCTTACCCTGGGTGAAGCAACCACGAACACCAGCAATACCCAGTCAGCCTATCGCCAATATTTTATTTATTCGCCTTTATTCGATTCGCAAAGTCAGGGCTCCAATGAATTAAGGAGTTTGTTGATGCGTTTGATCCTGATGTATCAGGAATATTTACTGAAGGCGAAATCCATTCAAAATGGTCTACCGCAGGAAATTAGGATCACGCCGAGTGTATATGGGCGCAATTTTATCTCTGAACGATGCATCCCCTATTACTATAAAACCGTTCATGACAATACGGATACCATTGCAGAGGACCTTTATTATTACTGGAATTATGATAAAACAAAACGTGGAAATGCAAAGCGAAACCTGACTTATGATCCTACGCCCTACAACAATGCTAATGAAATCGTCAACCCGCTGTACTATGATATTGAAAGATATAATTTCTTCAGAATTGAAGGGCATATCGGCAAACCGGTTACAACAGCGCTGCCTGATTTAATTTCCAAAAAGCAGCATTTCAACCTTCCTTTCGATGTGATAGCTCTGAGTGCAGATTATATCGGAGCCTTGCTTCGGGGCGAAGACCCGATTTGTATTATTCAGGATCTTGAATCTGACTACCGGATACTGATCGCTGAATTTATTTGCAAGCTTCACGATGCCTTTTGTACAGCTGCCAGGGAAAAATTCACCCCTTCCCTGCTGACTTTCAATCCGGGTTTATTTGAAGTAAAGGCAACAGCAGTTGCCCAAAAGAAAACTGCTAAAAGTACAGCCGCATCAAAATCAAAAGCTGAAAGTGCTGCAGCGACTGCCGCAACGACTATCTTCGAAAAGGCCAATATTGTGATTGACCATCCATTCATTTCGGGCCTGGTGAATGAGTTCCTCGCAACGGCTGCTTATACAAAAGGAGATACCCTGTCCAGATTATGCTCACCCGCGCAGGGTACTGTGGGCAGTTATTATGTCAGCAGTATAAAGGCCAACAATGGAAAATTTACAAATCCTGATCCCAACAACGCTACGAACAGCGCGCTCTTTCAATTTGTAGACAGCGTGGAAAGTCTGTTCCAGGTATTGATGACAAAAGATTTGCCGGTACTGGATACTACTGCGTTCAAATCCCTCTATGCGATTTATGAAAGAGCTACAAACGTCCTGAGGGATGTCGTGCTTGGCCTGATCAGAGACCTCGGAAACAAAGACACACTGCAGGATTTGAGAATTGATTATTTCCTCGACCTGCTCGTTGGCAATGCACAATCCATTCTGCAAACCTGCATTGTTGAAAAACTCGAAGCACTGAAAAATGAATACCTGCGAAGAGTGGCCCAATACCGCCTGGCTAAAAATTTCAATTATTATTTTAAAAAACATGGCGGCATCGAACATAAGGCCGGTGTACCCCGTGCAGGCACCTTCATTTTGGTTTATCACGAGGAAAGAAGAAATCGTTTTGTAGACCTCAGTTCATTATATATCAACAAGGAGCTGAGCGATATGCTACTGACCAATTTCCGGGAGTTATTACAACCCGATGTAAGCCTCGCTACCCAGGAAGCGAAAGCGAAATTACTCGCAGTGACCACTTTGTACAAGGACCCCGCTTTGTATTTGCGTTTTAAAAATGTCATGCAGGAATATCTTGACAATTGCACTGATCTTCCACCGGATAAGAAAAATCAGATCACCACGATTATTAATCAGCCGCCGGGCAGTCCGACCTATCCGTTAACAGACGGTGAAATCATTGCCGATTTTTATGTCCCCTATATGTGTTGCAGTGATTGTTTACCGATCGCTTACATTTTACCGGAAACACCAGCTCCCAACCCGCTGCAGGTTTTCCAAAGCGATCCGGTTTGCGATCAGGAAGGGAAGAATTATACAACTACACTCACGGTAACAGGAGGCAAACCACCTTACTCCTTCACGGTTAACAACACGACTACAACTAATAATCAGGTAATCCTGGCGACCGGTAGTCCTGATACCAAAGTAACCATCAAAGACAATTCCAATCAAACCATAACCACAACAATAAAATCTCATGAATGTCAGCAGCCCTGCAATTTGCCCTGTAATGGTTTATCCGAAAATTGTAAATACATTTTGTGGTTGCCCAAGCCAAAAGACCTGCTAAAGGATGCAATTAAACACTCCACACAGCGGGCGCTTTTGACATTGACCGATGAAAACGGCACCGCTACGCAAATCGACCTCCTCGATATTTTCCAGGGAATCATTGATAAAACGAAAATCACGGAAAAGACATTAGATGGCATTTTTATCAAACTTATTGATGCGGTCAATGGCCGGGTTAAATCCAATGGACCAAACTTTATAGGCAACAATCAGCCGATGTTTACCTATGATGGAGAAACGCCGGATAAGTTTCAAAACCAGACCCTTAATATCGAAAAGTTCATCTGCCATCATGTAAAACTCGAAATCGTAGCAAACATCGTGTTTACCACGCAGGACCAGATCAAATATACCGTCTTCGCGACCTACGACGACAAAGCTGTTTCTATCCTAATTCAGAGCGAACAACAAAATTTCGAATTCAATGTACCGAAATTTGATTGTTCTACCATTGATAAATGCGCCAACAAACCACCGGTTAAGCTTTGCCAGGGTCTGTTGAAAATTAAGGAAATCAATATTGCGAAAACCCCGGGAGTCAATCTCGGCTTCACCTTCACAACAGCTCCCGGTGTTCCCACATTCGATAAATATTTCTGGTACTTCCATTTTGGGAATCCGATGTATTCAACGAAAGCAACACCTAGCATTACCGTCCTAAACCCAAACCCCTTCTTTATCCGTGTTGTGGGCATAAATTCTGCCAATGGCTGTTATGCAATATTTGAACAAACATTGAATCTTGGCTAATGAAAATGCGGGACACCCATATTATCCAACAGCAATATTTCGAAATACAATTCGAACACTTCTCTGATAGTATGGGTGTTCAAAATGAGATAAAAGATCTTTTTTACGAAAAATTACTTCCGGAAATAGAAGAACTGTTTGATGAAATTTCTCAGGGAAAATATACGGTCTCTATTGAAAAACTGGAAATTGACTGCGGTACACTTAATAGCAGCTACTGGAAAGAGGAGTTGATGCATGAAACCCTGCGCCATACCCGACAAGAACTGCTTGTTCTGCATAAAAAAGAAATCAATGTATCAGATTCTGAATCTGCGGATTCATTTCATGACTTCTTGTTCTTTCTCAAAAAGGGTTACCTGCCATGGAATAGCCGGATGGATTCTATTCGGGAAATGGAAGATAAGATCGCTGATCAATTCCATCTGTCTAAACTATATTCCGGCAGATTAAAAGAGTTGTTTAAAACAGAACCAGCCGCCATAGAACGATTGCTTTATTGTTTTTCAGATACTTTGTTTCAAAACATCCTGGAACAGTTAGCAGAAAAGGAAAGTATTGATCGTATGGGGCAATTTATAGACAAAGATAAAATGACCAGTCGAAAAAAACATATTGCCCATTCCTTGTTGCTCAAGGTCCTTTCGGATGATCATCAGGATACGGAACAACAATTTTATTCAGCTTTTCCCGGCTATTTTAGATAAAGATAAAAACGGGAAACAGTCAAAGCATCCTGAAAACAGAGAATCAGCGTCCATCTATATCCGGAATGCGGGACTGATTATTCTGCATCCCTTTTTGACTGAATTGTTTACCCGGGTCGGGTTACTGGCAGATAAGCATTGGAAAGATATTTTTTCGCAGCATATTGCCGTACAGATTCTTGAATTTTTAGGATCAGGCAAAGAGGATTTTCAGGAATTTAATTCATCGCTCAACAAGATCCTGTGCGGTATGGATATTTCAGAACCGGTCGAACCGGTTATAGAATTGCATGCTTCCATAAAATCCGAATGCGGAGACTTGCTGATTGAAGTTATAGGGCACTGGAATATTCTGAAGAATACAAGTGTGGAAACACTAAGGGAAACTTTTCTGCAACGAAACGGAAAATTAACACAGGCAGATAACGGCTGGTTATTACATGTTGAACAAAAAGGCGTAGATGTTTTATTAAATAGTCTTCCCTGGGGAATCGGAACCATAAAATTGCCATGGACAGAAGAAAAACTATATGTAGAATGGATTTGACTAAAATAATTGGAAAAAGGCGAAATATAAAATTATGTAATCACAGTAATTAACATGCTCACACATGCCACATCGGAAAAATCAAGTAGTTCTTCTTTTATTAATAAAAAGAAGCAACAACCTTTTTTTTCTCCTGTGATGGTACAGCCAAAACTTGCTATCGGCCCTGTTGATGATCCTTATGAACGTGAAGCCGATGCAATGGCAGATAAGGTGATGCGCATGACGGGTAACGATACAATCAAGGTAGGCACTTCCCCGGTCACTATTCAAAAAAAATGCGCTGCATGTGAAGAAGAAGAAAAAATACAGCGTAAAGAAGAGCATGAAAAAGAGAAACAAATAGTTCAAAAAAAACTGATCGCAGATCTTCCCATTCAAAGAAAATGTGCAGGTTGTGAAAAAGAAGAAAAATTGCAGCGCAAAGAAGAAAATGAAGAAAAGGGACAACTGATACAAACAAAACTGATTGCCGACCTTCCCATTCAAAGAAAATGCGCTGCCTGTGAAGAAGAAGAAAAATTGCAGCGCAAAGAAGAGGATGAAGAAAAGGGGCAACCGATACAAACAAAACTGATTGCCGATCTTCCAATTCAAAGAAAATGTGCGCATTGCGAACAAGAAGAAAATGAAGAACGCCTGCAGATGTCGGCTGAGAACGGGCGTGCAGCGGCGCACGGGTTTGCGCCTCCAATTGTCCACGATGTGCTGGGGATGCCGGGTCAGCCTCTGGATCCAGCCAGCCAAGCCTTCTTTGAACCGCGATTTGGAAGAGATTTCGGCGATGTCCGCGTGCACACTGACGCGAGGGCTGCGGAATCTGCGAGAGCCGTGGGCGCGTTGGCGTACACGTTCGGACGCAACATCTTCTTCGCGAACGGCCGATATGCGCCTGCCACGACTGAAGGAACACGACTGCTCGCGCACGAGTTGACCCATGTGATCCAACAAAGCGGACTCGAGAGCGTTCAGGTGCAGCGCCAGAAGTCTCCGTTCGAAGACTTCGATGACGACACGGAAGCCGGCGGATCAGCCGGCGATTTGGACGTGCATCTGGAGTGTCCTTCTGTACCGACCGGTCTCGGGAAGAAATCCCCAATACCTCAGTGCACCCGCACGACCTTCTCTGGCTTGAGTGAGCTCGGTCGCTGGCATTTCTGCCTGGATTCCGATATCGTTCTCCCAACCGAAAATTTCAACGAGCTCGACGCCATGCTGCGCGATCAGCCGCCCTCGACGCGTTTCATCGTACAGGGCCACGCCAGCCCTGAAGGCGCGGTTGAGAACAACTTCAATCTTTCTTGCCACCGCGCGAACGCGATCGCCACGGAATTAGACGAGCGCATGCGGAAGAAGCTTGCTCTCGAAGGCAAGTCCGGAAACGAGATCAATGCGCAAGTGAGGATTCGGATCGAAACCGGCTCACGTGGCCCAACCAGCGAATTCGGCGGCAACGCCGCGGCCAATCGCGTGGTAGTCGTGTTCGGCCAGATTCCCCAGCATGGCGTAGGGTTTGAGCCCGCATGCGAGATCGCGCCACGCAAGCTTGGCGACGTGAAGCCAGAGATCCCTTGCGACCCTGTCACCGCCGATCTCTTGCACCAGGAGAAATCGGATCAGCTCCGCACGTTCCGCTTCTGTCTGGATTCCGACGTGCTGTCGGAGGGTGGCGCCGGCCAGATCGTTTCGTTCGTGAATGGGCAGGCCTCGAGCGCCACATACGTGATCCACGGATTCGCCAGCACCGAAGGTGACCTTGCCTATAATCGGCGGCTGTCCTGCCATCGCGCGCTACGCATCGCCCGCGAGATCATGAATGTTGGTGTGCCGCCGGTGCAGATTCGCGAAGTGAGCGGGTTGGGCGAGACCAAAAACTTTGGCGATGAATTGCATCTCAATCGCGTGGTTCTGGTTCTGGCCGAAAAGGGTGCGATATCCAACGTCGGGGAAACGCAAGTCGATCTGACGGGCAAGAAGGACGAAGCTGTTCGCAATGCGGCGGTTGCCAGGCTGCTCGCCGGGCAGTACCGGCAGGAAGCCGACGCGTACATCTCGTTCTGGACCTGCGGACGCACGCCGACCGTGCGGCAGGCTGTCAAACGGCTGTTGGTATTGCTTTCCGATGCGGCTCAGCGCCTGATCGTTGCCCCGCCCGTTGTGGCTAATGGGCAGGAAGAAGGAATTGGCCCCAACAACGTCCGGCTCTCGATTCAGGCGCTTCGCGCGGACAATCCGGTGGAATGCACGATGGGTCGGATCGTAGACATGGCTTTCCACCATTCGACGATCGGCGATGCGAGCCTCGGCGCTGCGTTATCGACTGAAGACCCCACGACACGCCATGCCGCCGGGTTGCATCTGATTCATCTCGCCGGCCTCACGGCCTGCACGGGGCGCTTTGCGGAGAAAAAAGGCACGGGATTGAGGATCGAGGGTATCGACGAACCGTTGGTGAGCGATCCATTGGCGACAGCCACCATCCCCGCGTGTGCTCGGTCGCCCCAATCCACACGGTTGCTGGTGCCTTCCGCAGGCGAAAAGCAACGTCAGGCACCCGAGTTCATCACCTTCGTCGAAAAGTATCTTCCGAAGAGCGGTAGCCCGCAGCGCGGCACTCTCTCAAACGTGAGCATCAAGGAGAAGACCGATCCGATTGTCAACGCCGTCACACCAGTCGAGGAGGTGATCACAGCGTCAGCCACCGTGGGTTTGGTCGGAGACGTCAGAACATTCGGCGATTACGAGATTGGATTCATTCTCAACATTCTCGGCGATCTCACCACGGCTGACTATGTGACCGGAGATCAGGTGCTGCATCAGTTGTCCGCACCCATTCGCGCGGCCCAGTTGCCGAAGGAGCCGCCTGTGCCGGAACCGTGGATGGCGGCTGGCGCTGCCAAGCGGCCCGATGCCAGTGGAGTCGCCCGCGACATTGAAGGTTCATGGAAGCTGAACCTGGATTTCGCGTCATTCTTTTCCTTCTTTATCGGGTCCGCGGAGAATCGGCGCGGTCAGCTGGACTTCTTGCAACGAAAGACGAACGTCGGGATCTGGCTAGCAGCCCGCCGTGTAGGTGCGCCTGTCGATCGGTTCAGCGTGATCCCCTTGGGCGGCCGGATCTTCCAGGTGATCCAGGACTTGGATCTCGAGGCAAGGCGTGTGGGCGGCGATCTCCTGCCTGAGGACAGAGACAGTCCCGGTGTGGAGCACGAGCACCTGTTCAGCACCGGCACCTTCGTGGCGAGCGAAACGTCGTTCGAGCCTGCCGACTTCAAACGCGCCGTACTGCTCAACCCCGCGGCATCAGAAATCGACCTGACGCGCCAAGTGCGGCGATTCCGGGTCCATAAGGCCCCTGCCGACGGGATCAGCGAGACGGAATTCAAGGAAATTGTCAGGGAGATTCTGGACTCGATCCAGATCTTCGGATCTGACGAGGACATGAAGACGAATACCGATGCCAAAACTGTGGCTCGTCTTGGATTCGACTTCACTGCTCTCGACATCAGTATTCCGGTTACGCGTTCCACCGGGCGCACGGCAGGCAATCTCATAGTCGTTAAGGCTCCCCGTTTGGGAGATCGCGTGATCTTCCATCTGCTGAAAGCTCTGGCACTCCGCTTAGCCAAGACTGACTCCCTGAAGAAGGGGAAGAGCATTGTCTTGAGTGCAGATGCCGTCAAGAGACTTCCCGGAGACGACCGGACGGGCAATGTTGACGTTCACCTGGATCCCCTGGTCAACAAGGAGCCGGATCTGGCGTTCATCCAGAACGGTATCAACGTGATCGACGATATGACCGAGATGATCGTGTGCACTAGGATCATGGCCGAACGGAGGTTGGATCCACGCGAATTCGGCGCTACCTATTGGATGGACCGGGACAAGAAGCTACACCGGGAGCCGGCAGACAGGTTCCAGATGGGCAAGAGCTCTTTGGATTGCACATTCGATTTGCAGCTCCCATGTATCGAGCATCGAACGGGGATGGTGATCGGTTCGGTCCACACGCATCCCGGCTGCATCCCCAAGGATCCAGACGCAACGAAGAATCCTTCCCCGACGGATTTGAAGTTTTCGGGCTCGGCTGTCTGCGGATTCCAGCACTATGTGATCTCAACGGAGGGCGTGCTCTCCTTCAACACAGGACAGAAGGTCACGGCGCGCGATGACGTCGGCGCCCGCATTGTGGCGAAGCTCGGATCGACCGTCTGTGGGCAACCCCTGCCCGACGACCCCGAGACATCGTCGCGAGGCAGGTTATGAATCCTGTGCTCCAAAAAGTCATTACATGAAAATAAATGACGTTTGTCCTGGAGGTTCCTGTGGTGACGTGCAGACTCATACCGGTTTTTCTCCATCACCAACTGCCTTTATTGACCTTCACAGAACTGATAGAGACAAAAGCCTGCTGGGTGGTACTGGTAAAACCGAGTGTAAAGTAAAATGTTTACAGCGATACGGCTGCGGAGGCAAGGAAATTGGAAGATTTTATATTACCAGGAATTTCAAGCTGGGTGAATACCTGAATGGAACCACAAAAGTTCCTATCACAACAGGTACTATTGAAAAAGAGCCCGCTAAAAAATAAATCTTAAATTGAAAGGGCAAATGAAAGAAGAAAGAACATCCATTCATCCGGATAATATAAAAAGACAGGCTTTTGCCCAAGGGGAGCAAAAGAACGCTGCCTTTTTCAGACCAGTCATTCAACCCAAGCTCAGGGTCAATCAACCCAACGATATTTATGAGCAGGAGGCAGATGCCATGGCAGATAAAGTTATACATGGTTCCGGGAATCCACATAGCTTTTTTCAACCGCCTGCCAATTCGCTTCAGAAAAAAGGCGGAAATATAACCGGCCATGGGATGGCCGCTCCCGCCATTGTGAATGATGTTATAAATTCTCCCGGGCAATCGCTGGATGCGGGTGTATCACATTTTATGGAATCCGGATTTGGACATGATTTCAGCAAGGTTCAAATACATAATGATTCGCTGGCCCATCAATCTTCGGCACAAATAGATGCCCTGGCCTATACCCATGAAAATCATATTGTGTTTGGAGCCGGACAGTATCAGCCGGCTACTCATTCGGGACAACAACTTCTGGCTCATGAATTGACGCACGTTATACAACAAAACAAAGGTGCCGGCAATGCCCAGCCTTCTGTTATGCGGGCAAAAAAACCCGACGATAAATTTGATGCCTGCGGCAATCCGCAAACAAAGTTGATCGAACCCTCCATTGACGATGCCAGGACTGCGGTGCATCGCGCTTCATCGGCTGTCGGTTCCGCCTTCGGAAGGCCGGATAAAATAAGCCCCGCTCATAAACAGGCTTTGACGGATAATTTTCATACCACAGATCATGACGATCTGCGCAACATTCTTGGAAAATACAGTGCATTGGGACAGGCTTTGGATTCAGGTATTGCAATAAAATGCGAAACAACCTGTCCCAAATCCAGTAGAGGTAATGTGGCGGGTTATGCCTACAATACACAGTTGTGGGGTGGCACAGGACCCTTGCATATTTGTTTCGACCAAAAGGGCTGGGATTTTTCTACAGCGTCTTTAGCAGACAGGTATATGTTAATCATTCATGAAGGAGCACACCGGTTCACAGGGGTGGACGATAAAGCATATCACCATGAACCGGGTTATAAAACGCAAAGCTCTGGTGACGCCATGGATAACGCAGATAGCTATGCATGGTTTGCTGCCTCGGTATAATGATGATTGGAAATGATCAGCTTCCTTAAATAAATCATAATAACAAAACCCTGCAGTCAAGACATCAAAATATAATTCTTTCATTTACCTTTTTACATGAAGTTATCAATAGAAGGTTGAAAAATTTCTTTCAAAATGAAAATGCCGAACCATTTACGTATCCGGAACTGAAATTACAAGAAGATGAGTCAGCTTTGAACCATTTTCTTATCCGGCATAAGTTTAATACAGAAGAGTACGTCATCCTTCTTCTCGGACTGGCACCACACCTGCAGCCCAATTTCATTGATTCTATAGTACAATTGTATCTTCCCGGCGGCGGAGAATTTTCAGAAATGGGCGGAACAAAAGGAAATAATCAACGGAACACATTACCTACGGGCGAAACAGCTTTATTTATTTTAGCGGGTACCGACTTAACTAAAAGAATGCAGGCATCATTTTATTTTTCCCCGGATCATTTTTTCATCAAAGAAAATATTATAAGCCTTGAACCGGTAAAGGAGGGTGAACCCCGCATGAGTGGCAGAATAATATTGCAGCAGGAACATATAGATCTGCTTACTACCGAAACCGTCTCGAAACCAATATTTGGTCCTGATTTCCCCGCTAAAAATATTACTACCAAAATGGAATGGGAAGACCTTGTATTGAATCCAAAAACAGAACTACAATTAAATGATATTAAAACTTGGTTAGATCACAATACTTCTTTTATGAATGATTGGGGCATGGAAAAGAGAATTAAACCGGGATATCGGGCCCTGTTTCATGGTCCACCCGGCACCGGAAAGACGCTGGCCGCTACTTTGCTAGGGAAACAATTTCACAAAGAAGTATACCGCATTGATCTTTCACAAGTCGTATCAAAATATATTGGTGAAACAGAAAAGAATCTCGAAAAAATATTCAATAAAGCTGAAAATAAAGACTGGATTTTATTTTTTGACGAAGCAGATTCACTTTTTGGAAAACGTTCCAATGTGCAGAATGCACATGATAAGTACGCAAACCAGGAGGTTTCTTATTTATTGCAAAGGGTAGAAGATTTTCCCGGGCTGATCATCCTGGCGTCCAATTTTAAAAGTAATATTGACCAGGCGTTTGTACGGCGTTTTAATGGCATTATTCATTTTTCCACGCCCACTCCTGCTGAGCGGTTGGAGATCTGGAAAAAAACTATCCCCCCAAAAGCATCCCTGGGGCCGGATGTAGACCTCACATTTATAGCAGGTCGATATGAACTTACAGGATCCTCCATCGTAAGTGTTATACACTATGCTTCTCTGCAAACGATCAGGAGAAACAGTTCCGCCATTTTAAAGAAAGATATTGTAGAAGGAATAAAAAAAGAATACGAAAAGGAGGAAAAAGTTTTTAATATTTAGGCTGGTTACGTTATAATATATTGATTATGAATATCTATTCGATTCCCGTACGCGGTACTTTAAAAGCCTAAAGCTTAAGGCTTAAAGCTCAATGCCCTTAAATATCATCCGTCTCGTTAACCGGGACGGATTTTTTATTTCTGTAATATGATCAAAAAATAGACGATTTGGCGGCGTTTGTTTTATGCTTTCGGATTAAAATTGAGGCAAAGCTTTTACCAGCACCTGACCGGTGCAGGATATAAAAGAATCTGAGTTATTCCTCACATCCTCTTGTAAAACTGAGCCAATCTGTATTTATAGCCCGGATCTGCTATTTGCAAAAATATTTACTCCTTTAAGAATTTTAGTTTCGTTGTTTTTGAACCGACTGATTTCAGGAGGACAAAATACAATCCATTTGAAAGCCCATCTACCGGAATATAGAGAGTAGTTTGACCTTGTATATCGATTATCCCTACCGGTTGTCCGTTGGTATTGACAATGGTCAGCGTTTGCCATTGATCTATCAGTTTCATTCCTGCAATCGTAAGTGTTGAATGAACCGGATTCGGATAACATTTAAGGCCTGATGCACTCGAATCGATGGGTACTGTTGGGAATTTCAGTTCCGAAACCCGGATTGTTTATCATTGAAGCATTCTGATAAACCATTACTTTTTTTGAAGACAAACTGAGTTCTGGTTTTCCGTCTCCGTTCAGATCACCAACAGCAAACCCGTTTACGGTAAATGGAGCCGGAAATGGATATGGCGTTCCAAATGATAAATTTCCTTTCGTACTGGTATTGAGTGCAAGTGCGGCATCGTTCTCTCCCGTTCTAACCAGCACATCAGATCTGCCATCGCCGTCAAAGTCTCCCAAAGTGAATGCCGGTCTTCCACCCGATGCAGTTGGTAAAGGAGAAAGAGTGGGATAGCGTTCAAACAAAATTGACCCCTTGTTGCTAATATTCCGGTAGGTATAAATACCGCTGGTGGTAGAAATCAGGATGTCCATCTTGCCATCACCATCCACATCACTATAGGTTGTAAGGCCATCCAGGGCAGGGATATCCCTACCCGTAAAATGGACAAAAGATATGGTGCTGTCATGGCTGGTATTCTGATAAATCGTGAGCCCATAACCGGTAGGTCCGAAAATTTCAGGTTTCCCGTCACCATCCAAATCGCATATGGCGAGCTGAAAGGGCGCATAGGAAGCTATGTTCACTACACCTGCAAATTGAATGGTTCCAGGGATACTCGTGTTCCTGTAAACACATAATGATCCACCATCCATATTGAAATTATCTCCTCCAATGATATCCGGCCTGCCGTCTCCGTCAATATCTGCAATGGCAACAGAACCATCCCTGCCCATACCTACCGGCCTAGAGGACGTCGGAACCGGTGCATAGGAAATGGAATCCGGCGTACTGTTGTTTTTCATAATCGACAGCCAGTTATAATAGGCGCACTGCCCGAGGATCAAATCTATTTTTCCATCACCATCCAGGTCGCCGGAAACGATGTGTGGATCACTAGGGCTGTATGGGAAACTAATTCTTGAAGGGAATGAATTTTGCGAAATAGGTGCACCGCCCGGGTTACTCACGATGAACGGGATATTGGAAACTGCGGTGAGACCATGAACAGTTACAGAAATTTCGTGATAAAATGTACCGGCCGGAGCACGAACGGTAATCGTTGTTGGCGTTGAGCTGAGTACAGGCACTCGTATGCTCCCGATGAACACGATATTGTCAGACGGAGTGGAACTGAACTGGTTTCCCTGTATCGTAATGACCGTTCCAACAGGGCCTGATACCGGAGAAAAACTACTGATCCTCAAAGGCGTGAAATAGATAAAACCATTCTGTGTTACAGTTGAAACCGGCGTAACAATTGATATTGATCCGGTTGCACCTCCGGCTACCACCGCCTTAATAAGAGTGTCGTTTACGATGGTGAATGAACCTGCAGGAACGCCGCCAAACATGACGGATGTAACTCCGGCGAAATTATTTCCAACTAAACTAACTGTTGTACCGGTAGATCCTGAGTCGGGTAAAAAATAATTAAATGTCGCCGGGAGGGGTTTAGGAGGAACATTGAAATACAAAGGTATTATGGAGCTGTCCTTCAGATTGCCTTTCGTAACAACCAGTTTGATCGTGTCAAAAGCATCATAGGTTCCGTGTATATAACTGCTATTAAATGTGGTGCTGAATAACGAATCGTTTTTGTACCAGGCGTATTGATAACCGCTCTTGCCATAATTGCTCAAATTGACTTTTCCTGTAACAGACATTCCGGTGGTGTCCACAGTAAAATGGGCTCGGGGCATGGAGATGCCGCCACCATTCGTAGTGAGTTCAATAAATCCCTGTCCACCGCCTACCCAGAATTGGTTATTATTTAAGAATGTGAGTTCTGTATGAGTATTATTCAGATAGTAATAAGAATTATCCCGCGGCAGGGGCTCCCATATTTTTCCGGAATCTGTTGTTTTATAAGTCCAGTATTGGTCAGCAGTCGCGTAACCCGTACTATCGTTGATGAATTTCATCATCGTGCAGAAAAACGGGGTAAGGCTTGTATTATTTTTTAACACCCAGGTCGTTCCTCCATCCGCCGTATAATACAGACTTTGATTTTCAGCCGCGCTAAGCCAACCCTTTGTGGCGGATATAAAGGAAGCATAATTGATTTTTTGTGTCGTGGGTAAACTCACATTTCTCCAATGTGCTCCTCCGTCGCTGGTCATAACCATTTTATTGGTCCAACTATCGGTATTAAAAGCAAACAGGGTATTGTCGTCGATGGCCTCGATAAAATTGAAAAAACTGCCTGTTGATGTATAAACAGCAAACCAGGTTTTTCCACGGTCAGTTGTTTTAATAATCCGGTCGGCTTCCACAGCGTATCCGGTATTTGTATGTTTAGGAAATACCATATCCTGGATGCCATAAGTTAAATGGCTGGTATTTGCCTGGGACTGATAAATCAGTTTATAGTAACCACCAAAATTATCTGAATAGAGGATAGCAGGATTCTGTTCAAAATTGCCGTACAACAAAAAGGTATCCCGGCTAAAAGCCTGAACTCCCGAAACCTGAAAACCTCCGGTCAAGTCTCGTTCTTCTTTAATTAATTCCATAGTCACCTTTTTGCATTAAAATAAATAATAATAAATAATTAAAGTGTATGAAATCACTGATTGGGCTGCAAGTCCCTTGGTTCTATCACAATTTTACTAGCAGATTGATCGAAGTTATTTGATTCTGTACCTGTGTGTTTATTCGAAATATCCATCTCAAAATAAAAAATTGAGTTGGAAAAAGATTCAAAACAAATATGATGAATTCCGGTAAGTTAATTGTCCTATGATATATGGAATCCGTAGCCGTATTTTTATATTTCACTTTTTTCTCTTAAATGAAAACGTGTTCCCATTACTGGTAAATACATAACTGAAATTTTTCTTATCTACATCTACAATTAAATTACACATAAAGACTTTATCTTCAACATCAAATAAGATAATGTATATATCCTTGTCGGCATACAATGTTTTTGAACTATCCCCCCAATTACATGTAGGTGAAATTTGATACAAGTAATGAAGCGAATTTGAAGTATCCTTGCCTTCCAATGAGGTATATCCTTTTTTTTGTCAAATTGGATTACCCATTCCTTTTCATCGTCTGATTGCCATTTGCCCAATAACATTTCAGCATACTGCTGTCGAATAGTATCTGCTTTGTTGACTTTCTTTATTTGTCCCTGAGTAAAAAACGGATGACAGATTAAAAGAAAAACTATCGATTTCATATTTACATTTTAAGGCCAAGCAAATAGCGGAGGATCTTGTACTCCTGTCGATTTTGTACAAGACAAAATGAAAGTAAAGCATAAAATATTTAGTAAAAAGTATTTCATCAATTGGATTTAAGGATGTAAGTAAAAATATTCAGAATATTCGTGATTGTCAACAGACCATTTAGATAGAATATGGCAGGTCGAAACGAAACTCCCTTGTCGTTTCGATGCATATTACGCGAATCACCTGGAACAACGAGATAAATAATAGCTTTTTGCACAACATGAAGCGGGTAAGTGACGATATGGGTTCCTGGAGAATGTCAATCAGTTGAAACTCCATATTCATTGCCGTTCGTCGACGACGACCCGTACTGATCAGGAGAAATCATCGTCTTGTCAATTATAGATATAGCGCACGAATATTTTGCCGTAGAATGTTTATATTTAGATACAATTGCGCATGATGCCTCTACGCCAATTCATATTCTCTAAAAAGCTTATTGATCGCATCTTCAAACATTTATTTTTCTGGTTTATCTGCGCTATTTTCTTTCAACTCTCTTATTGGTTTCCGATTTACTGGTATCCATCCTGGAATATCAGCGGCATCAATTCACCCATCATACAGGGACCGATCAGCTTATTAAATAAAGCATTACTAGTTTCGATGTATACCGTGCTCTGCATCTCTTTCTTTATGTTTTTCACTTACCCTTTGATTTATCTGTTGCTGCCAAAACTCCTGATGAAAGGCCATTATGTTTCCTTTGTCATTTGCAGTTTTGTTTTATTGCTGATGTCTACTGCTGTTGTTTATTTCGGTTTTGTTTATGTAAGTCCTTTCATACAACATTATTTTGGCTGGTCAGGAAAAGACCCACGAACCACCATACAATTGATTCAATGTGCTTTTGACATCACTCTGTTTAACTGTCCCACGATCGGTGGATTGGCACTGGGCATCAAACTATTCATGGGGTGGTATGTCCGTCAGGAAAAAACGGCACAGCTTGCAACTGCCAAAGCGACGGTCGAGCTACAATTATTGAAAGCGCAGATACATCCTCATTTTTTGTTTAATACACTGAACAATATTTACGCATTTACACTGTCGGCATCACCTAAAGCACCTCAAATGGTGAAAAAACTTTCCGGTCTGCTTCGATACATCATTCACGAATGCAATCAGCCTCGAGTACCCCTCGAAAAAGAGCTGACGATGATTAGGGACTATATGGAGCTCGAAAGAATTCGTTATGAGGAACAGATGGATATGACCATTGATATCCGTGGAAATACTGAGCATAAAATGATTGCGCCACTGCTCCTCATTCCTTTTGTGGAAAACAGCTTTAAGCATGGTACGAGCAAAATGCTTTCGCGACCCTGGGTGAACCTACACGTAACTATCGAAGATGATGGGTTTTATTTTCTGCTGACGAACAGTAAACCGGAAGAGTACCTGAATCCGAATTCCGAAGGCGGTATTGGTCTTGTGAATGTGCGGAAAAGACTGGCCCTGCTCTATCCAGGCAGCCATGATATCACAATGACAGAGGAGCCACAACATTTCACTGTACTCCTGGAAATGAATCTGGGGTCATCCCGCGTACCACTTAACAGACCAAAGGAAAACAGGAAAATATATGATCAGGAACTGGCATGATCTGGTCTTTTCCAGTCAACCGGGCCCCAGGCGCCGGCGTCACATGCTATTCTGGATCGTCTGGCTGATCTATTTTACCGGGTCCTTTTTTTACGAGCAACAGGGTTTGGTAGCAGCGGGTTCAGGGAAATGGATATTTATCGTTTTGTTCAAGTCCGCTTTTCTCCTTTTATGTCATATGTTCATCGTATATGCGGTGATCTATTTTCTGATGCCGCAGTTTGCTTTAAAGGGGCGGCCCCTGCTGTTCTCGCTAGGTGTACTGATTGCCATGTCGATCACGATCGCCTGGGCTTATTTTTGCTATGCCATACTCTTCCCCAATTTTGATGAAAGGATTCATCTCCCTTCCGGTATTGTCAAAAACACGATGCTTTGGAACAGTGTAGTCGCCGGATTGATCAGCGCTTTAAAAGTTCTGGCTGCCGCTATCGCCATTAAATTGATGAAGCGCTGGTACCTGCAACAAACCGAAAACGACCGGCTCGAAAGAGAAAAGTTTACAGTAGAGTTGCAATTGCTGAAAGCGCAGATTCATCCCGATTTTCTATTTTATTCGCTGGACAATATCTACTTTTTCGCTGAAATCGATCCGCCCAAGGCTTCGGAATTATTACTCCGATTGTCGGATATGCTGAGTTATATGCTTTATGAATGTGATGAGCCATTAGTAGATCTGGTCAAAGAACTAAAAATGATAATGGATTATATTTACCTTGAAAAAACGCGGATCGGGGAAAGACTGGAGACTGATGTTCATATCTCCGGTGAAGCCGACGGGAAAATGATTGCACCACTACTACTACTTCCCCTGATTGAAAACAGTTTTTCGTATTGTCGCAACGAAGCCCTGGAAAGGACCTGGATCAACCTGGATCTGAGAATGGAAGATGAAGAATTCTTTATGAAGTTGGTTAACGGCAAACCAGGCGGGAATATTTTTCCTGATCCTTTTTCAATAAACGGATTGGCCGATTTCCAGAAGCGACTCGACTTCTATTATCCGAAAAAAAATGAAATCCGGATACTGGCAGAACCCGAAATGATGATGACTTCGCTCAAGATACACTATGGCAAATGATAAAAAAATAACCTGTCTGATTGTTGATGACGAACCGCCTGCCGGGAGATTCTTAAAAATCATATAACCAGAATCGAATTCCTGGAATTGACCGGAGTTTGTTCAAACGCTGTGGAAGCTATTTCTGCAATCAAAAATAATCCAGTTGACCTTTTATTTCTCGATATTCAGATGCCGCATTTATTAGGAACCAGTTTTATCCGGACATTGAAATCACCACCACGTGTTATTTTTACCACTGCTTATCGCAAATTCGCTTTGGAAGGTTTTGAACTGAATGCAGTGGACTACCTGCTCAAGCCAATAGGATTTGAACGATTCCTGCAGGCGATTAACAAAGTCTTTCAGTTAAATATCCCGGAAACCAATCCGGCTGCCGCTGAAATAAAATCCCTGAATCTTTCTCACCCTTTTTTATATTTCCGGTGTGAACGTAAGATGGTCAAAGTGATGCTAACCGATATACTATTTATCGAGGGGCTTAAGGATTATATACGGATAAATACAACCACCAAGACTATTGTGACCAAACATATTCTTTCTTCCCTCGAAGAGATTTTACCTAAAGATGCATTTCTGCGTATTCACAAATCTTATATTGTAGCCATTGCAAAAATTGATAGTTATAATGCTGACACAATAGAAATTGCCAGAAAGGAATTGCCCATTGGTCGTTTATTTAAACACGAAGTGGAACAGGCGCTCCGGTCATGATCTTAAATCATTGTCGAAACTAAAGCGCCTGTTAGAATAGCTGACATAAAATATTAAAGCAATTTTTTCACGGCGAGATGAGGTTTATATATTCAATGGGCTTCCAGGTTTTATTTGGTAAATTTTAGCAGCCGGTCAATATTGCTGGCAATTTTTCTGCCTTCCGCTACTCCCTGCTCATCGGCATTCCGGGTATGAATACCCGCATATACCCGGGCATCAATCATTTCTGCGACCAGGTCATCAAATGATTGATAAGTGCGGGGTGCCATGTTCAGGTAATCATAACTGTGATCAGTATAAACAAAATGATTTCCGAGCATTTTGGTCAGGGTTTCCGACATGGCGCCTGCAACAGTCGAATGTGCAGATGGAAAATCAGGGTGAGGTGGCGTTGCAAATAATGGAGCCCAGCTGGTGAAGCCTAATATTTTTTGAATATAGGTGACCGGTCTTTCGGTATTGTACTTGAATTTAACCTTCCAGCAGCCAATGGTTGCGTCTTCGATCACGATGCCCGTTTTTGCAAAAAGCAACGCGGCGATATCGAGCGTAGGATTCACCTGGGCTACGATCTGGGTTAGTACGGAAGCGAAATGCGCATTGCCATAACCCGGCGCATCCCTCCAGAATAAACCAGTTGCAATTTGATCCGGAGTCAAAGTTTGGGAAACATCGTACACTTCCTTTTCCATTTTATAATAGTCTGAACCGGGATCGGTGGAATAACCTGGCGGCGGAGCAGGTTCAGAACCATCCAGGCTACCCTGCACAAAAAGTCGGTTATTGCCCCAGTGTGGACCCACCGGAGGACCGAAACCGGGCGGTGTGGCTACCCATAGTCCGGGGCCAACGGGAGGAACATATGCTGGATCGATTATAAGGGTTGACCCATCCGTTGCCGACCAGTCGAATACGGTTTTGGCAACTGCCTTACCAAAATCAACCGAACGTTGAAATTCTTCAGGACTGATTTTGAGTTTAAATTGATCATTCAACGCCTTTTCCAACGAATCCATGGATGCTTTGTTTGCATCTGAAGCCGTCGGCAGAAAAAGCTGGCGGTTTATATAGGCGAGGGCAGCATTGGCAGAGGCAGGCCAATAATAAGAAAGGTTGTGATCGATATCCGGCATGACCGGTAATTCGACGAGTTGTCCGCTAAGTGAACGAAAGGCTGGCATACCTGGTACTACGGATTCGTACAATGCGATGGCGCAATAGGGCATAAAGCGATACCCATTTAATCTGAGCGGTGCCGTTGAAGTACGGTTTAGTTCCAGATGCAATCTCATCCAGGCCAGGGCCACATCGGCTGGAAAATCTCTTGTCTGGTTCAGTTGTCCATGGCCTTTTTCGAAATAATCATGCAGATCGAATTTGTCACATGCTGATGCGAACAGGCTGGTCACAAGTATAAGCAACAGGATTTTGGTCAACCATTTGCTGAATATTTTTTTCATAATAGAAGTTTTTTTGTTAAAGCAATAAGGGTTTTCGGTTCAAGTTAAATGGATATGAACTCCGGTTTTTTCTTCTTAGACCAACCGGTTCTGCCATATGATATACGACTATTTGGTTTATATCACTACTGATCGTCGACGACCAAAATGTCTGAGGATAATTCCATCAGAATATAAAACAAACAACGTCAAATAAAGAAGCAATTGGATAAATCAGAAAAGTTCTATCAGGATTTAAGGTTCAAGAATATCATGAAATCAGAATTGGCAGAAAAATTTACGAACGGCGTCTCTTACTCGTTGGATTCCACAAAAAACTTCGCCTCTTTTTTTGCCGAAGCCAACTTGCAGGTAATAATGAAATGAGGAATATCCTACTCAATAAGTTTGCATTCCTCAATAGAAATAACTCACAGAGCATCCGGCTGGCAATAGATTTGATTATTTTACAGAAAATGCCCGAAGGCCCATCTATTTATATTGTTCGTGAAACTTTAATTCCGTTTATAGGCAGGAAAATTATTGCTGTTGAAGGAAATACAAAAATTGAAAAACAAAGGTTAGTCAATCAAAAAATCCTGGATATCAGATCATGGGGCAAACATCTGCTGATTTGCTTTGAGCATTTTACACTTAAAATTCACTTCATGATGTTTGGCACTTATTTGGTGAACCAAAGGAAGTCCACGCCCCTCCGCCTCGCTCTCCAATTTAAAAAAGAGGAAATAAATTTCTACACCTGTTCTGTTCAGTTTCTTGATGGAGACTTAGATCAGTTATATGATTTTAGTTCCGATGTATTGAGCGATTCATGGAATGCACGTAAAGCGGCTATAAAGCTCAAAAAAATACCTGCAGCCAATGTATGCGACACTTTACTTGACCAACATATTTTTGCCGGTGTGGGAAACATCATTAAAAACGAAGTTCTTTTCAGAATCAAAGTACATCCTAAATCCGTGTTGGGAGCACTTCCTCCTAAAATAAGACAAAAAATGATCCGGGAATCCAGGAATTATAGTTTTGATTTTTTGAAATGGAAGAAAGAGTTCACCTTAAAAAAACATTGGCTTGTATATACAAAAAAAACCTGCCCGCGTGATCATTCCCTGATTAAAAAGGAGCATGTAGGTAATACAAAGAGACGAACTTTTTTCTGTGAGGTTTGCCAAATACTTTATGATTGATTGTTTCGCTGAATTTTATTCAGCAACCTCCGCCTCGAGTTTCGAGGTAATGATTTCAGTAAATTTTCAAGTCCTATTTTCAGATACAGATGACCTGGTCCGGGAATTGAAATGAATTACCTAAATAAAAGAAATGCCTAATTGGTTAAGAGCGCTTATAGCAGGTTACGGTGCGAAAAAACTCGGAGGGGGTTGTTTTTCTACAATTTTAATATTTGTGGTAATATATTTTTTGCTGGGTCAATGTAATCATCCGGCAGTTCATCATGCTGAAATGCAGGCCAATGCTCATGCTCAGGTAGCCAGTGCGTACCCTCGCAGCCACCGTTAAGCAGATACCTGCGTACACCTATACGACTTCCTCCTCGCCAAAAGATAAAAACAAAGCAATGGAAGCCGGTGCAACAGGATTTGTAACAAAACCCTCAAATTTGAATTCTCTAATAGAAAAGCTAAAGGAAATCTTTAAAAAATAAATATGAGGGTTGTTCAAACAGTTATTTCAGGTGGCGGGGAAATGGGTAAACGTATTCGTGATTTCAACTGGGAAAATACTGTTCTTGGAGCCGTCGAATATTGGCCACAAAGTCTCCTGACGACGATCAATATGATAATTCATTGCCCGTTCCCAATGTTCCTGTGGTGGGGCCCCGAACTGATTTGTTTTTATAATGACGCCTATCGGCCAAGTTTGGGACAGGATGGAAAACACCCGTCCATACTTGGCCAGCCGGCGAATGAAGCTTGGAGTGAGATTTGGGATGTTATTAAGCCTTTAATTGATCAGGTAATGGATGGAGGTCAGTCTACCTGGCGGGAAGATCAGTTGATCCCCATTTTTCGCAATGGGAAAATGGAAGATGTTTATTGGACGTTCAGCTACAGCCCGGTGTTTGGAGAATCCGGCCAACGCGCCGGTGTGCTGGTTACCTGCACAGAAACAACAGAACAGGTAATTGGGCTCCAGGCACTCAAAGAAAGCAAAAGAATGCTTCTGGAGAGTGAACGCAGATTCAGGACACTGGTCATGGAAGCCCCCGTTGCGATGGCCGTGTTTTCGGGTCCTCTTTTTATTATACAGATTGCCAATCCATTCATGCTCGATTTCTGGGGAAGGACCGAGGTTCAGGTACTCAACAAGCCTTTATTTGAAGCCCTTCCCGAAGTTGTCGGACAGGGTTATGAAGAATTATTGAACAGCGTGATGGAATTGGGAGAAAAATTTGTTGCCAAAGAATTGCCGGTTATACTCATGCGCAATGGCAAATTGGAAGAAACCTTTATTAGCTTCACTTACCAACGGTTCCATGATCATCAAACAACGGAAAAACAAATTATAGCGGTGGCTATCGAAGTAACGGAAATGGTCCTGAGCCGAAAATTGCTTGAGCAATCAGAAGAAGCCCTGAACAAAAAAGTTATTGAACGGACGCAGGATCTCAACCTGGCCATTGAAGCCCTCCACATCAGCAACTCAGAATTGGAAAAGTCCAATGAAAAACTACAGGAATTTGCATATGCCGCATCCCACGACCTGAAAGAACCAATTCGCAAAATCTTGTTCTATGCCGATATGATAAAACCTGATCTGTTCCATTTTGTACCTGGTCATATAGACTTCTTTAACAAAATGGTCAACTCGGCACGCCGGATGCAAACGCTGATCGACAACATACTCGCATTTTCACGAGTTGGGAACCAACTGGAAAATATTGAGTCCGTCAACCTGACCGATATTATCGACCAGGTCAAAGATGATCTTGAAATGGCGATCCGTGAAAAAAAAGCAACCTTTCATTATGATGCTTTACCGGTCATTCACGCAAATGCTCACCAAATCCAACAGGTATTTTTGAATATTATCATGAATGCACTGAAATTCCAAAAACCGGAAGCAGTTCCTGTTATAAATATATCAAGCAAACAAATTTTAGGTAAGAACTCCGGTTTTAATATTTCCGCAAAAGAAATGGAAACCTTATTTCATCTCATAGAAATCGCAGATAACGGTATCGGATTTGATCCGGCATATGCAGGTAAAATATTTAAAATATTTACCAGGCTCGAGGAACGAAGCGCCTATCCAGGTACGGGAATTGGATTATCAATCGTAAAAAAGATAATAGAAAACCACAAGGGTTATATACAAGCGAGCTCTGAAATAGGTGTAGGCTCCGTATTTCATATTTTGCTCCCCTTCCGGGATCTTAAGGATTTTGGGTGAATTCCTTTCATCTACAGATATTTATATAATCCGGGCGGATGGCCGAAAACGGAGATTGTAAAAGTGTTGTCGTTATCCTTTACGGCCCGGAAAATTTTTTTTGGAAATTAATTTCTCCTTCATATATATTTGCAAAGTAGCATTTTTTGTTTTTCGATCAGTTGTTGTAAATCCTAAAACTTAAAATTATGACCTCCCCGACTACAAATCTTCAGCCCGATGCTGTTGCACCTCTCACACACATCTTCCTTTCTCTTGACTTATTGGAAACCAGTGTAATGAATGAAGAAATTCGTACTTATCTGGCCATAATACGTCAGAACACCGAAAGGTTGCAGTCGCTGCTTCAAAGTCCTTTGTCTGAGAAAATTTCGGTGTAGACTTGAAAAAAATATTTTCCTAAGCCTGAAAGAACTTATCGGTCAACGTATAAGCTGGCAGACCATTGAACCAGGAGCTGAGGGAATAAATTTCCTATGGGACTGAAAGAACCACCGGGTAATTTTTTATGTCCCGGATTTTTGAAACAGGGCGGTGGACTAAACGTGCAGGATAATGATATACAGGATAATTGTATAAAGATAAAGAGTGGACCTTCCCACTCTTTATTGTCTGCCTGCACTATTCAGTTGTCCCGATCCCCTGATCCCGGACTGCTGATTTTACCGTGTTGATTGCCCATTTTCCCTTTACTCATATCCTCTTTACCGGGCTTTTCCTGTGCACCATGGTTAGTTTTCCTTTTGCTGCCTTTTCGGAATTACCTGACCGCTGTTCATCCGTAGAATGTTTACTGGTGGCTTAAAAAGAAATGCCAATCATTTTTGCCTTTGCGGTTCTGAAAAAATATGGAATAATGTGGAAACTATTACCTAAATCTAAGCGTTGCCCTTGGTGTTAAAAAGCTTCTATTAACAATTTTTTCGCAATGCTGGCATCATTCTTTAACTACTGAGATATGGTACATCTTCATGTAAACATACATCTCATGAAAAATTTAGCAATTGCTCTATCCATGAGTCTGGTATTATTTTTAAGTTCCAGTAGTGCTACGGCCCAGGTTAGTGTCGGCATCAGTTTTACGGCCAATATTCCACCACCACCTCTCCCGGTTTATGTACAGCCTGCCTGTCCGATCGGACGGTTATTTATGGAGTCCCGGATACTGGGCGTACACGGATGACGGTTACTTCTGGGTACCCGGGGTATGGGTATTTCCTCCCCAACCCGGTTTTTTATGGACGCCTGGTTATTGGGCATATAGTGGAGGTTACTATAGTTTTCATCATGGGTACTGGGGACCTCATGTGGGATTTTATGGAGGCGTAAACTATGGCTATGGGTATCCCGGGTCAGGTTTTTACGGCGGACGATGGGAAAGCCATGCCTTTCGCTATAACACCGCAGTCTTAAATGTCAATAGAACTGTCGTTCACAATACATATGTGGATAATACCGTAGTGGTAAAAAATACAACGGTAACAAATAACCGAACCAGTTACAATGGGGGTCCGCATGGCATTCCGGCCAGGCCCAACGCGCAGGAACAATCGGTATCCAGGGAAAATCATGTATCGCCCACTTCAGATCAGACCAGTCATGTTCAACAGGCGAGAACCAACCGGGCTCAATATGCATCTGTAAATCACGGCCAGCCCGCAACTGTTGCTATGAACCGGCCCAGTGGACATCCTTACACCCCTTCCGGCAATCATCCAATTCCTGCAAATCATGCCCAACCCACAAATCCACAAGCAAATAATCCTGTCGCCCAGCCCAATGATTTAGCCAAACATCATGATAATCCTCCGGCACAACAACATGCAAATCCACCTTCGACACAACATTACAATCAACCTGCCTCAACCACATAATAACCCCCAGCCTCACAATAATGCGGCACCCCAACAGCATAATATCCCTCCGCCACAGCAACATAATGCTGCCCCCGGCCACAACAACATAATGCTCCCCTGCCACAGCAACATAATATTCCTCAACCACAAAGCAACATAGATCCTTCACAAAATCCACAGAAAGGAAAAGGAACATTAGGATGATAAATAATTGAAGGGTATTCACATAAAAAAAGAGCGGGATTACCCGCTCCTTCTAAAACTGCCTGCACTAAACCGTTGTATAATTCTGATTCAATTTTCCGAATCACCGGCCGCTCCTTTTTGTATTTCTACCAGATCTTTTGCCAGACTTACCCCGGGAAGTGAAAGTATAAAAGTGGAACCTTCATTTACTGCACTGTTAACAGAAATTGTACCGCCGTGTTTTTCAGCTATTTTCTTACACAAAGCCAGCCCGATTCCTGTACCGTCAAATTCAGCGCCCGGATGCAGGCGGCGAAACATATCAAATATTTCTTTTGCATATTTTTGCTCAAATCCGATACCGTTATCCTCAATATAGATCCGGCAAAAATTCTTCTTCGCCCGTGAATCTGAACCGGTCGTTAACGTAGTTGGGCAGATCTGAGTGAATATGGATAAAAGATCCCCCATTTTTTCGACTATATTTTATCGCATTGCTGATCAGGTTAGTAAACAGGGGATTCATCAGCATCGGATTCACGCAAAGCACGGGCAGTTTATCCACGGTCACTTTAATATTCTTTTGTTCGATCTGATCTTCAAAATCTAAAAGTATCTGTTCGATAACATTATTTAGATCCACTTCACGGAATAACTCTTTTTTTACGGAAATCTTGGAGAATTCCAGAATATCGTTGATCAGCAACTGCATCTGCTGGCAGCCATTCTGAATGCGTGTTAAATAAGCCTGTCCGTCTTCGTCTAATTTATCATGGTAATCTGTTTGTAAACGGTCGCTGAACATCCGGATTTTCCGCAGAGGCGCCTGCAGATCATGAGAGGCCATAAAGGCAAACAGGTCCAGTTCTTTATTGGCGGATTCCAGTCTGGATATATTTTGCAGCAATTGCAGATTCAGTGCCTTACTTTTTCTTCCGAAGCCTTTCGTTCCTGAATTTCCAGTTCCAGGTTCTTATTTATGGCAATCAGTTTTTGCTCCTGTGCCAGCAACTGTGAATTTTTCCGGTACAGCTC
This sequence comes from uncultured Bacteroidota bacterium, assembly GCA_963730655.1. GTDB lineage: Bacteria > Bacteroidota > Bacteroidia > Chitinophagales > Chitinophagaceae > Puia. Next base: position 397,036 of record CAVSSI010000004.1, read on the forward strand.
AACGAATACAGCAACCTTTGCCCGCAACAGATCGGGATTGATCGGTTTATAAATATAATCCACCGCACCCGTCCGGTATCCTTTGAAAATATTCTCTTCGCCATAATTATTGGCAGTGATAAAAATGATGGGAATATGTCTCAGCTTCTCCCGTTCATAGATCAAGCGAAGCTGTTTCAAACCCATTCAGATTGGGCATTTTTACATCCATCAGGATGAGGGCAAAATCCATCTCGGTCAGCAATATTTTCAATACCTGCCGGCCCGAAGTGGCTTTTACAAACTGATAGCCATCGGACTCCAGAATGGTTTCCATCGAAAGCAGATTGTCTTCCCGGTCATCTACCAATAAAATCTTTGGGATTCATAGTCTTATTTATTTATAAAACCAGACCCGCATCAGCGAAAGCAGCTGATCAATTTTTAATGGTTTCGTAATATAATCGGAAGCACCCGCTTCAATACATTTCTGCCTGTCACCCTTCATCGCTTTGGCCGTTACGGCAATAATCGGAAGGGTGCTGTTCTTATGTTCCCGCCGGATCTTTTGCGTCGTTTCATATCCGTCCATTTCCGGCATCATGATATCCATCAGCACCATATCAATTTTCTGATTTTCATCATTGATGATGCTGATCGCTTCTTTGCCGCTTTCCGCCGTGATCACATTGATATTATACCGTTCAAAAACGGTGGTCAGGGCAAAGAGATTGCGCACATCATCATCCACCACCAGAATATTTTTCCCGGTGAGGATATCACTCTTTCATCCGGATATTTTCAATGATCCTTCTTTTTTCCGGCGGCAGTTCTTTGTGATTGATATGCAGTTGCAAAACCGTTTCTTCCAGCAGGTGCTCCAGCGAATTAACCCCTTTCAGCAGAATGGTATTTGAATTGCGGTTCAGGTTGCTGCAATTCTTTTTTATTAAAATCTTTGGCTGAATAAACAATTACCGGCGTAAGCTTGCTTTTGTTTTCGCTTACTTTTTCCAGCAGGTTCTGACCCGACATATCCGGAAGCGTATAATCCAGAATAATACAATCAAAAGAATCCAGATTCCTGCGCCAGTGCCTTTGTACCGGTTTCTGCCAGCACCACTTCCATACTGTTCGTTCGTCAGCATTTTTACGATCTGCGAAGAATCATTTCATTGTCTTCCACCACCAGCATTTTCCGGGTCTCTTTTGCAGAAGAATGAAGTAATATCTTCAAAAAGTTCATTCAGCGATTCATTTTCCAGCGGTTTAAGAAGGAAACTCCGGGCTCCGCGTTTCAACGCCAGCTCCCTGTTTTCTTCACCGGAGATCAGGTGGATGGGAATATGCCGGTAGTTCAGATCATTCCGCAGCAGGTCCAGCACTTTCCAGCCGCTGGTATCCGGCAGTTTCACATCCAGCGTAATGGCAATCGGGCGTAAACCGGTTAATAAAATCAAATACTTCGATATAATTGGTGGCTACGATCGCTTTCAGATCATACTGATGCGCCTTTTCAATGATGATCTTTCCAAACCGAAGATCATCTTCCACAATCAGTACTATCTTATCATTGGGCTGAATATGTGTCCGGTCATCGCCTGTATCATTGATCATTTCATTGACAATCTGCAGATGATCCGATTCCATTCCGCCATTGGTTACCCGGAGTGAATTCAGCAGCGTATCTATTTCGCCACTATCCGCACCCAATTGCAACTGACGGAATGCACTCAGATTTTCCGAAGTTTCTTTTTTGATCAGTCCCGCCACATTTTCAACCGGCAGGAACAGGGTAAACGTGCTTCCCTGGGAGGGTACACTTTCCAGTTCAATGGTACCACCCAGCAATTCTGCAAGACCGCGGCTGATGGAAAGTCCCAGTCCGGTACCTCCATATTTACGGCTGGTAGAACCTTCTGCCTGTTGGAAGGCTTCAAATATGATATTTTGTTTTTCCTGCGGAATACCGATACCGGTATCGCTGATGGCAAAGGCAACCACCTGGTCGGCATTATCCAGATTGACTATTTCCCGCTTTCCAGTTTTTATTGGCTTCATATATCTTCAGTTTTACTTCTCCTTTTTCTGTAAACTTAAATGAATTGGAAAGCAGATTTTTGAGGATCTGATTCAGACGCTGCAAATCGGTTTCCACTGATTCCGGCAGATTGGAATCCGTTTCAATGGTAAACCGCAGATGCCGGGCTTCGAAATCGGTTTGAATGTTGTTTCCACAAACGAAGCAATTTCGCTGAAACGTACCGGAGAAATATTGGCCGTAATAAATCCGGATTCGATTTTCGACAGATCAAGGATATCATTGATCAGCTGAATCAGGTCATCACCGCAGGAGTGAATTGTTTTGGCATACCGGATTTGTTTGTCATTCAGATTGCCTTCCGCATTTTCATATAATTGCTGCGCAAGAATCAGCAGACTGTTCAGCGGTGTTCTCAATTCATGCGACATATTGGCCAGGAACTCTGATTTGTATTTGGAAGTAAGTGTAAGCTGTTCGGCTTTTTCTTCGAGCGATTTCCTGGCTTCTTCCACTTCTTTATTCTTCGCTTCCACTTCATTCTTTTGTTTTACCAGCAGCAGTGCCTTATCCTGCAATTCATCATTGGTTCTGCGCAGTTCTTCCTGCTGTATTTTCAATTCACCTGCCAGTGATTGTGATTGCGCCAGCAGTTCTTCTGTACGGGTATTGGCTTCAATTGTATTCAGCACGATACCGATACTTTCCGTCAGCTGGCTCAGGAAGTCAAGATGGGTTTCACTGAATTCATCCAGCGAAGCCAGTTCAATAACCGCTTTCACTTTATTTTCAAACAATACCGGCAGAATGATCAGATTGGCCGGTTTTGCTCTGCCCAGACCGGAATTGATTTTTATATAATTACCCGGGATATTGGAAAGAATGATCCTTTCTTTTTCAAAGGCCACCTGTCCAACCAGTCCTTCGCCGATGGCAAATTCTGTGGGAATCTTTTTATCTGTTTTATAACCATAGGCGGCAAAAAGATTCAGTCTGACGGATTGGTTTTCTTCATCCTGTTTCAGAATATAAAATGCACCATAGTGTGCAGTTACCACCTGGGCCAGTTCTGAAAGAATACGCTGGGTTACTGTTTTCAGATCTTTCTGTCCCTGCAGCATTTGGGTAAACTTGGCGAGGTTGGATTTCAGCCAGTCCTGTTCCTGGTTCCGCAATGTTGTTTCTTTCAGGTTGGCGATCATCTGGTTGATGGTATCTTTCAGTGCTTCCACTTCTCCTTTCGCTTCCACGCGGATCGTTCGGGTAAGGTCACCTTTGGTTACCGCCGATGCCACTTCGGAAATGGAACGCACCTGGGTGGTAAGATTTTGTGCCAGCTGGTTCACATTTTCCGTCAGGTTTTTCCAGATACCCGATGCACCCGGCACACTGGCCTGTCCGCCCAGTCTGTCCATCCACACCCACTTCACGGGCCACGGTTGTTACCTGGTCGGCAAACAGCGCCAGTGTATCAATCATTTCATTGATGGTATCGATCAGCTGCGCCACTTCACCGCGGGATACGATCGATAGTTTTTGTTTCAGATTACCGTGGCCACGGCCGTTACCACTTTGGCAATACCGCGCACCTGGTTGGTCAGGTTGGATGCCATCATGTTCACACAGTCGGTCAGATCTTTCCAGGTTCCGCCACACCCCTTACTTCTGCCTGTCCGCCCAGTTTTCCTTCCGTACCTACTTCACGCGCCACACGGGTTACTTCAAAGGCAAATGAATTCAATTGTTCCACCATCGTATTGATGGTATTTTTCAGATCCAGGATTTCTCCTTTTACATCGATGGCCACTGTTTTGGATAAGTCACCACTGGCCACCGCCTTTGTTACTTCGGCAATATTTCGCACCTGTGCGGTCAGGTTACCCGTCATCTGGTTTACAGAGTCCGTCAGATCTTTCCAGGTTCCGGCAACACCCGGCACAAAGGCCTGTCCGCCCAGTTTTCCATCCGTACCTACTTCACGCGCCACACGGGTTACTTCAGATGCAAAGGCACGCAGCTGATCCACCATGGTATTCAGCGTTTCTTTCAGACTGGAGGATTTCTCCGCGCACATCCACCGTAATTTTTTTCGACATATCTCCATTGGCCACCGCGATCGCCACCTCAGCAATATTTCGCACCTGTGCTGTCAGGTTACCCGCCATCTGGTTTACCGAGTCCGTTAAGATCTTTCCAGGTACCAGCCACACCCGGCACATTTGCCTGACCACCCAGTTTTCCTTCGGTACCCACTTCACGCGCCACACGCGTTACTTCCGATGCAAAACCACGCAGCTGATCCACCATCGTATTGATGGTATTTTTTAATTCAAGGATTTCTCCCTGCACATCCACCGTAATCTTTCGGGACAGGTCTCCATTGGCCACCGCCGTTGTTACTTCGGCAATATTTCGCACCTGCGAGGTCAGGTTACTCGCCATTTTATTTACAGTGTCTGTTAAATCTTTCCAGGTTCCACCCACACCCGGCACATCGGCCTGTCCGCCAAGTTTTCCTTCCGAACCCACTTCACGCGCCACACGCGTTACTTCCGAACCAAAGGAATTCAGCTGATCCACCATCGTGTTGATGGTATTTTTCAATTCCAGGATTTCTCCTTTCACATCCACGGTGATTTTTCTGGATAGATCACCTTTCGCCACCGCTGTGGTTACTTCCGCAATATTTCGCACCTGGCCGGTAAGGTTACTCGCCATTCCATTCACACAGTCGGTTAGATCTTTCCAGACACCACCAACACCTTCCACCTGCGCCTGTCCGCCCAGTTTTCCTTCCGATCCCACTTCCCGCGCCACACGGGTCACTTCCGAGGCAAAATGAGTTGAGCTGATCCACCATCGTGTTGATGGTATTTTTTAATTCGAGAATTTCTCCTTTTACATCCACCGTGATCTTTCGGGACAAATCACCCTTCGCCACCGCCGTGGTTACTTCGGCAATATTTCGCACCTGGCCGGTCAGATTACTGGCCATCTGATTCACAGAGTCGGTCAGATCTTTCCAGGCACCACCCACACCTGTCACATCCGCCTGTCCGCCCAGTTTTCCTTCCGAACCCACTTCACGCGCCACACGCGTTACTTCCGACCGGAAAAGGAATTGAGCTGATCCACCATCGTATTGATCGTATTTTTCAATTCCAGAATTTCTCCTTTTACATCCACCGTAATCTTTCTGGACAAATCACCTTTTGCCACCGCGGTGGTTACTTCCGCAATATTCCGCACCTGGCCGGTCAGGTTACTGGCCATCTGGTTTACGGAATCGGTCAGATCTTTCCAGGTACCTGCTACACCTTTTACCTGGGCCTGTCCGCCCAGTTTTCCTTCCGTACCTACTTCCAGCGCCACACGCGTTACTTCCGAGGAAAATGAATTGAGCTGATCCACCATGGTATTGATCGTATTTTTCAATTCCAGGATTTCTCCTTTTACATCCACCGTAATTTTTCTCGAGAGATCACCCTTGGCCACGGCAGTGGTTACTTCGGCGATATTTCGCACCTGGCCGTCAGGTTACTTCCCATCTGGTTCACGGAATCTGTCAGATCTTTCCATACACCGCCTACACCTTTTACTTTTGCCTGTCCGCCCAGTTTTCCTTCCGAACCCACTTCGCGGGCCACACGGGTTACTTCCATGGAAAACAGGTTAAGCTGTTTCACCATGTCGTTTACTTCTTTGGCAATCCGGGAAAATTCTCCCTGTAAGGCATGACCGCCGATTTCAGAGGGCATTTCCTGGGAAAGATTACCCTTGGCCACCAGAACTGATTACATGCGCAATTTCAATGGTAGGGTGTAACGAGATCGGCGATCAGCGCATTCAGTGAACCCACGCCGGTGCTCCAGGCTCCTTTCACACTGGGCACTTCGATTCGCTGGTTTAACTTTCCCTGTTTGCCGATCGTGTTTCCGGCGCGTGTAAATTCACGCATCATTTCCTCATTTAGGGAAATGATTTCGTTGAGTGTATCGCAGATTTTTCCCTGGATACCATCTTTATCGATGGGCATGCGGACTTTAAAATTTCCGTTTTTTACCTCCGTTAAAACGGTCAGCAGTTCGCGGTCCTCAAAGAGACTGTATAGCCGGATTCTGATCATTTCCATTGGAATGGTGACTAAAGACCATTTTGGGAAGGCGGTTTGTTTTTGCCGGGATTGACAGAAGATTTAGCAGGTTTGGTTGCGCCGGATTTTTTCAAAACAGGCATTTTTTCAAATTTTTATAAGATGAATTGGAGTTGATATTTATTTATCTACAGAAATGTTATTTAAAATGAGAATATTAAATAAATACATTAGCTCTATGAAACCCAAAACCGGAAAGCTGATATTTATCGTTGACGACGATCCCGATGATCGTCAGATTATTTTAGATGCGTTTTTAAAAAATAATGCAGACCTTCGATTTTGAGTTTATCAACAGTGCCGATGAACTGCTCAACCGGCTTGTTAACATGGAAAGCGATTTCCCGGATCTCCTGCTGCTGGATCTCAGCATGCCCGGCATCATGGGACTGCAGGCACTCCGGGAAATCAGGGCGAATAAGAAATATCAGTCAGATTCCCATTGTTATTCTAACCACTTCCACCTTAAATACCGACCGTAAAATTGCTTATGAATTAGGAGCAAGCTGCTTCTTAACCAAACCGGATTCTTTTTCAACCATGATCGCTTATGCCAATGCTATGATCACTCTCTGGTGCTGACTCCCAAAAATAATTCGGTTTTTAAAGAAAAAAATCATGCCTGCCAACAAAACCAAAGCCGTATGGCTGCATAGCATATTTGTAACATGCATAGCACAATTGATTATTAAATGTAGAAAAATATCCCCAAAAAGGTACCCGTAAAAGTGCACAGTCCATGATTCATTTCGGTCATAATTTGAGCTTCTTAGAATTGAAATTTCATCTTCAATCTCCCCCCATCGTATTTTTACGAGGCATATGAATTGCAGTTTATGAAATGAAAAACTAAGGCCATGTGGATGGAAAGTGATACTGCTAAAATCCCTAAAGAAGATTACTTAATTACCATTTTCGACGGCAGGTTAATCCTGGTATATCAGGGAAATTTTACAATACTTGACAGTCCGGTGATTTTAAAAAATGGTGCAATTATAACTACAGACGGACTAATGAAAATGCCCGATGGAAAAAGCCGGAAACTTTTAGAAGGAGAATATGTATGATTTCCTGATCTTCTTTCAGGTGTACATGTGTTGATGATCTGATCGGCAGGACGATTAAGATAATACGTGATCTGATTTTTGTTTCTGCCTGACCTGCTTCAACATATTTGAAAAAACCGTTGATCTGCAAAGACCACCGGTTTTTTCTTTTTGGAAATAACCAACCACCATATCAGCATTCTGATAGCGGGATAAATTGCTTCAAATCTCCCGGGTTCAGAATACCGGATTTTGTGTAGATTCGGTTAAGCGATAAATCACAGCCACATGAACATAAGAATTTTTTTATTGGCCGTCCTGCTCGGCCTGAATTTTTATTCCCCCGCGCAGGAGGTAACCTTATCGGCGGAGCAGATCAAAACTTTAACGCCTGACTGGAAAGGGGATCGATTCACCGACGGGCGTCCAAAAACTTCCGATCAGCTCCTTAACCGGTTAAAAAATGTTTCCCTGGAAGAAGCCTGGGGCTACCTGCGCAATAAGGGTTATCAGAACCAGTTCGAGGGCGACTGGATGGTGATTCGTCCGGACTCCGTCATGACCGGCAGGGCCGTAACCGCACAATACACACCCCTCCGGCCCGACTATGACAAACTGATAAAAGACAAGGGAAAAGCAGAAGGCCGGATCGGATCGACCAACTCCTGGCCCATTGATGTTTTAAAGGATGGGGATATTTATGTGGCGGACAGTTACGGTAAAGTGGTGGATGGTACCTTAATCGGAGACAACCTGGGCAATGCCATTTTCGCCAAATCACACCGGGGTGTCGTATTTTATGGCTCCGTGCGGGATATTGAAGGCCTGGAAGAAATTCAGGGATTCAATGGCTGGATAAAAGGCTACGACCCTTCCTATATTCAACAGATGATGCTGGGTGGTATCAATGTTCCGATACGAATTGGCCGGGCAACGGTTTTACCCGGAGATGTGGTGCTCGCCAAAAAAGGCGGGGTGGTTTTTATTCCTCCGCAATACCTGCAGGACCTGGTGCAGAATTCCGAATTCGTACAACTGCGGGACGCATTTGGACATCAGCGCCTGCGCGAAGGAAAATATACGCCCGGTCAGATCGACCAGCAATGGACGGATAACATAAAAAAGGATTTTTTACAATGGCTGGATACCCAGAAAAACCTGCCGATGTCCAGACAGGAACTGGATGAGTACATGAAAGAAAGAAACTGGTAACGAAGCTTAACGCCTAACGCTTAACGCTCTAACGCCCAACGCAAATTCAAATCATTATTTCCATGACACCTTCCCAGAAATTCCTGAACAAAATCGGACTGAAAGATCCGGAAATTACAGACGAATCAAAAAAGACAGACAACGAACCCAATGAAAACAGCCGGCGGGGATTTTTGAAAAAATCTGCCCTGGGCCTGGGCGGAATCAGTTTTGGCGGCGCATTATTGTTTTCACCTGTCGAAGAATTAATTGCACAGAGCACCCAGAAAGTAAAACGGTTTTCGGGTCCCTCCGATTTGAAAATAACGGATATGCGGTATTGCGTAATTCAGAATGTCGGGCGTACGCCCATCATTCGAATTGACACCAACCAGGGCATTTACGGTTTGGGCGAAGTAAGGGATGGTGCAGATGAACGGTATGCATTGATGCTGAAGAGCCGTTTGCTGGGACAGAATCCCTGTAACGTGGAAATGATTTTTAAAACAATAAAACAATTTGGTGGCCCGGCCCGCCAGGGCGGTGGTGTAAGCGGAGTGGAAATGGCACTCTGGGATCTATGTGGTAAAACCTACAATGTACCCGCCTGGCAGCTATTGGGTGGCCGTTACCGCGATAAAGTGAGGATGTATGCAGATACACCTGAAGCCCCGACGCTGGATGAGTTTAAAGCAAAAATTAAACACCGTCTGGAAGTCCAGGGAATGACCTGGCTGAAAATGGATATTTCCATCGGAGAAATTAAAGATATGCCGGGCGCCCTGGTCAATTCTAAATTCTGGGGAACGGCGCTGGGACAGTGGAATGGCGGATATATGGATTATGCCAATACCAAACATCCGTTTACGGCCATCCAGATAAATGAAAAGGGCCTCGATGCAATGGCCAATATCATTAATGAAGTGCGTTCCGTGGTGGGTTATGAGATCCCGCTTTCTTCGGATCATTATGGTCATTTCGATCTGAATAACGCCATCCGTTTTGGTAAAAAAGTAGAACCCTATCGTCTGGCCTGGCTGGAAGATATGGTGCCCTGGGAATATCCGGAGCAATACAAAACCATTTCCGATGCACTGGAAACACCGATACTTACAGGAGAGGATATTTATTTGTTAAGCGGATTCAAACCGCTGATCGATATTCATGCCGTTGATATTGTTCATCCCGACCTGGCAACGGCAGGCGGACTGATGGAAACCAAGAAAATCGGCGACTATGCCGAGGAACACGGGGTTGCTATGGCCATGCATTTTGCCGGAAGCCCGGTTTCTTTTATGGCCAGCGTGCATTGCGCCGCCGCTACCCAAAACTTCCTGGCACTCGAACATCATTCCCTGGACAGCGAGTGGTGGGACAGTCTCGTGAAAACCACCGACGGCCGTAAATTATTTGAAAAAGGTTTTGCCAATGTTCCCCTGACCGCACCGGGACTGGGAATTGAACTGGTGGATGAAGAAGTAAAGAAACACCTCATAAGCACAGACAAATCTTATTTTGCCCCGACACCGGAATGGGATGATAAACGATCCCATGACCGGCCCTGGAGCTGACCGGTTTTATTTCCAGACCATTCTTGTTCGAACAAAAAAAAGCCAGGGAACTAAAAAGAACCCTGGGAGTATGACATGAAATGTCACATGAGAATATTTTTAGAACAACCACATAAAAGTTCCCCCGTTGCCACTGATCACGACCTGGGTGTCTTTATGCAGGAAGTAACTCTTAACTATTTTTATAGGCAGCGCACTATTGGCCTGTCCCGGAAATTTCAGATGAACGGGAATGATCCCGACACGGTATCCGGGAAGGATATTTATGGTATCCTTGATAATCGTAAATAAATCATCGGGCAGCACAGTAAAGTTGGTTCCGTTGGCCGCATTAAATGCAGCAACCTGTGCCGGATCCACCTGTACGATCGTTTGCAGGGTATCGGTTTCCACCTGCGGGGAGGCCAGCACGAGGGCAATAGCGGTATCGACCGGTGCTGTCATATCGCCATCATATGGAAACGGACCCTGCACACCCTGTGCAGGACTCTGACCGAATTGAATTATCGGTGCGGTATTGGATACATCCATGTAAGGCGTATCCTTCAAACAGGAGGCCAGCAGGAAGCTTAAAACAAATCCGATCGGAATAATTTTTTTGATGTTCATACATTTAAAATTATGGCTGCCAGAAAATTTTATCATAAATCGCATGAAGCCGGTTGCACCGGGGCACCCAGGTTTGCCTGAAGGCTCGCCAGGTTCTGTGTATACTCGCTCTGCGGGTATAACAACCGCACCGGCATCGGCGTACCCGCCGGAACAGAAGCAGTAATAAATGAAAAATAAGGATACCCCGTTCTTCTGTAATCCGAATAGGCTTCCAGCGGATTCAGTTCACAATCCGAAATCCATTTCTGGTATAAAATCGTTTGCAGAGGATTTGAGTGAGCTGGCAATATTAACCATGCCGTTGGAGGATCCGGAGATGAAATTGATCCGCAGCATTCACGGCGTTCGGAACTTTTAAAAACCGAAAGGATTCCTCCATCGCCATTTTGTACAGGCTCTTATAGTCTCCGCTGATCATTCCTCGTTGTGCTGCTTCAGCCTGCATAAAAAGCGACTGGCTCGCGGTTAAAAGCCAGGCCGGCATAGAGGCCGACTGCAAAATGCCGGTACCAATCGGGCTGGTAACGCCCACCGGGTTATTGCTGGAACCCAATACATTTCCGCCGTATCCGCCTGTGGAGTTCACGCCGAAAAAATATCCCAGCACGGGGATCCGAAATGGAATCCAGGAAATCGAGAACGGTCACATTTGCACAGAAAAAATTATAGTTCTGATAATAGGTTCCCACCTGTGGCGGGCCGGGACTTCCGCCGGGCTGAAAACCATAATACGGCCCAAAAGGGGCTCTGGGCCTGGGTTGCATCCGTGAAACCGGGATTCACCAGGGCATCCTGACCAGCTCCCAGAAATCCCCCGTTGGCTATGGCATTATTCAATGCGTTGGTGACAATGGGATCCGTTGGGGAATACACTTTGGGAACCTGCCGGAGCAATATGCGAAGCTTGATGGTATTGGCAAACTGAACCCAAAGATTTTTATTTCCACTGAACATCACATCCGATGCATCATCTGCTGTAGCCTGCGATGCCTGGATAGCCCCGATGGCCGTATCGATCTGCAATACCAGGTCCTTATAAATGGTGGTCGCTGAATCGTATTGTGGCGTGGTGATCGCCGGATCTCCTGCCTGGGAATAAGGAATATTTCCAAACTGGTCCACCAGGTCCTGAAAAATCATCGTGCGCACAACCCGGGAAGCTCCGGGAAGTATGGAACCGTCTGAACTGTGTGCAATCACATAGTTATAATCGTAAATATTATGATAAAGGGTCTGCCAGATTCCGTCGGAAAAACTGGTGGGCAATTGAAAATTTTCAATCTGTGCCTGACCACCGGATGCAGCCCAGCTGGTATTTCTTGCCCAGTATCCCATCCAGTTCTGGAGATAGTCGTAATTGTCAATACTGCCAACTGTGTTCACACTGGTGTTGTTCGTTACGGTAGCAACAAGGGCCTGTGCAAAAACATCCTTACCTGTAACGGCATTGATGCCAATTCCGTTTGGATTCTCAGAATTGGTATTTAATTGTTTACTGCAGGAAAAAACAGCAAGACTTCCCAGTAAAACAACCATCAGCTTGATCGGACTTTTATAAAACATGGTACTGGTTTTTATAATTACAATATGGTAACAATTACAGATGCACTGATCACGCGGGTAGGCGGTGTCTGATATTCCGTTGTATATCCCACTGCATTGCCACTGGAATTGGTACTGAATTCCGGATCGGACCATACATTCGTTTTCGGTCTCCACATAAAGAGATTTCTTCCCGCAACCACCAGGGTCAGCCCGCGGATAACTTTTTGTTCGCCAAATGTGGATTTAGGGAAATCATAACTCAGCACCAGTTCGCGCAATTTCCAGAAGTCTGCGCTGGTCACATAAGCCATACCCACCTGGTTGTAAAAATTAGCCCACCAGAAAATGGGTACGGGCAATCCGCCGAATCCGGAAGTGATCGGAACATTGGTATTGGGAGTGAAATTTTTCGGACTCGTTTCAATTACGGAATTGGGTATTACAAATGCCTGCCGGTTGGTCGCATCACTGGAACTGATACCGGCAAAATCCATGGCGTTGCCTACTTCATTCAGGATCTTCGCTCCGCCGCGGTAATCAAATACGGCGCGCAGGGTAAATCCTTTATAAGAAAGTGAAGGAGAAAGTCCGAGGAAATATTTATAATTGGTATTGCCCGCATCTACCGGATTGGGATTGATGGAGGGAAGTCCGGTGGTACCATCTACAATGATATGTCCATTCGGATCCCGGTTAAAATCGGTAACCATTAATTCCGGATAGTTCTTTCCGGCTATCGCATATACCCCGCCCAGCACAGTGGTTCCAAAATTGATCTGATCGAGCAGTTGCTTACCACCCTGGATATTGATCACCTTGGAATCCTGGTATGCGAAATTTGCGTTCAGGTCAAATTTGAATTTTCCGATATTGAACAAGGGTGTGAGCGTAAGATCCACTTCCACTCCGCTATTATTAATCTCTCCTGCATTCGTCAGGTAAGTACTGATACCCGCTGCGGCAGATGTCTGCAGGGGAATGGTCTGATTATTTGAAACCTGGTTATAATAGTTTGCTTCGATATTCACCCGGTTTCTGAATAAACCCAATTGGAATCCGGTTTCAAAAGACTGGGTGTGTTCAGGTCTTAAACCGTTCTGCACCGCTATATAACTCTGTGAATAACCGGGTGTGGTGCCAAAGGGAAATCCGGTTCCGACAATCGTTGTCGGATAAATCGCATAGGCACCATAGGTTGGCAGGGCAGCGGTAAAACCACCGTTGTTGGTTCCACCGGCAATAAATCCCATTACACCCAAACGCTGATAGCCATCCAGACTTACATTTCCGGTTCCGGCATAACCCAGGCGGACTTTCAGGAAAGAAATCGCCTGCACTGTTTTTAATGAATTCCACTTTATCACTCAGCACGGCCGACATATCCACGGAAGGATAACTGAAACTTCTGTTTTGCGGATCCAGGATGGAGGTCCAGTCGTTGCGGAAAGAAGCATGCAGGAATAACCATCCGTCATAACCCGCGGTGAAATCAGCATAGACTGACTGATCGTATCGTTTATAACTATAGGTAGCAGATGCGCTTCCATCCGGGTTGGTTACTTTGGTGTATCCGTTGGGAATTACATTCTGACCGATCACCGGGCCTGAATTCACCTGATTGGAATACCAGTAGCCATAACTTTGCCGCTGGCGATAGTTACCCCCGACAACCAGATTGAATTTAAAGTCTTTTACTTCCTTGGTCAGCGTAGCATACAAATCGCCATTCAGATCATCAAAATGATCCTTGATATGTTCCTGCTGATATCCCACAGCTCCGGGATAAGTACCCAGGGTTCCGAAACCCCAGGGACCACCGTTGTCGATCAGCCAGGAAGGAAAACTGATACTGTCTATATAGGAAGGTGCATTGGTGGAGGACCGGCTGTACCCGCCCCTGGCCGTAATGTTCAGCCAGCTGTTGAATTTATAATTCAGCTGCAGCATACTAATCAGCTGATCCGTACTGTTCTTGGTTCTTGAATTGGCTACCTGCCACCAGGGATTGGGGAAATAGGAATTGATAAATCCCTGGTTATTCTGAAACTTACTGACATCCTTATACAATTTTAAATCTGTACTGGGCAGCTGGTTGATCACATCCCAATACACGGGCCTGTTCTGGTCATATGAATTTCCCACGGCATCGGAAGTAACATTATTGTAACTGATACCGGCCAGTACGGTGAGTTGTCCGAAATTAAAATTGCCATTTATTCTTCCGCCAGCGCGTTTATATTTTTCTGTGGGGACCACGCTCTGCTTGGTCGTATATTCTCCTGAAAAATATATACCGCCCCATTTCCCGCCGTAGGAACCGGAAAGTTTATTCTGATCGCCGACACCGGTCTGAAAAAAATCTTTTCTTCCGTTTGGAGCTGCCCGGTAAGGAGCGAAAAGCCATTGCTGGTTTTCCGTAACACCAACGGGTATGGAATCCTGATGATAATCCAGGCTGTTATAGTCGTTTCCATAACTTTCATTTTCAAAAGGCACCGTATTCACCAGTCCGGTGAAGGGATTGATGAATTGAATATTTCCACCGGTAGATGGATCGGCATAAGTGCCCGGTGGTTCCCCGCCCCATCCGCTGTATTGATTTTGTAATTGGGGGAAATAGGAAATCGATTCGAACGTAACCGTATTTTCATAGGTGAGTGCAAATTTCCCCTTTCCTTTTTTGGTAGTAATATTCATCACCCCGTTGGAAGCGGCCATTCCATATAAAGCGGCTGCATTAGAGCCTTTCAAAATGGTGATATCTTCTATATCTGTTGGATTCAGGTTAGGCAAGATAGGTTTGTTCAACCGGCACACCATCTACCACGACCAGGGCTGTATTATTTCCGTTGATGGAACGGCTTCCGCGGAAAGTGACTTTTACCTGCGGATTGATGCCATTGTCGGTGAGACGTATATCAACCCCCGACACTTTTGCCGCGAGTCCGTTGGCGGGATTTACTACCGCTGCCTGGTTCAGGGTTGACGACTTGATGGCCACGGTGGAATAGCCCAGTTCTTTGGCCTGTCTTTTAATTCCCAGCGCAGTAACAACCACTTCCGACAACGTATGGGAGGCCGGCTTCAGGACAATGGAAAAATTATCCTGGCTGCCCACTGTAATTTGCTGTTCTTCAAATCCCACGGCACTGACCATGATGACGGCTGCATTTCCATCCACCTGTATTTTAAAACTTCCATCTCCCGATCCGCTTGTACCGGTACTTAATCCCTTTACTCTTACCGAAACGCCCGGAACCGGGAAACCATTCTGGTCAGAAACCTTTCCGGATATTACCCGGGACTGGGCATTCCCCTGCAGTGCACCAAATAAAAATATGATGGCAATCAGTAGTTTGTTAATCATGTGATGACCGTTTTATAATTCCTAGAGTGTTAAAATAAATTTAAACGCTGCATGAATTTTTTGAATAAAGACGGACAGCAGGATTTAACCTACGAATGAATGATTTAATAGGAAATAAGGAGTTCGTATGGTTGTATCCGTTATTGGAATGGAGAAATTGCGCCTGTGGAAAAATTTACCACACAGGCAATGGGAATAATTTACCCGTTCTGTTAATACGCGGTTAAGTAATCTGAATACAGATTCAGTATTATTTCCCCAATAAATTGTTGTCGAGATTGTGCGCTACGTATTCCTTGTAGCTTCTTCCGATGGGTATTTGTTTTCCGCCCACTTCAAGTTCTGATGCGCTGAATGCATCAATTTTATCCTTGGCAACGATAAAAGAGCGGTGAATACGGATAAAATTATTTTCGGCAAGCATGCCTTCGATGTCGGATAATTTGAATTTGGTTAAAACAGATTTCGTTTCTGAAATCACCCGGATATATTCCTTCATACTTTCGATGTAAAGGATTTCGTCCAGGAAAACCTTCACTTTCTTCTTACCAACGGTAAAAAATAAGTACAGGCGGTCCAGCTGTTTTGGAATAACAGAAAAGGGAAACCGTTCTTCATGAACTTTTTCTATTTTATGAACCGCCATTAAAAACCGGCTGAATGCAACGGGTTTTAACAGGTAGTCCGTTACGTTTAATTCGAAGGCCTGAACAGCATATTCCTGGTAGGCCGAAGTAATGATAATATGCGGGGGATTATTAAGTGTTTTTATAAAATCAAGGTCTTTCATCTTGGGGAGATGAATATCCAGGAAAATAAGGTCAACTTTATATTTCTGTAACGCTTCTTTCACACAGTACACATCTGTGCAATGCTCCAGTAAATTCAGAAAGGGTACCTGAAGTATATAGTCCCTGAGCAGTTCCGCAGACAGGGGTTCGTCTTCCACAATAAGACAGTTATACACCTCCATTCGCTTTGGTTTTTACAAGTTGGTTTTTGTACGCTGATCTTTTCCGTTTGATCGGTGAAACATTCGATTCGTACAGTTTCCGCATAATAAAAATAGACAGTTCTACGAAGGATTTCGCTGTTTTGGGAGATTGTTTTTTTTCCGGTATTATTAGCGTATGCATGGCTTAAAACCTGCATCAACGGCGAAAGCAAAAGAAAGATAAAATGATTTCCACTTTTACATGAGTGGTAAGAAAATACTTTGTAAAAGAAGTATATTGTTTAGATCAATTCAGGCAGATTGTTCTGTAATTCATACCTTCATTTAACCAGCACTTAACTAGCATTTAACCAATTTGAGTTTTTCCCTTAAATGTAAAAAGTCCAGCGGCTTTGTAAAAAAATCATCCGCTCCCAGGTTCATGGCGAGATTGTAGTTTTCATCATCACCAAATGCAGTGACCATCATCACCACCGGTGGTGGTTTTTCAAATTCGTTTTTGATATGTTTTAATAATTCCAGTCCGCTCATGCCCGGCATATTGATATCTGATAAAACCAGTACCGACTCCCTGTTCAGATTTCCCAGGTATTTGAGGGCTTCTTCGCCGGAATGCGCAAAGGCAAAAACCATTTCATTATCCCTGATTTCCCGGCGGAACCTTTGTTCATATAAAGAACGAATATCCAGTTCGTCGTCTACAACGAGTATTTTCATGTTGAGTTGTTTATTTTTTTAGTCGGGATATCAGATGGGCTGAAGGCCGACCGGTCCCGATTTATCCGGCATTTATCGTTGCCAACCGGAAATAGGAAACAGGTTTTGGTTTGAATTTAGATTATTTTTAGCGTAAAGACCCAGGAAACCCGTGAAATTATCCATCCCTTCGCGCTGGTATCGCCTTCTTCCCATCGTTTTTATTACCTATAGTCTGGCCTATCTGGACCGGGCCAATTTCGGGTTTGCCGCAGCCGGGAGAAATGGCGAAAGACCTTCAGATCACCCCTTCCATATCTTCTTTACTGGGATCGCTGTTTTTCCTGGGTTATTTCTTTTTCCAGATTCCGGGAGCCCGGTATGCGGGCAATAAAAGTGCTAAAGAATTAATTTTCTGGTCATTACTGCTATGGGGAGGTCTGGCCATGGCCACCGGACTTGTAAAAAACGTTGGGTTATTATTGGTCATCCGGTTTATGCTGGGGGTGGCGGAAAGTGCCGTTATGCCCGCCATGCTCATTCTGTTAAGCCGGTGGTTTACCCGGGCGGAACGATCGAGGGCCAATACTTTCCTCATACTCGGAAACCCGGTAACCATCCTCTGGATGTCCATTTTATCCGGATATATTATTCATGCTGCGGGCTGGAGATGGATGTTTATATGGGAAGGCCTGCCGGCTATCTTCTGGGCTTTCTGCTGGAAAAAACTAATCCATGACTTCCCAATGGATGCCCCATGGCTGACCCATCCGGACAAGGAAGCGATTTCATCTGAGCTTCAGAAAGAACAGGAGTCCATCAAACCGGTAAAGAACTATGCAGCGGCATTCCGGTCCAGGGCAGTTATCCTGCTGAGTTTACAACATGCCTGCTGGAGTATCGGCGTATATGGATTTGTGATATGGTTACCTTCCATACTGAAAGCAGCCCCCCGGATGAATATCATCAAAACGGGATGGCTTTCTTCCATTCCGTATCTTTTCGCCATCATGGCGATGGTAATCGTTTCCTATTTATCGGATAAAAAATTGAACCGGAAAATATTCATCTGGCCCTTCCTATTCATTGCCGCACTCGCTTTTTCTGCATCCTGGTGGATTGGTCCCGATCATTTCGGCATTTCTTTTTTACTGCTCATTATTGCCGGTGCAGCGATGTATGCGCCTTACGGACCTTTCTTCGCAACCATACCGGAGATCCTGCCGGGTAATGTGGTGCCGGGAGCCATCGCCCTCATCAACAGCGCGGGAGCGTTTGGTTCATTTGCCGGTGCTTTCCTGGTGGGTTACTTAAATGGAACCACGGGCGGTTTTAATGCTTCCTATCTTTTAATGGCGGTCTTTCTCTTCATTGCATCGGCATTAGCGATGATCGCCTTACCAAATAAAAAAAATGAATCATGAAAAATATAAGCGCCTTTTCCCGGATACTTTTTCTTTTAATGATGAGCGGGCATACGAATGCACAGACAGATAATGCACTATGGTCTTCGCCGGGTGGCTTGTCCGTCAAACCCCATCAGTCCATCAACGCATCTGAGTTATCCCGGCAGTATCAACTGAATAAAACCCATTGGGATGAGGCATTTGTCTTCCTGAGAAACCAGGATTTACAAACCCTCCCCCCGGGAAGGTATCCCATTGAAGGCGATCAGGTTTTTGCCATTGTCACCCAAAATCCAACCAAAGATTTGGACAGCACACAATGGGAATCGCACCGCGATTACATCGATGTGCATTATGTGGCCGCAGGTGAAGAAATAATCGGTGTATCTCCGCCTGGCAATCTTACGATCACCAGGGCCTACGACGCAGCGAAGGATCTTGTTAATTATTCGGGTAGTGGTGAAATGTATCCCGCAAAGCCCGGAACATTTTTTATTTTTTTCCCTTCCGATGCGCACCGGCCCGCTATCAGTCCCGGCGGACATGCAGCCGATAAAAAAATCGTGATTAAGATCCGGTATATCCCTTAAACGCCGAAAAGGCCGCTCAGATGCGGGCCTTTATCGGATATTTATTCTCTTTATGTTAAAGGGTTCGGGATCTGATCAATAGTTGAAAGTATAAATAGCACCCACCAGACTGCTATTGGTATCGGTGCCAATGCCACTGATTACCCGGCCTGCAGCATCGGAGGTCCATACAAAATCCAGTGAAAGACTATTCATACTATCATCCTGATAATTCGTATGGGAGGGCAGGTATTTTGAACGAAAATCGATCAGACTATTATAGGTTAAAAGGCTGCCCAGACTGCCTGACCAGGCTTCGTTATAAACCGGATTATTATCCGTAGAAAAATTGCGGGATATAAAGTGAATCAATCCGCTTCCATTCAAGCCGGTATATCCAATATCGGTAAACAGATTATTATCCTGAATATTCATGGTATCAATCTGCACCAGGTTTGTATAACTGCCCGGTGTTTGCGGATCACCGGCGAATTGTTCGATGGTTGTATTACCCATATCATCATAAGTAAAATGCATGGTAGAATAATTACTGGTGTTATTGATGCCGACCGAATCCCGGGAAAGCCGGTTTTGAAGATCATAGGCTAACCAATGATGTTCCGTTTGGCTGGACGAAGGGTTTGTATTAAAAAAACTAATGTCATAGCTGTCGGGAAAACTTCCTGCATTGGCCTGTGTAAAACTCAGGACGGTACTATCCAGGGTTGCCGGACTCACCGAACTGTCATATTCACGCCTGCTAAGTGTGGCGATCTGAGAGTTCTGATCGTAGGCAAAGGAAATGACATCCTTCACGTGCAGAACCGGACTATACACAACAATTGATTTCAATGTGGAGTCATCCTTTGGAGGAGGTGGAGTATCGCTTTTTGTACACGAAAATAAAGTTATCATGACCAGCGACGCGGGCAGTATATTTTTCATAGATGATATAACGTTTATCCGGTTGAATTATTTCGGACCATTATTACTGAATTTGGAAAATCCGCGGTATAATAACCTGTATCTAAGGGGAATACCTATTACCGGATATCCTGGCCTTTAGGGTTTTATTGAAAATCGTACAGATCAGCACAGTTATGATCATATTTATAAGTAAATTATTAGCTATACGACTGGCTACATGAAAAATATCCCTGCTAATTCTGCTCTGTTTTTCCCTCTGTTCCGCTTTTTCCCAGCAAACCGCCTGGCCCGTAATAAAACATTATGAAGGAAAATTTATTGAAAAAATTGCCATGCCCGTGGGTGGCATCGGCACCGGAAATATATCCATTGGTGGTAATGGCCAGTGGAAAGATGTGGAGATCATGAATAAACCCGGCATGGGTTTTTATGGATCGGTAACCCCAAAACAGGCGCCCTGTTTTATGATTTTTACACAAAATGCTTCCGGTGAAAAACATGCCAAAGTGCTGATGGGTCCCATTCCTCCGCGGGAATATACCGGATCGGAAGGAAGTACGGCCCCCAATCACGGATTGCCCAGGTTTGCAAAAGCCAGTTTTGATGCAGCCTATCCCTTCGGTGTGGTGAACCTGGATGATGAGGCGATGCCGGTATCAGCAAAAGCCAAAGTCTTTAATCCGTTTATTCCCGGTGATGCCCTCAGCAGTGGTATTCCGGTTGCGGTTATCCGTTATGAAATCACCAACAAAACGAACCAGCCACTGACCATTGCCGTTGCCGGATCACTGGACAATTTTATCGGAATGGATGGTTCCGTTGTGGAGTTCAATAATTTCAACCGTGCCATTAACCCGCTGGGAACAAAAAACAACCGTAACCAGTTTCGGCAGTCGCCCGGCCTGAAGGGAATCTATATGACTTCCGACAGCGTTGACCATAATTCCAATGCCTGGGGAACCATGGCCCTGACCACAACAGCAATAAACGCGGGTTATGAAATCAGTTACCGCACCCAGTTCAGTCCCAAGGGATGGAATGACAATATCACCGACATGTGGGATGATTTCTCCGATGACGGAACTTTCAGGGATGTTCAATTTGATAAAAAAGTAAATGATCCGCGGGCAGCTTTATCCGTTAAACTGCAACTGGCCGCTCATGAAACAAAAGAAATAGAATTTTTTCTTACCTGGGACTTTCCCAACCGGAAAGACTGGAATGATAAGGTAACGATTGGAAATTATTACTCCACTTTTTATTCGGATGCCTGGGATGTTGCCGAAAAAACCCTGCCCTTATTGCCGAAGCTCGAAGCAAAGACGATTGATTTTGTAAGTCTTATTGCTAAAAGTGATTATCCCGCTGTCATTAAAGAAGCCGCACTTTTCAACAGCAGTACCCTGCGTTCGCAAACCGCCTTTCGAAATAAGGAAGGCTATTTTTTCGGCTGGGAAGGTGTATTTGCGGCTACAGGTTCCTGTTATGGTAACTGTACCCATGTATGGAACTACGAACATGCCACGCCATTTCTTTTTGGCAGCCTCGCCATGAAAATGAGAAACGTGGAATATCAGTATGGTCTGAATGACAGTTCGGGGTTGATGAGCTTCCGGGTTTCACTTCCTTTAATAAAAATGAAAACTGGAAAATAGCTGCAGCCGACGGACAAATGGGTACGGTGATGAAAGTATACCGCGAATGGCAGTTATCAGGAGATGATGATTTCCTCCGGACCACCTGGCCGGGTGTAAAAAAAGCGCTGGCCTTTGCCTGGATCACCGGAGGATGGGATGCCGACCAGGACGGCGTGATGGAAGGCTGCCAGCACAATACCATGGATATCGAATATTTCGGCCCCAATCCGGAAATTGAATTCTGGTACCTGGGCGCCCTGAAAGCTGCATCCAGAATGGCCGCATACCTGAAGGACCAGAAATTTCAGCAGACCTGCACGACCCTGTTTGAAAAAGGAAGTCAATGGACGGATCAACATTTGTTTAACGGAGAATTTTATATACAGCAAATCCGACCGGTTGCTGATAAAAACATGATTGCCACCGGCCTCATTGCCGGAATGGGCTGCAACCAACCTGAAAGATCCTGACTTCCAGATCGGGGAAGGCTGTCTCGTAGATCAGCTGGTGGGACAAAATATGGCCTGGATTTGCGGACTGGGATAGCTGGCCGATTCCGCTCATATTAAAAAAACGCTGGAGAGTATTTAGAAATACAATCATGTGGTTTCTTTCGGGGATCATTTTAATAATATGCGATCCTATGCGCTGGGTGATGAATCCGGCCTGATGCTTACCTCCTATCCCGATCCGTCGAAAAGGCCCGCCGTTCCCCTGTCGTACGGGTTTGAGGCCTGGACAGGACTTGAATATACTGCTGCCACCGGCATGATCTATGAGGGCATGACTGAGGATGCCGTGAAAATTATTTCG
The DNA here is from genome assembly GCA_963730655.1 of uncultured Bacteroidota bacterium. Classification (GTDB taxonomy): domain Bacteria; phylum Bacteroidota; class Bacteroidia; order Chitinophagales; family Chitinophagaceae; genus Puia. Next base: position 419,544 of record CAVSSI010000004.1, read on the forward strand.
GATGTCCGCAACCGTTATGACGGGTATAAAAGAAACCCTTTTAACGAAGAAGAATGCGGCAATCATTATGCCCGGGCCATGGCGAGCTGGTCTGCATTTATTGCCTGGGCCCATTTCAACTATTCAGCCGTTGAAAAATCATTTACCATTACATCAAAGCCGGGAAATTATTTCTGGTCGAATGGATACAGCTGGGGGAATGTGACCGTGGGGGATCATACAGTTCAGATTGCCGTCCACTCCGGAAAACTGGAAATAAAAACAATACATTTACAGGACGCCGGAACGCTTAATTTAAAAAATCCGGTTTCCATCGGGGAATCTCACACACAGGAATTCGCCATCAATTAAAACACTGAAACAAATAACAGCCATGCCGGGAATGAAATATTCTTCGATACTTATCATTATCCTATCGATGACCAGTTGCCATAACCGGAAGGATTATTCCGGCTGGACAAAATACAAAGGGTCTTCAGAAAACATTCACTATTCTTCCCTGACACAGGTAGATACTACAAATGTGCAGCATCTGCGGGTGGCCTGGGAATACCACACAGGAGATGCCGATACCGCTTCTCATTCCCAGATCCAGTGTAATCCGATTATCGTCAATGGTATATTATATGGCAGTTCTCCCAAAATGAAATTGTTTGCTATAGATGCGGCAACTGGAAAAGAGAAATGGATATTCAATCCTTTTGATACCCTTGCCGGGAACAAAAAGAAACTATCTTCTTTAAACAGTTGCCGGGGCGTTACGTATTGGAGCGATGGACAAAATGATGAAAGAATATTTTATACAGCCGGAGATGAACTTTATGCCATAAACGCAGGTACCGGCAAACCGGTTACCAGCTTCGGTTCGGCGGGAGCCATTGATCTGCATACCGGCCTGGACCGGGAAGTCCCTGATCTTTTCGTTACTTCTACTTCTCCTCCTGTGGTGTACAAAGATTTGCTGATTATCGGTACCCGGGTGGATGAAGGACCTGCAGCGGCACCCGGCCATATCCGCGCGTATAATGCACGCACGGGTAAAAGAGAATGGATATTCCATACCATACCGCATCCCGGTGAACTCGGATATGAAACCTGGGACGATTCCACGGCTTATACCTTTATCGGAGGTGCAAATGCCTGGAGCGGATTCAGTCTGGATGAGAAACGCGGTATTCTATTCGCGTGTACCGGATCTGCTTCCTACGACTGGTGGGGTGGAAAACGTAAAGGGAACGGACTGTATTCAGATTGTGTGCTGGCACTGGATGTAAATACCGGAAAACTGATCTGGCACTTTCAGGATATTCATCATGATGTGTGGGACCGCGATTTTTCTTCCCCACCGGCGCTCGTATCGGTTGAAAAAGACGGACAGTCGCTGGATGCCATTGCCGTTACGACAAAGACCGGATTTATATTTTTATTTGACCGGGAAACCGGAAAACCTGTTTACGATATTGTCGAAAAACCCGTTCCCCAGTCAAGTGAGCTTATCGGTGAAAAATTGTCTCCTACACAACCGATTCCCAGCTTCCCGGCACCATTCATGCGACAGCTCTTTACCGAAAAAGATATCAATCCGCTATTACCGGACTCATCCTACCAGGAAATAAAAAAGAGATGGGCTTCTTATAAACATGATAATATGTTCAACCCGCCGTCCCTGCAGGGCACTATTGAATTTCCCGGACTGGATGGCGGTGGTGAATGGGGCGGGCCGTCTTATGATCCGGAAACCAAAATCCTGTACGTGAATGCAAACGAAATGGCCTGGGTGATTCAATCCATACCCATCAAAGAAAAAACGGATTCTGTCGAAAACTACGGTCAGGCAGGTCATCGTCTCTTCACCGTAAATTGTATGCAATGCCATGGAGCTGACCGCAAAGGCACCGGAAATTTCCCTTCCCTGATTGGAGTGGATAAAAAATATACTCCCGGGGCTTTCGATTCCCTGCTGCAAACCGGCAGACGCATGATGCCCGCCTTGCGACAGGTGGATCCGGAGGAAAGAAAGGCCATTGCTTCCTATGTGCTGGATCAGAAAACAGTGCAGCAAAAAAAATTTATTGCAAAGAAAAAAGTTGTTGACGAGCATCTCCGCATGCCTTATACCATTGCCGGATATAATAAATTCCTGACTAAAGAAGGGCTTCCGGCCATTTCCCCTCCCTGGGGAACCCTGAATGCCATCGATCTGAAAACCGGGAACTATATATGGAAAAAAACACTGGGCAATGACACTGCTTTTAAAAACAGCAAGGAACCTACCGGAACAGAAAATTATGGTGCCTCAGTGGTAACTGCCGGAGGACTCTTATTCATCGCCGCGACCAAGGATGGCAAGCTTCGGGCTTTCAACAAAAGGAATGGTTCTCTTTTATGGGAAACGGAACTTCCTGCACCTGGTTTTGCAACCCCCGCCGTGTATACTCAAAATGGGAAACAGTTTGTTGTGATTGCCTGCGGCGGAGGTAAAATGAATACCCTTTCCGGCGATAGTTATGTGGCATATGCCCTGCCGTGACTGCGCTAAATTATTAGCCTGCCTGCGGATCAGGATAATGTTTGGATGCATCGTCAATGATCAGCAGCCAGTCACTTCCCCGGCCCACGGATGAAGGTGTAAATTCCTTTTTTCCTTCATTATTAAATTCACCGATGGGAATGGTTCTTCCATCCCGGGGATTGCACCACCAGCCCCGCAATTTTTCTGCTTTTATTTTGGCGGTACTCACCGTGGTTTTATTTCCATAAGGAATATAAACCATCATGAAATCTCCAGCGGAAGAAACAGCGGCCATTTTATATTGAAGCCCTTCGGGATTATCTCCTTCAATCAGCGACTGGTCCAGCAACAGGGATTGCCAGTTACGTTTTTCAAACATGAGACGCATAAAACCAACCTGGTAAGCGCCGGGATAGTTCATCGCAAATTGCCAGAAGGTGCGGGCATTATTGACTGCTTCTCTTTTTTCATCATAAAACTGCCAGATATTATGATTGCCATAGGTATGTCCGGCACCCCCGGAAAGCATATTCCAGTATGCCGCTTCCCGGGTATCAAAATCATCCATCCATCCCTTTTCCACCGGTTTAAAGTCATTTGGATGATCCTCATAGTTCGGTTCCCCGTTCACGTGAGGTCGGATCGTTTTTAATTCCCTGGCTTTTATATTCACTTTATAATCCGGAGAACCGGCATAGTGACCGGTTTGCGACATATGAATGTCTATCCAGGTGTCGTCTGCAAAAAAATTAAAAGAACTGGCTGCCCCGGCCGTGTGATAAGTAAGTAATTGTTTGTTTCCCACCACTTCTTTAATTCCCGCTGCCATTGAACGGATGATGGCATAGTGTTTCTCGTTCTTCGGATTCCGGTCACCACCGAGCACCCAGATGATATCTTTATCCTTATACCGTTTGGCAATCCAGGATCCATAAATTCTGGCATTTTCCGGCGTAAAAATTTCAGGCCCGACTCCCCAGGTATCCTTATTCCATTTGTCACCCCATGCCGGCAAAAGTGCTACGGTGAGTCCTAATTTGTTCGCCTCATCAATTACATAATCCACCAGTTTAAAATATGCTTCGTTGGGTTTGTTTATATCGCCATTGATAAGTGCTATATCTCCGTATGCATTTGGCGCATTGGCCCCGTCCAGCTCCGCGAGTGCGACTGCCTGGATTACGGTATATCCTTTATCGGCGCGGTTTTTCAGGTATACCCTGGCTTCTTCCCGGGTGAGGCGGTGAAATAATTCCCAGGCTGTGTCTCCCAGCCAGAAAAACGGTTTACCATTTTTTGTCAGATAGTGTTTGTCGGCACTCACCTGAATCTGGCTAATGGACATTAGAGGCAGGCTCCAGCAGAGTAACTGGCAAAGCCATCGTTTGGTTATTATCATGTATTAAAGATAAATAAACAGGATATCTCCCGCCCGTCACTTTACAGGTGTTAAACGGATTGCAAATCCGCCACCTGCCGCCATTTCAAACGGAAGCACGTCATTTTTTGAAATCGTTTTTACTGTCCTCACATAGTCATTCCCCTGACGGGCGGCATTCACTCCGTCTGTAAATATTTCAGCCTCGTATTTGCCTTCATTCAAAAAATCAAAATGAATATCGATTATCCTGCCTGTCCAGTCAGTGATTCCGCCTACAAACCAATCATTCCCCTTTTTTCTGGCGATGACGGCAAAGTCCCCGACTTTCCCATCCAGCGGAAGCGTCTCGTCCCAGGTTGTCGGCATATTCACCAGGAAATTTAAAATCGCGGGTTCTTTTTCATACACAGTGGGGGCATCGGACAACATTTCCAACGGTGCATAGAGTATGGTATAGAAGGCAAGTTGCTGACAACGGGTTCCCTGGGTCATCGGCCTTTCCATGACAACCCGGAAATCCTTTTCATTCGTATTGTACATACCCCCCGGGGTATAATCCATCGGACCGGCCAGCATCCGGATAAAGGGAATATGTGCCGCATGATCCGGAGTACACTTCGCAGAAAATTTATTATACTCCAGACCCTGCACGGCTTCCCGGTTAATGACATTGGGATAGGTTCTTTCCAGACCGGTCGGTTTAAATGCGCCATGAAAATTTACCAGCATTTTTCGTTTTGCCGTTTCCTTTGCAAGTCTTTCATAGAAATTTACAACGGTCTGGTCATCCCGATCCATAAAATCCACTTTCAATCCTTTGATGCCCCATTTTTGAAACTGGTCCAGCGCCGCTTCCATTTGCCGGTCAAGCGTATGCCAGACGCACCAGAGTATAATGCCCACATTTTTTTTCTTTGCATAGTCCACCAGGTAAAGCATATCGAATCCCCCGCCTGCATTCGTACCGATTTTAATGGCCCCGTTATTTATTTTCAACAGATCGAACTGATCACTCCAGCCTTCATCGAGATTTACATATTCAATGCCATGCGCCGATGCATAATCTATAAAATATTTATAGGTGTCTGTATTGAAACCCGTCTTAAAGGGAACTCCTGTGAGGTTATTGGCACACCACCAGTCCCAGGCTACCTTACCCGGTTTAATCCAGGACAGATCACCGATTTTATTTTCCGAAGCCAGTAAATACACCAGGTTATTATAGAGCAGATCCTTATCGTGCTCCGCAATAATCATTAATCGCCAGGGAAATGAACGACTGCCTTCGGTTTCGGCAATATAGGTTGCCCGCTGCACAGGAACCCTTTCAAAATGCAACATCCGCCACCGAATCTTTTAATACATATTTCGGGAACTCACCACGCAGGGAATTGCCGAAACCATGGGTAAGATAAAGACCGGCATAGTCAAGCAGATCCGCTTCTGTAATACCGATTTTGATTCCTTTGGATTCCACCAGCAATGGAAGCGCCGCAATCTTCCCCGAATCCAGAAAGGATATTCCCGAATCCACATAGTGTTCTTCGTAGGAATTCAGGAAATTTCCAACCTTCATCATGGAAGCTCGTACATCCTCTGAAAAGGAATAAGATACTTCCTCCGTCTCTACCTTTATTTTTCCTGGCTTACGGGTTACGAAACGATAAGCAACCCCTGTATTATAAACCCGGAATATAATGGAGAACTGCTGTTTAAAAGTCAGGGATAAACTATTGTATGAATCCATGTATACATTGGCCATGCCGTATGCAGGGGTAACCGTTTTGTTCACGGTTTCCTTCTTATCATCTATCAGTTTGGAATTCACCCCCAGGGTTTCCCCGCTTCCCAGCGTCAGGGACAACCGGTTCAGGCCGGTAACCGGCGTTTGATTGTAGCTCACCTGGTAGGAAATAGTCTGCCCGATATTGATGGTAACGGAAATGTGTTTATCCGGCGAGTTCAGTTGAATAATTTTATCACCTGCCTGCAATGCAGAACTAAAAGAAGATAATAAAACAAACAATATCAGTCTGAATTTCATATAGTTTGATAAAAGGGTTTTTTCAATGAATGCTTTCAGTTAAAAATAGTCATAATTATTTTTGCGGGATTAATTTGCTTTTTTGATCATCACAAAATAATTTCCGAAAACATGATTTGTTTTTGAATCCGAAGCCGGCAGAACTATGGTGCCTTTTGGAAACTTCTTACTGTATACGTCATAATACCGGTACTGTGCCTGGACTTCACGATTTTCTTTCCTGTAAGTATCCAGCCATGCCGGAACGGTAGAATGAAAAAGACTATCCAGTTTTTCATAGGCGATATAAACCACTACGTCTTCGTCAACATGAAAAGACAGGAACTGATCTGCAGATTTATTGGCATCATTAACATCTGTTTTGATATAACTAAGTCCGGTATACGGCGCAGGGTCATCGAAATTGATTTCCTGCAAATCGGTTGTAAACGGTAGAATCCCTGCTGTCAAAGTAAGGGGTCTCTCCTGTTTTCATTACAGAGGTAAAATACTTCTGTCCGTCCCGGGTGACAATATCGGTTACCAGCACCTGTTCCGGCAATTTAGATCCAACAACAAATGAATATATATGAGAAGAGGAATCGAGATTTGCACTCTTTACTTTCACATGCACGGAATACGAGCCGGCTTGCATCGGAATGCCACGAAATACCCCGTCGGGATATAAAATCATTCCCTGGTGGATAGTTAACCGAGTCTGCCAGGGAAAAAACCAGGTCCGCATTTCCAAGGGACTTAAATCTCATCTCATAGTAAGACCCGGCCTGTGCCGGCGAAAGTTTAAATAATGCCAGGGCCGTTTTTTGAAATACCGGAACGATAATTTTTGCTGTTGAATATTTCCCCTTATTGTCGAATGCCTTCGCTTCAACAAGATTATCACCCGGCACAGGTTTGACGGATAGCTGGTAAGGTGTTTGGGTCAGACTTTTTATGAATTTTCCATTCAGGTAAATATCAACTTTCGCAATCCGGCCGTCCGGATCATGCGCATGAATATTCAGCAATACCGCTTTACCTTCCGGGGCATATTTTCCAAATGACGGACTAACAAAAAACACGACCGGATAGATGTTTCCGTCATTGATTTTGGAATAGGCCCATCCGGTCAGGTTTTGGGTGCTGGCCGCATTCCACTGCACACCATGTCCCACTCCTTTAAAATTCGAGTATCTTGGATTCACACCGGTGACCCAGGTTGCTCCCGTATCTGCAGAGAATCCGTTCAGATGGCGGATACCCGCTACATTCGCCTTCATGGATCTCGAAAACCAATCCGTCTCTCCCTGATTTGCCCAGATGGGAATATTTTGCACCTTGGTTGAATCTCCTGTAAAACTCATTCCCATTGGAATGGCAGCCGCAAAATAACCGGGATATTGCTGTATGATCAGATAAGTTCCTTCCCCTCCCATCGAAAATCCGGATACGTAAACACGTTTCGGGTCCCCCTGTTTATTCGCAATCAGGTCGTCCATTACTTTTTTTAAATTTCCAAAATGCTGTTTCCATCCCCTGGAAGTTTTAGGTGCGATGATATAGGTTGGCAGTTCCTGTTTGTTTTTCCCAAACTGATGCCACATGCGAACGATGGGATCCACCGTATTGCGCAAAGTAGCATGGTAATCTTCCCCGCAGCAGCCATGTAATGCCAGCACTACAGGATATTTCGCGCCGGCTTTCATACCAACCGGGGTATATAAATAATATTCAGTTGAATCCATTTTGTGCCAGCTCCATTGCGGCAGACCTTTGTAATCCAGTTCCTGGCTGAATCCGCTCTGAAATAAAAGCGAAAACAAAATAAACAATCCCGGCATTTTACTCACAAACTATATCCACCGTGATGAATTAATAATTGATAATTAATAATTAATAATTATTTTCTGTATTCCTGCTCCAGGCGCAGTAAAGTCAACGTAATCTGAACTTTCTATCCTGTTCATACTGAATAAAACCTTCCTGTTGTTATATTACAACAGATTTTACTTTCCCTGTTTTTTCCGGCAATAAAATGTGACAATTGATTCTGTTTCCACCGCTGGTAGCCAGGATCTCCATAACTTTTTTTTCGGGGTTATGATTAAAATGATAGGCCATATATCCGTCAGAAGCCGCATATCTTATTGTAACATTCACCGTATCTGACTTTGTGGTAACCCATCTTGGAGATATATAGGGGTCCGAAAACGCTCTTGTCCCCGGTGTATTTCTTACCCCCGCCAGTCCTTCAACCATGGCAGCCATGGCGGTTGCAGCTGCCCAGTTATCAGGGCCGCCAAAGGATACCGGGTTTACCGGTACAAAATGTTCCTGATTGGAAATAGTAATGGCAAATACCGCATAAATGCTATTCCCTTCCGGTGCCGCAATAATCAACTTCGTTATCTTTTTATCCGGTTCCGGATTGTTGATGGCGCACCAGCTTAGTCCGATACCTTCACTCACTTTATTTTTTCCATACCAGGCAATGCCGGAGTAATCTGTTTTCAATCTGGCAAACCACCAGTACACCAGCTGTTTACCATTTATGATATAATTTGTTCCCGTGCTTCCGTCCTCATATTGGAAAATAACTGATCCCGCAACATTTTCTGAAGCAGGTTTAGTGGAAGTATGCAACAGGTAAATACAGGCGGCCGTTTTATTCACCGGAATTTCCACGCTGGGAGGCAGGCCGGCGGATTTCGAAACGGCAATTACTGCCCTGCGATTATTTAATGCGGGGTCAATCACGTTAAAACGAATTCCGGCAAATGTCTGTTCACCCACCGGCAGCTCGCGAAAATCATCTCCCTCCCGGGCAGATTTCATCCAGGAGACAGATGCTTTATTATCCGTAATTCCCATTGTCCATGTTGGCAAAAGCAGACAGATCCAATGGCTGATATACTGGTGCCGCAGGCGGGGGTGGAATGGAACCGGTGTAGGAAAAATATATTTTACCGTCATATTTCTTACCCAGCTCAAATAAACGATTCAGGATATCTGTTCCGTACTTTTCATATCCGTTTGCATAGGCACCTCTCGCCAGTTCGCCGGCAACATGACCTCCTACGCCGCCGTTCATATACTGCCATACTGCATCATGTTTGTTGAATCCTTTTTGAAAGGGCGGGTAGATCGCATACCATTCCCCGGGAGAACCGACAGGGAAGATTATTCTTCAGATTCAGGTAGGTCTCAATGATCGCCTTACTTTGTTCTGCGCTGATATCCCGGTTTATTGAATATGCATTTCCCTGTGCAATCTGCGATTTTTCATCTACCCCGAGATGGCGCACAACGGTTGAATCTTCATCAATAAAATGGGTGAAGTATTTGCCGTTCCAGGATAATTTATTCAACCGTTCTTTTAACAGGTCACCACGGGACTTATATATAGCTGCCTCCCGGGACTTCCCTGCATGTTCCAGCATTTCAGCCAATTCATAACAGGAGGTGATATAGCCGGTATTATCCCCGAAGAATATTCCGAATTTGGATTTCACCGGGTCGATCATCATACTGCTTGTGATCCCGAGATCGGGCATGTATTCATCTTCCACCGCAAAATCCCAGGAATCTATCGTGTATACTCTTTTTAACAGGCCAAAACGTTTGCTCCAGCGGGCCGAGTCATTTATCGTATAGTCCAATGCCCTGGAAGCGGACTCCAGATTAGACTCCATCCACTTATCATTTGCTCCTGCCTGCCAGCATTGATAAATAGTATTTACATACAGGAATTCCGGATGATTCTCCGTAGGCTGCCGGGTAAATGCCCGGTCACCGATCATTTGGGTATATCCTGAAACTTTATCCCGGGTCAAAAAATAATCAGCATTCGCTTCATCATGAACAAAACTGTAAATCATCCCGTCACTGCGTTGGGTCTGACGCATCAGGTCAACAAATTCAGCCCCATACGGTTTGAAATATTTTAACCCCATCATATTCTGGCTGTGATCCAGCACCCAGGGCTCAAAATAACGATACGCTTTCCCATTCCAGGTTATGCTGTATTCCTTACCGGCGTCCATCCCCTTATAAAAAAGATCAAACATTTTCTTATAGTATCCGCCATCATCAATATCTGTTCTGGCATCCACCGTAAAACGGAATAAGACATTCTTATGGCCATTGGCATCAAGGACATAAACGGTATGTTTCCCCAGCGCCCCGCCTACCCTAAAATTCACAACCGGACTAACCTTTGTTTTCAGATAGACCGTACCAGATCCGTCGGTTATTTCAATGTCCTTACCCCGGGCCCCAATAATTGAAAGATTCTGTAACGGTTGCGCTTCTGTCAGGATCGCAGAGAGGCGGGTTGTGGTATCCGTAAATACCAGCAATGGTTTTATTCCATTTGGCTGGGCAATACTTCTTCCACAAATCAGAATTCCTGAAAAAAAGATCAGCATACAAATGAGGGCTACTGAAATGGGTTTCCTGGTTGGCATGGGCTCATCGTTTTATTCGGACTATTCACTCCTGATTAACCTGCAATAAATTAACCCCGGAAAATAACTATAATTAACTCACCGGCCATCCTCCTCTGTATTCGCCTGGGGAACTATCCGTTTACCCGTTTTGACATTGAATATTTCAATTCTCACAATTGCGGAATCTGCCACCATAAAATTTCCGGACTGCGAAAGAAATGAGGTTCCGTTATACTGTTCCTGTCTTCTTGTTTTCCCGTTTGCCATCGTAACCAGGGCATACCGGTCACCCGGTAAAAAACGGATAAACCTGAAATGCGCTTTACTTCTATATATTTTAAGTACATTTTTATTCTGGGATCCGGTCAGTAAGTAACTGCCTCCCGACCCTTCCAGTTTCACCAGGGCCTTGGCATCTCCCGGCAAATAAATTCCACTTTGCAACAGGGTGAGTGTTTTAAAATTTCCCCTGCCGTCTCCCAGCATCAGGATTCCGTTTAAGGCATCATAACGTCCGTTGGTTACTTCTGTACCAAAGTCGTTCCCCGCAATGGCAAGGTCCAGGTTTCCATCATGGTTAAAATCATCAACCACCATGCCATACAGGGGGGCCAGCTGTGCAGCTGCCGGCAATGGATGCATTTTAAATTTCCCGTTCCCCAGGTTTTCCAGATACATACTCCTGAATTCATTGGCATGATACTTCAATGCATCCCGAACCTGATCTTCCGTAAATAAATGATGGATATCCGCTTCTCCGAAATCTTTATAAGAAAGAAATTTTTTCTTCAGACCAGGCAGCTGGGCAACGATTTCATCCCGGCTTTGTGCAGGAAATTCTTTTAAGACTGCCATTTTCATCCGGCAGAAATAAAGCAGGAACGGCATCCAGGGTATGATTGTTATCAAAATCACCGGCATAAATGCTTACCGGTGTAGAATCACTGGTTTGGTAAAATGAATTCTGGCCCAGATTGCCAACGATATAATCTATATCCCCGTCATTGTCAAAATCACCGGCGCTGATGCTGTTCCACCAGCCGGCCTGGCCGAATCTAATTCCGGGATTCGCAGTCAGTTTTTCCAACTTACCCTTATTGTTATGGAAAATTGTTACCGGCATCCATTCCCCCACAACGATCAGGTCTATCCAGCCATCATTGTCGTAATCCGTCCACGAGGCATCACAGACCATCCCGATATTTTTTAAACCGGGAGCCGACCCGGCGGTAATGTCAGTAAACAAGGGATGTCCGGGACGGGAATCATTCCTGTATAAAAAACTACTCACGGGTTTTGGATAGTTTCCCGGCAAACACCCTGCCTCCGATAAACAGGTCCGGTCTGCCGTCATTATTTATATCGGCTGCTTTCACACAACTTTTGCTGGTGTAATTTATGGGCAATGCAGCAGAATCCACTGTAAAATTCCCCTTCCCGTCATTGAGCAAAAGCTGGTCCTGATAACTTTTGGTTTCCGCCTGAAATTCATTGCTCCCATTTGCACAATACAGGTCCGGATCGCCATCATTGTCTGCATCAAAAAGTAAAACACCCATGTTCTTGAAACTCCGGTACCGGTTTCCGACAGCTGCCGGCAATTGGCTGGAAGAAAACTTTCCATTGGGTTGTTGTAAAAAAAACCTGCCCGGGTAACCATCTGAACCACCTACAAAAATATCATCCAATCCGTTTTGATCAACATCTCCTACGGCAAGTGCCGGTCCGTACTGGGATAATTTATGCGGTAATAATCGTTCTATACTGAAATCATTACGATCAGCTTCCAGGTGGAAATAATTAATGCCCACCGATCTGCTGATATCTGTGAACAAGATTTGTTTCGCAATCGTTGCCGGTATCATATTGTAGTGGTAACGAAGCATTTTTGATATCCACCTTCAGTATGGAGTTGGCAGCAACCTGAAACAAAATCTGTTTTTTCCCCTCCGGCCAGATAATAATCACAGAATCCAATATTTTCACGGCACCCAATCCGAAATGAACTTTGGTTTCTACCGTTGACAAATAACCGCGAACAGGTGCATTTTCACAGACCTGCATTTTCCCCTGGTCATAAAAGATCTTCGCAATGGCGCCCAGACCGTTCAGGTTTTTTTTATCTCCGTTGAACCGGATATCGAGAAAGTTTCCGCCGGTTTTGGATGAGGTATTGGTGGTATTTTCATACACAAAAGCTTCATCATTAATATTGTTTACCACATAGTCCAGGTCTCCGTCGTTGTCCAGGTCAACATACACGGCTCCATCAGAAAAAGAAGGGGTTTCCAGTCCCCAGTTGATGGTTTCATTCTCAAATTGCAGATTGCCCTTATTCCGGAAAGCATAATTCGGAATTTTGATTTGCGGAATTTGCCGAGAGCAGGTCTTGCTTGGATACGCTGTGTGAACTGAATCTTCTGAAAGCTGCAAAATCCTGGTCCGTAACATCTTTCGGATAACCATTGGTCACCAGGATATCCCGGTAGCCGTCATTATCAAAATCAGCCAGGGAAGGATTCCAGCTCCAGTCTGTTGCTGCAACGCCCGCATAAAATCCAATATCACTAAATACCGGTTCACCAATAGAATCTCCATTGTTTACCCTCGGGACCCTGGTTCAGCTGCAGTGTATTCCGCGAATACTGAAGGGAATAATTCCCATAGATCATATTCTGATAGATATTGTAATTACTGGGACCCATGTTTTTCTTTTTCCGCAAATTATCCGCAGGGTCCATATCCACCGTCATGATATCCGGCAAGCCATCATTATTGATATCTGCAATATCATTTCCCATGGAACTTTGCGAAGTATGTTTAATACACTCACTGATTTTATTGGTAAATGTTCCGTTTCTGTTATTCATTAACAGCACATCACTTCCATAAAAATCATTGGAGATATAGATATCTTTCCAGCCATCATTATTTAAATCTGCAATGGCCAGACCGAGTCCATAGCCATGCTGGGTGATGCCTGCTTCTTTGGAAACATCCCTGAATACCGGGTGGTGCAGGGAATCATTCCAGTCGTTCCGGAATAATTTATCCACGTCGGTCTTATCGTCATGCGAGTCATTGCCACTGAACCGGTCAACGTCCCGGCTTCCCAATTTTGTATTCAACAGGTACATATCCAGGTCACCGTCATTATCATAATCAAAAAAAGCAGCCTGTACGGAATAACTTGTATCGGCCAGTCCGTATTCCTTTGCCATTTCCTTAAAAACCGGAACCCCGTTTTTGTCCAGTCCCTGGTTTACATACAGCAGGTTGGTGCGTTCAAGCGGATTTTTTTTAATACTCACGCACAAATAAATATCCAGCCAGCCATCGTTATTGATATCCACGACAGATGCACCATTGCTCCAGCGACCCTCTCCGGTAACTTTGGCTTCTTTTGTTATATCGGCAAATGTAAAATTCCCTTTATTCAGGTATAGTGCATTGGAAACAACACTTCCGGTAAAATACAGATCAGGTAATCCGTCGTTATTAAAATCTCCAACGGCCACGCCCCCGCCATTATACATAAACTCCAGATCGATCGGATTGATGGAATCGTTTTCACTGATGGCATTATTGAAATGGATTCCGGAATGATCCGGTGAAATTTTATGAAACAGGGTTTCCCGGGAATGGCATCCGTGCAGGAGAAAGCAAATAATCAAACAGCCGAAAAGGTTCTGTATCCTGTTGATCATATCTTATTGGCTAACCAGTGTAGTCACGGATCCGGGCGGGATCACGATGTTATCCGATGAATGTACAACTCCTTTATCAGCGCAGTTATTTTTTCCATCGGAACTGGTAAGATATATTTCAAAGGTTTCCGGCAGGCCGGTTCCCGACAACTTAATCACCGTATTCCCGGTATTGTCATTGATCAGCACAAGAGAAGTTGAATGCGAAACCGGATTGTAAAAGGCCAGCGGATATATTTTACCAGTGTCGCCGGCTGCGGATTCCAAAGAAAACCGAACTGCACCGGGCCGGTATCCACCGGTAAAAGTTTTTCGATGTATAATATCGTTTGCTTTTTACACCTGCCGAACTCATCAGGCTGTATGCGTCCAGGGTCTGTGTACTGAAGGTCCAGAACAGCCATGCGGAAACATTACCCTGTTTCAAAGCGGTATACATGGCTTTTGACAGATCCATCGCGCCTTTCCAGTCGTTGGAATATCCGGAGGTTTCAGTCATCCATAAGGGCTTACCATATTGGGCACCCCACCCATACATGGTTTGCCAGGTTTGCGCATCGGGAGAATTAGCTGTTAGTCCGTCCAGGGCATATCCATGAACGGCAATAATATTTGTGTAATTCCGGGAAACCGGATCGTCCAGCAGCGGTTGAACCATACTCTGAACGCCGCCCAGGTAACCTATATCTTCCGGCGCAAAAATCAGGGTCGTCAGGGCTTCGCTTTTAAAACGTTCCCCCACTGTTTTTACCAGGTCCCTGTATGCCGGACCATTATACACACAGGATTCATAAGGTTCCGAAAACCGGGGTTCGTTCTGAACATTGATGGCGTAGATATCAATCCCGGTTTGCTGTTTTACGATCTTTACATAGGCCACACACATTTCGGCAAATTCTTCATAATCTTCTTTCTTAAGCTGATTGTTCCCGGTATCCGGATTGTTACTATACACGGGTGTTGCGGCGGCTACTCCATTCGTATTATTATTGGTTTTCATCCAGGCAGGCGGACTCCAGACGGCTGTAATAAATTTATTTATACCAGCGGCCTTCGCATCTTTCATAAATTGAAAATGAGCACCGAGGGTCTGATGGCTTCCGCTTACCGGATTATTGATATTATACTTCGACAGATCTGTATTATAGGGATCATCATTGTCATTGACCATTTCGAAATTGGTCGGTATTTCATCCCGGATAATGGTTGCCCCGAGGTCATTCGCAATATCATTGATGAATGCCGGGCTCGTAAAAGGTCCGTTGGACCACCATTCCGACTGGGCGCCAAATCCCCCGAATCCATCGATGGTTTGAAATTTTATGGAAGAATCGGAATGTATCCGGGTAATGAATGTGCTGACGTCAACAGATGCCTTAGCCGGTGTTGCATTCCCGTTGGTAACGGTTACGGTAACATGATAGGTTTTATTATCCGCGTAATTAACCATTTCATTCGCGGTCCCATCTTTCTGTTCACCATTGCCAAAATCCCAGTGGTATTTCAGGTTGGTCAGTGCGGAACCGGATCCTACACTGAATTTGTATTGAAAAGGATTTACACTGACCAGGGAATCTGATAAACTGATCAGCGGGGTTAAATCCCCACCCCCTTGCTTGCCATCAGACTTTTTACAACTCAATACAATAAAGCAAAACAAGAGGATGAGGACGCTTTTTAGCATAGGAGAAATATATTTTAATATCCGGGATTCTGTTGCACGTTCACGTTCACATCCGTTTCACTGTTCGGAATCGGGAAGAAAATATTTCTTGACTGGTAATTCATATTGGCCGGCACCACCGGACTGAAAAATGCATTGTCCAGACTAAATGATTCCTTCTGTACTCCATCTTCTCAGGTCAAACCAGCGTTGTCCTTCTCCGGCTAATTCGCGTAGACGTTCGTCCATGATCCATTGCATCACAACCGTAGCGCTGGATTCTGACAGTGCTGAAGTCTGCCGGAACTGTTCCACCGGAAACCATTTCGCGGGCTCTTGTCCTGACCTCATTGATAAATCCGATAGCTGTTGCGTTGATCCCCCTGATCCCAACGTGGCTTCGGCTTCCAAAAGCAATACATCTGCATAGCGTAAAAGCCGGGGATTATTTAATGATCCCACACCCACCTGGTCAAGCGCATCCCGCGCAATATATTTTTGAATGGCATTTGTAGCGTCCATTGTAACCGGAAGCCGCGGATCTGCGGCATCGAAACTGGCTTTCAGTTTTGCGGTGCCTGTAAAAACGCCCTGACCATATTGCTGTTGTCCGGAATAGAAACCCCAGTATACAGATGCATTTCCTACGGAAATATCAAAATCATTGGACAACCATACATTGTCGAGACCCTGTGCCTGGGTGGCCTGGTATTCAAAAAGGGATTCATTATTATTTTCTGTATCGAAGGCAAAATTATCTCCAAAATCGGGCACCAGGGATACCCCGGATATTTTACCGAACGCTGTTAGGGCCGCAGCAAAATCATCCGATGATTTGTTCCAGGAGCCCCGGAATACCAGTGACTTTCCCAACATTCCGTTGGCCGAATTCTGCGTGGCCCGGCCCACATTGGATGGATCCCAGCTGGTTGGCAATAAAGCTGCGGCATCGGTAAAATCCTGTATGGCCTGATCCAGCAACTGGGTGCCGGTGGTGCTGGGAGGATAGAACTGACTGGTGGAAGTAACCCGCACGGTATCCAGGGGTGCCGTTCCAAAATAATTCCACAGATAATAATTGGCGAACCCTCTTAAAAAAAGTGCTTCCCCTTTATTATAATCCTGCAGATTGGGTGTGGTGTACACTCCGGGAGCCACGGCGGCAATTTTCTCCAGGACCACATTCGCCCTGGCAATCATCTGATAGGCGGAGCCATAAAAACGATTGAGAATACCATTGCTGGGCTGGATGGATCCGAATATTTCAAATGGATTCAGGTCCGAGCAGGTGATATCATCTCCCGGTAACAAAACCATATTTCCTCCTGAAGCCACTCCGCCATACCCGTCAAATCCGTCATACCAGTAAAAGTCATTGAATTTTGCATAGATACCGATGACGGCTTTCTGAAAATCGGACTGATTGGTAAAATAAGAAGCTTCTGTTGGCCCGTGTGGTGTGAGGTCCAGGTCAGATTTATTACAACTATTATAAATGACTTCGATCGAAAACAATACGATCGTAAGTCCTATTCCTTTTATAATTGCAGATTTCATATAGATGATGATTTCAAGGTGATTAAAATGTTGCTTTGATTCCAAACAAAAACTGTATGGAGTTCGGTGTACCTGAATTATTCAGGCCACTCAGATTTCCGGTCAGGTCCGATTCCGGATCGTACCCGGTCCATTTGGTTATCGTGAATAAATTCAAAGAGCTAACATACACTCTGAAATTCTGTATGAATCCGGTTTTACCCGTGAGCGTTCTTGGAAAATTATAGCCGATCGTCAGGTTCTTTAACCGGAAATATCCTGCCTGCTCCACAAACCGGTTTGAAAACCGAAGGGTGTTTGCCGGATCTCCCATTACAGCCCGCGGAATGGTTTGTGAAGGATTGGTGGGCGTCCAGCGGTTTAATACATCCGTACCCATATTGCCAATACTTCCCGGATTATTCAACCCTGATCTCAGCGCATTGTATCCCTGAACATCACCCACTCCCTGGAATAAAACATTTATATCGAAATGACTTCCAGTTTGCACCCAGGCTAAATCCGTAAGTAAATCCCGGAATGGTTTTACCAAGGTATGTCTGGTCGGCACTATTGATCAGGCTGTCCGGTCCAGGACTGGATGCTGTTTTTGATCCGGGTGCTGGATTAGAATTTATATCCTGGAAATACATATCTCCCGGCTGATACTGATATCCTACTGAAGGATCACCCAGCTGTCTGACCGATGGTAAGGTCGGCATGTGCATTTCGCCAGGTATCAATTTCGGACTGGTTCTGAAATATCCCGCCTACTTTATATCCATACAAATAACCGATCGGATATCCGACTTCAATCCGGTTTCCCTGGGAATTGAAAAAGGCATTGCCTTCATTTAATGCGGTTACTTTATTGTTTATGGTAGAGAAGTTGCCGGAGAAATTTACGTTCACTTCTCCCAGCTTTGCATTATACCCAAGCTGGAATTCCACTCCGCTGTTGGAAACGGTTGCCACATTTAAATCAGCCGGTTGCTGAATGCCGGTATTGGGTGGCAGGGCGACTGCTGTATAATACCGTATGTAATTTTTTTATAGTAGTCGAATGTTAAAGTAAAATGTTCAAATAAAACGGCATCAAAACCAATATCGGTACTTTTTACTTTTTCCCAGGACAGGGAAGTATTAGCAAAATTGGGAAGATAGATCCCCAGTGCATATTGTCCGGATGCACTTCCGTTTCCGGAACCCAGGGAGGTATGCGGGCGCCGTATTTACAGTTGAAAGGAAGGAATAAGGTGCAGCTGTATTATAATTACCCAGAATTCCGTAACCACCCCGCATCTTCAGGTCATTGATAAAATTGGTTTTTGGAAAAAAGTCTTCGGAGCTGATCCGCCAGGCTGCACCAAAAGAAGGGAAGTTGTCGAATTTATGACCGGGTGCCAGCCTGGATGATCCGTCGTAACGGAGTGTGGCATCCAGGTAATATTTTTCATTGTACTTGTAACTTATTCTTCCAAAATATCCGATCAGGTTGTCTTCCTGCAGAACACCGGTTGACGCCGATGTATATGGTGGCTGAACGATAATTCCCCAGTATTGCGGAGAGCTGTAATCCACGTTTCCGGAAGCATCCGTCCAGGTCCATTGGGCAAACTGTTCTGAACCTCCCAGTAAAACATCGATATTATGTAATCCGAAAGTGTGGTTGTATTCGATGGTGAGTTCCTTATTCAGGTTGGTCGTTTTCCCTTCTCTTTGTCCAAGCTGCCCCTGGGCACTACCATTCTGGGTGGCATAGGGATTTGACGGAGTCTGACTGTATTGCCAGGCACTATACGAATTGAATGTAGTGCGGGTATTGTCGATATACTGACCGCCCAGTACGCCTTTTATATTTAATCCGGGAAGTGGTGTGATCTGTACATAGGCACTTCCGATCGCATTGTACAGGAGATAGGTAGTACTATTGAGCAGTTGAAATCCCAGCGGATTATACCTTGTGTTTTTACCGAAGTTGAGGGTAAAGTCAAAATTTTGAAATGCACCCGGATTCAGCAGGGTTGGATCATAATCCGGGTTTGGTGTAAAGATTCCGGTAGCAACAGTTTGGAGTCCGTTTGGCTCGTTCGCATTGTATATGTTTTCAAATGGAATGGAAACCGCCATATCGCGGAGATTTGCCTGCGTATTGTCCAATCCGTTTTCCTTTGCCAGCCGGATGGTCATTCCCACCGACAAATATTTTGAAATCCTGGAATCAACATTGGACGCTAGTGACCATCGTGCGAGATTATTGTCATTCAGCGGACTTTCGGTTTTGGAATATCCGAGGGAAACATAATAGTTGGTATTGTCCCCTGCACCCGATACCCGCACATTATAATTCTGCATGGGTGCATTTTTATTGGTGATGGCCCCGGTCCAGTCTGTTGTCGGGTTATTGCCGGCATATTGCGCACTGTCGGGTGAATACTGTGGCCCGATATTCAGGTTGTAGGGTCCGGAACCGATGGGAAGCGGATTTCCGGCGGCATCCTTGGTCGGATTGGCATTATATCCTTCCGTTACCACGTTCATATATTGCTGGGTATTCAGGAGGGACATTTTCTTTCCGATATTCTGGATCCCGTAATACCCGGAAAATTCAACCTTCGGCCTGCCCGCCTTCCCTTTTTTCGTGGTAATCAGGATAACCCCGTTCGATGCCCTGACCCCATAAATAGCCGAGGCTGATGCATCCTTTAAAACAGTCATGGTTTCAATATCGTCGGGGTTAATGAGTGAATAAATATTCACATTCCCCCGGATATCCTGTATACCCGCACTGGCGGAACCGGCGCCTCCTTCAAAAATGGGCACCCCGTCCAACACGATGAGCGGGTCAGCAAATCCGAAGGTATTTACCCCACGTATCCGGATAACCGGTCTTGAATTCGGATCCCCTCCGCCACCCTGCACCAGCACACCGGCTGTTGTTCCCTGCAGGGCGACTTCCGGTGTCATCGCTGTACTCTTTTCGATATCCGCTGCACCGATCTGGGAAACGGCGCCCGTGATATCTTTTCTTTTCCGGGTACCATATCCGATAACGACCACATCATTTAAAGAATTCGGAAGGGGAGTCATCGTAATATCCATCACCCCGTCTGCATTCACTAAACGATCCTGCAAATCATAATTCAAATAGGTAAAAATCAGGTGGCCCCCTTTCGGCGCAGAGATTTTATAATTCCCATTTTCATCCGTTGTGGTTCCTTTTGTGGTTCCCCTTACTACAATACTTACTCCGGAGAGCGCGGCATTTTTTTCCGAAGCTATTACCTTTCCGGATACATTAACGGTCTCCTGTGCAAATGAATTGTTTTTTTGCAGAAAGATGGCAAATAATAAAATCAGGAATTTCAGGAAGTAAGGAAACCTACGGGTTTGATGGTTCATAGCAATCATTTTAGGTTTTAATAATGGCAGTTGGAAAAAATAGAAAAATGGGTTTTCTATTTTATCCAATATGGCTAAGAAACCAAATTAGGTGAATAAAAAGGCCTGTCTGTCCCCTACCGTCCTCCATGCTATCGGCCGGAAATCCACCGGGATTTGAGCAGGATTTCCTAGTTTTCCATCCGAATAGATACCGGGCCGTTGTTTATAGACAGGAGATAGTATAGGACAGCTGGGGATAACTTATTATCCTAGCATTCGAAACCGTCCATGGATGCAGATCTCTGGCATAAGCAATTTCAAAGGGAGTCAATTTTTATTGTACTCCCTATATTTTTATATAACCACCCATTATCGCGGCCATGATATATAAAGGGTTTCCATTGATGATTCGTTTTATGTCTTTCCTTTTTTATGAAAGGCATGGGGCAGCCTTTGCTGACCATTGATCATATTAAATGCGAATACCGGACAAACCCACTGGGCATTGACGAAGAGCAGCCCCGTTTTTCCTGGGGCTTTCAAACAAATCAGAGGGATCAATACCAGGCTTACTTTCAGATTCTCGTTTCTTCTTCCCGTGAAAATCTTCAAAAAAATATCGGAGATGTCTGGGACAGCGGGAAAAAACCATCGGAGGATAATATCCATGTTCTTTTATGAAGGGAACCCCCTTCATTCTTTTACACGTTATTTCTGGAAAGTAAAAGTGTGGACCCGCCGGTCTGTCGAAACCAGCTGGAGTGATCCCGGTTTTTTTGAAACGGCTTTTTTATCGGATACCGGCTGGACGGGTAAATGGATCGGCAACGGAAAAAATGCGCCGGAAAAAGACGAGGATTTTTATAAGGATATTCCCGCTCCCTGGTTCCGTAAAAAATTTCAGGTTAGCAAAGACGGTTCGTTCTGCGAGACTGTATATCAGCGGGCTTGGATACTATGAAGCACAGCTGAACGGAAAAGAAATCGGCAATCAAAAACTGGATCCCGCATGGACCAACTATGCCAAAACCATCTTATACAGCGTTTATGATATTACGGGAAATATAAAAACCGGGAATAACACCATCACCGTTCTGTTGGGGAACGGATGGTACAATCCCCTTCCCATGCGATTGTTCCGGGTGTTCAACCTTCGGGATGCATTAACCGTGGGACAGCCTAAAATGATCGCGGATATCCGGATCGTTTATTCCGATGGAAGTATATCAACCATTTCTTCCGATGAATCCTGGGAAACCAGTAATAGTTATATTCTTAAGAACAATGTTTACCTGGGCGAGAAACAGGACGGAAGACTTAAAAAGGACTTTGCTACACTGGAACATTCAAAAGATGGATGGACGGCGGCTTCTGTTTCGACCGCGCCGGGTGGAAAATTAATAGCCCAGGCCCTCCCGCCTATCCGGATCACCAAAGAAATAAAATCGGTCGGCCTGACCCAGCCTGAAAATCATGTCTGGATTTATGATCTGGGCGAGAACTTTGCCGGATGGGTCAGGATGAAAATTTCCGGAAAGCCGGGTCAGGTTGTGCATCTCCGGTATGGGGAATTATTATTTCCCAATGGACGGGTGAACGGGATGACAACGGTAGCCGGTCATATAAAAGAGATATGGAAACTGGATGGCGGTCCGGGTGCACCAAAAACGGCGTATCAGGAAGATGAATATATATGCAAAGGCGATGGAAATGATTTTTTCCAGGCTCATTTTACTTTTCACGGTTTCAGATTTGTGGAGATAACCGGGCCTTACTGAAAAACCCGATTTAAAAGACCTTGTCGGACTGAGATTAAATTCAGCCATTGAAAAAAATGGAGAATTCAGTTGCAGCAATTCCCTCTTTAATCAAATACAAACGATCACCCTGCGTACTTTTCTAAGCAATATTTTCAGTGTACAGTCTGACTGTCCCGGGCGGGAAAAACAGGGTTATGGTGCAGATATGGTGGTGTCTGCCGAAGCATTCCTGTTTAATTTTGATATGGAGGGGTTTTATTCCAAAACCGTCGAAGATTTCAGAGCAGATGCCCGGCCAAATGGCGGAATGCCGGAATGTGCTCCGTATAATGGTATAACCACGGAAGGATTTGCAGAAGGTGCAGGACCATTGGAATGGCAGCTGGCATTTTCTTTTCTTCAGCTCAGGCTTTACCAGTTCTATGGAAATAAAAAAATCATCGAAGACAATTATGAGGCCACCAAAAAAATGGTTTCGTTCCTGCAAAGCCAGTCCTCTGATTACCTGATTTACCATGGCATCGGGGATCATGTAAGCGTTCAACCCAAACATATTCCCCTGACCAGTGGTGCAGTTTATTACCAGCACGTGAAGATCCTCGCCCGCTTTGCAAAAATATTAGGGAAAACCGTCGACGCGGATCAATATGAGAAACTCGCGGATTCCATCATGACTTCCTTTAACAGACACTATTTAAAACCCGGAACGGGAATCTATGATACTTCCTCGAACCAGATTACCCAGGTTTTTCCCTTGTGGAATGAAATGGTTCCGGAAGAAGAAAACCAAAAGACATTTACTGCCCTGCTGAATGATGTCCAGGTAAAAGCGAATGGTCATCTCGGCACGGGGATATTTGGTACTAAAATGCTATTTGATGTATTCAGAAGGTATGACCGGAATGATGTCGCTTTCGGAATGGTAAACACCAATGACTATCCCGGTTATGGATATATGATAAAAAATAATGCAACCACCCTTTGGGAATCCTGGGAGCTTCCTGAGCAGAACAGCCTGAATCACCCGATGTTCGGATCCGTGAGTGAATGGTTCTATCGGTCTTTACTCGGGATTAATCCTTCTGATACGGCTGTGGGGTTTGATCAGATTGTTTTGAAACCGTTTACCGGTGGCGGGTTAAGTTTTGCGAAAGGATATTACCAATCTGTTCGCGGATCGATCGGTTCATCCTGGATTTATAAAGACGGAAAGCTGGAATGGAAGATCCGTATACCCGCGAATACAAGGGCCAGGGTTTCTGTCCCGGCAAAAGCCCTGTTGAACATTCAGGAAAATAATAAACCGGTAGCTGATTGCCGGGATCTTCATTTTATCGGGATGGAAAAAGGATATGCTGAATTTGATGCGGTTTCGGGTGACTATCATTTTACAGTAAAAGAATAACTTATCCGCCGGCGACAACTGATTTTATTTCATGATATTCCGGAGCAGGATAAATGGAGAGGAATTTATTTTATACATGGTATCTGTTGAAACCGGCAACACCAACATGGAAATTACCCAAAATAATATCGGGTCTCCCGGTTCTGTAAAAATCACCAACATCCATGGTTAACCAGCGGCCTGTAGCTGTTTCCGGCAGAATAAAGGGCTGAAAGCTAAGGTTCCCTTTGTTTTTAAGATACACAAACCCTTCTTCCGGGTGATGTTGATAGTCTGCAAAAAAAGAAATGGCCGCGATATCCAGGTCCCCGTCCCCGTCAAAATCACGGGCCATGGCTTTAAAACAGCCATGCATGGGAAAAAAATATTTTTGAAGGAAGTGATTGTTCCCGTCATTGAGAAAAATATAAACTCCATGATAGGGTTTCAATATGGGAGAATAGTCTGCATTGTCCCCGCAGCTGTACAGATATATCCGGAAAGCCGTCACCGTTAAAATCTTCCAGTTCAAAATAAGTCGATCCATACACGGCGGGAAATGACAGTATTTTTTTTTCTTCAAAACGGCCATTCCCTTTATTTGTATAAAGAATTATACTTTCATCTCCCTGCGCAAACAAAGCCCAGATATCCGGAAGTCCGTCATGATTATAATCCTGCACATATGCTTTGATAGCCCCGGGAAGGGCCCGAAGTATATGGGAAATCCGGTGTGTTCCCTTTTATTTCAAACCAGGTAAGTGAGCCGAGAAGATTTCCAAATTCACAAACCAGCCAGTCCATATTACCATCCTGGTTAAGGTCTGCCTCAATAACCTGGACCGGTCTAGCCAGGTTTTGAATCAATAAAACGGATGATATGGCTTTCCGGGTTTTGGGATTAAAACTGATCTTTGAAATACTCCCCAGTTTTGAATCGTTTGGGTTCAGGTATCCGATATTACAGGCAATAGCGTTCTTTTCCCCGATTTGCATATCAACCACAGGACCCCGGGTAGAAATAGAATCCATGAACTGCAGTGCGGGATTGTACCTGTATATACCGGGAGAAATCATTTTACTGATCCATATCGCTTTATCCGGTGAATCTCTGTTGAAGCGCACCATGCAGGTGGAAGCGGTTTTGTCCGGTACCGGAGGGAACTGAACCCGGAAAAAAGAATCTCCTGACATCATGGACTCATTCCTTGTAAGCGGAGCAAGGGAATCCGGTGCGGAAGCCCAATAATAACTCAGAATATCCTGCCATTGCTGGTCGTTGATCACCGGTTGCATCGGATAAAACTTTCTTCCAATATTCAAATCAGCCGCACTGGACGGATATTCATGGCCTTTGAATGTAAATATTCCAAGCCTGGGGGCCATTCCGGGTAAAACTTTTTTTACCCAGGTTTCCTTATCCAGTAAAGACGGATCGGGTAAGAGATGACAGGATTGACAATGAATGGCCGCCAGGGATTTTCCCCTCGATCACAGCGGAATCCGTTTTGGATTCACGGGATTGATCCGTTTGGTAATTGCAGGCCGTGTTGGAGAAGAAAAATTATGGAAAAAAGGATTACACCGGTTCCGGTAATCCTTTTTATGCGCCCTTTTAATGTTACTGAGGTCACAGGGACTTTCTAAGTATCAGTCGAAAAGGGTTTTTAATTTTTTCCTTCCGGTTTTCCAGGATGAGCTTGCCGCCGTTTCTCCCATGATGGCATGGTCTGTGGAAATAACCGTAATGCCGCCGTGCAGTATTTCTTTCACCGGTGTGTCATTATAGGATATAATTCCAACCTGTTTTCCGATTTGCAATTTTTGAATATTGCAATTTTGAATAAGCCTGACCAGGTCCGTTTCCTCAATCACGATATAGGCTTCTTTTTCATGTACCGGTGTATTTTTTTCCACTTCGTGAATAACCGCATACTCAAACTTATTCTGCATGCAGAAAAACCGGAACCCCGCAATAATTTCCGGTGGATAGGGAATGATTTTGGGCTGTACAAGTATGATTTTTTTATACTTTTTTAAAGATCCCAGCCCGGACTCCAGAGCCGAAATGATATCATTTTTAAAATCCTGATACACGGCCCGGTAGGGAGAGTAAAAATCCTGAAGATCCTTATCCAGTATAACCAGCTGGTTTCCCGGAATGCTCTTGATTATTCTGGCAAGACCGCAGGGATCATCATAAAAATGTGGCATGATCACAAAAAAATCATACTCAGACAGACTGCTGATCACGATCTGTTCAAAGAGCCGGGTATCAAAATGATGGATTTTAAGGTCTACTGTAGCCTTATCGCCCATGGTGCTTACGAACGCATTGTAAATTTGTTTTTTATAATTACTGATCTTATTAAAAATCAGCAGTACGCGGTATGGCCGGGTAATATCAATCCGGTTTATATAAAACCCCTTCCCTTTTACAGAAGTAATTACACCCTGCTGACGGAGTATCGTATAAGCTTTCTGAACCGTATTCCGGCTGATCAGGTATTCATCGCTGAGGTTATTGATGGAATAAATATGATCGCCCTTTTTTAGTTCACCCTGGCGGATGGCATCTTTCACAGAGTCGATCACCTGAAGATATTTGGGCGTTTTGCCTTCGGTCTGAATGCGTAATGCAGATTCCATGATTCCAAATTTTAATTAATTTAGAAAACCGGAACGATTATGTAAACGGCACCTGCTCAGCAATTCCTCCCTGCAGTGTAAAGAGCAGTCAGGATATCTCTGGCATAGCAAAATCGTTAACATCAGGTTCCTGCTTATCAAATATAACCCATTTTCACCGGGCGGATTATCCTGGCACCCCTCTTTACTATCTCAGGAATGCGGAAGCAATCCCTCCATCCACATTCAAAACATTTCCTGTTGATTTATTCAGGAGTCCACTGACAAAAGTATAACAGGCTTTTGCGATATCATCCGGCAGAATCGTTTCATTCAGCAAAGTGCGCCTGGCATAAAATGCAGGTAACTCCTCAACCTGGATACCATATGCTTTCGCACGACCTTCTGCCCATCCGCCAGCCCATATATTACTATCTGTAATCACGGCATCCGGATTCACGGAATTTACCCGGATATGGTCTTCTCCCAGTTCTGCGGCCATCAGTCTGGATAAATGTGCCTGCGCTGCTTTGGCAGATCCGTAACCGGTATTATTGGGACCTGAAACAACTGAATTTTTGGAAACAATATTTATGATATCGCCTCCCAGTTTCTGTTTCGCATAATCTCTATCCCGAATTTGGATATCAGGAACTGTCCTTTTACCAGTATATCATAAAGCTTATCCCATTCTTCCAGATTGTGATCGGAAAGCGGTTTTGAAATACTGATGCCGGCATTATTTACGATAATGTCCACACCACCATAGGTAAGTACGGCAACTTTAAATGCTTCTTCAATGACTTCCACGCGCGTCACATCCAGAAATGCGGATACGGTGCGCTCGTTACCGAATTCCCTTTCGAATTCCATCTGTGTATGACTCAGCCGGTCAGCGTTAATATCATTTAGGATAACGCATGCCCCTTCTTCCAGAAATTTTTTAGCAATGGATTTACCAATACCCCCGGCACTGCCGGTTATTAGGGCAATGCGGCCGCTTAATGATTTGGGCCGGGGCATCCGCTGCAATTTTGCTTCTTCCAGTAACCAGTATTCAATATTAAAGGCTTCCTGCCTGGGCAACGCAGTATATTCGGAAATAGCTTCTGCACCTTTCATCACATTCACCGCATTGATATAAAACTCTGCTGCCACCCTTGCCGTTTGTTTGTCTTTGGCAAAACTGAACATCCCGATTCCCGGATATAATATAATAACGGGATTCGGATCCCGCATGGGCGGACTGTCGGGATGTTTGCAACTGTTGTAATATTCGATATATTTTTTCCGGTATGTCTGAAATAAGGGGGATAATTTTTTTCTGACTGCTTCCACATTGGTCAGATCTTCATCCGGTGAAACAGACAATACGAGCGGGGCGATTTTTGTTCTCAGAAAATGGTCGGGGCAACTGGTTCCCAAAGGAGCCAGTCTGCTCCAAATCATTTGAATTAATAAATTCCATCAGCCGGCTGTCATCTGTAAAATGTCCAATCATTGCCGATTTCCCCGTGGGATGTTCCTGCATCATATCGCTATTTGAGCAAAACCCCCTGAGTAAGGGAGCCAGCTGGGCGGCTTTCTGCAGTCTTTCCTTCTGGGGCAGGGACTTTATTTTCTGTCTGCCAAAAACAGGGCCTTTTTTTCCATAACTGGCTTCCAGATATTCTGTACACATTTCAATCACTTCCAATGTATTCACATAACTTTCATAGGCTGTATTTCCCCAGGTAAATAATCCATGGGAGCCGAGCATGATACCCCGTATGCCCGGATGATCTTCCAGACATTGTTGCAACTTCAATCCAAGGTCAAAACCCGGGCGCTGCCAGTCAACCCAGCCTATTTTCCCATTAAAAATTTCCTGTGTGATTTTCTTTCCATCCTTTGCCGCCGCAATCGCAATGGCTGCGTCGGGATGCAGATGATCTATATGTTTAAAAGGAAGAAATGCATGCAGGGGTGTATCAATGGAAGGGGCCCTGGAATGTAAATCATATATACAATGATTAAAAAGTTCCACCATTTTATCTTCCTGGTCCAGACCCGGATAGATGCTTTTTAACCCCTGCAACCGGTTGAGATATAAAGAAGCGAGTCCGTTTCGTTTCATCGTGCCCAGGTCGCCGCCGCTGCCTTTAATCCACATTACCCCGGTTTCCTTACCGGTCAGGGGATCGGGAGCCATGACTTTACAGGAAGTGTTGCCACCCCCGAAATTGGTAAGTCTCAGATCGGCACCCAGCAGGTTTGACCGGTATACCAGCAGGGAAACCTCATCCCCTGCAAAAGACGCTGCCTTATTTTCATCCCACAAATAACTTACATGTTTAAATTCAACTGCACCTGCCGCTAACATAATTCGGGTTTTAATAATTAGACATATCCGCGCTTTCCCTTATCCGGCAAGGAAAATAATTAAGGGGTATCCAGCAGCAATCTAAACATCCTGTTATCAAAACCATACTGTACTGTATGAAACCCGGGTGGAGTGGAAAAATTATGCTAAAAAGCAAGACCCGTCAGGGCTGACGGGTCTTGGCTGGGATAAGTTTAATGGTAAATGGAATTATTTTCTGAATGGCGACCTGATCGCAACATTGAAGTACTGCAAATCTCCTGCCATGTCATTTGTCGGGGAGAGGAATCCTGGCACCCACATTTATATAAATGGATCTGGACTGTCCGATATTGTCACCGATATTCGTCACACTACTGCTTATATTCGTCAGGGACCATTCATATTTGAGGTCAACGAATAACATCAGAAAATCCACCCCGGCACCTGCAAATACCCCCCAGGTCGGACTGCTATAATCTGATTTTTCCCCCTGGTTTACACTGGTTATTATGTTGACGGAACCACCCCCGAGAATCCGGATATTAAATGATCCTTTTACATTTCCAATCAGGTTATACCCGATGGAAACCGGGATCCGCACACCACTGATATTGAAATTCGTTTCAGCGGCGGGGGTCGTACTAGTGGTGAATTTGGAGGATTTCTGTGTATAAAAAACACCCGGTTCCACATAGAATTTTGTGCCAATGGCAACCGAACCCCCGATCTGCCAGCCTGGTTGCGCCGTAAATTCGCCACCGACTGGGTCCTTTGAGAAATCAGTAAAATTGACTCCGAGGGTGGGTTTAATTACGACTTTCTGTGAAAATCCGGTTAAAGCCAGTAATGAAAACGAAAGCAGAAGATAAACTGATTTCATAGCAATTAGTTTTAAATAAGGTGAGTGAAATTCTTTAACGAATGGATCTGACTATGAATTTCGATATTTTAAGGCATATGATGAAATCTGTATCTGTTGGTTAAATGATGTATTGATCTAATCCCGGTTCCTGTTGTGCAATAAGTTCCCCACTAGCCCTGAAACCGATATGTAGTCGGGGCTATGGATACAAGCGATTTTTCCCGTGGGCTGGTATGCTTTTTAAACACCTCACCTATACGATGTTGCCATGACTTGTTATACCATCAGAAAAATGTAATTATATGAGATCAATATGGACAGGGGCCATCGGCTTTGGCCTGGTGAATATTCCGATAAAATTATTCAGTGCGATTGAATCCAGTACCCTGGACCTGGATATGCTGGATAAAAAGGACCACGCGAATATTAAATTCAAAAGAGTAAATGAAAATACCGGTAAGGAAGTGCCCTGGAATAATATCGTTCGGGCATTTAACCTGGATGGAAAGTACGTAGTGCTGAGTGACACTGATTTCCAGGAAGCCATGCCGGAAAAAACAAAAACAATAGAGATCAATTCCTTTGTTGATGAACAGGAAATTGAACCCATATTTTTTGAAACGGCATATTATATTGAACCTGAAAAACAGGGAAAAAGGGCCTATGCCCTTTTAAACAGTGCGCTTACCAAATCTAAAAAAGCAGGCCTGGGCTCCTTTGTGCTACGAAACAAAGAGCATTTATGTTTGATAAAAGCAGACGAACACCTGCTTGTGCTTCACCGGTTGAGATTCCAGGAAGAAATTAAGGATAAAAAAGAACTGGATATTCCGGACTCCGCCCCAAAACCGGCTGAGTTAAAAATGGCGCTCTCCCTGATCGATCAGTTGTCTGAACCGTTTGACATTAAAAAATACAAGGATACTTACCATTTGAAATTGATGAAACTGATCAAAGCCAAGGCGGCCGGTAAAAAAACAGTCGTACAGCCTTTGAAGGTTGTGCATTCCAAAAACAGGGATTTAATGGAACAGCTGAAAGACAGTCTGCAAACTAAAAAAAGGAAGGCCTCCTGAATATTATTATGAGTCTCGCAAAATATAAAACGAAAAGGAATTTTAAGGAAAGCCCGGAGCCTGTCGGAGGAAAATCAGATTCGGATAAACTTCGGTTTGTGATTCAAAAACACGATGCATCCCGGCTCCATTATGATTTCAGGCTGGAAATGGGAGGCGTATTGAAAAGCTGGGCCGTTCCCAAGGGCCCTTCAACGGACCCGGCCGTCAAAAGACTGGCAATGATGGTAGAGGATCATCCCTATGATTACCGGAATTTTGAAGGTATTATTCCCAGCGGATATGGTGCGGGCACCGTGATGATATGGGATGAAGGTTTTTACGAACCCGCTCATCTGCCCGGTGCAGATAAAAAAAAGCAGGAAAGGGAACTGATGAAAGAACTGAAGGCCGGTAAACTCAGTTTTATTCTCCAGGGAAAAAAACTGAAAGGGGAATATGCCCTGATCAGTGTCACAGGGACGAGGCGACAACGGATGGCTCCTGTTTAAAGTGAAGGATAAGTTTGCCAAAACGACCGATATCACCCGTAAAGACAAATCCGTAATCTCCAAAAAAACAATTACCCAGCTTGAAAAAACGAGCACCCGTTTTTATGGCCAGAAAACAAAAAAAACGGTTTTGGCAAATAACAAACAGTCAGCACCACTTAAAAAAAAAGCCCCCGGAAAAACGATCTCCGCTAAAACCAGGGCCACGAAAAAAAAAATTACTCCCACTGATAAAATAATTCTTCCGCCATCAGCGAAGAAAATAAAATTTCCCTCTTCAATCAGGCCGATGCTGGCCACATTGGTGAATGAACCTTTCGATAAGGAAGGTTGGCTCTACGAAGTAAAATGGGATGGTTACCGGGCGGTATCTTTTCTGAATAAACAAAAAGTGGAGATAAAATCGAGAAACGACAAATCCTTTAATGAAAAATTTTATCCCGTTACCCGGGCCCTGGCAGAATTAAACCTCCATGCCGTATTTGACGGGGAAATCGTGGTGCTGAACGAAAATGGCATTTCAAATTTTGGCGCATTGCAGAACTGGCGCAGTGAAGCGGATGGTGAATTGTACTATTATGTTTTTGACATCCTTTGGCTGGATGGCCGGGATCTCATGCAGGTGCCATTGTCCGAAAGAAAAAATATCCTGGAAAAACTTATTCCGGATAAAGGCATCCTGAAAATAAGCCGGGCTTTTGAGGATTCCGGAATTGATTTTTTTGCATCCGCAAAAAAACTCGGACTGGAAGGAATCATTGCCAAAAAAGCTGATAGTATTTATCAGCCCGGTGACCGAACGGATCTCTGGTTGAAAATAAAAACGAATCAACGGCAGGAAATGGTCATCGGCGGATTTACAAAAAATGATGACAGCAGCAAAGTATTCAGTTCACTGCTTGTTGGTGTATATGAAAAAGGATCCCTGCATTATACCGGTAAAATCGGAACCGGGTTTAATGATGATACGCAAAAGGATATTCTCCGACAGTTAAAACCACTGATCATTAAAAATCCTCCCTTCCGCGAAATACCCGATATCAATAAACCATCCCGGTTCCGCCCCGATCCCCCGCATGCCAGGGCCACCTGGGTAAAACCGAAGCTGGTTTGTGAAGTGAGTTTCACCGAAATGACTACAGACGGCGTTATGCGCCATCCTTCCTTTGAAGGTATGCGAATCGATAAAAATGCAAAAAATATCATCATGGAAAAGGCAAAATCTACCGGCAAAACAGTTTCCAAAACTTCCGGCGTCAAAAAAAAACTGAATATTAATTCCCCCGGGAAAAAAGAAAGAAAATCGTTGCTGAATCCACAGGAAGAAACGCAGGTAAAGAAAATAAATGGCCATGAACTGAAGTTTACCAATCTCGGAAAAATCTACTGGCCAGCAGAAAAAATAACCAAACGGGATATGCTGAATTATTATTACCAGGTTGCTCCGTATATTTTACCTTATCTGAAAAACCGGCCTCAGTCCATGAACCGTCATCCGAATGGAATTACGGGTGAACATTTTTATTTTAAGGATATTACCGGAAAGGCTCCGGAATGGGTGGAAACATTTAAATATCATAGTGAAGCCGATGACCGCGATCGTTTATACCTGGTTGCGAAGGATGAAGCCAGTCTCCTGTACATGGCATCCCTGGGATGCATAGAAATGAATCCCTGGCATAGCCGGGTGGAAACGGAAGACTTCCCAGACTGGTGCATCATTGATCTGGATCCCGGAAAAAACAGTTTTGACCAGGTGATCGAAGCTGCGCTGATAACCCGACAGGTATTGGATTCTGCAGGTGTTCCTTCTTACCCCAAAACCAGCGGGTCTACCGGCATGCATATTTATATTCCCCTCGGCGCAAAATATAGTTATGACCAGTCAAAAGAATTTGCCAGGCAGATTGCCCGGCTGGTTCACGAAGAAATTCCCGCATTTACCAGTATAGAAAGAACCGTTAAAGACCGTAAAGGCAAAATGTATATTGATTTTTTACAGAACCGTCCGCAGGCAACCGTTTCCGCGCCTTATTCCCTTCGGCCAAAACCCGGTGCAACAGTATCCATGCCGCTTCATTGGGATGAAGTGAAAAAGGGTTTACAGATGCAGGATTTCAATATTTATAATGCCCTGGAAAGAATTAAAACGGAAGGAGATATTTTTAAGCCCGTTCTGAAAAAAGGTATTAACCTGCTCTCCGCTGTAAACAAATTATCTAAAGATTCCTGAACGGGTTTTAATAGATAGAAGGCATGGATCCGCTTTTGACCTGCGGAACGAAATTATTTATATAGGGGGCGTTGGGTTCAATTCGGGCATTGTGACAAATTACCATCTGCCACTGATTATTTTTATACTGGTAAACCTCCACAAAACTTACATACTGGTCGATAGTGACCGTCATAACCGCAAGCTTAAACCGGATATTGGCCCTCCCATAAATCCAGGCATGATTTCCATCAACCGTTGCGGTTACTTTTTCAGGGAGGATGAACATATAGGTGATCCGGCCGGAAGCGATATCTTTCAGAAATGATTTTTTATTGTCAACGATCCCACTGGAATGTATATAGGTCAAACTATCCCCCAGCAAACTCGCCAGCAGGGTCGTATCCCGGTGGATCATTGCATCATAATGCCTCCTTTGAATGGAGATCAGCCTTTTGCTTTCCTCCGATTGTGCCCGGAGAATAATACAGGAACCCAAAAAAATGGAGATAATAACTAAAGTCCGGAATAATTTAATTCGTTTCATCTGGCGTAAGGGTAAGATTTTTCAGGGTCGAATGATAATCAAATGTCGTGTTTCTTTTATACATTTCAAATCCATATTTGCTATTTAAAGAACAGCAGAATCACAGAGGCAATTTTCTTCCAGGATTAATGAATGGTATTTACAGTTGACTTATTTTTTCCACATTGCTAAATCTGATTTCCTTCCTTGAATACATGCAAATGCCAGCTGATTCCAGTTCATTAAACAACGTAGTGACGGTTTGCCGGCTCGTCCCGATCAGGTGGGCAATTTCTTCATGCGTCAGATAATTGGGAATATAAACCTGGTATTCACTCACGACCCTTGGATTTACCGCATCTTTGAGCAGCTGGCGTAAGAACAAAATGAGTCTTGATTTTACATCCTTGTGTAGAATATTGATCAGCCTGTTTTCGAACCGCTTCATACGAAGTCCGATCAGCTTGCTGTATTTTACTGCGATATCGGGCCGGCTGTCCAACAACTTGCTAAAATGATCAATAGTGAAAGAACAAAGGCTAACCGTTCCTTTGAATGCCTGAGCAAATTCCCCTTCCAGGTTCGTTCTTTCCAGGGTTATCTGGCCAAAAAAATCACCCGGGCCCAGGATATCCTTCGTTATCCTTTCTCCGGCTTCATCCAGATAGCCCAGGCGGATATGCCCGGTTTTTATAAAATATATCTGATTATGCTGGAATGCTTCAAAATAAATGAACTCTCCCGTTTTGGCTTCTTTGTAATTGTCAGCCACTGAAAGTTCTTTGTATTCCCCCTGACTTAATTTTTCAAATAAAGGATATTTCTTTAAAATTAACAGTGATGCTGAATTATCCATGGCTATCGGGGTTTCAGAACTCCCGGAGTTTTTACCAAATTAAGTTTTTTAATGCTATGGAATTGGGTAACTTAAAACAATTTATTTACCTGACGGACAGATCGCATGAAGTATATAGCCTTAAAACGATCACGAAATCCTGGAAAAGTCCGAGCTGGTTATACATCGCAGAATAAAGCAAAACTCATTCACGGGGGAAGTCCCTATTTTGATAAGCTGCTGCACATGATCCATCAGGCTGAAAAGTCCATTCAGCTACAGGTGTACATTTATGACAATGATGAAACGGGAAAGAAAATCACAGCGGCACTTAAAGCAGCGGCCAAAAGAAAAGTACAGGTATTCCTGTTGGTAGACGGATACGCCTCCCAGCATCTTACCAAAGGATTCATCAGGGAACTGAAAGATGCCGATATTCATTTCCGTTTTTTTGAACCTCTTTTTCGCAGCCGTAATTCCTATTTTGGAAGAAGGCTTCATCACAAAGTAGTGGTTGTGGACAACCGGATGGCGATGGTTGGCGGTATCAATATCAGTAATCACTACAACGATATGCCCGGTCAATCCGGATGGCTTGATTTTTCCCTTTATATGGAAGGAGAAATTGTAAATGAATTATGCCGGCTCTGTCAAAAAATCTGGAACGGTTACCTGCCGGTAAAAAAAATTTCCATATGCGATGACCGGTCCCATCTACCTCCCTTGCATGCAGATGATTTTTGCCAGCTCCGGGTAAGACGGAATGACTGGATTACAAAAAAGAACCAGGTATCCAGAAGTTATATAGAAATGTTCCGGAATGCAAAGGGACAAATCATCATGATGTCTGGATATTTTATTCCCGGGCCGATAATCCGGAAGTATATGAAAAAAGCGGCGCAAAGGGGGGTGAAAATAAAATTGATCCTGGCCGGAATTTCCGATGTGAAAGTAGCTAAAAATGCGGAACGCTATATGTATAACTGGCTATTCAAAAACCAGATAGAATTGTATGAATACAAACCCTGCGTTTTGCATGGTAAAGTGGCTGTATATGATAATCAATGGGCAACAATCGGGTCATACAATGTAAATATTATAAGTGCGTATGCCAGTGTTGAATTAAATATTGACGTAAATGATTCGGGTTTCGCCACCATGCTGAATGACACACTGGAAAAGATTATTGAAAAAGACTGTGTGCAGATAACCAAAGAGAATTTCGACGGCCAGAACCATATATTAAACAGGATTACAGAAGCCATAAGCTACTGGTTTGTCAGACTTCTTTTTTACCTGTTTACCATTAACTTCAAACAAAGGGATTAGTTTATCAGTGCCATAATCTGCAATGCATGAAAGCATATACCGGTGTCGCTTTATTGATGCTGTTACTTTACTCTAATTACTTACCCGCTCAATCCGCATTCTGGAAAAGCCCGAATGCTTACCTGGGGGAAAAACAGCCCGGCGATACTCCCATTGTATTTGCACCCGGACGACTAGCGGTGAAGGGATACTGGGTTGGCAGCCGGGTTGCCTTTACAAATGATGGAAAACAGTTCCTCTATGGAACCAATACGAACTGGTTAAATGGAAGAAATCAAAAGCTTAAATATTTTCTGTTTGATGGCAAGATCTGGAAAGGTCCATACCTCCTGCATACAGGTTATAGCTCACCCACTTTTTCAATAGACGGGAAAACACTTTATATCGCAGGCAGGAACGGGATGGTCGATCAGACCCATTATTCAGATACCGGGTGGGTTCAACCCACAGAATTTTTAAACCGGAGTTATACACTATACAATTTTATGCCAACCGAAAGCGGACGCTATTATGTTGGGAGTAACGGTACCTGGGGAAACAGATCGGATTTTAACAGCTGGAGGTTTTCCGTTTTGGCCGGCGTCGGAGCGGACACTTCCATACAGAGTCTGGGTTCCCCCCTGAACAGTTCGGGTTTTAACGGAGATTTTTACATTGCACCCGACGAATCCTATATAATCATTAGCACCAAAGAGAGTTCCACTTTTGAATCAGAACTCTATATCAGTTTCCGCAAACCGGATCAGTTGTGGACAGTACCCATCAGCCTGGGACCGTTAATCAATAACGGCCTGGCACATCGCTGGGGAGCGTATGTTTCCCCTGATCACAAATTTTTATTTTTTACAAAGGGTACCAGCGAAAAAGATTGTACCATTTACTGGGTTCGTTTCGATCATTTGCTGGAGAAACTCCGGGAACAAGCACTATAATCATTACACCTTTTTGCTCAGCACGATGAATACGTTCCAAAGTATGGGGTGCGTTTGCCGATGAACGTGAAAGCCCGGAAAAACTTAAATTTACGCAATGGAATTAGGCATCAGCAGTTTTGCAGAATTAACACCGGATACAATTACTGGTAAAACCATCAGTAGTTTTCAGAGGATCCAGGACCTGATGGAAGAAATTGAACTTGCGGATCAGATTGGTCTCGATGTATTCGCCCTGGGTGAACATCACCGCCCGGATTTCGTCGTTTCCTCACCGGCTATCGTGCTGGCAGCGGCAGCGGTAAAAACAAAACATATTAAACTTTCGAGTGCCGTGACGGTACTTAGTTCTGACGATCCTGTAAGAGTTTATCAGGATTTTGCGACTGTAGACCTCTTATCTGGTGGTCGTGCTGAAATCATGGCCGGCCGGGGCTCTTTTATAGAATCTTTTCCCCTTTTCGGCTATGACCTGGGGGATTATGATGAATTATTTTCTGAAAAACTCGGGCTGCTCCTGAAAATAAACGAGTCTGAAAAACTGAGCTGGACAGGGAAACACAGGGCACCCATACAGAATCTGGGCATTTATCCCCGGCCATATCAAAATAAATTACCCGTCTGGATCGCCGTAGGTGGCACACCGGAATCTGTAGTACGATCAGCTACCCTGGGCCTTCCTATGGCCCTCGCCATTATTGGCGGAAATCCCGCCCAGTTCCAACCACTCGTTGCATTGTACAGAAAAACAGCCACATCGGCAGGTCATCCGAAACTTCCGCTGGCTGTTCATTCCCATGGTTATATATCCGAAGATTCCCAGCAGGCTGCTGATGAATTTTTCCCGTCGTATGCTTATGTAATGTCAAATATTGGAAGAGAACGCGGATGGCCCCCGACCACACGCGCCCAGTTTGAGGCGGGGAGATCCAAACAGGGTGCCCTGTTCGTGGGTTCACCCCAACAGGTCATTGACAAAATCCTTTACGAAAAAGAATTATTCGGGCTGGATCGCTTTTTATTACATGTAAGTGTAGGTACCATGCCCCATGCACAGATTATGCATTCCATAGAACTTTTCGGCTCTCAGGTTGCACCCGTTATACGGAAAGGATAAAGTTATCCTTTTTCGGCCCCGGGGCGGTATTTTAAGGACCGCTGGCATAATAATTTACTTAGCTGATATAACTATTACACAACTTCATGAAATTTTCAATTTTAATTGGCTCCCTGTTATTCACGGTTTTATTTTTTTCATGTAAAACAAATTCCATTACAGGCCGGAGTCAACTCAATCTCGTTTCAGAGACGGAAGTACAGGCCATGGCCCTTACTCAATACAAGGATTTTCTATCGAAAAATCCGGCTCTTCCTTCCACGAATTCAAATCAGGAAATGGTACTGCGGGTCGGAAACCGCATAGCGGCAGCCGTTACCAAATATTATACTGAACACGGGGCCGGTGATGAACTCAAAGGTTATACATGGGAATTCCACCTGGTTGAATCCAAGGAAGTAAATGCCTGGTGTATGCCGGGAGGAAAAGTAGTCGTCTATACCGGCCTGTTACCCCTTACCCAAAATGAAACGGCACTGGCCATAGTTCTTGGGCATGAAATTACCCATGCCGTCGCTGGTCATGGCAGGGAACGGATGAGCCAGGAAATGTTGGCCCAGGGGATCCAGATAGCCGGTGACGTTGCGTTGAGTAATAATCCTAAAACGGTCAGCATTTTTAACCAGGTATATGGTCCTGCTGCAGAGATCGGTGTATTACTTCCCTACTCCCGGAAGCAGGAAACAGAAGCAGATCACTATGGATTAATTTTCGCAGCCATGGCCGGATATAATCCACAGGAAGCCATTCCATTTTGGACACGTATGGCTTCCATGGGTGGAGAGAAACCTCCGGTGCTGTTAAGCGATCATCCTGCCGATGAACAAAGAATAGAAGATCTGAAAAAAGCTATGCCCGAAGCGATGAAATATTACAAGGGAACAAAACATTGACGGGCAATGTTTCGCAGTAAAGTAAACCTTATACAACAAGCCATCAACCATAAACCC
This sequence comes from uncultured Bacteroidota bacterium, assembly GCA_963730655.1. Lineage (GTDB taxonomy): Bacteria > Bacteroidota > Bacteroidia > Chitinophagales > Chitinophagaceae > Puia. The sequence goes on from CAVSSI010000004.1 coordinate 458,644, forward strand.
AAAAAAAATCCTCTCAAAAGAGAGGATTTTTTTAAGAAGGAACGGATCATTAATAAGGCCAGATGATTGTATAAGTTTTTCCATTTTCACCGGCAAATACCAGTTTGAAATAATAAGTTCCGTCGTTACCCGGACAACCGGTTGGTTCTCCGTTGGCGTCCAGACCGTATGTAATCACCGCTGTTCCCTTCGACAGGATCAGTGTATTCTGTCCGCTTACCAGCCTGAAATTACAATCCTGACGGATAACTTTCGGTTCACTGATCAGGCTGGTGAAAGAATCACCAAAACGATTCGTTCCCCATTCTGCAATATTATTATTTGTGCCATCACTATGTGTTCCTGTAGTAGTTATCACTATCCCGTTATCATAGGTAAACACTCTTAGTTTGGATACATTCCATATTCTGGAAGTTCCATTGTCAAAATCAATTTTCAGATTGCCGGCAATCGAATGAGTAATCGATTGTAAACCGGCCAGGTCCTTCAGTAAACCACCGCTAACATTGGTGATGGTCTTCGTTCCATTCAGTACGATTTTCTTATGATCACGCAGACGTTCAATCGTCAATGCATCCACAGTGATGGTAGCTACAGCGCCTTCGTCTTTCCAACGCTGTCCCACGGGCATTGAAATCGTAACCGTTCCCGACCGGGTTCTGTTTCCCCAGCATGACTTACCATCATATACGATGGTAATCACGCGTTGGTTGTTGGCCGTATCATAAGTTATGGTTGCGTCACAGATATATTTGTGATCATCTATCAGGCCCAAATCAACCGTCGTTGAACCGTTTACATCGTTTACCGCCGTATTCCCGGAGGATATCGTTGTACTACTGGATCCTGAAAAAGCGGACTGACCGTTTAAGGCCGTGTTCGCGTCATCAGTGATCAGATCGGATTCGTTGGATACCTGTTGTTCGTCGTCACCGGAAGTACTAACATTTGTTGTTGAATTATCCCCGGAGGCGGAAACATCCTTTTTACAGGAGTAAATACATATGCAGGATAGCAGGCAGCATGCTATAACCATCCGGCGAATGAGGTTTGTTTTCATATTTACGTTTTATTTTTTACTGAGACGGTCTTCAGTATCCGGGGTTTAATGGAACCTTAAATTTATTTTGTTAACAAACTGTTAGGGAATCTGGTTTGTTAAGGGGGTGTGCAGAGGCCGTAATTATACGGCATTACTTTTTGCAGAAAGCAGGAGGGATATCTTTCCGTGGAGGTCTTCCGGCCGGAAGGGTTTTGGAACGAATTCCATGAATCCCTTCGATAAAAGATCGGCGCGCATATCATTATATACAGCAGCAGTAAAGGCGATGGCCGGAACAGCCGGATTGATTTTTTTTATCTCCCCGAGAGCCGTGATTCCATCCATTTCGGGCATTTCAAGATCTATAAGGATCAGGTCAAAATGATGCTGGGAGAATAGTTCAACCGCCTGTTTTCCATTATACGCTTCTTTCACTTCTATTCCCCATTTCTGCAGAAACCGCCGGGCGATGGACATATTAATTGCATTGTCTTCGGCAACCATCACTTTTACCCCCGTAAACATCGGCAGGTGTTTCACTTTATCCTCATTAATATAATGTTTCCTGTTTTCGTTGATAGCGAGTTTTAGGGTAAAATGAAAAGTGGATCCTCTGCCCTCTTCGCTTTCCAGCTGCAATTCTCCGTGAAAAAGATTTACCAGTTTTTTTGTAATCGCCAGCCCCAGTCCCGTTCCACCGTATTTACGGGTGGTATTTACATCGGCCTGCGTAAAACTTTCAAATATTTCCTGTTGTTTGTTGGCAGGTATTCCGATACCTGTATCTTTTACCATGAACTGGATGGTTGCCTTCTGACTCGTTGAAAATATTTTTTTCGCAACCACGGTGATCTCCCCGTAATGGGTGAATTTCAATGCATTTGATATCAGGTTACTGAATACCTGGTTAAGTCTGGTTTCATCGGTCAGCACTTCAATATCCAGGCTGTCGTATTCCATCTTAAAACCAAGTCCTTTTGAATGCGCCTGTGTGCCGAACTGAAGATTGATTTTGTCCAGGAATTTTTTCATGTCAACCGGATGTTCCCCCAGTTGCAGTTTGCCTACTTCAATTTTGCCGAAGTCCAGGATTTCATTGATCAGCATCATCATATGCTCCGAAGAATACTTCAGGATATCCAGATGCGATTTTTGTTCCGGAAGATAGTCTTCCTGTAATAATAAGTTGGATGTTCCGATAATACCATTGAGCGGCGTACGCAGCTCATGGCTCATATTGGAAAGAAAACGTGATTTTGCCTGGGAGGCCACTTCTGCTTTTTGCTTGGCTTTCATCAGTTCAAACTGGGCAGTCTTGATTTCCGAAATATCCAGGATACTGATCTTCAGAAATCTTTTTTCAAAATCCAGAAAAGGAACAATATTAACGAAAGCAAAAAAAGTTCTTTCTGCAGAAGTCAGTGCCAGTTCACCCTGCCAGTCCTTTGCCTGATTTGTAGCCAGGTTAAGTTCGACTGATTTGAACAATTTAATATGCTCACTGGTAAACCAGTCTTCAATGGCCGTTCCTTCGATTTCTTTTTTATTTTTTATATGCAGCAGGTCACAGGCCCGGTTGTTACAACCAATGATTTTACGCGCTTCCGCATCCATGATCAGCACTCCGTCAAGAGAAGTATTGTAAATCGTATCCACAAAATGTTTTTCTTTCAGAATGGCTTCTTCATGATCCCGGTTTACCCTGAAAATAAAATAGGAAAAGAAAGTGGTCAGGGTAAGGGAAATAGCCAGGTTGGAATTGTATAAGCGGGCAAACATACCGCCAATGCGCACCTGGTAATAGTTTTCGTATGGACTTACATTCAAACAAATCAAAACAGATACGATGGTGATCAGGTAAACGAATTTCAACTCCGTAAAATTCCTTTTCACATCGATTACGAGGGTCATGACCAGAAAATAGGGAAAATACAACAGGTATTCACCTGCACGTAATCCTTCCATATAGTTCATCACGATCAGGTACAGGTTCAGGTTGACAATCGCGATAATGCGCGCCAGTTCAAATCTTTTTTTCGAATTGAGGTGGAAAGCCAGAATAAAAATATACCCGGCCGATAAATTAACCAGGGCACTTATATATAGACTTAAAGTAAAATAACTGACAACAGAAAGCATCGTTCCGCAAAGCGTGAGGAAGATGAACTGATTAAACCGGATTATTTTCTTGCGTTGGGAAATAGAATTGCCGGGGTCCAATCCGGAATTTGCAATATCCTGATAGACAGTCCATAAGACAGGCGAGATTCGGGATTTCAGGGTAGGTATCAGAAAAATTAGTTTGTATATTAAAACGCGGGAAGCATATTTATTATTGGCAGGTATAATAATTATTATTTCCAGCGTTAATATAAATGAATCCAGATACATGAATAACCTGAAAACCGCTAATTCATTCGTTTTCAATAGCGAATTCGACACCAATTACCTGTTTAGCCTCTATGGTGAAGACTATCAGTATCTGCAGGAAATACTCGATACTGTCTTAAGTGACTATCAGTCTCTAACAGACAATATTGAATACAGCTATTCCTCCGGCAATATCAACGCATTGAAATCGGCCGTTCATAAAATAAAACCCGTTTTTGGCTTTGTCGGACTTACTGAAGTCCAGCAACAATGCCAGCAATTCGAAATTATATGTGCTACAGCCAGCTCCCCAGATCAGATCGCCGGGCGATTTCGAAACATTAAAAAATAAAATCTTCCATAGCAAACAAATAATAGAAGAAGAAAAGAAAAAATTGGAATTATTTAATAGCAATTGTTCATGAGTCTCAGCTGTATTATTGTAGAAGATTTGCAGGTAGCCGCCAATTACCTGAAAAATTGCTGTGAAAAAAGCGGCCAGGTAGAAGTCCGTGGTCATTTCAGTAATGTTACGGATGCCCTTTCATTCCTGAACGGCAATACGGTTGACCTGATTTTTCTGGATGTGGAAATGCCGGGTGCCAACGGATTTGAATTGCTCGACCAGATTGCCTTTTCACCAAAAGTTATTCTGACCACCGCCAAATCTGAATACGCATATAATGCATTCCAGTATAATGTTTCGGATTACCTGATGAAGCCATTTACCTACCAGCGTTTCCTGGAAGCCCTGCAGAAAATACAGCCTTCCAAGGAAACGATTTCCACCAACAGTGCTTCAGACCATATTTATATTAAAACAGACGGCAAACTGATCCGGCTGAACAATGATTCCATTTTATATATTGAAAGTATGGGGGATTATGTAAAATTTGTTACGATCGATGACAAGAAATATATCACCCATAATACCATCAAAAACCTGGAAGAAAAAGTAAGCAAACATCATTTCCTGAAAGTCCACCGCTCCTATATCGTCAACCTCCATAAAATAGATGATATGCGGGAAAACCTGTTATTCATCAAGGGCAATGAAATCCCCGTAAGCAAGGCCAATAAGGCCGATGTGTTCCGCAGACTGAATATTGTTTAAAGCTTAACGCTTAACGCCTAAAGCTTAACGCTTAACGCTTAACGCTTCCTGTCCGTCATCTGTCATCTGTCATCTGTCATCGTCATCTGCCCTCCATCACCCATTCATTATTTCTCCTGTCCATATCCGGCAATACATTTTCCGGATCCAGGATTACCTTATCAATTTTATTCCAGAAGCATATTTAAAGGTCCAGGTGCCACCCCGCTGCCAGATTTCCACCGGCAACTGCATAACGTTTCTGTTCCCCGTTGGTTTGAATAATTTTTACAATAACGGGCATGATCATTTTGCCCTTGTTTTCAATCGTGATCAATACGCCTTTGGAAGGATCATTGTCAACATATTTCACTGATGTAATTGCCTGATCCAGTTTCCAGGTTGTAAAAAACCATTCTTTCCAGAACCAGTTTAAATCTTCACCCGCCGCATTGTTTATACAATGAAAAAAGTCGTAGGGCGTCGGATGTTTAAATGCCCAGCTTCTGTATATTTTCTGAAAGCATAATCAAATCGTTCTTTGCCCACAACAACATTGCGAAGTAAGTTCAGTCCATAAGCTGTTTTACCATAGTACTGATAATGTTGTCTGATATCCATTGCTTCAGAAACAGTCATCAGTGGATCATTGTAGGTCATGAAAGCGTTTCTGTATCGCAGGAAGCAAAATAATCTTTACTGAATAAAGCGGGATCATTTACATATTCTCCTTTATTAAAAATATCCGTTGCATAATAATTGATATAGGTATTGAATCCTTCATCCTGCCACATATATTTTCTTTCATTCGATCCAACGATCATCGGGATACCAGTTATGGCCGATTTCATGTGCAATCAGAAACCATAAACGCTGCTCTGGTTTCTTTATAGTCATTAAAGATCATCCCGGGATATTCCATACCCGCTAATGGATCCGCCAATGTTTACCGCATTGTTCCAGGGATATTCAAAAAAATTTTTGGAATAAATTTCAATACTGTTTTTTAAATATTCTGTTGACCTTGACCAGGCCGTATCCCCAGTGCTTTCCGGCGGATATGCCGACATCGCCAATGCTTTTCGGCCGGAAGGCAGATTGATTTTTGCTGCATCCCATACCAGTGCCTTCGGCAGGCTGCCCAGGCAACATCTCTGGTATTCTTCATTTTAAAATGCCAGGTCAGATTCCCTGGCTGCCGGGCGCATGGACGGCTTTTCCAATTTCATCCGGCCTGAATAATGGAAACGGTTTTATCACTATTGGCAGCTGACTGCCAGTCTTTTTATTTCTTCAGCAGTTAATACCTCGCGTTGCATTTTGCAAATCGCCTGATCCATATACAATCATTTCAGCAGGCGCAGTAATATAATAATCATAGTTACCATAGTCGCAATAAAATTCACCCAGGCCCATATAAGGCAAGGTGTTCCATCCTTCCACATCATCATATACACACATGCGTGGATACCATTGGGCAATTTGATAAACAACACCATTGTTGGTGTACAGTCTGCCGAACCGGTCTGCTCCGTTGGCAGGTATAGCAAAACTGAAATTCATTTTTATGGATATCTTATCTCCCTTTGGCAAGAACCGGTTGCTGTAAGACGAATCTGCATCCGGGTATCTGATATAACCGGCTGAACCGGATAGGTTTTTCCACCAGAGGTAACCGAAACGCCGGAAATATGATACCCGCCATTGTTTAAACCCAGGATACCAAATGCATCGTCGGATGCAGGTATGGCTGCAGCACCCCGGGAATGCGGATTAAAAATATTTTGATCCAGCTGAAGCCAGAGATAGTCCAGTTTATCCGGACTGTTATTGGTATAAGAAATGGTTACATCTCCTGCGATACTGGTATCCTTTTCACTTAAGGTGGCATGGATCAGATAACTGGAGCTGTTCTGCCAGTATTGCGGTCCCGGTGTTCCCTTAGCGGACCGGTAAACATTTCCTGCCGGCGGATCAAAGGGCTGTAAAAAAAAATCCCGGGGATGGTACACCGAAGAATCGTTTCGGATCTCCTGTGCCGTAAGTCATGATAAATCAGTAATAGATTGATCAGCAACAAACAGACTAATGGAATCTTTTTCATTTGGTTGATTTAAACGCTAAGTTTTCTTTCAGCAGAATTTTATTCGCAAAGCAAACATATATCTTCTGCAGACTTACTTTTGAATCTGAAGACCTTCAATCTAGTCAATTTACGCAATATATTGATTATCAATGTATATACGCGCGATTAATATGTGATGTCCCATGAAATATAATCTTTTCCAGGCTAATCCGGGCTGCATATCAGGCATTAAGGCCAGGGAACTAAATAGAAACCCTTAGTCGGAAATGCCCTATTGGCGCGGGTTCAGGGAGGATTCAGACAGGCGGAAAATCCGTTTATCGACATAAAAATCCCAAAAATCGAAGGATTGACCTACCCCGGTCGAATAAGCTATGGGAAGCGTGAAAGCCGTCGCATCTTTGTATTGTTGAAGCGCGCGAATGATCTGATCGAAAGCTTAAAGCCGAAAGCCTAAAGCTCAAAGCCAGAAAAACCGAATCCTGAGAAAACCAAGTGAAATCCGAACTGAGAAAAACCGAATCCAAACCGAAAGAAAAAACCGAACAAATCCTGAGAAAACCGATCTAAATCCGAACTGAGAAAAACCTGAATCCAAACCGAAAGAAAACCAAACGAACTGATCAGAGCCAATAAAAGATATTAAAACCTATGAAATCGAAATCCAATGCCTTGTTGAAAAATGTTGACGAACCCCTTAACCCTTCCTTATCCGATGAAACCAGTTTGAAATCCAGTCCGAAAAACCCTGTAAATCTGTACCTTTTCTTGACGGAAAACTAAATTTTGATGACTCTTAAACAGATTTGGACGGCCACCGAAAGGTGGCTGTTTTTTTTATTTATTCACCTCCACTATACAGGCGACCAACCTGGTCTTCGCCGGCTTCCCCTTTGAAATGAATATTTCCTTTTGAAGAAATTTCGGCCTGAATAAACTGGTGGAGGAACCGAGGGCCGAGCGCAGGCGCGCTGCATAATCTGTTGTTCTGTTCTGACTGATCTTCGCATTGAGCTCGCTCCAGTTCAAACTGTCTTTACTCACTACCACGGCCATAATATCCTTCTTTCCAATACTGTCCGGCTCCATGCTTTTATCTTTCGGAAATAACCGGTAACCGGCAGATGCCGCAAAAGGGAGAATATTTTGTTTTGGTTGGATCATCGGGTCGCGGATAAGGAAATAAGGTATAACTGCTGCCATCGGTTTCCTTTCCGAAAACATAAATATAACATTCCGATTCATTTCGGATTTCCATTTTAAACCGGGTGCCCGGTTTTACGGATGCAGTGGTTTCAAAAATATTTTCTGAAGTTTTCTTCAATGGAATATAATCTCCGGCTACAGTTTTCTTGCCATTAAAAGTTACCTGCACCAGTCCCACTTCACCTTCAAAAGGTTTATTCGCCGCAGCACCGACAGCCGGCATCGATTCCAGGCCATAAGCCTCCCTTACAAAATATTGGAAATGTTTATACCTCACCCAGGCAAATCCATTATTACCCCATTGCGGTCCCCAGCTGTTCATGATCAGAAAGGCACCTCCATATTTTGCATCATCATATCCAACCACACATTGCGCATGACCTCCGAAACCCATCATGGCACGCATCATCCTGGGTAGGGTTCCATACATCCTGGCCCATCATGGGTTGCATATAGGTTCCGCCGACCATCATCCCGATTACAACCGGTGCACCCTGGGACAGATTTTCTTTTATCGCCCGCAGATCAATCTTGTCCGTGCTGCTCACCAACGGTAAGACGGTTTGAACCACGCATACGAAATTGCCTGGCCTGATCAAGCAGTTGCTGGTCCGGCTGCCTGGAACAATCCTGATCAGTATACGGAAATGCTTCATACGGTACCGAGCCCCGCTGACTCATAAAATCCATGGCACGGTTGATATAAGATCCTTCACATCCGTCCAGGCCAATCTGGTTATATAAAAAAGCAGGACTAAATTTCAAAGCATTCGGATCCGATCCTGTTCTGGCAGATTCCAGAACTGTTCTGGCACCATAGGCACTGCTCCAGGCAACACAACTTCCCTGTTTTCCCTGGTCACCTACGGCAGGTGCATATTTCTGCAGGTTGGCAGATTCTGGAAGGGGATTTTTGTTGTCGTCATCCGACAGGGATTCATAAACTTTTGATTTGTCAAACTGTCGCGGATCCAGGATTCCGCCCATGGCCAGTTGCTTAACCTGTTGAACGATGCCTGCGGAATTACAGCCGCCACCCCGGCCCAGCAGAAAATACCCACCAATGCCCAGGAGAATGACGAGGAGCAGACTTTTCGGACCGCGGATAAGGGAGAAAATCAGGGGAAGAAGTCCGAAAATTCCACCACCTCCCCGGCCACCGCCACCAGCAGAGGGACCACCTTCAAACCCGCCACCACTATCGTCCGATTCAGCCGGATCATCTGTCATGCGTATAGGCATAACCAATATTTTATGATGATAAAATAATAGAGTTGCTAAAATCAGGCCCTGGGGATCTTGAAAATAAAGAAAGCAGGGTATATGAAAAAATTTAAATCACTTCCAGCTGGTTACGCAGCAGGTCTTCAAACTGGTCGCGGCGACGGATCAAATGAGATTTTCCATCCAGCACCAATACTTCAGCCGGTTTAAACCGGGAATTAAAATTGGAAGACATTTCAAAACCATAAGCACCGGCATTGCGGAATACCAGATAGTCTCCTTCCCGCACCTGATTCAGCGGACGGTCCCAGGCAAAAGTGTCTGTTTCACAAATATTTCCGACAACGGAATAATTTTTAACGACGCCCATCCGGGTTGCTGATATTTTCAATATGATGATACGCATCATAGAACATCGGACGGATCAGGTGATTAAATCCACTGTTGACACTTACAAATTCAGCCGCACTGGTTTCTTTCAGCACATTCACTTTCGTGATAAAAATTCCTGCTGCACTCACGAGGAATTTCCCGGGTTCAAACCATACCTGCAGCGGCTTTCCATTTTTATAGGGATGATTGGCAAAGGCCTGACTCACTTTTTCAGCCAGCAAGGGAATATCGGTTTCTTCTTCCCCTTCCCTGCTTGCCACTTTAAATCCACCGCCCAGATCGATGAATTCAAGGTGTTCAAAATGCGGCGCGATCTCAAATAACACTTCGATGCCTTTCAAAAAAATATCCACGTCTTTTATTTCACTTCCGGTATGAATGTGCAGATCACTGATACGCAGTTTGTATTTGTCCACAACGGAGAGAATCTGTTCGATCTGATCTACCGGAATGCCGAATTTACTTTTATCATGTCCGGTGGAAATTTTCAGATTACCACCTGCCAGGATATTCGGCCGGAACCGGATGCCTACCGGATAGCCATCTCCGAATTCCTTCCCGAATTTTTCCAGGTTGGAAAGACTGTCAATATTAATATATACGCCAAGTGATTTAGCTTCCCTGATTTCATCAAAATCAATACCGTTTGATGTGTACAGATATCCGGGATGAAGGAAATCCGGCATGCAGGGCCAGTTTCACTTCATTGATGGAACTGCAGTCCACATTGGCACCCAGATTCCGGATATACCGAAGAATGTTCAGATTGGTGAGTGCCTTGCAGGCATAAAAAAAAATAGTATTGGTATTACTGAACGCATGCTGCAGCTTATTGTACTGGTCTTTAATTTTCTCAGCATGATACACATACAGCGGGGTTCCATATTCTTCTGCGATGGAAATAAGTTCGTTGTGGGAAAGGGTGGTCATATTCGCGAATATAGGAAGCAAGTAGGAAAGTATGGGAGTATGGGAGTATGGGAGTTTATTTCTCCATTTCCAGATTCGTATGCTTTGGTCCTTAGGCTTTAGGCTTTAAGCTTTCTCGTCTCCTTCCTCTGCATCCGGGGATGCGGGATTATTTTCCAGTAGTTCCCCTTCTTCACTTACCACCAGGGCTGGTGTTATTCCAGGCGTTAACGGGGTATAGTTTATCAGGGAAGGTTCTTCCAGGCTTTCACCCAGAACTTCGCGGAGCCGCGGAAGATCGGTTGTCTGATTGATACCAAAATAATCCATGAATGATTTGGAAGTGGAATAGATCAGGGGTTTACCCGGCATATCTTCATTGCGGCCCATGATAATGATCAATTCTTTTTCCAGTAATTTCTGTATGGAATAATCGCTGTTCACCCCGCGGATGGATTCAATTTCTCCCTTGGTGATGGGTTGTTTGTAAGCAACGATGGCAAGGGTTTCCAGTGCTGCGGTGGAAAGGCGTTTCAGGAATTTCTCGCCATTCAGCTGGGCGATGGTTTTATGAAATTCTTTTTTGGACAGGAACTGCCATCCACCTCCGCTCTCCCTGACTTCAAAGGGATAAAATTCGGAATTGTATTTCGCGACAATTCCTTCAATACCGGTCTGAATCTGATCCAGGGTCAGCTTGTCGTCCATAAAACCAAATGCATTATTGAGCAGTTCGGTCATTTCCATGGCTGTCAGTGGTTTGTCACTGGCAAAAATCAAAGCTTCGATATGTGGAATCAGGTCGGAAATTTCCATAGATGAAAGTATGAGAGTATGGGAGTATGAAGATTGTGAAATAAATTTGACGAATTGCAGATGCAAAATAGGCAAATAGGAACTCAGATTATGAACTTATCAGGAAGCAAATGCCCACATTTCACCCACATTTTCACATCCCATACTCCCATACTCTCATACTTCTACACTGTATTCTATCCCTGAAGTGCAGCTGCACCCGAAACGATTTCGGTCAGTTCGGTGGTAATGGCTGCCTGACGTGCGCGGTTATAGGAAATACGGAGAATTTTCAGGATTTCATTGGCATTTTCTGTTGCCTTGTCCATGGCCGTCATGCGGGCACCGTGTTCGGAAGCATTGGCATCCAGAACGGCTTTAAACAACTGGGTATTGAGAATCTTCGGCATGAGTTCCGCCAGGATCACTTCTTTGGAAGGTTCAAAAATAAAATCAGTTCGCTGCAGCACCGGGTACTTTATTCGCTTTTGGAATCGGCAGGAAAGGTTCAACCACAAAATTCTGCGAAGCTGCATTTTTGAATTCACTGTAAATAATATCGACCGCGTCAAATTCGTGGTTTTCAAAAGCCTTCACAGCAGCCTGGGCGCAAAGCTGCACATTTTCAAAATGAAGGTTGTGAAATATATCGCGGAATTCTCCGTTTACTTTATAGTTGTTCTTCAGGAAATGTTCGTAGCCTTTTTTACCAATGCTCCAGATTACTGTATTGCCTTTGGCCGTTTGTGCAGGATATTTTTCCTGCATGGTGGCCTTGGCCAGTTTGATCAGGTTTGAATTGTAGGCGCCACAGGAAGAACGGTCGCTCGTGATCACGATCAGCAATACTTTTTCAACCGGTCTTGGCGTGGACAAGGAAGAACTGAATTCGCCATCCGCATTGCTGACGATATTGCTGAGCACCTGCTGAAGTTTTTTGGAATAGGGCCGCATCTGCTGGATGGCTTCCTGTGCCTTCCGGAGTTTTGTGGCACTGATCATCTTCATCGCCTTGGTGATCTGCTGGGTGCTCTGGATGGATTTGATCCGGTTACGAACTTCCTTCAGTTGTCCTGCCATATGGGTATTTTAATCCGGCTGCAAAGGTAGCGCAACCACCCCAAAAAGCAGACAGATTTATAAAAAAACCACCGGGAAACAGGGACTGTCTGACCGGCGGAAAAAAAATAGTACTTTTGCAACCCCTTTATAACTATGTCTAAATCAAAGAAAAGCGATTTGCCTGTCATCCTGATTACCAACGACGATGGTATCATGGCTCCCGGAATTTTAAATCTTGTGGAAGCCGTTAAAGACCTTGGAAAAGTAGTTGTCGTCGCCCCGGATAAACCCCAGTCAGGCATGGGCCATGCCATAACGATCGGTCACCCCCTGCGCCTGCAGCCGGCACAGATTTTTGAAGGCGTGGAAGCCTGGCAATGTTCAGGTACTCCCGTTGACTGTGTAAAACTGGCCGTGGATAAAGTCCTGCAGCGCAAACCGGATATCTGTCTGAGTGGTATTAACCACGGCGCCAATCATTCCATCAATGTTATTTATTCCGGCACCATGTCTGCCGCCGTGGAAGCTGCCATCGAAAGTATTCCTTCCGCCGGATTTTCCCTGCTTGATCACAGTGTGGACGCAGATTTTACCGGAGCCCGGAAATATGCCCGTAAAATAGTTCAGCAAATGCTGAAAACCAGGCTGGATAAGCATACGGTTCTGAATGTAAATATTCCGGCTGTTGATGCCGAACTGATCAAAGGTGTCCGGATCTGCAAACAGGCCTATGCGAAATATGAAGAGGATTTTGTGAAAAGAAGCGATCCCAATGGCAAAAAATATTTCTGGCTGACCGGTGAATTTGTAAATTTTGATAAGGGAAGGGATTCCGATGTCTGGGCGCTGGAACATAATTATGTAAGTGTGGTTCCCGTACAATTTGATCTGACGAATTACGTTTTGAAATCCAAACTCGAAAAAACCTGGAAATTCTGATGTTCAAAAAAGACAATTTAAAATTCGGTATCCTTCTGGGAATTCTCGGCCCCCTGCTGGCCATGGTGATTTATTATTTCTGGGTCTTCAGCCGGACCATTCGTTTTTCAGAATATCTCTACGTACTGACGCACAATAAACCAGCTGTTAACGGCCATCAGCAGTCATTTCCCTGCTGGCCAATGCCGTGCTCTTTACGGTTTATATTAATACCCACCGGGATAAAACAGCCAAGGGGGTTTTTGTAGCCACCCTGATTTATGGCATTATGGTGCTGGTTTACAAACTGGTTTCTTAGGCGTAACGCTTAACGCCTAACGCTTAATCGCTATCGTAACGCCATCGTCAACGGCCAATCGGTCATCCGTCATCCGTCATCCGTCATCCGTCATCCTTCTTTATCTTTGGTCATACATGAAGTATTACATCATTGCCGGGGAAGCATCCGGGGACCTGCATGGCAGTAATCTGATCCGGGAAATTAAAAAAAAGGATCCCGATACCCATATCCGCGCCTGGGGCGGCAGCAATGATGCAGGCCGCCGGAGCAGAAATTGTAAAAGATTATCGCGACCTGGCTTTTATGGGTTTTACGGAAGTGATCCGAAACCTTCCTACCATACTTCAAAACATCAAATTCTGTAAAACGGATATCAGCCAGTTCCAGCCGGATGCGGTTATTTTTATTGACTATCCCGGGTTCAATCTCCGGATTGCTGAATGGGCCCGCAAAAAAGGATATAAAACCATTTATTATATTTCTCCCCAGGTCTGGGCCTGGAAAGAAAGCCGGGTAAAGGGCATCCGCGAGAACATCGATAAAATGCTCGTGATCCTTCCCTTCGAAAAGGCATTTTTTCAGAAATGGAATTATGAAACGGAATATGTGGGCCATCCCCTGGTGGAAGTGATTGAACAGTTTAAACAATCTCCGGAAGCGGGCAGACTGCCGGATATATATCTGCCGGGCAGTCAGGAGCCGGTTCAGCCAACCCTTCCCCTGATCGCCCTCCTTCCCGGAAGCCGCAAACAGGAAATCCTGAAAAAACTGCCCGTGATGCTGGAAGCCAGCCGGTCTTTCCCGGATTTCCAGTTCGTGGTAGCCGAAGCTCCCGGACAGGATGCTGCATTTTATGATGAAATCCTGAAAAAATACCCGCAGGCTGCCCGGGTAAGCAATCAGACTTATCCTTTGCTCATGTATGCGCGGGCCGCCTGTGTAACCTCCGGCACGGCAACCCTGGAAACCGCATTGTTCGATGTTCCGGAAGTGATTTGTTATAAAGGAAGCCCCGTTTCCTACCAGATCGCCAAACGACTGATTAAGGTAAAATATATTTCCCTCGTTAATCTCATCATGGATAAGCCGGTTGTGAAAGAATTAATTCAGGATGAGATGAATGTGAAAAATATTGTCGCCGAACTGAAGAAACTGATATCCGATGAACCCGCCCGGAAAAAACTTCAACAGGATTACGCCGATCTGCGCAACCTCCTCTCGCAGGGTGGAAATGCTTCTGAAAAAGCAGCATCCCTCATCGTGGACTTTCTCCAAAAATAAAATCGGGAACCGGGCATAGGGCCCCAATTAATACTTAATAATTGATCATTAATAATTATTCAGTGTTTCTTGAATATCAGGCGGAAAATAATAATGAGGATCCCGATCAGGAACATAAAAATGGAGATCCGGTTGATCCGGTTCATGTATTTTATCCAGGAACTGGTCGGTTCGTTTGGATCTCTTTTTACGATATACAGATATTCTCCAATTTTGCGTAGTATGCCCATAATACGGAATCAAAGATAATTAAGAAGCGCATCCGGGATTAGTTTAGAATGGATATATTTGCAGCTCTTTAAACCTGCCGCCGCGTTAAAGCTAGGACGTTTACGCCAAAGCTCCAGCGTCGGTATATGGGGTCAACGGGGGATTAGCTCATCTGGTAGAGCGCTAGCATGGCATGTTAGAGGTGACCGGTTCGATCCCGGTATCCTCCACTGGTGCGGGAACAAGGTAAAAACCTGTTCCCGCTTTTTTTTCCGCCTAATCAATTCAACCACCGCATATGAAAAATAAATTATTACCCTTTTTTGTTTTCTTTTTTCTAAGCCAGGGTTTTGTAGTTTCAAAAATCTTTGCACAGTCGCCATCTGAAAAAAAATGGTGGAAAGAAGCAGTGGTATATCAGATCTATCCGCGCAGTTTTAAAGACAGCGACGGCGACGGCATCGGTGACCTGAAAGGGATCATTTCCAAACTGGATTATATTAAAAGTCTAGGCATCGATGTGGTCTGGCTCAACCCCATTTACAGTTCTCCCAACGATGACAATGGATATGATGTAAGCGATTACCGCAACATCATGAAAGATTTTGGCACCATGGCAGATTTTGATGCACTCATCAAAGGCCATGCACGACCGGCATATCAGACTGGTGATGGACCTGGTGGTAAACCACAGCAGTGATGAACATGAATGGTTTAAACAAAGCCGCAGTTCAAGAAACAATCCGTACCGAAATTATTATCATTGGTGGAATGCGGAAAATGGTAAACCTCCTTCCCGGTACAGTCTGTTTGATGTTCATCATGATGCCTGGAGATATGATTCCCTGACCAATGCCTATTACCTGCATTATTTTTCCAGAAAACAACCTGACCTGAACTGGGAAAATCCTGCCCTGCGCAAAGAGGTATATGATATCATGAAATTCTGGGCAGAAAAAGGAATAGATGGATTCCGGCTCGATGCGTTTCAGTTTGTGGCAAAGGATACCAGCTTCCCGGTTTTCCCTCCGGGATATGAAAATAAATTCTGGTTGTACTATGCCATGGGCCCGCATCTGCACGACTACTTAAGAGAAATGAATCAGGAAGTCCTGAGTCGTTACGATGTAATGAGTGTAGCCGAAGGAGCCGGGAATTCATTTGAAGATGCCCATCAGCTGGTAGACGCCGACCGCAAAGAATTAAATATGGCTTATGCTTTCGACGGAGTGGACATAGCGAAACCTGAAGGGTACAGTCTCCTGCATTTTAAAGAAGTTTTCAGCCGGTGGGACAGTGCTTTCGCTAATAACGGATGGTTGTCCATTTTCCTGGCCAACCATGACCAGGCCAGACTGGTGAGCCGTTATGGAAATGACAGTAAGGCAGTTCCGGGAACCATCTGCCAAGATGCTTGCCACTTTTTTACTGACCATGCGGGGTACACCTTATTGTTATAACGGCGATGAGCTGGGCATGACCAATGCAGGCTTCAAAAAAATCCAGGATATCCGGGATATGTCGGCACTGAACGAATACCAGCATCAGAAAGATATACAGGGTGATACGGTAGCCTTTCTGAAAAATCTGCAATTCTCCGGCAGGGATAACGGCCGCACCCCATTTCAATGGAACGATTCTGCCAACGCCGGTTTCACTACCGGAATTCCCTGGATACCTGTGAATCCAAATTATCATTTCATAAATGCAGCATTAGAAGAAAAAAATGCGAACAGTTGTCTCCACTATTTCCGGAAGCTGGTGCAGATCCGGAAAAATCATCCGGTACTTGTTTACGGTAAATACGAATTGCTGGATAAGGATAATCCCTCAGTATATGCCTATACCCGGGAACTGGATGGGAAAAAAATGCTGATCCTCCTGAATTTTTCAACCGCTATAAAACTGACCCCGATAGAATTTCCCCAGGCCCGGTTGCTTCTCACTAACTACGATGGGCCCATTGAAAAGAATACGCAAGCGGGATTTGAATTAAGACCTTATGAGGCCCGTATTTACCAGTTACAATGATTCTGTATTAATCAGGTGGCTGGCTAACGGAAGTCCACCCACCATCTACAATCAGCGTTTGTCCGGTAATATGTTTCGCCTTATCAGAAACGAGAAACAGTGCTGTATCAGCGATATCTTCCACAACAGCCGGTCGTCCCATGGGCGTAATCCTGGACCAGGTTTTATTATAGTCCGGGTCGGAGACTGTTCGTTCCGTTAACGTTGCACCGGGAGCAATTGTATTTACGGTAATCTTATAGGGTGAAAGTTCGATAACGAGGTTTTTTGCAAGCATTTCTAAAGCTGCTTTGCTCATTCCATAGGCCGCGAGGTTTTTATGGGCCTGGTGTCCGGTTACGGATGACATAAATAAAATAGCGCCCCCATATTCCTGCGTTTTCATTTGATTGGCGGCCGCCTGGGCCAGAAAAAAAGTTCCGCTGAGGTTTACCTGCATCACCCGGTTAAAGGATTCGGGGGAATATTGAAAGAAATCTCCAAACAAGGTTATGCCTGCATTTGCAATCACAATATCGAGCCGCTGATATTTTTCTACCGCTGTAGCAACCAGTTTTTTGATTACCCCCATCTCGCTGGCGTCTCCGGCAACGGCGATACAGCTATCTGCATTTTCCCGATTTATTTGAGCAGCTGCCTTTTCCGCCATCGCAGCATCCACATCATTTAAAATAATTTTTGCTCCCTCACCGGCAAGGTTCCTGCAGATTTTAAATCCGATCCCCTGCGCCGCACCGGTTACAATGGCTACTTTATCTTGAAAATTCATTTGATTGTTTTGGTGTTCGTTGACGGTTGGCCGTTGGCGGTTGGCGGTTGGCCGTTGGCCTTTACGCTTTATGCCTACATGTTCCAGCTCGTCGTATACCCGGCATTTTCAATCGCGAGCGCTGTATCTGTTAAAGATAGCGGATGAAAAGTGTCAACCATTACGGCCAGCTCCCGGGTTTCTTTTGCACCGAGGCTTTTTTCAACCGTCCCCGGATGCGGACCATGCGGAATGCCAGCCGGATGCAGGGTCATCATACCTCTTGTTACATTCTCGCGACTCATAAAATTTCCATCCACATAATACAGCAGTTCATCGCTGTCGATATTACTGTGGTTGTAAGGAACCGGAATGGACAAGGGATGATAATCGAACATCCGCGGCACAAAACTGCAAACGACAAAATTATTTCCTTCAAAAGTTAGATGCACCGGCGGAGGCTGGTGCACCCTGCCGGTTATCGGTTCGAAATTATGAATGGAAAAAATATAGGGATAACAACAGCCATCCCATCCTACTACATCAAATGGATGATTGCCGTAATGAATTCCGTACATCACACCCTGTTTCTTTATCCGCACAAGGAAATCACCTGTTTCATCCCTGGCTTCTGTAAATACCGGTGTTCGGATGTCCCGTTCGCAATAAGGAGAATTTTCGAGCAGCTGACCATACCGGCTGATGTATTTTTTAGGATAACGTATCGGACTGAACGATTCTACAATAAAAAGACGGTTCGCTTCCTTTTCAAATTGCACCTGGTAAATTGTTCCCCGCGGTATATGTATATAATCACCATAACCAAAATCGAGTTCTCCATATACGGTGGTGATTTTCCCATTCCCTTCATGAACAAATATCAGTTCATCTGCATCCGCATTTTTATAGAAATAACGGGTCAGGGATTGCTTGGGCGCAGCCAGTGAAATATGTACATCCTTATTGACCAGGATGGGTTTCCTGCTGTTCAGATAGTCATCCTGGGCGATTAGTTTAAACCCTTCAAAGCTCCGGTGTTTCAACATTTTTTCTTCCGCTATCCGGATATCGATGGTTGCCGGCATATCCGTTTGCAGGATCCGCGTGGGTGGATGAATATGATAGAGCAGACTGTAATCACTCGAGAAGCCTTCCGTAGACACCAGTTCTTCCGAATATAACTTTCCTGCGGAATTCCTGAACTGGGTATGTCGTTTTTCCGGTAATCTTCCGCGGCTGATGTAATGTGCCATAAAAAAAATTTAAATCCCTTATCCGTAAAGTTCAGATCCATTTTCCCATATATCAATTTTATTTTATTTAATTTTAAACTACGATGCGTCCAGATTATGCCCGTAAGCTATTTGATGACCAGCGCAGGCGGTATATTTTTTTACTGATTTCGCTTGCTTCAGCCTCGCCGTACTGCAATTAGAAGAGTTTCTGCTCCCTGATATTTTATTTTTTAAATTATTTTATGGATAATGATTTTCTGCCCCTGATGGGGACTGACTATATTGAATTTTATGTCGGGAATGCCAGGCAGGCAGCCCATTTTTATAAAACGGCTTTCGGGTTTCAGGGAATTGCCTATGCCGGTCCGGAAACCGGTGTTAAAGACCGCGCCAGTTATGCACTGCGTCAAAACAAATTAACCTTTGTTTTTACTTCGGCACTCCGGCCGGAGCATGAAATTGCACAGCAGGTGATTAAACACGGAGATGGGGTGAAAGCGATTGCCCTGCAGGTGGACGATGCCGGAAATGCCTGGAAAGAAACAACCCAGAGAGGGGCTGCGAGTTTTATGGAGCCCTCCATTCTTACAGATGAAGCCGGAAGTATTGGCATGAGCGGAATTAAACTGTATGGAGATACGGTTCATTTGTTTATTGACCGGAAAAAATATACCGGGGCTTTCATGCCGGGTTATCAGCCCTGGGAATCCGGATACCAGCCTGTTTCCACCGGACTGTTATATGTAGATCACTGCGTAGGAAATGTTGGCTGGAATCGCATGAATCACTGGGTTTCCTTTTATGAAAACGTAATGGGATTCAAAAATATTCTGAGTTTTGACGATACCGATATTTCTACAGAATATTCTGCCCTCATGAGTAAGGTGATGAGTAATGGTAACGGCTTTGTCAAATTCCCCATCAACGAACCTGCAGAAGGAAAAAGAAAATCGCAGGTGGAAGAATTCCTGGAATTTTTTAATGGAGAAGGTGTACAGCACGTGGCCCTGGCAACAAAGGATATTGTAACCACAGTAAGTGAACTAATGCGCCGGGGAGTTGAATTTTTAAAAGTTCCGTCCAGTTATTATGATGAACTGGAAGGCCGGGTTGGAAAAATAGACGAAGACCTGGAGCCCCTGAAAGAACTCGGCATACTGGTTGACCGGGATCCGGACGGGTACCTGCTACAGATTTTCAGCAAACCGGTGCAGGACAGACCAACCGTTTTTTTTGAAATCATCCAGCGCAAGGGAGCCAAAAGTTTTGGGAAAGGCAATTTCAAAGCCTTATTCGAAGCCATCGAACGGGAACAGGAAAAAAGAGGAAATATATGAAGCTGGTCAGTTATTTACAGAACGGAAAAGAACAGGCAGGTCTGTTATGGGGTGAAAAAGTATTTGATCTTCAGCTGCTCTTGCCCGACCTGCCGGACACCATGAATAAAATCCTCACCCGCTGGGAGGAATATTATCCGCACCTGCTCCGCCAGGCAGAAGAATTGAAATCTTCTTCGCAATCCATACCCGGAGGAATGGAACTTTCGGAACTGAATTTGCTGGCTCCCCTGCCGGATCCTTCTTCCCTCCGCGATGGATATGCATTCAGACAACATGTAGAAACGGCCAGAAGAAATCGCGGATTAGAGATGACCACCATATTTGACTCCTTTCCGGTTTTCTATTTCGGAAACCATCATACCGTGAAGGGTCCGGGACCGGTTATTTGTATGCCGGATCATTTTAAAAAACTGGATTTTGAACTGGAAGCCGCCATCGTCATTTCCCGCAAAGGAAAAAACATTCCGGTAGAAAAAGCGGATGACTATATCGCCGGTCTCATGATCTTAAATGATTTCAGTGCACGCACCTTGCAGATGGAAGAAATGTTGCTCAACCTGGGCCCGGCGAAAGGAAAAGATTTTATCACCACCACCGGGCCCTGGCTGGTAACCACAGATGAATTAAAAAAATGGGAAACCTCCGCTAAAAATGGGCATGTTGGAAAATCCTGGAATTTAAATATGTCGGCCTCAGTCAACGGGAAGACAGTGAGTGAAGGAAATCTTTCTGATATGGAATGGACCTTTGCAGAATTAATTGCCCGGGCATCATATGGAGCTGAATTATATCCCGGGGATATTATTGGTTCCGGAACTGTAGGTACAGGATGTTTTCTTGAATTGAATGGTACAGGAAAATGGAAGGATCCGGAATACACAGAGCAATGGCTTCAGGCGGGGGATGTTGTGGAATTGAAAATAGACGGTCTCGGAACCCTGAAAAATAATATACTCGCGGAACCGGGCAGTGATTATTCCATACTGAAGCAGAAAAAATAATTTCGCACAAGCCTTATACTTTCTGCCTTGTGCTTCACGCTTCACGCCTCAAGCCTCAAGCCTATGTTTCATGCGGTACTTCTTCCAAAAATTTTTTGAGTGATGAATCCAGGATAGAAGTCCACCCCTGTTCAAAGTTAATCCTGGCAAAATCAGGATTTGCCTGGTCGAAGGTTTCCAGCCCTGTATGGGAAAGTTTTAACCTGGTCTTGCCCTCTTCATCCGATAATTCAAAACGTACAATGGAATTTCCGGGATATCCGTCGTATCGCCAGCTATAGGCCAGTATTTTCCCGGGAACTGCTTCCGTAACCCGGCACAGGTGTTTATACTGATGTTGTTCGTCGGGACCACCGGTAAATGTGAATTCGAATCCCGGCCTGGCCTGGAAATCCGGTAGGTCGAAATACCATTTTTTCATTTGCTGATGACTGGTCAGCGCTTCCCATACTTCTGAAACAGGAGCATCGAACACACGTTCGATCCGATATGGTTCTTGGTTCATGATATATCTTTCTTTTACAAAATCAAAATGAATGCCGGAAAAGTACAAATACAAAACCCTCCCCGAATGAGCGGGAGGGTTTGAAAAATGTATCAGTCTGCAATATATCAGGCCGGCTTTTGAGCGGAGATGGCAGTTATTTCCGGTTTGCTTTTTTCAGGTTGCCGGTTATTTTTATCTTTTTTCAGATTGAGCGCCAGCATCCCGAGAATCAGAAAAAAGGCGGGAGCACTTAACCAGCTGAGATCTTTTGAATATTTCATAACGATAGGCTCTGTTTACCCGGGCTTCCAATTCGGGCCGGGATCCAAATATAGAGTCTATTTATTAGTCTACCAAATTAGTAGGGATTAAATTAGGAAAAATATTAATCAGAACCCGGTCTGAGCTCCTTATAATCCACCAAGCAGACCAGATCTCTTATAATCCTCCATAGCTGATAATCCTCCATAGCTGACCAGAATTCCTTAAAATCCTCCTTCAGGCTGGGGTTTTTTCCTTTTAAAATACAGGTAAAGCGGAATGCCCAGGGCGGTGATGGCAAGCCCCAGCAGGGAATTGATAACGGGCGTTACACCAGCAGCATAATTGTTAATATCATTCACAACCGTGCTGACGAGGTAAAAGGCTACAAATAAGATATATAACAGGGGTACATAGGGATATCCCCAGATCCGGTAGGGCCGCGGCTGATCGGGCATTTTTTTCCGGAGAATAAAAATGCCGATGGCCCCCATAAAATAAGCCAGCAGTCCGATAAATGTAAAAATATCGGCCAGCATATCGAACGTGCCGGAAAGGATGAATAAACAGGCCAGGATTCCCTGTACAAGCTGGGCGTTTGCCGGAGTATGATACCGGGGATGTTCTTTCCCGGTCCAGGAAAAAAACAAGCCATCTTTCGCCATGGCAAAAGTTACACGCGACAATGACATGGAATTACCATTCACGGCGCCGAAAGTACAAATCACGATCATGGCGGCGATAATGGCGCCGCTTGTCTTACCCAGGGCATGTTCGATTGCGTCGGAAGCAACCAGGGAAGATTGTGCAATCCGGTCAATAGGCAACACGTACAGATAGGCCAGGTTCAGGATTACATACACCAGCATACAGAGAAAAACACCGGAAAAAAGACTTCGGGGAATGTTTCTTTGCGGATTCTTCAATTCCCCTCCGATATACGTTATGTTAATCCATCCGTCATAAGCCATAAACGCGCCTGTCATGGCCCCTACAATGCCTCCGATCAGTAACCACCCGTGTTTTGGATTTGCAGACGGCATGGTCAAATTTGACAGATGCCCGTTTCCGGAAAAGAAAATGCCGGCAACGAGTGCGGCTATCACCACTACTTTTACTACTGTGCTGATATATTGCAGGGCACTGCTTCCTTTTACTGTTATACAATTCAATACCGTTATTCCTAATACCAAAAAGATTGCGATGGATTTAACACCCATATTTGCCAGGGGATATAAATTTCCAAGAAACGGGATATGCCATACCACCCCGGTTTCCAAAGCAGGCGAAAGTCTGGGCATGTGCAGAAAATAATCTGAATACGCGGCGCAAACAAACGCGATCGCGGCTACGGAAGCGGTATTGATGACAGTAAATCCCGCCCATCCATAAAGGAATGCCACAAAATCACCATACATGTGCCGGAGATAAATATAGATCCCGCCGGTCTGTGGAATCATCGCACCGATCTCCGAAAAGATAAGAGCCCCCACAACGGAAATCCCACCGGCAATGATCCAAACTGCAATCAGCCAGTAGGGAGATGCCAGCTGGGCCGCCATCGACGCGGGTTTCATGAAAATACCGGAGCCGATAACACTTCCGACTACAACAGAAACAGCAGCTCCGAAACCGATGACCTGGCGGGGGTTGTTGTTCATGTTATTCCTTGGCCGTTGGCAGTTGACCGTTGGCCGCGCTTTTAGTTTGTGACATTTCTTAAAGTAAAGAGTTTAATTCTGAAGCATTAAAACAAACGGTCAACGTCAACTGCCAACGGCCAACTTATCAAATGCCTGAGCAATCAGTCTGTGAAAATGATGTATCCCCTGTTCCCGGGTTACCGAATATCTTCCCTGATGATAAAAGCTGGAACGGATTCCTTTTTGAACTGCTTCCACTACTTCTTCATCTTCCATTTCCACTTCATCCAGTCCTGACCCCGCCCCTTTATTCAACAACGATTCCTTCCAGACGAAAGTATAAAAGGAAACTTTTGTCTGCCGGATGGATTGTGGCTGAACGATATTGAGACTTAACCCCCAGGGGTAAAAATTGAACATCATATTGGGAAATAAAAAATAATAGTATGCCGCAACTTTCTTTCCGTAATCAGGAGAAGATTCGGGTAAGTCAAATACCTGGTCCTCCGTTTTGGCCAGGCCCAGCTGCAGGTTTGAATTTTCAAATAATTCCGTGGTATAATTACCAAAATCAATCACGGCATTCAACCCCGCATGTACAAAAGGAATATGAAATCCTTCCAGGTAATTCTCACAATAAAGTGCCCAGTGCGATTGAACGGTATACTGAGCAGTTAATTCCGGCCTGAAAATAAATTCATGAAAAGGAAGCCAGGACAGGCGGTCAAACATAGCCTGAAATGATTTTTTCGAATCTGCTTTTAAATCCAGTGAAGTAAACAACCAGGGTCCCCATTCAAATAAAGGAAGGCGCGTGAGATTATCCTCCGCAGAAGGGAAATTTTTTACTTCTTTAAATTCCGGCATGGAAACAAACTGACCATCGAGCCGGAACTGGCGGCCATGATAACGGCATCTCAAATGCGCCGAGGTGCAGGCTTCCCCCACCAGCACCGTGCCGCGATGGGTGCATACATTTGACAGACAATGAATCTGTCCACCGGCATCTTTGGTCAGCAGCAGGGGTTCATCCAGGTAATTTTCCAATAAAGTAAACGGAACACATCTTCCCTTTTCGGAAACCATGCCGGCATCCCCAATATACTGCCAGCTCTTTGCAAATATTTTCGCCCGGCTTTCTTCAAAAAAAACCGGATCGGTATAAAAATCCGTATTCAGGGTATGTGCTTTCGAAATATCCGGATCAATCTGGAACGGCCGTCTGAATGTTTGCAATATTTTTATCGTTGATGTTCAGTTAAATAATCAGGCTTCGAAATTATCTCTGCGGTTGTTCCTAAGCGTTAGGTGTCCAGCGCTCAGCGTCAAGCCTTTGAACACCTGGATTTAAGCTTCAGGCTCCGGGCCTCAAGCTTCACGCCTCAAGCTTCACGCTTATTTATATTTCCAGTTCCTCGTCTTTCCCTCTGCCGACCATTCCACGGTGGTGTCCACTCTCCTGATTTGTGTTTCTTCCGTTTTGGCTTCGTTAATCCACTCAATATATTCCCTTTTTTGTGAAGGAGAGAACGCTTCAAAGCTGCTCTGCGCTTTTTTATTTTTTTTCAATGCTGCCGCCAGCAGTTTTGGAATGGGCAGCTCTTTTTTCGGAGCCGTTTTTGGCTTTACTAATTTCACTTTATTCTTATTCAGCAGTGCTGCTTCTTTCAGGTAGGCAACCAGGATTTTGTCTGCCGGAAGATCCTTCACGGTAGTGAGTTTGTCCAGATGACCCATCGAATTTCTTTCGGCAAGGGCTAAAATTCCTTCCGGATCCTTCAGCAGGGAAGCCTTCCAGAATCCAAAAGAACAATGTTCCTTAAATGCAGCCATATTGCATAACATCGATCCATGCACTTCATAATTCGGGAAACTCCATTTAATGGTTTCCGTTACATCGGGAGCGGCCCGGAAAATCAGTTTGCGTAACTTTTCCAGTATGGGTTTGGCGAAAGCCGCAGATTTTTCAATATAAACATCTACCCTGGGATCCATAGCAGACATAGCCATAATTTAATACGACAATTTACCCAGATTCCTCGTTACTAAAACTTTTTCTAGTCTATTTTTGGAAAACCGGCCTGCCAGCTCATACCAAAATTCTTCCCTATATGCATTTGCCCGCAGAACCTGCTCTCAAAAGGTCCTTAAGCCCTTTCCTTCTCTGGGGACTGGGTGTTGGCTATGTGATATCCGGAATGTATTTCGGATGGAACCTGGGACTGGAACAGGGTGGAACCGGTGGTCTCGCCGTAGCTACGTTTTTTATCATCGTCCTGTATACGTGTTTTACATTCAGTTATGCTGAACTCGCTGCCGCCATACCCAGGGCCGGCGGGGCTTTTGACTATGCTCATCGTGCCCTGGGCAGGGACCTGGGATTTATGGCCGGAATGGCCCAGAATATTGAATTCATTTTTGCCCCTCCCGCGATCGCATTTGCGATTGGAGCCTATTTTAATTTATTTTTTCCGCAGATTCCGATCCTGGCGATCGCTATTTTAGGATATGTTTTATTTACGGCATTAAATATATATGGTGTTAAAGCAGCGGCCCTTTTTGAACTGGTTATTACCATTTTTGCAGTGGGGGAATTATTACTGTTTACCGGAATAACCCTTCCCCATTTTGAACTAAAAAATATTCAGCACAATGCGTTCCCGCATGGCTGGCAGGGAATCCTGGCAGCCATACCGTTTGCAATCTGGTTTTTCCTGGGCATCGAAGGCGTCGCCAATGTGGCTGAAGAAGTGGTTCACCCGCAAAGAACACTGCTGCTGGGATTTGGTTCCGCCATCCTCACCCTGGTGATTCTCTGCATCCTGATTTTTATCAGTTCCATTGGAGTGGGTGGCTGGGAAACGATTGTATACCGGGCCGACGGATCCACTTCTGATTCTCCACTGCCCCTGGCCCTGGCACATATTACCGGAAATAATCACCTGCTGTATCACATGTTGATAACGGTGGGATTATTCGGACTGGTGGCTTCTTTTCATGGACTGATTTTATCTGCCGGCAGATCAACCTATGAATTTGGAAGGGTAAAATTTGCGCCGGCTTTCCTGGGAAAAATTCATCCCCGGTTTAATACCCCGGCCAATTCCCTGTTGATCAATATGGTCATCGGCATCATTGCCCTGGTATCCGGAAAAACTTCCGAAATCATTACCATTTCTGTATTTGGTGCGCTTACCCTGTATATTCTTTCCATGATTTCCATGCTGCGTCTGCGGAAAAAAGAACCTGCACTGGAACGTCCTTTCCGGGTGCCGTTCTATCCTTATTTCCCGGTTACCGCGCTGATATTGGCCAGCCTGTCCATCATCGCCATGACGATTTACAATTTCGGACTGGCTTTATTTTATATATTAGGGATGGCAGTCTCTTTTGGATTATTTAAACTGCTTACCAGGCAGGAAGCACTTAAAAATTAAAGTATGGAAGGGAAAGAAATCATCCAGTATGTAAAAAACCATGCATCGGGAAAAGTAAAAATCGCCATTACAGATATTGACGGGGTGCTGAGGGGAAAATATATTTCGGTAGAAAAATTCTTGTCGGTAGTTGATTCGGACACCAGTTTCTGTGATGTTATTTTTGGCTGGGACTCCGGTGACGCAGCCTATGATAATGTGTCGTATACCGGATGGCATACCGGATATCCGGATGCGCCTTCCCGGCTGGATCTGTCCAGTTTCCGTAAAATTCCCTGGGAAAATGATCTTCCTTTTTTTTTGGGAGAATTAATCCCGCAGGAAAATACACCGATGGTCTGTCCGCGGCAGTTACTTCGAAAAGTGCTGTCCGATGCGGTTTCAGCCGGGTTTCTTCCCTTGTTTTCCCAGGAGTTTGAATGGTTTAATTTCGCAGAAACCCCGCAATCCTTACAGGAGAAACAATTCAGGAACTTACAGGCCCTCACGCCCGGCATGTTCGGTTATTCCATTCTGCGGAGTAGTCTGCAGAGTGATTTCATGACCGATCTTTTTGAGTTGCTCAACCAGTTTGGGATTCCCATTGAAGGATTGCATACAGAAACCGGACCCGGTGTTTATGAAGCCGCGATCCGTTACTCCGAAATATTGGAAGCCGGTGACCGCGCCGTATTGTTCAAAACCGCCGTGAAGGAAATTGCCTATAAACAGGGCATCATGGCGACGTTCATGGCCAAAATCAGCGAGAACCTTCCGGGCTGCGGAGGTCATGTTCATCAGAGTCTGTGGAATGCAGAAGGGAAAAAGAATCTTTTCTATGACGAACAGGATCCGTCAAAAATGAGTGCGACGATGAAACAATACCTGGCGGGACAATTGTTATTAATTCCGCAGCTGCTTCCACTTTTTGCACCCACGGTGAATAGTTATAAAAGACTGGTGGAAGGCGCATGGGCACCCACCACACTCACCTGGGGACTGGATAACCGTACAGTAGCGATTCGTGTTTTGTCCGGCGGTAAAACAGCCTGCAGACTCGAAACCCGGGTTATCGGATCTGATGTAAATCCTTATCTGGCCATGGCCGGTGCGCTTGCCGCGGGATTGTATGGCATTAAACATAAATTAAAACTGGAACAGGAACCCACCACCGGCAACGGATACCTGGATAAATCCCATGGCAGCCTGCCGGCAACCCTGGACGAGGCTACTAAAATGATGAAACAATCTGCTGCGGCGCGTGAAATACTGGGGGAAGGATTTGTGGACCATTTCACCCGCACAAGGGAATGGGAATGGCGGCAGCACCTGAAGACGGTGACGGACTGGGAGCTGAAAAGATATTTTGAAATTATTTAGGGCACTCTAAAATGTACAAAATGAATTTTAATAAAATTTATCAATATAATTTTCCAACAATCATACGGTTCGGCCCGGGATCCAGTGAAGAACTCGGTCCTTATTTATTAAAGAATCAACTGACCCGTCCACTGATTGTTTCTGATCCGAATGTATCCCGGCTGGAATTTTTTAAAAACATTTTGAAGGATCTGGAGAGCCGGAATATTTCGGTTAAGACCTTTACGGAAATTCATAAGAATCCGGTAAAATCGGATGTGTATGCCGGAACAGAAATATATGATGCAGAAAAAAGAGATTCTGTTATCGGAATCGGTGGTGGTGCAGCGCTGGATGTTGCCCGGGCCATTACGCTTCGCATTCATCACCGGGAGGATTTATTTAAATATGACGATCTGAAAGGAGGCGATATTTTTGTTACAAATGAAGTCCCTCATTTTATCACCATTCCCACCACCGCCGGTACCGGCAGTGAAGTGGGCCGGAGTGCGGTGATATCAGATGATATAACCCACCAGAAGAAAATTCTGTTCTCTCCCAAACTCATCGCCCGGATTGTATTTGCAGATCCCCTTTTAACAATGGAGCTGCCTCCTTTTATAACCGCAGCCACCGGTATGGACGCCCTTACCCATAATATGGAGGCGTTCCTGGTGAATAGTTTTTCCCCGATGTGTGACGGTATTGCCCTGCAGGCGATTTCCCTGATCCGGGATTCCCTGGTAAAAGCGGTGAATCAGCCCGACCTGGAATCCAGAAGCAAAATGCTGATCGCTTCTCTTATGGGAGCCGTGGCCTTTCAAAAGGGACTGGGGGTGGTGCATTCGCTGGCCCATCCGCTTTCATCTTTACTGGATACGCATCACGGCTTGGCCAATGCGGTTAATATCCCCTTTGGAATGGAATTTAATATCGAAGGATTTGAATATAAGTTTGAACAGATGGCAGAGGTTTTGAAATTAAAAGAGAAATCCGGACCGGCGGTTGTGCGATATCTTTTTGAATTAAATGAAAAAATAAATATTCCCGGTAAACTCAGTGCGATCGGAGTGAAACCCGAACATATCGAAACCCTCGCCGACCTTGCCCTGGCAGATTTTGCCCATCCGAATAATCCCAAACCGGTGAGCCGGGAAGATTTCAAAAAATTATATTTAAAAGCACTATAGTCTAAAATTTATTTAACTGATATGCAAATCATCAATCCGGCTACCGAAGAATTGATCGGGGATCTCCCGGAAGACCAGGCAGACACACTTGGTGCAAAATTCCTATTGCTTCAAAAAGCCCGGAAAGACTGGGCTGTATTAGCTGTTTCTGCCAGGGTACAGATACTGCAAAAATTTTCATCCTTAGTCCTGCAGGATATCGAAAGACTGGCCTCCGTTTTAACATCAGAAGTAGGAAAACCTGTACAACAGAGCCGGAATGAAATCAACGGAGCTTTAACGCGGATAAAATGGCTGACTGAAAATGCAGTGAAATACCTGGGTGAGGAAGAGATGACGAGAACTCCGGGGCTGGTAGAAAAAATATCTTATGAACCCCTTGGTATAATCTGTAATATCTCTGCATGGAATTATCCATGGCTGGTAGGCGTGAATGTATTTATCAGTGCCCTGCTGGCCGGAAACTGCGTCATGTACAAACCATCTGAATATGCCATGCTCACCGGTTTGGAAATTGAAAAATTACTGAAGCAGTCCGGCGTGCCGGATGGCGTTTTCCAGGTTGCCCTGGGTGCTAAAAACACGGGTGAATTATTATTGGACCTGCCCTTCGACGGATATTTTTTTACGGGCTCTTATAAAACCGGAAAATATATTTATGAAAAATGTGCCCTGAAAATGGTTCCCTGTCAACTGGAAATGGGAGGCAAGGATCCTCTGTATGTTGCCCGTGACGTTTCGGATATTAAACAGGTGGCTGCATCAACAGCAGACGGGGCTTTCTATAACAATGGTCAGAGTTGTTGCGCCGTGGAACGGATCTATGTACATAAAAACAATTATGACTCCTATGTTCGTGAATTTGTTCAGGAAGTTGCCTCCTGGAAAACAGGTTCCCCCACGGAAAAGGATATTTATTTCGGTCCGCTCACACGGAAAGACCAGCTCATCGTTTTAGAAAACCAGGTGAAGGATGCCATTTCAAAAGGAGCCCGTCTCTTATTAGGGGGCAAGCGCATTACCGGAAAGGGATTTTATTTTGAACCGACCATACTCACCGATACAACGCACGATATGCTGGTGATGAAGGAAGAATCATTCGGCCCCATCATCGGAATTATGAAAGTGGAAAATGATGAAGAAGCTATTCATCTGATGCAGGATACCGAATATGGTCTAACAGCATCCGTATACAGCTCAGACCAACAAACAGCAGAAAATATACTGGACAGGATCAATACAGGTACCGGATACTGGAACTGCTGCGACCGGGTTTCTGCTCCCTTACCCTGGAGTGGCAGAAAACATTCCGGATTCGGCGTGGCCCTCTCCCATGCCGGACTGCAATCCTTCGTCCGTCCCAGGGCATGGCATATGCGGGGCGAATTCTGAAAATTATCGGATATCTTATAACTTGTATATACTATGATCAGAAAACTTTTTTCCGGGACGCATAATAAGGCAAAGGGACTGCACACCAAACGCAACTTTGAAATTCAAAGAATTGAAACCTTTAGTGACGGCGTATTTGCTTTTGCAGTAACCCTGTTGATCGTGTCCCTGGAAGTACCGCATAGTTTTGAGGAACTGTTAATGACTATGCGGGGCTTTTTTGCTTTTGGTATCAGTTTTTTAATTCTATTCTCCATCTGGAATGAACAACATCGTTTTTTCCGTTTGTACGGAATGGATGATTCCCGCACTATTGCCCTGAATGGATTTTTATTATTTATTGTATTGTTTTATGTGTATCCGCTGAAATTCGTGTTTTCACTGATGTTCAGTGACCAGATTTATGGACCGAGAAAATCTCCGTTTATCATCAGCCAGCATCAGGTGCCGGCCCTGATGGTGATATATGGACTCGGATTAATGGCGATCTACCTGCTGTTCTTTTTAATGTACAATCATGCTTTCCGGAAATCGCAAGCACTCGGTTTAAATGCCGTCGAAAAATTTGATAGTAAAACAAATGCGTACCGGATGTTGATCATGGGCAGCGTTGCGGTATTTTCAGTAATGCTTGCCCTGGTGCTTCCGGTAAATCTTTCCGGAGGTGCTGGTTTTGCATATTTTCTTATCGGGCCATTAGGCTATATATTTCACGGCTCCCGAAGCAAACTGAAGAGAAAACAACTTGTTGAGAAAGAAGAATAAAAAAAATCAACGACGGGTCTTTTAAAACCATCGTTGATTTTATCTCATGAGCCCGCCATGCAGAACACCTTCCGTTTGAAAGAATTACTATAATTCCTGAATAACTTTCGGCATTGAAGTCGAATCCATCGGTTTTGGATTTCGGCTGGTGTCGTTTTTTCCGGGAATAGTATCGGTCAAACTTTACTGAATGTATAAAACATTCACTTTTTTGGTCGTGTCCTTAGGAGGAACCGTATCGGTCAAATTTTCCTGATTGTACAAAATATTCACCTTTTTGGTCGTGTCCTTAGGAGGAACCGTATCCGTAAGGCTTTGCTTAATCTGCAAAACAGTCCGCGATTTTCCTTTCTCGGCAGGAGTAGCCATAATCGATGTAATTACACACAAGCCTGCGAAGGCCGCAAATAACACTTTTTTCATAATAATAAATTTGATGTTCAAAAAAAATCCTACGCCTCGGGTCGAACGGTTTATTATCTGATTAAAGAAATTTGCAAAAATCCAATCACAGTATGGTTGTAAATACCATGCCAATTTTGTTTAACGTTATTTTAAAGCTAGGGTCACCCCTCCACTTCCGGCATGAATATCAATCGGCATACCTCCGCCATTTACGGTCCCGTTAATACTTTCTTTTTCAAGGGATCCGCTGAAATTACTCAGGCCTTCCGTATGCACGCCATCGCCATGGATATTCAGGTCGAAGCCCTTGCCTTTCGGGACTTCCAAATGAACAGATCCGCCTGAATTGCCCAGTTTAACATATTTACCGGTTTCCAGTATCTGAACATCGATATTGCCTCCACTGGTAGACGCTTCCAGACTACCCCGCATGGAAACCAGGGAAATATTTCCCCCGGATGTGTGGGTAATCAGTTCGCCGCTGATTTTTTCTGCGTCCACATTTCCACCACTGGTTGAGGCATTAATTTTTCCGCTCAGATCATTTAACTCGATGGATCCGCCGGAAGTATTCAGACGGATCTGCCCTGAACAACGACTGGCTTCGATTCCTCCGCCACTGGTTTCCAGATCGATATCGTCTTTTGCATCGGTGATTGAAATACCACCTCCGGAAGTGCGGCCATCAATTTTTCCGGAAAGTGATTTCAGATCCAGACCTCCGCCACTTGTATTAAAATGCTGTTCACCATTGAGGTTATTTATGGCGATTCCGCCACCGCTGGTATTCAGATGGGTACCGCAGTTTGTTGGAACATAAATGCTATAAGAAATACTTAGCTGATTTTTCCAGTTATTGAAATTTCTTTTCGGTTTTGCGGTGGCAATCAGTTTGTTTCCGGATACTGTTACCGAAAAATCATAATCCGATTCAATCATTTTCTGAATCTCCTCTTTTGAATAATTCCCGTGGCCGTTCTTATTTACATATACTTCAATACGGGCTTCCGCAGCATTTACTCCGGTAACTTCAATACCACCGCCGGAGGTTTTAGCCTCCACCTGGTTTATGGCATCTGCCGTTAAAGTTTTCTTTAAATACAGCACGCCTTTGTGGGAATCCTGCGCCTGCGCAATGATTCCTGAAATAACAAGCAGAAAACTGAGTATGCTTCTCATGTGTTGAAATTTTAGATGAAGAATTAAAAAATTATATGCTGAAATGTTTTAGACGTGTTATACAAAACCCTTGTTACACTCTCACACTCCCTCACACCCATGCTTTCTTCCTCCAGCTTCCAAGGCAATGCCAGAACCATAACCATTTAAAAATCAATAAGCTAACGAGTCACTAAACAGTGAAACTGCCCGGAATTGATACGGTATCGTCCGTTTTCCACGACGGAAAACCTACGGGCAAAAGACAGGGGATTGTCGTAATTGTTGCATCAAACCCGGAGAAAGTGTGAAAGTGTGAGAGTGTGAGTTTAATTGACTCTCACACTCTCACACTCTCACACTTACTCAGGCTTCTTTATTGTGGATAAAACTGCTGATCTTTTCCTGGGTACTTTGTACGAAGTCACTACCCTTGGTCTGGGCTTCCGCAAGAAATTCTGCCCCTTTCAATTTTATGGTGTTGCCGATTGCGGCTGCATCCAGGTGTTCATGAAAGGAAGCCGGGATTTTTGATTTTATAAATTCCATCATATGTTCCGCTGCCTGTTTTGCCTGTTCTGCAGTCAGTCCTACTTTTTCCTGAAGGGAATCGATTAGTGCATTCATAAATAAGATTTAGACAGGTAATATAATCCTTTGCACGGAGTAAAACCCCGCAAAAAATAAATCTTTACAATTGATTAATTACACGGAGCAGACCCACGAATCCTTAGTCCTTATAAAAGCTTAACTTTTTAATTCAGGGTATACATTTTTAAAACCAGTACATCGTGAGAGGGAAGTGTATACTCCAGTTTCTTGTTGGTCCTCATATTCTCTTTGGCCTTTTTGTCCCACACATTCAACCCACCGTAAATGGTTTCCCCAAAATTCACTTTCCGTCCGGATAATGGATCTGTAATATGCAGGTCCTTCCAGTCCAGATTTATTTTTCTGGTGCTGCCCGTGCGGTTGAAAAAACAGAGCGCCCAATCATCATTCTTTAAGGGTTTCACCCAGAGCTCCACGCTGTCCGGAAGATCCATTTTGAAGGCCGATATCCCCAGACTGTCCTGATCAATAGCGATCATTTCTTTATTGGTCAGGATTTCGCGGGTCTGAGCTGACATTTTCCGGAGGTCATTGCCTGCCGCCAGCGGAGCAGCGAGCATGCACCAGAGCGAAAAATGGGATTTGTCTTCAATGCTGGTCATCCCATTCCCCACTTCCAGCATATCCGGATCATTCCAGTGATTGGGACCGTTATATTTCCGGATGGGGATCTGTCTGTCCAGGATACCCACAACGGATAGTGCGGTCCATCCGCCCATATCTCTATCATGGGCAAAACTTGCCGTAATATCTCCGGTAGTACGGTATAATTCGCCTACCCCTCCGGCCCAGAGCCAGGGCTGATGCGAACCCCATTCACAGATACTGAATACAATGGGCCTGCCGGTAGAATCCAGCGCAGCGCGCATGGTTCTGTACGCTTCGCGGGTATTCATACTGTCCGTATTACACCAGTCGTATTTCAAAAAATCGACGCCCCAGGAAGCATAGAGCCGGGCATCTTCAAATTCATGTCCGCGGGTTCCCGGATAACCGCCGCATGTTTTCCAGCCGGCACAATTGTAGATTCCGAATTTCAGGCCCTTGGAATGCACATAGTCCGCGAAGGCCTTCATACCATGCGGAAACTTTACAGGGTCGGCCACCAGGCTCCCGTTTTTATCCCGTTCCATGGCCATCCATCCGTCGTCCAGTACAAAATATTGATATCCGGCTGCTTTCATACCCGAACTGACAAAAGTATCCACCATCACCTGTAACATATCCTCGCTGATTTTCGTCTGAAATGTATTCCATGTATTAAACCCCATGGGAGGAGTGGGCGCCAGCTTCAGGGTCGTCTGGGAATGCCCATTGAATTGCAAAACGAGACCATAAAAAAAGAATAAAACAATTCTGAAAATTTTCATGTGGAAGTATTTATTTGGGTATTTCTGACTTGATTTTCAATGGTTTATGTTTTAAAAATAGTATTTTTTCAGGATTTAAGAGTAAATAATTTGACATTAAGAATCAGGGCAATAACGAGGTAGGATATTAAAACCAAAAACCTCGTTATTTCACTTTTCAGACATGGAGTAACCAAGAGTTTCAATATCAGAGTGACTTTTAGTCAAGTGGGTTTTGCCGTTCTTTAGAATATATAAACAATTTGAAATTTCTAAGATATGTCCAAACATATGGTCGGTTATAAGTAATCCCTTGTTTTCTTTTTCTTTCAGAAGCAACTCCTTCACTTTTTCTATCTGAGTTGGATTTAAATGAGTAAACGGTTCATCAAGCATCGCAAATAGTGATCTGGACCTAACTACAATGTATAGTTCAACTAATCTTCTCTCACCTCCCGACATGGTATTTATAGAACTATTGTAGTTTGACTTAAAATCTGGAAATTGTTCCTGGAATGCAGAAAACTCCAATTCATAATCTTGGAATATTCTTTTTAAAGAAAGTGATTTGGGAATAAAGTTAAACTGTGGTAGGTAGTTTAGTACATTACTCCGACTATTAGCCTTATGTCGGGAAAGACTGTCAATTCTTACTGACTTCTCACATTTTAAAATACCGAAGATAATTTTCATCAGACAAGATTTGCCTTGTCCGTTTCTACCTAAAAGACCTGTAATCTTTCCCGTTTCACATCTCAAATAAATATCAGATAGTATCCTTCTACCTTCAAATCCAAATTGAATACTATCAGCCTCGAGTATATAAATCACATTAATCTATTAGCAAAGTACATTAAAATGGCAAAAATGATTAAATCAATCAAAAGTGAACATGTCCATAGTAGAATTTGGAAATACCCAGATTCTGGTAATAGTAATATTCATTCCCCTTGTAGCTATTGATAAAAACAAATGTTATAACTAATGTTGCAATCTTTAACCAAATTAACGTCATTAAAATATCAAAGCGGTATTCCCAAAATAAAAATGAACAACACATTGTTATTGTCAGAGAAGAAAATATGAATCCCAAATAAAAACCCCAGGAAAGTCTTAATATTTTAAATAAACTTATTCCTTTCATATAGAATACAATCTATTGGAAAAAGCTTAAAAACATACTGGCAGTTTTTAATTTAACGATTTGAATTTCTGAAATCGATTTTATTTCTTCAGTAGCAATTGCATTTATTGCCTTGTGTACGGTTAGTATTAAAGCCCTGAGGGCTTCGCGGACCAATCCAGCTACCAGTCTGCGTGCAGAGTGATCTGAGCGGAAAGTGATACTTCGCATTTGCCGGCAGATGCAACAGAAATTTGTTGCAGGCTCACTTGCTTTAATGAAGCCGAGATCAGTTTCGGACTCACCGGTTTAATGCAACGGAAACCTACATGATTTGAAGAGGAACGATATTCTCCTTTGCCCCGGCTGCCCACCATATAGCGGGTGCAATATTGATCGGTACATAAAAAGGAACCACCACGCTGTACTTTCTTTTTTTCTGTAGGTTCCATCGGATCCAAGGAATCATCCGGTCCTTTTGGGTTATTGGATATTTTATTTTTGGCGAGGGTTTGATAATAATCCGCCCGGTACCAGTCGCTGCACCATTCCCACACATTGCCCGCCATATCATATAAACCATAGGCATTGGGTTCAAATTTTTTTACCGGTGCAATCCCGATATAACCGTCTGTTCCGTTATCCATGCGCCGGAAATTTTCCCTGGTAGGTATTGGCCATCCATTTATCATTCAGCTTAAATGTATTTCCCCAGGTATACAGTTCACCTGTTTTTCCTCCGCGCGCTGCGAATTCCCATTCCGCTTCTGTCGGTAGTCTTTTACCGGCCCATTTTGCATAGGCTTCCGCATCTTCTTCTGCAATATGAACCACAGGATAATTTTCCTTACCGATGATATCAGATCCCGGCCCGGTCGGATGCCTCCAGTTTGCACCGTGAACATAGTTCCACCAGTTATAGCTGTTCGATAAATCAGTTGGTTTGATTTGGTGTAAATACCACGGAGCCGGCAACCAGGTTTTCCTCCGGTGCATCCGGAAATTCTTTGCGGGTCGGTTTGGTTTCCGCAACGGTTACATAACCGGTGGCATTTACAAAATCAGTAAATTCTTTATTGGTCACTTCTGTTACGTCCATGAAAAAACCCATCCACATGTACGCGGTGAACCGGCCTGGCATCCGACATGCCTTCGTGACCACCATCCATCATACCGATCGGGTTGACACCGCCCATGCTGAATTCACCGCCCGGAATCCAGACCATGCCCTCCTCTCCCTTTGCCGGTCCTTTCAGGTCTCCAAATGAAGTAGGCTGGAACTCGGCTCCGCCGCCATCCATGTATAAGGCACTGTCCTGAACGGGAAGTCCGGTTGGCGTGCAGGAAACGGCTCCGGAAATTTTTTTCTTCTCCAGGTCTCCGGTTAACTGCCCGGTGGTTTCCTTTTTCTGGTCCGTCTCATGACAGGCTGCAAAAAACAGGATCAGGAAGGCAGCAGCCGGGCTCTTTATATTTCTCATTCGATGAAGGATAGGTTTTTGAAAAATTGAATTCGGGCGATGAAATTAATCAATATAAAATTAATGGCCGGTCAGGCAGCCTTAAAACCAGCTGTATTGATATACCAGGGTGACGGCAGTATAATTCTGGCCCGCCCGGGTAGCAACCCCGGTATTGACCATGAACTTTATCGATTGATGTTTATTGAATATGGGCATGGACCAGGTAACACCCAGTCTCCAGTTTCTTTGTTCGTCGCCTTGTTCAATCCCGTCAATGGCAGTTTCCCCGCCGGATGAAAATCCGCCATTGAATGCGATATATTTCCCGTGTTTAAAGGTGTAATCCACGTGCGCCTGGAAAGTAAAAAGGCCGGTTTTTGATCCAGGGAATGACCATTAAAATACTGTCCATTATTAGTGTATATCCAGACTCCCGTATACATTTCAAAAAACAGTCTGCCTTCCCCATGAGAAAAACCAATCTCCGGTTTAAAACCCCATCGGTTAGATCCCAGGTTGACCAATTTGGAAGGATAATACTGACCTATGGGAACGGACATAACTATACTCACGCCCAGTACGGTGTGCTCCTGAAATTTCTGAAATTCCTGAGGTGTCATCAGGGGGGAACCCAGCAGGTTAATACCAAATTTAATGCGGCCGTCATAAAATCCCGTGCGGGAGGCGCTGGTATCCACACCATGAAAGTCTGCTGTGCCATTCAAAAATCCATACGGCAGACTGGCAGACACCCGGGCTAATTTATTAAATAAGCCAAAGGTCTGTACATATGCGGCACTGATAAGTTTATTGGTCACATCCAGATTCTGCAAAGGTGAACTTCCCTCTGTAACGATATTTCCGCTGGAATAAGTAAGCGCCAGCGCCGAAGCATGTAATCCCTTCGGCACGACGGCATAACTCCGGGGTTCCAGATCCTGGGCATATATAGCGTTTGAGATAATTAAAGTAAAACTGCCGGCTATAAAAAGTTTTGTAATAAACTCAGTCATGAAAATCCGGTACTATTAATAATAAGATAATGCTTTCTTCTCCTTCACAGTCATTTTTGCAGCTCAGCGGAAAAAGATAATAAACGCATTTACTCATTATTCGCCGGTAAATATTTGCATTTTTCCCCAACCCGTCTGAATCAGCCGATTAAATTAGACCAAATTCCTTAATACCCCCGTTTTAACTTTGCCAATTGGCAAATAGCCATTTTAATAATCCACCTAACGCATTAAGCCATTTTAAATCTTTTCCGGTCTGGTATAATTTTAGCGGCCTTTAAATGTAAGGCTTACGAATACCGGAATTATGAAGCGAATATATTTAAGCCTGTTGCTGTTTTTATTACTGGTAGCCTGCAACAAAACAGATACTCCCTGTTCAAATTGTAATAGTGATTGTTCCCATCAAAACGGAGACATCAACGGAAACTGGTTACTGAAAATGTCGGGATCCTATTCTTATCCCGATCGTCCGTATCCGAATTGGGAAATATCAAATCCCAACAATCCGGTCCATATTACTTTCAGTAACGATTCTGTTTTTTCATTTAATACAAATTATTTCTGGAAAAATGAGCACTATGACCGGTTTAAAATCATTGACTCAGCAGACTTCATCATTTATTCCAGCAATCCCTTTTTCAGTCATCCGGTATCGGGAAAAATTTTAAATTCAAATGAAATCCAGCTTACCTACATGGGCGTGGATCAGGGGACAGTGGAAAAATATTCCTGTTATTAATAGAAAAAAAATCCCGCCTGTTGAAACGGACGGGATTTTGATAAGAAAATTCTGTTCGGGTTATACTGCGTCTGAAAGAGATGAAAATGTAAAATCCCGGATCCGCATTGGTGGGATCATGGCCTGGGTATTTGATTCACCACTTACCGTACGTTCGGGTATTCCCAGCGCATCCAGGTTATTCAGCATGATTACCGCACTTTCATTGAACCGGAAATTTTTAATCGGAAATTTAATCTGTCCGTTTTCTATATAAAAAGTCCCGTCTCTCGTTAGTCCGGTATACAACAGGGTTTGCGGATCTACCGCCCGGATATACCAGAGTTTGGTGACCAGTATTCCTTTTTCTGTCGATCTTAATCATTTCATCCAGGGTCATTGTTCCGCCTTCCATAATAAATGCATCCGGGGAAGGAACCGCCTTTACATTTTTCTTCTGGGCCCAGTACCGGGAATAATACAGGTTTTCCACAACACCTTTTTTGATCCAGTTGATTTTTTCCTGTGGCCTTCCGTCACCGTTCCAGTTGGAACAGGCCAGCGGCGGATATTGCGGATCGGAATAAATATTTACTCGTTCATCTACCAGTTTTTCACCAAGTTTTGTCTTACCATCTCCCTTGCTCAGAAAACTTCTTCCTTCATCGGCATCCCGTGCATCCAGCGCACCTATCAGGGTTTCGAGCAATACGATACTGGCCGTCGGTTCCAGTATCACGGTATACTTTCCGGGCTCAATGGCTTTTGCATCCTTGGAGGCCACTGCTTTTTGCGCCGCAATGGTGGTTGCTTTCCCAACATTCAGGTCGTTCACATTATCATATCCCTTGGAAGCATAACCCGAACCCTTGCCATCCGCAGTTCGCAGGGTAACATTGAAAGCAACAGTGGTAAATGTATTATACGCAAACAGCCCATGGCTGTTCTTCATCGCCGCAAAACTGGTACTGTTTTCCATAAACCCGGCTGCTGTCAGGTTATTCTCTTTGGCGATTTTCAAACTGGTCGCCACATCATCGGCCCTTGTTTTCGGATCCAGGGCGGCTGTTGCCGGGAAATAGAGCTGGGCCTGGGGACCGTATTCCTGCGGACCCAGGAAAGGCACAAATTCAGGATTTTCCGGCGCCAGTCTGGCCAGTTCTTCTGCCCGTCGCACCACTTTCTCCAGTGAGGCATCGTCAAATTCATTGATGGTGGCAACACCCAGTTTCTTTCCGAATGCGCAGGATACGGCAAGTGTCGTTTTGCTGATGGCACCGCTGGTTGAAACGGCATTCCGTGCATAACGGATATTGCCACCTTCTGATCCATTCAGATTTACTTCGCATTCATCGGCTTTGGAATAGCTCAGTACTTTTTTCAATAATGCTTGTGCTTCATCTTTGGTTAATATAGCCATAATTATTTAGATTTTTCTTGCTGTGTTAATAACATTGATTCCATTGAACCGGGTAGTGGATGATCCATGCGATACCGCACTTACCTGCCCGGGCTGACCCTTACCATCAAAAAAAGAGCCCCCTAGGCGGTAATCCTCTTTATCGCAAATAGCAG
Source organism: uncultured Bacteroidota bacterium (assembly GCA_963730655.1). Taxonomy (GTDB): domain Bacteria; phylum Bacteroidota; class Bacteroidia; order Chitinophagales; family Chitinophagaceae; genus Puia. The sequence goes on from CAVSSI010000004.1 coordinate 499,821, forward strand.
CACAGGAATTCCAGAATTCCTGTGTATTGGACTGGTAGGCCACATCTTTCAGCATGCCTGCAATCTTCCCGTTTTTGATTTCATAAAACAACTGTCCGCTGAACTGGAAATTATACCGCTGCTGGTCAATGGAAAAAGAACTATCACCAATAATATAAATTCCTTTTTCTACATTTTTAATCATATCATCGGGACTTAGTTTGTTCACCCCCGGTTGCAGCGAAACATTCGGCATACGCTGAAACTGTACATTGCTCCAGCTGTCGGCATAACAACATCCCTGTGATTCCTTCAGTCCGATGATATGCGCCTGGTCGCGGATGGCCTGGTAATTTACCAGGATCCCGTCTTTTATCATATCCCATTCCTTGGTTCCCACACCTTCATCATCATAGCCAACTGCGCCCAGTGAACCGGGTTGCAATTTATCGGCAACAATATTTACATCCTTGCTGCCAAAATTGAATTTTCCCGATCTTCCATTTATCCAAGGTAAGGAAACTGGTGCCTGCAAAGTTCGCTTCATAGCCCAGCACCCGGTCCAGTTCTGAAGGATGCCCCACCGATTCATGAATGGTGAGCCACAAATTGCGTTGGATCCAGCACCAGATCATATTTCCCGGCTTCTACAGATTTTGCTTTCATTTTTTCAGCAACCTGTGTGGCTCCCTGTTTGGCATCTTCCAGCATATCATAACGGTTACCATAGCGTGTTACAAGTCCCTTTATTTTATCCTTTTCTTTCGGAATAAGATATTCATATCCCATTCCCATGGGTGCGCTCAGGGAAGCCCGGGTTTCAAATTTTCCGGTTTTCGCATCAATTTTTGTAATCCGGAAAAGAGGCCAGATGCGATGAATATCCTGATCGATATACGATCCATCAGTAGATGCAAAATATTTTTGTTCATTCACAAAGAAAAGAATGGAGTTAACATAATTGGCACCACCTTTCATTGCTGCATCATTTACAGATAAAAGCAGATCCACTTTATCTTTTATCGGCACTTCAAATGCATTTTTTTCGATCGGTGTTTTCCAGGACACTTCACCATATCCTTTTTGCGGGGCAAGCTGTACAGGTTCGATCAATAACCGTCGCATTTTCTTTGGCAATGGCCACGGCCAGTTTCGCTGCATTGGCAATACTGTCCTTATCCATATGATCGGTAGCAGCAAAACCCCAGCAGCCATTCGCAATCACGCGGATGCCAATACCGTATGATTCGGTATTGACGATATTTTGCACTTTATCTTCGCGGGTAACCACAAACTGATTCAGGTACCGGCCGATACGCACATCTGTATAGGTTGCGCCCTCTCCGCGCGCAGCATTCAGGGCTACATCGGAGAGTTCTTTTTTTAACACCGTATCTCCTGCGTGCCAGGGTTCATCTAAGGAGAGGGTTCGGGTAAACATGGACGACCTGGGTATAAATAGTGCGCCCAGGCCCATACCCGCTGTCGAAATAAAATCTTTTCTTTTCAAAATATGAGGATATTAATAGTGAAGAAATAATCACCTGTAGGTGGATCAAATTAGGAAGAATTTCCTTTCCAGCCACAAAAAACACCAACCGCTCATAAAAATAATGCAAAATATCAATGCATTCCGGCTTTTGTCCCTTTCCGGATTTTCCGTTGGTTCTTTTTGCTGTGAAATGGAAAATAAAGGCCAGTCCTTCTCTTCAAAAACATACCAGTCCATATACCGGTTAGCTGAATGAATGGCCGGTTGCCAGCCGGTTTGCCGGGGCCAGTATACACCTTCCCATACAACAGAAAAATTTTTATGCTGTTGCAGATACAGAGAGTCTGCTCCGACAGTTACCCAGGGTTGATGACCATCACCGGATTCAAAGGAGAAATGTACCGGCTGGTTTGGACGGGGGAATTTTTCCGCGGTCCACCATTGAAATTTTGCTTTTTCGGGTTTGGCCGTTTTTTGAATCAGCCAGGTCCAGTAATATCCATAATCCTGCGGCCTTCCCGCCCAGGCTCCATTCATAACTGTTATGGATAGTGGTGAAGCAAATCCTGCCCCTCCCCTCCATCAGGCTACTCACCCGTATCTGCCCGGCTTTTTCAAACACCAGGGGCTGTGTTCCGGATTGAAATCGTATTCCAATCGCCTCCGCCGGCATCGGGATAGGAAAGATTGCGCAAACTATCGGTGGTATAGAGCAGTCGGGGAGAATTGGTTTTCGCTTTAAATGAATAACAGGGAAACTGATCAACATAATATCCTTTTTTATCCGGAATCGTATCTGTCCGAATCATCAGTCCCATTCCGTTTTGCGAAAGCTGATGACGAACGGCCGACTGTTCTGCAGGGGATAGTGACGCCAGCGATGCCAAATCACAAATCAGTAAATCAAACTGACTGAGTAAACTATCCGTAATCTGATTAAAATCGAAAGATGAGCGGTTTAAAAATATTTTCTCGTATTTATGCTGACTGATCCGTGTACGCTGCACAACCTGATGTGATTTCCGGTTAACCACTGGCTTAGAAATTTATTTTCAAAATCAGGATAGGAGGCGAGCATCAGCACCTTCAGGGGATCCTGCGGTTCAACAACCAGCGGTATGGGTTCTGTTTCCAGCACTTTCCTGCCCTGAATGACCTGTAACTGGAAAATCGCTTTCCCGGTTTGTTTTGGAACGGTGCTCAATCGAAAGGGATATTCGGTACCGGATGGAATAATTACCGAATCCAGACGGGCATTAAATCCTGAAAGCACCAGGGTTTTTGCTGATGGATCCGGATTAATATACCTGCCTTCAATCACCAGCAACTGTCCGGATTTCAGCACTGCCTTCCAGTGAATATCCGGAAATCCAGTCTTCCTTATGGAGGTTAAACTATCCGTTCCTTTTTTTATGTCAGACAGGTCCCGGTTGCCGGAGGAATTTTTTATTTGAAATACCATACCACCCAGTCCCAAAACAGCCAGGAGGGTAGCGATGCATCTTGCCAGACGCCAGTGTTTGTTCTTACGCGAGAATTCCCGTTGTCCCAGGATAATTCCCACCAGGGAGCAGCCGATAATGATCAAAAGGTTCCAGTTGTTCACGGCGTTTTGTTCAGATTTCTGAAATAATAATCTGACAGGGCATCCCCTTCGCCAGTCTCCGGCCTGGAAGGAGTTTCGGCAATAGGTTTAATCAGATCCTGTAAAGCATTTTCAACCAGGCGCAGTCCGGCTTCTTCCGGATTGGTCCGGGTTTCCACTGCACGGATAATTTTTTGAATTGCTGTATAGGCAGCCAGGTACCTGGAAGGTTCTGCCATCGCCTTTTCCCTTAGTTTGCTTTCAGCTTCCATCAGATTTTCTATTCCGGCTTCCGGTTTTGGATTTGATTTTATCGTTTGCAAAATTCCGAGCGCCTCACGTAGTCCGTTGTTTGTTTCTTTATTCAAAGTAACGGTCTGTGCTTCCACCGGACTGCCAATCTTGTCCTGTTCCCCGCTAAGTCTTTTCCCAAAATCCAGCGGCGTGGTTTTATATCCCGCTTTGGCCACATACACGCGGGATTTTTGCTGCAGGTCCTTTAAAAGCCGGAGTGCCTTATACTCAAAAGGAAGCGCCGCTTCCGGTTTATAAACTCTCAGTTGCGATTCGGCATTCCACATCTCCGTGAGGGTTGCTTTAAGTTGCTCCTTAGTATCTTTTTCAAAAAAACCAGCAACTTCTGCATTGTCATGTTTATCGGTGTAGGCGTCCAGCACCTGATTTGCATTTCCAAAATCAGATGGATTGCTAATTCCATTTTGACTTTCTGGCCCCCGTTCACTGGATTCATCCTCTTCGCCTAAAAATTTACCATATCGTAACCGCAGTAATTTCTGATCAATGCCCAGGTCGTTGGATTTATTATTGAAGGAATCAATGCGCATCCGGTGTTTGTCCTGCAACAATTGCTGGGTTTCTATGATGATCTGGCGTTCGCTCCGGAAATATTCGGGTTTAGCATTCAGTCCGCTGAGTGTCAGATCGGTGCTCATCAGGTCGGCTGTGTCTGCCAGTGTAACAATAAAAACACCGGATCTTTTTTCCTGGCCGTGATTGTCTTTCGCCCGGATATAAAAATAGAGTTCATCCCCGGGGATCAAACCCAGCGCTTTCAGGTCAATGCGTTTTTGTAAAACATAATGTTTTTGCATTTCCTGAAAACCGGCATCGAATTGGATTTGCCTTTCTTTAAACTTCACCGCTTCGCCGTTTCCACTGGATATCGTGGCGTAAATCCCGGCGGACTGAATTCCATAATCATCCCGGATGGATACCTTTAGTGGTATCTGTTCCGACATCCCATACTCCAAAACGGTTTTGGGTTTAGGAGATTCCACTTCTATTTCCGGAAACAGATCCCTTATCATCTCCATTTTATAATGGTCCGTGATCTGGGAATCGATGATCAGCTGGTAAAAACCGGACTGCTGAATACTTTTATGAAAGCCCCATTCCGTATGTTCCGGATTTTTAGGTTGAAGGAATATTTTTGCGGAATCATTGAAAATAAATCCAAGTTCATTTACCGGCTTATCCGTTTTTATTTCCCAGTCCACAACAGATCCCTCTTCCGCCAGCAGATCGGCCTGGTCCTGCTGCCGGGGCGCCAGGCGCATATATGCCGGAGGGGTAATCCGGATATGCATGGAAGAAATTATGGGTAGTGGATGAACCGGGGTCGCCAACCGGTTTTTCTCTGGCCCCTCTTTTATTTTACCGGAAGAAGGGAAATGAAAAACAGCTTTCTGTTATAATGAAAAGAATCAGCGCCGCCGAAAGCAGGTATGAAGCCTTTTTTATTTTTGAAGGAAATTCAATCTGCTCCTGATAAACTCTACCGAGCATCTCCCCCGTTTTTATCTCCTGCATTTTTTGCAGTCCGCTTTTAGCCGGTCCATCGGGTAACAATAAACTGGTACTTTCTTCCAGCGAAGGATATTTCGTGTCCAGCCAGCTCGCAGTATCCCGTAGGGAAGTGCGCCAGGAATCGGCAAAAATCAAAAAGAGCATAAAAGTGCCAGCTGTAAAAAGCAATATCCATCCCAATGAAAAATCAAATGCGCGGTGCACTATTTCTCCGGCTGTTATTCCGATGGCCAGTGAAATCAGGCCATAGGATATCCAGGCACGTGTTACCCACTTCCTGCGCAGGCTTTCTAATATGGTGACCGGATTATCCATTACGGGCGGAACTTTTTTTATTCCATGATAAAAATCTTTCCCCGCAAAAAATAATCAGCAGCAATACCCAGAAATAACGCGAAAGGTCCTTATACTGATAAATCATTTTATCGGGAGAGAGACCCGCCGTATGCAGGACAGGACTCGCCTGACGGGGATCTATTTTACGTTGATCCTGCAAGATATCCTTGTAGCTAAGCTGCTCAGGATAGAGGAGTTGCAAAATGAAGCGGGGCAAGGCGGCGGACCAGGGCAAATCATTCCATGCGGGATCAATCCGGCTGTAAAAAGTATATTGGGTGAATTCTTTATTATTCCTGGTTAACAGAGGCCTTCCCATTCCGTCTGTCCAGATATTCTGAGATGAAGTATCGATTGATGACCGGATAATCCGGTACAGTGCAAGTCCATCCGGTTCCCTTCCATCAAGGGTATATATGCGGCTTTCGCTATTGACCGCTTCGCCATTTTTATACAGGAACAGATTCCGGGGATGAAGAGATGCCGGAAATGAATTTCCGGATAACCAGAAAATCCAGTCCGCCCCGGCATGCAGAGAATCCGCGTTGTGTATCCTCGATAATTCTATCCGGTGATCCGTATACTGACGAACCGCCTGTAGCGCGGTAAATAAATAATCAGCATCCGGATTTCCGCTTTCACCATAAACATCCACCACCAGGGTGTTCGTATCCGTCAAAATATGTTCTCCCGTTAAAATGGCATCATAGTCAGATCCGGGTACCATTGCAGACTGGAACCAGGTAGCGAAAGGCCGGCTGTTGCCGGTAATTTTCTTTATGCTGTCAGTCAGTGGTTGACCAGGCCCCGGAGATCCAGGAATGAATCGTATCCGGTGCATTCAAAAAAAACCATTGCAGATTCAGGGAAAGTCCGGGCCGGGGACCGGTAAATCGCTTCAGCTGATTTCCGGTAAACAGCCAGACCGGCAGGCCGGATGGAAGTTTTTTTTCCAGATCCTCCAGGAACTGCCAGTAACCGGATAAAAACATCCGCGTACTATCCAGGGGGATACTAACAGTGTCATCCAACCGCGTTTTTGGAAAATCTTTTTCGAGAAGCCGCAATTCAAATCCCTTGTTTACCAGGGAATCGATCAGGACATAATATGGTTCCAGGGAATGCGCCGTCCTGTTTTTTTCCAGGAGTATCCAACCTTTTGCATTGCGGGAAGCAAATGGATGTTTCCAGCCGGGTCCGGCCAGGAAAAACGCAGCCAGTAAAATACCGAGACAGCGAAGCAGGAGCAGGAGCCGTTCGCGAATTTTCCAGACTGCTCGACTGGGAGATAATATTTTCCCGGATCAGCCGGATGCTGCCAATCCGAAGGGTTTTACCCGCCTGGCCTTTGGCCAGATGAATGAGGATGGGAACCACAATTCCCGCAGATATCCAAAGCCAGATGGGTTGAGAGAAATAAAACAAATTTTATATGCTTAAATGATTACGCTGATTTAAAAATCCGGTTAAAAATTCTTCAATGGGCTGGTCCATATGCACCAGGCGGTAAAAAATATCCCATCCCAGCAGTTTCTCCCGCAGATTATATAAATACTGATCCATTTTCAGCCGGTAGTCCCGAAGATGGGTATCTCCTTCCATCCTTACCCGCTCCCTGGTTTCCAGGTCTTCCAGCATTTGAAATCCGGAATAATCCATATCCAGTTCATTTCTTCCCATCAGCTGAAAAACAAGAATCTCATTTTTCATTGCCACCAGGGATTCCATCAGTTCCATAATTTCTCCTTTCTCTTCGTAGAGATCCGTAATAAATATGACGAGTTCTTTTTTGCGTGTTCCGGAAAAAATTTCTTTATAGTGCATCGGTGCGGTAAACTTTCCGCCGGGCTGAACAGTATTCCAGCTGATAATAAATTCTTTCCAGGTGGTGATTGTCTTTTTTCGCCGGCAGGGAAAAAAAATGATTGTCCTGAAATACATATAAACCCACCGCATCCTGCTGCTGACTGGCGAGGTAGGCAAGTGAAGCAGCAAGATAACGCGCGTATTCTATTTTTTTGATGCCCTGATCTTCATGATCCATGGAGGCACTCGCGTCAATCATAATTCTTACGGAAATACTGGCATCCTTTTCCGATTCCCTGATATAAAAACGATCTGACCTGCCGTACATTTTCCAGTCCAGCCATCGGAGATCATCACCGGGCTGATAACTTCTGTATTGCATAAATTCCAGATCCGCTCCCCGGGTATGGGTTTTATGAATCCCGGACATGAATCCGTCGACGGTTGTTTTTGCTGCAAGCGGAAGATTCTTCAGCGATAATATAATTCTGGGATCCAGTAAGCGGCTCATAGTTAGCGTATGCGGGTTTGCGGTCGCTCAACATTTTTGATCAATGCCTCCGTAATTACGTCCGTCGTTACCTGTTCGGCATCGGCTTTAAAATTGAGCAGGATGCGATGCCTTAGCACGGGAAACGCCAGCGCATGGATATCTTCCATGAGTACCGAATATCGCCCTTTGAATAGTGCGCGCGCTTTGGCAGTAAGGATCAGACTTTGCCCGGCACGCGGACCGGCTCCCCATTTCACCCATTGTTTTACAGGAGCAATTGAATCCGGACCGGGGCGGCTTGCCCGGATCATGGTGCTTACGTATTCAATTAGGTCATCACTTACATTCACTTCCCGCACCAGTTTCTGTAAAGTCAGAATTTCCTGGGGGCCCAGTACGGGACGGATTGTATTTTCTTCTGTTCCCGTTGTCGTTTTCAGAATTTCATTTTCTTCTTTCGCAGTCGGATAACCGATGCGGATATATAATAAAAAGCGGTCCAGCTGGGCTTCCGGCAACGGATAGGTTCCTGCCTGCTCAATGGGGTTTTGGGTGGCCAGGATAAAAAATGGCGGATTGAGCGGATAGGTTTGTCCGCCATAGGTAACTTCAAATTCCTGCATGGCTTCCAGCAGGGCAGACTGGGTTTTGGGAGGTGTCCGGTTAATTTCATCAGCCAGAATCATATTGGCAAAAAGCGGTCCCTTATTAAATTTAAAAAACCGTCTTCCTGTAGCGTGATCTTCCTCCAGTATTTCTGTGCCGATAATATCGGTGGGCATTAAATCCGGAGTGAACTGTATCCGGCGGAAAGAAAGATCCAGGGCCTGCGACATGGTTTTTACCATCAGGGTTTTTGCCAGTCCGGGCACACCTTCCAGCAGACAATGGCCGCCGGCCATTAATGCGATCATAATTTCTTCCAGCACTTCATCCTGCCCGACAATACGTTTCCGGATTTCTTTTTTTAGTTTGCCGATCCCTTCCAATAAGTTATCTACCGCTGGTATAGTATTCAAAAATCTGGTTTTATATTTTAATGAAACTTAGCCATAACTTGTATCATCAGGAAATTAGAATAAAAAGATGAATAATCTTTAAAATCCTGTAATTACGGTTAAATAGCCAGCTGAATGGCTAAAATCCCGGTTTTAAAAGATGGATAAATCCAAATTTGTATTCACCCGTTTAAGGTATAAGTCCGGCGACTGGGATACGGATCAGCGTATGCCGGTTAACCTGCTCAATTCGCTGATAGAATATACCACCATCCCGGTGAATCCGGTAGAAAGGATCATCGATCTGGACAGTGATGAAATATTCAGTGCTCCCTTTTGTTATATCAGCGGGCATAAGCTGGTGCAGTTTGATGCCCGGGAAGCCGACCATTTCAAAAAATATGTGGAGCATGGCGGATTTGTTTTCGCCGATGACTGCAACCATGATATTGACGGACTCTTTGCCCGATCCTTCGAGGCCCAGATGAATTCATTATTCGGGGACGGCTGTCTGCAGAAGATTCCCAAAACCCATGAGATCTACCGGTCTTTTTTCCATTTTGAGAAGGGCCCTCCTTCCACCGTGTTTGAATTGAATGGCTGGGGGGATGATCTGATCCATGATTACCTGAAAGCGATCGAGATCAATGGCCGAATCGGTGTATTGTACAGCAATAAGGATTATGGATGTGAGTGGGACTATGATTTCAGGAACAAACGTTTTCTGGCTGAAGACAATACAAAATTCGGCGTCAATATCATCGTGTATGCGATGCGATAACACTTCGGATAGTGATGGCCGGTAGTGTTGTCGCTCCTGATTTCAAGCGGGATATTTTACTGAAGATAATTATTCTCCGTTGAAGAAATAAAAACGGGGTCTGTGCAACCACTTGTTTCAAACCAAGGGCCGGTCTGAAAGAATATGGTTTTTTTAACAGATCGGGGCGGTAAAAGTTTATTGTGGAAAATCTTACCACCCCTGTTACGAAAATTGGATAAATATTTTGCGCCTATTTATAAAATTGTCATGAATATGTTTATTAACGAATGTTTTTTTATTTCCAGGTACGATGAGCATCATTTATGCAGGTGCATGATTACAGCAATTTTGCTGATGCATGCAAATCTTTAAATATGAAAACATCCTTTATGAACAAAACGGTGACAGCCGGAATCGTGGGAATTCTGTTTTGTTTAATTGTGGCGAGTTGTAAAAAAAGTACCAGCTCCAACACCACACCGCCACCTGCCGGCACGACCATTACTGATGTGGTTGCCGCAAACAGCTCTTTTACAATATTAAATAAAGCTATTGTAAAAGCAGATATGGGAACTACACTAAGCGGAACCGGTCCGTATACACTATTTGGCCCGACGGATTCGGCCTTTAATGTTTCCGGTATTCAGTCAACAGACATTGATACGATGTCTGCTGATCATCTCAAAGCCATTGTATCGTATCATACCCTTCCGTCTAAGATGATGGCAGCCGATATGCCGGCAGGCCCGAATGCGAAGGTGCTTACTTCCACCGGAGATTCGGTTTTTGTAACGAAGAATGCGAGCGGTGTTTTCGTAAATGGGGTACCGGTTACCCAGGCGGATATCGCTGCAAGTAATGGAGTTATTCATGCTATTGGAGGCGTACTGATACCGCCAACGGGAGACCTGGTGCACACCATAGCAGCAGATACCTCCCTGTCTTTCCTCAACGCCGCCATCATCAGGGCGAGCCAGGGTACTACGGATCTGGCCACTATACTGGCATCGGGAGGAATTTATACCGTATTCGCACCTACCAACGAAGCCTTTCGGGCTGCGGGATATGCTAATATAGATGCCATCAATGCCGTGGAACCCAATGTGCTGGCACCCATTCTCACCTATCATGCGCTTTGGGGCAGAACATTTTCTTCTGACCTGGTGGATGGTGCTACACCAGCAACGGTAAATGGCGGAACGGTGACTATTTCCACTACCGGAGGCTGGTCGGTGAAAGGAACAACCAATGCGACCAAGTCAAATATTACGAAAGCCAATATCGTAGCCAGTAATGGTGTGATTTACAAAATCGATCAGGTGCTGATGCCTTAGTAAATATTAATTTGAGATCAGTCCGGACTCCCACTCCGGACTGATTCTTTTATTGTGAAGTGTCATCAATATGTTTTCGCTACGGGCCACCCTTCGGGATTCCATTCCAGGTGATCGATAATTAATTTAGGTTTCCCTTTATCCAGGGCGTCATAGCCATGGAAAACAATATAGTTTGTGCCATCGAAAGAACCCACGGCATTGTGTCCGGCTCCGAACCATTCCCTGTTATCTCCCTGCACTACCACGGATCCGCCATTGACCGTCATCGCTACACCATTTTTATCCAGGTAAGGTCCCACGATGGACTTACTTCTTCCCACGACAACTTTATAATCACTTTTTTCTGCCCTGCAACAATAGTCCCAGGAAACAAACAGGTAGTAGTAATTATTATACCTGTAAATAAATGGCGCTTCAATGGCCGCATTTCCTGCCAGGGAATCTGCAAAGGCAGAATCCCGCGGGCGACTCGCAATCGTATGCCATGTTTCGGGTTCAGCCACACGACTCAGGTCATCATTTAGTTTTACCAGTTTGATACCATTCCAGAAAGATCCAAAAGCAAGCCAGTGATTGCCGGCTTCATCATCGATTTCGTTTGGATCAATGGCATTCCACATATCGCGGCCGGGAACCGACTGAATCACCATGCCTTTGTCTTCCCATTTAAAATCCGGTGAGCCCGGGTCCAGCGTTTTATTGGTTGCCAGGCCAATACAGGAAGTGTTTTTACCAAATGCTGAAACAGCATAGTAGAGATAATATTTTCCGTTATGATAACTGATATCCGGTGCCCATACATGTCCTTTAAAACCAGGTAAAACAGGTGCAATCCAGTCAGGGACCTTTGCAAAAACCGGTTTTTCTTTTTTCCACTGTTTCATGTCCTTTGAAGAAAAAACCGAAATGCCCATTCCGGTACAGAAAATATAATAGACATCCCCCTGCCGGATGATAACCGGATCGTGTACAATGGTCTGACGGGTAGGCGTGATCTTTCCCACGGTATCGCCGAAATTCTGTGACCTCAGCACCAGGGTTTGTATCAGCAGCAACAGGATAAGTAAAGCCTTCATAAAAAAAGTTTAATTATTCACCTACGGCTATAACATCTTTATCTTAATGATATTAAAAGAATAGGGTGCCGAACGATAGGTGAATTTTTTATTTTTAATCACGATATCCGATTCCTTTGGTGAGATCAGCAGGGGTTGTTCAATTGAATTTTCTGCATTCAGGTTATTGCTCTGCAATACAATTTGTTTCGCATCCGGGGCTATTTTTTTTATGCCTTCGAGCGTTAAAACAGAAGCCTGTTCTGTTCCGGAACCATTCACGATTTTCAATATCAGTTCTTTTGTAACGGTATCAATACTGGCCGTTGCATATAAACTATCCTGACCGGCCACCACATCATCCTTTAATGTAATGGAAACCACCTGGCTGCCTTTATTCCTGGAATACAACTGCTGCACATAATAATCAGCGGTACCATAAGCATGCAGATTATTCACCCATATCAGATCCGGTGTCCATTGCCATCCGTCCACATGCGCAAACAAAGGCGCATAGGATGCCATACTCACCACATCTGCATTTCGTTCCAGTCCGGTCATAAAAGCGGCTTCGCTCAGGGCCGTCAGCCAGTTATTGTTATTGGTTATGCTGGTGGTCTTATCGCTTTGCGCGGCATATTCCCCGCAGAATATTTTTGTACCGTTCCTCGGATACTTATCGTATCTCCTGGCATTCGCAAAAAACCATTCGGGGCGGCGATAATAATGTTCATCAATAATATCCGCGTTCATATCCCGCAGGCGGGTGTTCAGGTAATCAAAACGTTCACCGTTTGGATCGGTTCCCGAACTGTTTACGATTTTAAAATCAGGATATTTTGCTTTGATGGCCTGCGTAAATAATTTCAGTCTTTCGAGATACTGCGGTCCCCAGTTCTCATTTCCCACGCCCATCATTTTTAAATGGAAAGGAGCCGGGGTGACCCAGGTCGGCACGCACCTTACCCCATTTGGTGGTGGCGGCTCCATTGGCAAATTCGATCAGGTCCAGTGCATCCTGAATATAGGGATCCAGTTCATTCAGTTCCACCACTTCGGCAGAATTGAACTGGCAGGCCATGCCGCAATTGAGGATGGGCAGGGGTTCTGCACCGATATCTTCTGCCAGCTGGAAATATTCAAAAAATCCAACACCGAAGGTTTGAAAATAATCCGGTGCCTGTCTTTTGGGCATTTCAAAATTCCACCGGTTGATGATGAGCTGCCGGTCTTCTACCGGACCGATTGTTTTTTTCCATTGGTACCGCTGGGTGAGGTCAAATCCTTCTACAATACATCCACCGGGAAACCGAATAAATCCGGGTTTCATATCGGCCAGCATCTGGATCATATCCGCACGCATACCTCCGGGCCGGTTTTTCCAGGTATCTGACGGAAAAAGTGAAATCATATCCAGGTCGATCTGGCCATTGCCTTCAAACCAGATCATCAGTTTGCCTTTCAGTGCCGTGGTGCTGGCTGTAAAACTTACAGAATCTTTTGTCCATTCCGTTCCACCGGACTTAGGAGTAATAAGCACCTCATCGCTGAGTTTTGCACCGGTACTGTCTACCAGTACAATATGCATTTTCACCCCGGCCGCCTGTTTGTACATATAAGAAAAATGGTAGGGCAGATTTTTTTTAATCCCCATGCCACGAAATCCCTCATTGATCATGTACAGGTCGCCCTGCATGGCCTGGTTAACCGTGACCCGGATATAGCGTTTATTTGCTTCATTGAGTTCCTTCCGGTTCACCACCAGCACATCTCCTTCCCGCAGTTTTTTTCCACTCACCGTCCAGCCCATCATCGGCTTGTAGAATTCAAATGAACGGTTCTTGACCAGCTCGGCATAAATTCCGCCGTCGGCACCCATATTGATGTCTTCAAAAAAAATTCCCCACATGGTGGTCTGTACCGGGGCAATGATTTTATTTACCTGCACCACCAGGTTGTTTTCCCGCTGGGCCACAGCTCCTGATCCGCTTAGCAAAAACAAAATGCCCGTTATAAAATAGATTTTTTTCACATGGTTGTTTTTAATCTGTTGATATGATTTCCTCAATTCCTTATTCAAAAAGTTTTCCGGATTAGTTTTTATTTATTCTGAAACATTTCAGGGAATCATTATTTACAGCGGCCAGCAGGAATTCCTGCATGGTTGCGGCTTTAATGATTCTCATATTTTTTACATCTCCATCCAGTATCAGTCCGGATACAACCGGTTTCACAGGCAGGAATTTTCCCTTGCCATTGCCCTTTAGCATTAGTCCATAGGAAGCATCATATCTTCCGGTGGATACCTCAGTCTGGTATTCATTTCCTCCGATCAGCAGATCAATATTCCCGTCACCATCCAGGTCCTTCGCCAGAATCGCATTCACCGGAGCAAACTGTGCTTCCACCGGCAGGGGATGCATTTCAAAATGGCCATGACCCTTGTTCTCGATCCAGACAGAAGCGGTGGTATTACAATTCAATACGGTCATATCGCGATTGCCCATATCCTCCAGGAATTTTTTCATCGTTACACCGGAAAAATCCGCGTGCAGTAAATATTTCTTTTTTACCGCCGGCATATGCTGGGCCAGCTGGTTCAGATCCATGGCGGGAAAGGATTCGTAGTCGCCCTGATCGTTCTTTATATAGTAAGAAGGGATCGGATCCATTTTTCCATTTCCGTCAAAATCCTTTGCAAACAATCCGAAAGGATGCGTGGCGCTAACATGGTATTTATTGTTCAGGCCCATATTACCGGCTACAAAATCCATGTCCCCATCCTTGTCAATATCCACGGCTATCAAAGACCTCCACATACCCAGACTGTCCTTTAATCCTGTAGAATCCGTTATCTCTTTCAGTTTTCCATTCTGATTTTCAAAAAACCGAACGGGCTCCAGGTCGCCGCAAATCACGAGATCCGTTTTACCGTCGTTATTGAAATCGGTCCATACCGCAGCGGTAATCATACCGGCAGTCGTAAGTCCCGGACAGACTTCTTTGGTCACATCTATAAATCTTCCACCCTTGTTTTCTAAAATATAACTGCGGGGGGAAACCGGATAGTTATTGGGTTCCACACGGCCACCGATAAAAAGATCCATCATTCCATCTCCATTGAAATCACCCACAGCTACCGATTGCGAAATGGCGTGAATATCTGCGGGAATGGCGCTTTCATCCAAAGAAAAATTTCCTTTGCCATCATTCTTATACAATCTTGGCCGGTTCCCCAATGAATGAACACTGAACTCCGAACTGCCTCCCACTACTAAAAGGTCAGCATCCTTATCTCCATCTGCATCAAAAAAAACAGCACTTACATCCTCATCAAAAGACGGTGTGCCAACCAGGTTCCGGGAGGAGAAACCACCGGACCTGTTTTGGATAAATAATTTTCCCGACTGACCGGCGGCTCCTCCGATATAAAAGTCTTCCAGACCGTCTCCGTTTACATCGCCTACGGCGAGGGCCGGTCCCAGCTGTGAAAATTTCTGTGGAAGAAGCCGCTGATAACCAAAATCAAAAAATGGAGTTTCCAGATGTTTAAATCCCGATCCCAATTCGCCGGGGATCATCTATAAATAGTGGTTTTTCGTGATTCGCAGTTGTATGTCTGCATTGGCCTGCGCATCAGCATATTTTATTTCCAGGAACTGATTTGCTTTAATATTTCGCAGAACCTGCTCTTTCTGATCGGGCCAAACAATTTTCAAAGAATCAACCATCGTTGATATTTCCCAATCCAAAATGCGGACGGTTATCTACCGAAGAAGTATAACCCCGCACCGGATTTTGTTCCAGGCTTTGTACACTGCCATCGGAATACAATTCCATCCGCGCTCCAAATCCATTTAAATTTTGCTATGTCTCCCAGCAGATGAAGGGTAAGGAAATTATTCAGACTGTCCGTGGGCGATTGCCTCAGATCGTTTTTCCAGACAAAAGCATCCTGGTTCATATTATTGACAATGAGATCCAGGTCACCATCATTATCCAGGTCTGCATATACAGCACCCTGGGAAACGGAAGGGGTGTTCATACCCGCTGCTGCCCCGGCATCCATAAACGTCAGGTCATGATTATTACGAAATAAATAATTATTGATTTTAAGACTGCCATATTTATCCAGCTCCTTGCGTAAGGTTTCAATCTGTCCTTTGTCCAGGTGGTTACCGGAATTATTATTTCCGCCAAAGCGATAATCCTGACTGTAGACAGACTGCTTATAAAAAAGAAAATCATTATTGGTCAGGTCCTTGCCCAGGCCATTGGTGATATACATATCCTTCCAGCCGTCATTATCCAGGTCGGCCAGCAGCACAGCTCCAGCTCCAGTCCGTTTCGGAAATTCCCGCCAGTTGTCCGATCTCACTGAAAAAAGGAACGCCTACACCCTGCAGGTCCCTTGTGCCCTGATTCAGCTGCAGCATATTTCTGGAAAATTCCGGTTCAAATCCCAGTCTTCTTTCCACATCATATCGTTCCGGCGTTTCGCCCGCAAACATTTGTTTTTTCCGCTGTTCTTTTCGGGCATCATGTCCAGCACCGCCAGATCGGGCAATCCGTCGTTATTGATATCGGCCGCATCTGCACCCATGCTGTTATAACTCTGATGTTTTATGGCCTGCGCAATCCGGTTGGTAAAAGTTCCGTTTTGATTATTCAGCCATAACAAGTCATTGCCGATATAATCATTGGCTACATAGATATCGGGCCAGCCATCGTTGTTGAAATCGGATACCACTACACCCAGACCATATCCATCTTCTTTAATCCCGGCTGCTATGGATACATCTTTAAAATACGGATGTGATCCTCCGGGCGGAATGCCTTCATTACGATATAACTTGTCCGCCGCAGGTGAATTTCCGCTGGTATCTTTTGGGACAATATCATTCGGGCGTTCATGATATAAGCGATGATTCAGCAGATACATATCCATGCGGCCATCCCGGTCATAATCAAAAAATACGGCCTGGGTGGAAAATCCGGTATCCGCGAGACCATATTCTGCGGCTTCTTCTTTAAAAAGGGCAAGCCTTCCTTGTTCAGGCCCTGGTTGATGAACAGCAGGTTTTTTCTTTTTTCCGGGTCATGGGATCCGGAAACACAAACATAGATATCCATCAGGCCATCATTGTTGATATCCATCACACTTACGCCGGTACACCAGGCCGTTGTGCCAACACCTGCTTGCTGCGGTAATATCCTTGAATTGAAAATTTCCTTTATTGAGGTATAGTTTGCTGCTGACCTGGCTCCCGCAGAAATAAATATCCTGCAAACCATCGTTATTAAAATCGCCGACCCCTACTCCCGGATCCGATATACATGTATTCATTCGTAAAAAAATTTACCGAATCATTCTCCGTGAGCTGGTTATTGAAATCGATATTTGTTTCTCCCTTGCTTAACAAGGAAAAATGAAACCCCTGTTGTTATTATCCGTATGGTGGCAGGCCATCATCGTAATGGTCATTAAATAAAAAATGGCATATTTCAGGCTGTCTTTCACGACAGGATCATTTTTAAAGCTATGATTTAAGGCACTGCGGCTCCGCTTAGGCTATCCGTTATTTTTTCTTTCCCCAAACCGCCGTGCCGCTATTGTTCAAGCCAGTAAAAATGATCGTATTTTTTTTATTTTCCCAATCTCTTCCGGATTGAACAAATAATTTATCCGTTTCTGATCCATTCCAGTTCAGGGTTAACCAGGGAGCCGAATAGGTCCAGGTATTTGAACTGCTGCCATTGAAGGTGACAGTCTGCTGCAATCGTGAGCGGAACGGAAACCTGAAAATCAGGTGACACCTGTTCGTTCGCGTATCCCGGCACCACCTTATACCCCAGGTCGATCTGCTCCCAGTTCCCGATCAGACTATCCTGTTTCACCAGCGTTTCATCTTCCCAGGCATATCTCTCCGGCGAGGCAACGGGCCATCCGTCTGCTGTCCAGAAAAGTTTTCGCACATGCAGGTCCATATAATATTTATTTACGCCGGGTCTTCCCTGGTGTGCGATAAAATAATGCTGACTGCCGTCATCGAACACCGTGCAATGCGAAGTACCCTGCCAGCCTCCATGTCCGCTGAACTGGTAAGGAGCGATAATCATGGGAATATGATCCACATCCGTATTGATATCCTGCCCGGTATAATCATAAAATGGTCCGTCCGGTTTGTCGCCCTTTGCCACCCGCACATTGTATTTCGTTTCCAGCCAGTCGTAGGCGATGAATAAATAATATTTATTCAGCTGGCTGTTGTAAATAATTTCTGATCCTTCAATATTTCCATTATAGACGCCATTGGTAAATCCGCGGTTTGCAATTCTTTTTCCGACATCACCGGAATTCAGCACCATACCGTCGGCAGGATTTAATTTAATCACATAAATACCATCGTAGGCCGAACCATAATACATCCAGTGTTCGCCCTGCGTGGTGATCACCACGGTAGGATCAATGGCATTGGTCATCGGGGCAGAACAGTTTGAAGTGATCACAACACCTTTGTCTGTCCAGGGTCCTTCGGGATTCGTTGCCGTTGCCAGCCCGATCGCACTCAGTTTGCAGGTATTGGAACTCAGGGAATAATATAGTCTCAGTTCCGTTCCCACCTGAATAATATAAGGCGCCCACAATGCATTATTCGGAGTACCACCGCTGGTGGTGATGTACTGCGAAGCCTGTGCAGGCAAACCGGAAAATACCCAGCCTACAAATTGCCATTCTACCAGGTCCTTTGATTTTCTGATTTGTATTCCCGGCGGAACTGCAGTACCATACCCCACATCGGTGCTATAACAATAATAGTAACTGCCTATTTTTTTAATGGACGGATCATGCACGTTATAAGAAGCCCATTTTTGATAATAGGCAAAGGGAGCAACGTCGGCATAGGTATCATGGATGGAATTAATATCAAATTGTTTTGGAGGCGGTGTGGTGGTATCCGTTGGCGGCGGATTTCCCGTGGAAGAACTTTTACTGCAGGCGGAAAATACCAGGCAGGTTAAAACCATCCAGCCGTTATTCGAAAAACGAATTGGCCATCATTTTTCACGGGCTCCGGGTTTAACAGGGTAAAACGAAGGGAATTGGTAAAAACCAACTCCCTTTTCATTGCTATATGCTAAACTTAAACCATTATTCTTCCGCACAGATGTGTAATACATAGACAACCCCACTTGAAATTAAAGGCCCCATCAATAACGGATTATTTTGAACAAAGCCCGGATTATTATCTATTTCACTCTGTGGTATTGGATAAAATTCTCTTCCGGGAACAAAATTTACAAACTCCGGATCCCTCACTTTCAGATCCGCCAGTTTTGCCGGATCATTCAGCCAGCCCCAGCGATGTATATCATCAAAGCGATGTCCTTCAAAACTAAACTCCAGATATCTTTCATGGGCAAGCTGGTCCCGCATTTCCTGTTGTGTCATATTGGGATGAACCACGGCCAGGTCCTTCATGTCCTACTCTTGATCTCACCTGCTGAATATAGGGATAGGCATCTGTGGTCTGACCCATTTCATTCAGGCATTCTGCATACATCAGCAATACATCTGCATAGCGCATGAGCCGCTGATTAATGGCCGAACGCCAGATCAGGGAAAATTCGTCGGGATACGCACCGCCGCCATTTTCATATTTCGCCGTAAATACATCATTTAAATCATTCGGACTGTTCGCATACACTGCGGAGAAAAGTTGTCCGTATAATTTCAGTCCGGGTTTGTTATGAAACATGGTTACATCCAGGCGGGGATCATCATTTCCGGCCGCGTCTTTTTCAGTCTGGAATTCTGCCAGGGAAGAAAGTGTGGGCTGAATATCTGTAAATCCAAATCCCGGGCACCATAAGTAACGGCCCTTCCTTCCGTTTTGCCCCAGCCCGGTTGTGGTTCACCACCCCAGGAAGCATCCGATCCGCCTACGTTTCGTGAAAACTGTACTTCAAAAATGGATTCACTGTTATTTGTTGTGTTCTCTGCAAAATTATCGGCGTAGTTCGGTACCAGACTGTATTCATCTAAATCTATTACAGCTTTGAACTGGTCTGCGGCTTCCGCAAATTTTTTGTTGAATAACAG
Source organism: uncultured Bacteroidota bacterium (assembly GCA_963730655.1). GTDB lineage: Bacteria > Bacteroidota > Bacteroidia > Chitinophagales > Chitinophagaceae > Puia. The sequence goes on from CAVSSI010000004.1 coordinate 519,596, forward strand.
CGCCTTACCCAGGTAGGCCATGGCAGCTCCCTTGGTTGCCCTGCCCACATTTCCGTTATCCAGACCGGTGACATTGGCATAGGAAACCGGCAGGAGGCTCACGGCCTGTGTAAAATCAGCAATCACCTGATTCCATCCGTCTGCCGCAGGAGACTGTGGAACAAAAAAATCAGCGGGCGTAGTTGCTGCATGCAGCGGTAGGGCCACATTGTTGAAAAGATCCACGAGGTAAAAGAAATATAATCCCCTCAGAAAATAGGCCTGCCCCAGGATCCTGTTTTTCAAGTCAGTATCCATTACGATGTTTGGAACATTATCCAGCACCTGGTTGGCCCGGTTTACGCCTTCATAATAATCACTGAAAGCCCATCCGTAACCACCGGGATCACCGGTTCCCAGGGAAAACCTTCCCATGTTCCCGAGTACGGGCCAGGGACTGTTGCTGTGTACATCATCCCCCCGGGCATCTGTTAATGCCGGTGTCATACGCATGAAGGTTCCGTCTTCGATTAAAGTGGAATAGGCGGCATTGATACCTTTGATGGCATCATTTTCATCCAGCCAGAAAGAAGCAGACGTCTGCTGATTTGGATTTACCTGTTCCAATTGCTTGCTGCAGCTGTTTGAAAACAATGCGATCGAAGTAAGGATCAGTATCTGCAGGTATTTATTATTTCGCATATCGTTTTTTTTAAACATGATTATTAAAATCCGACCTGTAAACCAACCAGGACGGTGCGGGGGTTAGGAAATGAACCATAGTCGTACCCTCTTGAAAATAATCCGTCGCTGATAAAATCCGGATCATACCCTTTGTAATTGCTGAAGGTGAGCAGGTTTTGTCCGGAAGCATATATCCGCAGGTTTTTAATGAATTTTACATTGTTCAGTGTTTTATTTGATAAACTGTATCCAATTACCAGGTTCTGGAGCTTCATGTAATTACCACTTTCCACAAAACGATCTGAGAATCTGCCATTGCCGTTCGGATCATAAATAACCGGCCGGGGAACATTGGTATTGGTATTCGTCGGCGTCCAGTAATTGAGTTCATCCACAGAATGATTGGTATACTGACCGGCCATCAGGGAAGCATATACCCCGTTAAATACTTTATTACCACCGCTGCCCTGGAAGAAGAATGAAAAATCAAAATTCTTATAGTTCAAATCCACATTAAATCCATAATAAAAAGTGGGAATCGCCGAACCCAGGTAAACCCGGTCGTCATCTGTGATGACATTGTCGCTATTCGTATTCTTGAATTTCACATCGCCGGGAGCAGCACCGGTCTGCAGGGCATGTTTGTCAATATCATCCTGGCTCTTGGAATAATCCTTCCGTTACAAATCCAAACAATTCACCTGTTGAATGGCCGATGGCTGTTTTACTTCCTATACCGTAAATGGGGTTGTTGGATCCTCCCAGTGCAGGTAACCGTATTTTTCAGGGTGCTGGCATTGGCGCTGATATTATAGTTCACTTCACCGATATTGTTTCTGTATCCCACAGTAAATTCAAACCCTTCGTTTTTAATAGAAGCGGCGTTGGTAACTAACAGAGTTGGGAGTTGCTCCACCGGTTGATCCAACGGATAATGGGATCGGAATAGGAGCAAGCAGGTCATTTGATTTATTGGAATACCATTCTACTGTAAAGGAAAGCTTGTTGTCAAACATAGCCATATCCAGTGCTACATTGGAAGTTACTTTGGATTCCCATTTGATCTTGCTGTCCACCACCGCTGTGGATGTGGTACCCGGTGCCAGTACCGGTGTGGTTCCAAACAAATACGATGCATTGGAATTGACCACGGGCTGGTAGAGATAACTTCCGATATTCTGGTTTCCGAGTGTACCGTACCCGCCACGCAGCTTCAGGAAGTTGAAAAATTTCGGAAGCTCCATAAATTTTTCACTCGAGATTATCCAGGCACCGGCAATGGAACCAAAATTACCATATCGGTATGCCGGGCTGAAATTGGATGAACCGTCTCTTCTGAAATTAACGGTCAGCAGGTAACGGCCGTCATAATTGTAATTCAGTCTTCCGATAAAAGAAGCGATCGTAAGCGTTGACAGGTTCTCTGAGAGCGATTTGGGATAGGCGCTGCTGGCCGCATTGAACGTATAAAAATATGGTTTGGTGAATCCCTGCGCAGAACCCGTGGTCTGGGACAGGTCCGTTTCCTGGTAGGTAATTCCGGCTAAGGCACCCAGGGTACTTTTCCCGAATTTCAACTGGTAATCCAGGGTATTGTCAATGATATAGGTGTGGTTATTGCCCGTTTGCTGGGACATGTACGCGATATTGTTTGTGTAGTACCAGCCCAGATCATAAGTAGGTTCGAAATAAAAGTTTGTATAGTCCAGGTTATCATAGCTCGCACTGAGTTTATAATTCAGGCCTTTAACGATCTGTATCTGACCCCAGGCATTGGCCAGCAGCCGGCTCCGGTTACTGTAATCCGTAATCAGGTTATTCATACCGATCGGATTGATACAGATGGCTTTTTGAATCACATTGTCCGTTCCGCCATAATCCGCCTTCCCGGGTGGTATCATAAACGGGCATTGTAGGAATATCAATGAGTAAATTGGTAACCGCATTCCCTACATTGGGATGCAGGTGCGGATACGTGTTGTTTACTTTATGGGAATAGGTATAGGCAAGCTTGGCGCCAAAACTGAAAATCCCCTTCTGTCCCTGCACATTAGCATTTGCAGAATATCTTTTATAATCCTGCGGACCGGCCAGTGTGGAGGTCTGACCGAAATAATCCAGTCCCACATTAAAGCTGGTATTTTCACCGCCGCCTGAAAGCCGGATGCTATTGTCTGTGATATTTCCGGTTTTGAAATCTTCGCTCTGCCAGTCGGTATTTACATTGCTGATATAGGCCGGATTGGTGGGATCATTTCCGGGAGCGACTGCAAGACCGGCATTGGTTTCTGCGGCACTGGTAATTTTCTGGTAATCCGCGCGGCTGGTCAGCGGAATTTTCTTCGTGATATTCTGCCAGCCATATAAAGTGTTGAAATTTATTTTTAAAGCGCCGGCCGCACCTTTTTTGGTGGTGATGATCACGACCCCGGTCGCACCCCGTGCACCAAAGATCGCACCCGCTGAAGCGTCTTTCAGGATCTGTATGGTTTCAATATCATCCACGGAAAAATCAAAGGGCTGGTCCACCAGCACCCCGTCAATTACGTAAAGCGGAGCAGTTATTCTCAAATGTGGTAATACCCCTGATCTTGACATTCACATAACCACCTGGTTCGCCCGAACCCTGCACTTCCACACCGGCCGCCTGACCCTGCAATATTTTTGCTACATCATAAGAGATGGTTTTTTTCGCATTGGCCACATTCACCACCGCCACGGATCCGGTCAGGTCTTTTTTCTTCTGGCTTCCATAACCCACCACCACCACATCGTTCAGGTCATTTGTTTTTGCAGTCAGCTGAACATTTACCATATGACTACCGCCAACTTTTACCCGGTAGTTTTGCATAACCCACAAAGGAGATATTCAACTCATCCCCGGTAGTGGCATCGATACTGAAACTTCCATCTTCCTTAGAGACCGTAGTTACGGTAGTTCCGTTTTTATTGATGGTAGCACCGGCCACAGGTTTGCCGTCCGCATCTCTTACCATCCCGGTGGTTACCGGAGACTGAGCCATTAAGATGTTAAAGGACTGAAGCGTTATACAGAAAAGCATAACGAGGAAACCCCTTGCAAAGGGCCTTTGGCTAAGCAATCTCATACTGTTAGATTTAAGGTGTTACTTACTTATACACCATAAATGTGAAACTAATAATTTCAAACATATCTACATTTTATATCATCTTTTCTACAAAAACTATCAATATTCCCTTATTGTTGAAAATTTAAGTAGTCTTACACTTACTGAATTAACTTTAATTACGATTCCCCGGATGATAAACCGGGTGCCGGAATGAAATGAACTATAGGATATACATACTTGCCTTTCTGTTATGCATTCAAAATAAAGGATTCGGCCAGTCCTATTATTTCAGGCACTACCAGGTGGAAAACGGACTTTCAAACAATGCTGTTATCTGCAGTCTGCAGGATAAAAAGGGTTTTTTATGGTTTGGAACCAAGGATGGCCTGAACCGTTTCGACGGTTATACCTTTAAAATATTCCGGAATAACAGTACCGATTCACAAAGCATCGGAAATAATTTCATCCATTGCATTTATGAAGATAAACAGGGCTACTCTGGGTGGGAACTGAAAATGGTTTGTATAGTTATAATGAAACCACGGAAAATTTCAACCTGTTAAAAGGTACTTTAAACAGCCCCGTCCGGAGCATTACGATGGACGGCGAGGGCAGGATCTGGTTCATCCTGGGTTTTACTTTAACCCAGTATGATAAGAACAAACAACTGGAATCTTATCCCATCGAGCGTTATTTTCAGACGACTTCGATCTGTACTGCGGCAGATGGCGCCTTATGGGCATCTTCGGATCAGGGACTGTTGAAAAAATATATTCCGGCGACCGATTCCTTTGCTTCTTATAATGTATTTGCCCATTCCAGCCGGACCAATTCCTTCTGGATCGAAAATATTTATGCCACAACCCAGGGATATATCCTGGTGGGAACCGGCACTCAGGGCGCTAAAATATTCGATACGCATACGTCAGATTACGAAGACATCATTACCGTACAATCCGGAAAAAATGGAACTGTTTGTCAGAAATTTTCTGCAGACCTCTGAGAACGAAATCTGGATTGCAACCGAATCCGGCATTTTTATTTATAATTTATCCAACCGGGAAATCACAAATCTGCAGAAAAAATACAACGATCCCTATTCGATCTCAGATAATGCAGTGTATTCATTCTGTAAAGACAAGGAAGGGGGGATCTGGGCAAGTACTTATTTCGGCGGGATGAATTATTATCCGAAACCCTATACCCCGTTTAAAAAATATTTCCCGGTTACCAATGAGAATTCGCTGAGTGGAAATGTTATCCGCGAGATACACCAGGATAAATACGGTAAAATATGGATCGGCACGGAGGATGCCGGTTTAAATAAATTCGATACAGCCACCGGAATTTTTACGCATTACCGGCCAACCGGCAAAAAGGGAAGCATCTCCTATTCGAATATTCATGGATTACTGATCAACGAAGATGAACTCTGGATCGGAACCTTTGAGCATGGCCTGGATATCATGAATATCAAAACCGGTAAAATCATCCGGCACTATGCGGCTGGTCCGGGCGATCAGTGACCTGAAAAGCAATTTTATCTACTGGATCACCCGGAATAAGAAAGGGGGAGATCATGCTGGGCACCACCATAGGCGCTTATATTTATAACCGTCAAACCGACGGTTTTTCGCTTCTGGACCCGTTTCCGCTGCATAACTGGTATACCTGCCTGTTGGAAGACGAATCGGGAACCACTCTGGGCCGCCACCTATGGAAACGGATTGCGTTCTTACAATCAGACTACCAAAGAAGTCCGGAATTACCTCTATGATCCCGCTGATAATAAAAGTATCAGCAGCAACCGCGTCAACAGCATTTTCGAGGACAGTCACAAAAACCTCTGGTTTGCAACTGAAGGCGGGCTCTCCCGATACAACCGGAAAACCAATAATTTTAAAACCTATACCAGCCGGTTTCCCCAGTAATTTTATTTTAAGCCTGCTGGAAGACGATAAAAACAACCTCTGGATTACCACTTCGAAAGGTTTGGTCTGTTTTAATCCCGAAAAGGAAAGCCTGATCAACTATACCACCATCAACGGGATCCTGAATGACCAGTTCAATTTCAATTCCGCCTATAAGGATTCCTCCGGAAGAATGTATTTCGGCAGTGTAAAAGGTCTGATCAGTTTTAAACCCGAAGAAATCAGGAAGAATGAGTTTATTCCGCCCGTTTATATTACCAGCTTCCAGATTTTCAACCAGGAACTTAATATCTCCGAAAAAGGCTCCCCACTGAAAAAATCTATTACTTATACTGACAAGGTTACCCTGAACTATGACCAGTCCACCGTGAATATCGGCTTCGCGGCATTAAATTATACCGCACCGGATATGACCGAATATGCGTACAAGATGGAAGGACTGGATAAAAACTGGACCTATCATCAAAAGAAACCGGACGGCTTATTTTACCCATCTGCCCACCGGAACCTATCTGTTTAAAGTGAAAGCCTCCAACAGCAGCGGAATCTGGAAAGGCCAGGAAAGTAAACTGACCATCCTGATCCTTCCACCCTGGTGGGCCAGTAACTATGCCTTTGCCGGTTATATTTTTATGGGTCTCTGTCTGATCTCCCTTATCGTTTGGTATTATCATAAAACTGCTTCAGAAAAAAACAAGCGACGGTTTGAGTTGCTGGCGAATGAAAAAGAAAAAGAAATTTTTCATGCCAAGATCGATTTCTTCACCAATGTGGCCCATGAAATCAGAACCCCGCTTACCCTGATTCGCGGACCATTGGAAAAAGTGATGAAAAAATCGGATGATACGCCGGACATAAAGAATAATCTCCGGATCATGGAGCGGAATACCAATCGACTGATTGACCTGACCGGTCAGCTGCTGGATTTCCGTCAGGCCGAAATAACAGGGATTCAGCCTCAATTTCACCACCGCCAATATCAGTGAACTGATGGAAGAGATATTTTCCAGTTTTAAGTCACTGGCTGAACAGAAAAACCTGTCCATTCACACTCAGTCTACCGCAGAATACCCTGTATGCTGCCATTGACCTGGACGCTTTTAATAAAATCATGAACAACCTTTTCAGCAATGCCATCAAATATGCCGAAAAAGAAGTGTCCGTTTCATTGATTCCTTTTGTTGATTCTGATCAATTTTTTACGATTGAATTCCGGAACGACGGATTCCTGATCCCTTTCGAAATGCGTGAGAAAATTTTTGAACCGTTCATACGCCTTAAGGAAACCAATAAACACCGGGGAACCGGTATAGGACTGGCTTTGAGCAAGTCACTCGTACAATTGCATAAGGGTTTACTGTTAATCAAAGAACCCGAAAACAATTTTAATGTTTTTGTCCTGAGCCTGCCCTTTAATCCCGAAAATTGAATTAACTTCCAAATAACGAATGCTCCTGGTTAATGCGCACTGAACTGCTTATGAAAACAGCTATTTTACTCGTAGAGGACAATGAAGAAATGCTTGAATTTATCGCGGACCACCTGAGCGAAAACTACCAGGTTTTAAAAGCGAGCAACGGAGCCCAGGCATTAGAGATACTTCATACCGAATCCATTCAACTGGTGGTAACGGATGTGATGATGGATGTGATGGACGGGTTTGAATTGTGCAAGGCCATCAAGACCGGATTTGAATTCAATCACATCCCCGTGATCCTGCTCACCGCAAAAAATTCCCTGCAGTCAAAAATTGAAGGTCTCGAACTGGGTGCTGATGCGTATATCGAAAAACCCTTTTCTCCCGAACACCTGAATGTGCAGATTGCCAACCTGCTGGAAAACAGAAATAAGATAAAAGAGTTTTATGCCAACTCCCCCCTGGTGCATATTAAAAGCATCGCACATTCCAAAGCAGATGAACTCTTTCTTGAAAAACTGCACGAAGTAATCAATGCCAACCTCGAAGATGAAAACCTGGACGTGGACAAACTGGCGAATATCATGAATATGAGCAAGCCAACCCTGTACCGGAAAATCAAATCCATTTCCAACCTTACCGCAAACGAACTGATAAACCTCACCCGCCTGAAAAAAGCGGCTGAACTACTCGCCCATACGGATTATAAAATTTATGAAGTCGCCATTATCGTGGGATATAATTCCCAATCCAATTTTGGAAGAAGTTTCCTGAAGCAGTTTGGTATGACGCCTTCAGAATACATGATTTCAAAAAATTACAGTAAAAAGACGGACTAATTAAAAGGGCGTGTACCAGTCATAGTTCCGTTTATCCTCGCTTATTTTTTGCAGGGCCACGCAATGCGTGTTAATACCCAGGGCGGTATCTGTATTGGTGATCTCCTCTTTTAAAAAAGATTTGGCATTGCTCATCCGCCTTAACAGGCGTGCGATTCTAGGTCTCAGCCGTTTTTGGGGAGCATTCGCGGGTTGCTGGCCGTACACTTTATAATGCGGCAACTGGGAAAGATACCGTAGTAATTTCCGGATGGCGGGAAAGCTTACATCATCAAATACAATGATACCGCCCGGTTCCAACATCATATCGATAAAGAAAAAATCGACCATGAGACAATCGAACAGTTTGGTGGTATCGATGTATCCGAACTGGAAATGTTTGCCCTTCGCGGCAAGTTCCGATAGAACCAGGGATGAATTCGCTTCGATAAATTCATATTTTCCCTGGTAGCCCGCCTGATCCATCAGACTTACGCCGTTACCGCCCCAGTAACTGTTCTGGATATTGTCAATCACCACATGACTGCCTCCGTTCTTAACTACGGCTTCCGTGATGGCCAGGGTTGACATTCCAAAAGCGAACCCGACTTCAATCGAAGAAGTAAATCCATTGCTCTCAATAATCTGCTGTAGAAACAGACACTGATCCCGGGAGGTCTCCGAATGGATATCAATCACCCCGCCATTGCTATTCGTAAATTTCCTGGTTTCAAAAACCGATTCCAAAAGGGGATGCATAGGTGCTATTTTACTGAAAGAAAGATATTCACTTTTACGTTTTGCCAATCGAAATTCAGGCTGTCATACACTTCAAAGTCGTAGCGGTACGCCCGGGGTGTACGGTCTTTCCATATCTGCTGCCAGGCTGCTATCACACAATCCGGCATTTTTCCTTTTGCTTCGATCAGCTGATAATTCGCCGGGGGAATATGCAATATGTCCAGACCTTCCGCTGCCTTTGTATTTTCCGGAACCGGACATCCTATAAAATAGGAATAGGGCCTGGTATGATCTCCTTCGTATTCATAGTACACCGCATAAATTTCGCTACCCAGTTTTTCACTAACCAGTTCAGGAACATTTTTTCTTTCAAATTCCTGCCAGTGGTTTCCGCAGTCAATGCCGGACTGTCCATTCTCGTTGGTTGTTTTCTTCTTCAGTGCGAGTCCCATTAAATAAATTCCCTGCTTTTCGATATACTCCATTTGTAAACGTTTACAATTTTTTTCTGACCGGCAGTTGATACCAATGCTCTGCATAAGGTTTCACCAGGTCACGGGCCGCTGTCGGTCCCCAGGTGCCCGCCTCATAAAAATGCAGTTTTTTCGTCGGGGATTTTTTCCAGGCGTTGAGAATCGGCATCACCACTTTCCAGGCCGCATCTACCTGGTCGGCGCGCATAAATAAAGTAGCATCTCCTTCCAACACATCCAGCAGCAGGGCCTCATAGGCTTCCGGAAGGCTTTGGCTATAATTTTCCTGGTAGGTGAAATCCATTTCGACCGCCTGGAGTTTCATTTCCAGTCCGGGAACCTTGCTTTCAAAAAGCAGACAGATTTCCAGTTCGGGCTGAATACTGATGATCAGTCGATTCGGAACCAGATCGTCTTTGAAAATTTTATGGGGTGAATCCTTGAACTGAACCACAATCACTGAGGTTTGTTTGGGAAGCGCCTTTCCCGTGCCCAGGAAAAAAGGCACACCCTTCCACCGGCGGTTGTCAATGAAGAATTTAGCAGCTACAAAAGTTTCTGTATTGGATCCCGAGGGCACCTGATCCTCGTTCCGATAGGCCGGCCTGGATTCTCCTTCAACCTCACCCGCCGTGTATTGTGCCCGGACCACATTTTTAAAAACATCAGCCGGAGAATAGATTCGTACACTTTTCATTAGCCGGGTCTTTTCATTGCGGATCAGTTCTGCCTTATAAGCAGCCGGACATTCCATAGCTACAATACACATCAGTTGCAGCAGATGATTCTGAATCATATCCCGCAGTGCGCCGCTGCTGTCATAGTATCCGCCTCTTTTACCGACCCCCACTTCTTCCGCCACACTGATCTGAACGAAATCGATGTACTGTTGATTCCAGAGTGGTTCAAAAACATAATTGGCAAATCGGAAAGCGAGGATATTCTGAACCGTTTCCTTACCCAGGTAATGATCAATCCGGTAAATCTGGGTTTCGTCAAAGCGCCGGCCTAAAAAACGATTGAGTCTTTTGGAAGATTCCAGGTCGGTGCCGAATGGTTTTTCAACCACAATGCGGTCCTTTTTTACCTGATGACAAAGTTTTAATTTATACAGGGAATCGGAAATCACTTCTATAAAACGCGGCGCCACGGCATAATAAAACAACCGCGTTCCCCGCTGTTTATTCTGTTTATCGAAAGCATCCAGTTTTCTCCCGGAGGCGGAGAAAGGTATCGGTTTTTAAAAAATCACCCGGGATATAATTCAGTCTGTCTGCAAATTCTTTCCATTTCTTTTCCTCTGCCTTACCCGTGCGGCTAAACTCATCCACACCACCGAGCAGGTCCTTCTTGTATTCCTCTTCGCGCACATCGAGAAAATCAACACAGAAGATGGCGAAGACGGAAGGAAGATGTCCGGCGATAAACAGGTTGTATAAGGCTGGTATCAGTTTGCGATGGGTAAGATCACCCTTAGCCCCGAATATGGTTATCGCTGCGGGATTGGCTTTCCTGTCTTTCATATTTTTAGATATTATATGCTTTCATCTTTTCTTCCAGCATAGATGCAATCACGGTAAAGCCTTTGTCGGATGGATGAAGACCATCATAAGTCATATCCATCGCTGCCACCGGATAGGGATATTCGTCTTTTTCCGGATCAAAAGGAATACCGATATAGTCTGGATAGGGATAGTCCCTGTATTCTCCTGTCTGCGGGTCTTTTACACGTTTAAATTTTACCAGGTTTTCGATGGACAATTCTTTTTCGCTGTAGAGATCCACACAGGAAAAATTTTCCTGCCGGCAGATGTCTTTGATGGCATCGGCAAACTGGGAGAGAGATTGATCCTGCTGTTTCCGGTAACATCCGAAGGCGTTATTTTTCATATCGAACTGTTGAACAAAATCCGTCCGTTGCATCGGCGTGATGAAAATGATCGGAGCCGAAGCATTCAGGTCGCGAATCTTATTTACGATAATGCGGAAAGAACCAAATACCGTATTGTTTCCGGTATTGTTCGTGTAGTCTGCCAGCGTACCGAGCAGACGTCCATGAAACCAGTCATTCGTTCCCAGGAAAACCGTGTACAGATCCGCTGGAATGATACCCAGACTATCAAAATGTTCTGCGATGTCTCCGGAAGTCCAGCCCGAGTAACCCTGGTTGATAAAATGAATATTGGGATGCTTTTCCACCACCATTGACATATATCCCCTCGTGATTCTGTTGTCCGCCGCCTCCGGGTGGTTATTGAGATAGGTGATGGAATCGCCAATGGCGACCCAGGTGACCTCCTTTTTTGAGAAGGAAGTCAATAAACAGATCAGGATCAACAGGGAAAGAATCTTTTTCATAACCAAGGATGAAGTTAACCCAATTATCCGCCCCTTCAAATATCCTCGCCGTTATGGGGGCTGTCTGAACAGCAGGGCCGGCATGCCGATCTATACCGGACAGACTAAATAAAATAAAAAATTTGCGTAACTAAAAAGTTACTTATATATTTGGGTAACTAAAAAGTTACCTATGCAAAAAGAAATCAGACACCAGTGGTTTTTCCCACATCCCCCGGAAGTCATCTGGGAATATCTCACCGAGCAGCGAATTACTTTCCCAATGGCTGATGCCGAACGACTTCAAACCGATCCCGGGCATCGGTTCATGTTCAAAACACCTCCGTATGCGAAACTGGACTTCGACGGACAGATTTTTTGTGAAGTCCTGGAGGTGCAGGAGCCCAGCCGACTCTCGTATTCCTGGAAATATGGATCCGGCGACGGCCAGATGCGGGTGGATTCGGTCGTGGAATGGACCCTCCAGCCCGAAGAAGGCGGCACGAACCTGAAACTGCTGCATTCGGGCTTCAATCTAACGACGAATATCATGGACTTTGAAGCGCTGAATGGCGGCTGGCTGTCGAATGTGAAAAAGATCGAAAAACTTTTATTACCCAAAACCGTATGAAACAAACCGTAGCAGACCCTTTCCAGGCCATTGGCGATCCCAGCCGGAGACATATGCTCCGCCTGCTTTCCAGGGAAAGTCTTACGATCAATTCCCTGGCCCGTCATTTCGAAATGAGCCGCCCCGCTGTGTCAAAACATATAAGAATACTGTACAATGCGGGATTCATTTCGATTGAAGACATCGGACGGGAACGGCATTGCCTGCTCAGTCCCCAGGGCTTTAAAGAGTTACAGCAGTGGATAGACTTTTTCGACAAATTCTGGCTGACCAAACTGAAGAAACTGGAAGATTTATTAAACGAAAAACTAAAAAAATGAAAACCATGACATCCACAGACATACACGTTTCTTTCGTGGTGCCTGTTACCGCTGAAAAAGCTTTCGAAGACATATGCCGGGTTTCCTCCTGGTGGACCGAAAACACCGTTGGAAACACCAGCAAACTCAACGACATCTTTACGGTGACCTTTGGAGAAACGAGCTCCCGTTTCCGAATTACAGAGATGGTTCCGGGAAATAGAATCAACTGGCTGGTGGAGGATTGTAACCTGCACTGGCTGAAGGACAAGAAAGAATGGAAAGATACAAATGTGCTATTCGGGATTTCTATGGAATCAGGCCAGACCCGGGTCGAAATGACCCATCTTGGACTTGGGCCCGGTAAAGAATGTTTCGAGGACTGCACTAAGGGCTGGACCCATTATGTAACGGAAAGTCTGTCGAAGCTGATAACCACCGGTAAGGGCGATCCGGATCATAAGGATTATTCTGCTTTGCAGCATCAGTAAACGTTGCGGTCGTTATCGCCTTGACACCCCGCAACCCAGCATTAAGGTTTGTTTCTGCCATGTTTCTATAGGCTGTTTTGGCAGGATAAGATAGTTCAATATATCGCCTTTTGCATTAAAAACAGGGTTGGAGCCGGAAACGGTGATAGAAAATCCGCCATTCCGGTTTGTGACCCCCGTTTACTCCTGATGTTTTATATACAATGAGTAGTCGGCAATTATATTCAGTTTCTCACGAAAGGCCATCCTGTCAAATTTTATTTCTTTATAATATTCAGTAAGTTTTTGCTGAGCATTTTGATAACTTTCCTCACTATCCCATACCACAATGCTAAGTACATGAAGACTGCCGCCATCGTCAGTCATTTCAAACATTTCTCCTTTCACATATCCGGGAAGTGTTTTCAAATAATTAGGTGTTACTGGCAGCTGTTTTCTGAATGCTTCAATTGAATTTTTAGGCACAACGATTTTTCCAACGACGATTTTGTTTTCCATCTGATTTTTAGTTTTGAGTGAATCTGATTGAACAATGGGTTTTTTACTGTAACCGGATTGAGCCCTGCTCATCATGGGCAGGAGCAGCGGGCAGGCAATCAGGAGTAACGCGACAATTTTTGCCTTATCTACCATGTCATATAAATTTTAGAAGCCAAATTTAAAATGACAGGCCCGGGCAAACTTTGATATAGGTCAAAATCGAATGTCAGATTTTATGCGGCTTAACGTTTCCTCTCTTATATCAAGGAATGAAGCCAATACCCTGTTGGAGAGGCGTTGAATCAAAAGAGGGTTGCCTTTTAAAAGCTTTTGATAACGTTGCTTTGCATTGAGTGTCATTAACGCTTCAATCTTTCTGCTTTGTTGTAAGTAAGCGATTTCCAGGATTTGCTGATAAAATCCTTTCCATTCCGGTATATCGGAAATAAGGGTATGAAAGTTTTTGTAGCTGATCGCCAGTAGTTCGCTATTTTCCTGGGCATCAATAAATTCAAAACTTGGTTGTTGGGCAATAAAACTTGTTAGCGCCGTACCCATGTTGTCGTCAAGAATTACCTGGCGGGTCTTTTCGTGCCCCTCTTTATTAATAAAATAGATTCGGATGCAACCGCTGCAAACAAAATAAAACTTACTGCATATTTCGCCTTCCTGCAATATGATTTCATTTCGTTTTACTGAGACAGGCTTGAAGCATTTTATAATTTGTTCCAGCTGTTGTTCACTGAAGTTTGAATAGCCAAAGAGAATTGTCTTTAATTTGTTCAGCAACTCATTATATTTTCTTCAAAAATAGTTTTATTTCAAACAGGGGGAAATAGTTAAATAGCAAGGGTCTGTTGTCTTCAATGTATTTTACTTTTTTGGCTTTAATATCTCATTGTACGCCGATAGGAGCGCTTCCAATACAAATTCTTCAGTGACTTTATCCAGCTCAAAAGTTGTAGCTCCTTTTTCTCCCCATTTGTTCGGAACCGGATAGATGTTCCCGGGGTCCATTTTACAGAAGAGCGTTTGCTCTTTAGGGGTTAAGAATATATTTGCTGTATTATTTTTGGCCAGATAGGTAGCAAACATTCTTTTCCCGACCACACTAAAGCCTGTTCTTTCGAAATGTGGTTTTTGTGCCGTCCCCGGAAAGGACAGGGCCAGTTTCATAAATTTATCACCGGAAATCATTGTTTGTAGCTTTCAGTTAATGTTCGTGGGTTGGGTTATGCTGGCAACAGAGTTCCAACTACGACCTAACCGTAGATTTCGTTTACCTACGAGTTTCCAAGGTTTAGTCAGCCCTTACAAGAACCCTTCTCCAGGATTTGTTGTTATCAATAATCAGGGTATCTCCTTTTATCGTAAATGGTCTTTTCTGGTCAGTATCAATATACCAGGGCAAACTGCCCCCTTTTACATGATGTGTTACAACGGATTTTTCCAGATCGACGGTATAGGTGCCGAAGTATCCCAGCGAGTTTGTATTCATGAAATCAAATAAGTTTATATTATACCTTTTTGCAGAGTCTGCTGAAATTTTTAAGGGAATTTCACTGCAAATATTGAGATTCATAATTCCACTTTTGGTATAAGTAAAAAAACCACCTGGGGTTTTCCCAAAGGGAAATATCCATTTGCCACTTGCGGCGTCAAAATCTGTAAATTCAATTAATCTCCATGTACCTACAATTGAAGCTATTTGTGTATTTGTTTTATTGATTTTATTTTCAGTTTGCCCAAATAAAGATGACACAAATGAAAATTCCAGTATGAAGAGTAATAACCAGGGAAGCCTTTTCATTAGTCGAAGTCTTTTATTTGTACCATTCCAATGGATTGGCTTACTATGGCGGGAACCAATCACTAAACCGAGGCATATGAGAATTGAAACTATTTTCAAGGGGCGCATTAATTTCTCAATATCTTTTCCATTGCTTTCCCCTTCGCTAATTCATCAATCAGCTTATCTAAATAACGCATTTTTTGAATGAGTTTGTCCTCGATTTCCTCCACACGCCATCCACAAATTACACCGGTAATCTTTGAAACATTCGGATTAAGCGCAGGTGCCTGGGCGAAGAATGTTTCGAAATCATTTTTCTGGTCAATTTGTTTTTTCAATGTTTGTTTGTTGTATCCCGTTAACCAAAAAATAATGGTGTCTACTTCTTCCTTTGTACGTCCCTTTGCCTCCGCTTTTTTTATATACAGCGGATAGACACTGGCAAAAACCAATTTATATACCCTGGTCTTGTCCATTTTATTTGCAATTGGATGTTAAATCTAATTTATTTGTGGTTGATTACAAACTGGAGCAGCCAAAGAACTGGAAGGTATTGGCGAACCTTTTAAAGCCAGCCTATTACCACAATATATTTTGCAGGTTATGTGTAATAAATTGTCCGTTCGGGCCATCACCGGGCAAGGTTGCTGTTGCGACAATAATTTTTGCCCCGTCGGCGATTTCCAGAGGAGCATACAGAGAACCCATGTCTGTTTTAACCCATCCGGGACTTACGGAATTAATTTTTATATTGGTGTTTTTGAGATTTTGGGCCAGGTGAACCGTGAATTGGTTTAGTAATGTTTTAGATGAGTTGTAAGCAAACTTTTTCAAATTATAAACCTCCGACCGGCCATCGGCATGCAGGGCGATGCTGCCTAATTCGCTGCTTAAATTCACAATTCGCCCGGCATTGCTTCGCTCTATTAATGGCAGTAAGGTCCGGGTAAGCGAAATAACTCCGAAAATATTTGTTTCATACACTTCTTTTATGGTTTCAATGCTTACGTCTTTTGTTGTGTTTACCTGGTATGATGCTGATTTTTCCAGAGAGATGCCAGCATTATTGATAAGTATGTCCAGTTTGCCATATTTTTCAGTAATATATTTTTTAATATTATCAATGTCAATTTTTCTCGTAACGTCTAACTTAAAATAGTCGGCATCAATTTCTTCTTTTTCCAATTGATGTTTTACATTAATCAATTTAAATTCATCACGTGCTGTAATGATGCAGCGAATGTTCGATTTTGATAGTTGACGGGCTGTTTCTAAACCAAGACCTCTATTTGCACCCGTTATTAAAGCGACTTTTTGGGTATCTGACATTGTTTTAGCTTTTAGTTAATACAAAAATGATTAACCAAACAAAGCATGGACTTGTCAAATGGCAAGAAATGGAGTTATTTTTTTCTTCTCAACCGGCTAAGGGAGGTATCCGTAACACCTAAAAAACTGGCAAGGTGCTTTAAAGGAACATTTTGCAGATAGTTAATTTTTGTGACTAGCTTTTGATATCGTATATCTGCCGTTTCATTTTGAAAGGAAATCACCCGATTGATAGCTCCGATTACAATTTCTTCCGCAATTTTTCTTCCAAACTCGTTAAATACGGGAATGTCTATATAAAGTTGTTGCAGTTCCTTGTATGGTATTGAAGCTATTTCACTGTCAGCAATGGCTTCAATATTGAATTTTGCAGGTTCTTGTGTAAAGAAACTTGCTGGTTCTATGGCAAGCATATCATCGAATGCGATCCAGGTGGTAATGTCTTTATCGTTATCGTCTTTGTAATATGTTCTGAAATTTCCCTTCTCCGTATAAACCAGTTTATCGCAAATCTGTCCTTTTCTCAAAATGTGCTTTCCTTTCCTGACAGTTTGAAATGAAAATTTACTCAGTATAAAATTCATTTGCTGCTCGTCAGGTTCGCAGTAATAAGCAATAAAGGCTTTTAGCTTATCCATCTGTTAGAAATATTTTTAAAAAAAATATACCCGCGAACGTTCTGCATCGCCATTTCCAGAGTTCCATAACTGGTCCTGCCTTAACCCAGACACAAATTGAAAACCACAATCACAAATTACGAAAAAACGGCAGGCGGTAGCACATTTACTGGCTGTTTGTCGTCTATTGGAACAATTATATGAATTTGTGCCTTTAAAATCTCTTAATGTCCAGCCATACTTTTGTTTGCAGATGTTTATCTCACTTAACAATGACCCGCTTTTTAATTGGTTTGAATTCTTCGTCATTTGGGTCAATGTCCCAGTAGTAAACTTGGCCGTTTTCAATAAATACCTTCTTTTCCAGGTCTGCGAATTTAACGGGATCGCATGCAGTGGGAACTAAAAATAACGGGATGAGTTTTGTCCATTTACCCGTTTTGTAGCTATAGGTCGTCCACATATAGGTGCAGCCATTTTCAGGAGCCTGAAAAACAGAAATCTCGGATGCCTTGTCGTTGTCTAAATCGCCCTCATTAATCAGATAGACTTCACAGCAACCCAATTGCATTGAATGTATAGTCTTATCTGAAAACATTAGTGTCCAACTTTCTGTTTTTGTTTTTGGATTAATAGTTTGCTTTACAAAAGCGGTGTCAACTTTGCCATCACCATTAAAATCCCCTGTTACACGCTGCCCAACATTTAACTGTTTTTGCGAAAATAACTGTGTCACGAGGAACACAGCAAGAATTGTAACTAAATACCTTTTCATGTCAATTTTGATTATTGTATACCCATGCCAATTAAAATACCGCTAAAACCACTGATTTGTGGATATGCCGGGTGTAGAATTTTACCTGCTTACCTGATCGCAGGTTTTGTTTAGCTACGGCCAGTGTGAATCTACCATGAAAAGTATTTAGAATTAAATCGTTCCAGTTCTTCAATTTTCCAAATATTATTTTCTTTCCTGGCCTTTATTGAATAAAATTCATTGTCGCCCCAGGTCCATTTGAAAGTTGCAGTATTTACATCTATTTTTAAAGCAACAATTTTTAAAAGTTTCCAATACTTGTCTGGATAGTCCTGACAATTGCACCACTCGTTTGCATCATTTCCATATGGCGGCAGTTCTCCGACTATGTACTTTGTTTTATTCTCTTTAAGTTCTTTATCAAGATGCAAAGCAATTTTCTGATAATTATCAACGAAGCCCTTTGTAAAGAAATTTGTCTTTTCAAGCTCAGCTACTCTTTTTTTTTGTGCTTGCCAATCTATACCTGCATATACAGTGTCTTTTGGATTTTTAAGTAATGGTTCAAAATCCCCAATTGTGTCTGCGAAGTGCCACTGCAAAAGCTTAACAACTAATGATTTTAAATTTGCGCTATCATTTCTAGCATTTGTCTTAGCAGTAATGTTTGTATTTTGCGAGAAAGCGTAACTCGAAAAGAAACAAACGATTAAAAGTCCTGCAATTATCCTGATTTGTTTTTTCATATTTATTGGTCTAATATTTGCGCCGGGTTTCGCGTTTTTTTGTCTGGCAGCTAATGTTCGAATTTTACCGTAGACGTTTTATTAACTGTCAATTTGTTTACGATTTTTCATAATGAAGTGCAATTACGCCACATGCAAAAGTTTTAGACTCTACAAGTTTCAATTTAGTCGTCCCGGTTATATCTTTAAATAGCGGCATGCCTTTCCCTAATATTATTGGATTAACAAAAAGCCAAAACTCGTCAATTAGTCCTTCATTTAATAACGATTGTGAAGCACCAGGACTTCCAAAGATTAAAATATTTTTTCCCTCCTGTTGCTTTAATTTATTAATGTTGTCCGAAAGTTGGTCGCCAATAACTTTGGTATTGTGAAGTCCGGTTTCCTGAATAGTTTTAGATAATACAACTTTTGAAACATTGTTATACCATTTTGAATGTTCTTTGTCGTGTTTTGATGCGTTTGGTTGTTCACCTGCTTTTGGCCAATAGCTTTGCATCATTTCATAAGTTACCCGCCCGTAGAGTGCGGTGTCAGCCTGGTCTGTCATTGTTGCAACAAAGTCAAACATTGCTTCATCCAATTTTATCCAATCCATTTCTCCGTTAAGTCCTGCTACAAAACCATCAAGTGAAGTGTGCATAAAGAATATTAAATTTCTCATCTAATACATTTTATTAATTATTAATGTTTTGTCGGTCAAAAGTTTTAGCTGTCGACTACGCTTGCAGGCAACATTCGCTATTATATTGCCAAACCCGCTGTTAGCAGATGTTTTTATTTGCAATCACAACTTCTACAAACACGAGTTTCTCCCCCAACTTCACGAATTATTTGAGTCGCTACCTTATTTCTATTTAGAAGTATTTTTCTGATATTTATTGTTCTCCTTTTGCCCGATTGCGCCCCTTTTGTAAGGTCAGAAAAGGACAAAACTTCATAGCTTGGATTAGAAACTTCATCATCTGGTAAACCAAATTTCTTTACAATATCTTCTTTACTCAAACCGTCATAACTATTTTCTTTTTCATTGTATCCTACTATTTTAGCTTTTTTTACCTTACCAATACTGTCAAGATAAAAACATCTAAATTGTCTGTCCCTTTTATCGTTCTTAATTTGGATACAATTAAAATCCTTATTTAAAAAAATTGAATCTTTATTGTTTGTATATAAAAGTGCGTTAAAGAATGAGACCCTATACTTAAAAAGTGGTTCTCCAAGCACACGATCTAATTCTTTTTCATTTTTACCAATTAAATCTTCATTGAAAAGCCCTTCACTATATTTCGATGAGTAGATCGTATTAAAATCGGGGTCGGAGGAAACTATTAAATATAATTCTCTTTTTACCCAAAATATTGCCAGAACAATAGAGGCCCCAAGTAAAAAGAAGATTATTTTATTTTTCATTTGGTCGACTGTTAAAAAATATCAGCTAACACTCAAATTTATGTTATTAGCGGTCGTATTCAGAAAAAATTGCCGGTGATACTCAACAAGTTGGCATTATCCTTTTCATATTGTAATTAGGACAATCCGTTCCATTATACTTTTCGTATTGTCGATGGGCAGCTTTATCATTGGAAGTCCCACCTGAAATTAAATAATAATACTTGCAAGCATAAAGCAGGCGTTGCTAAGGGCAAACCCTTAGCCCATCCGGTTATAGTCAGGTTGCCGGCGATTTATTTTTTCTTCCCCACAAACCTAATCACCGAACCGGTTCCCTGGTGGAAGGCGCCTTCATCCAAGTCGATTTCCTTCTCTTCCAACAGGATGGTTTCATAATCCGG
Organism: uncultured Bacteroidota bacterium; assembly: GCA_963730655.1. Lineage (GTDB taxonomy): Bacteria > Bacteroidota > Bacteroidia > Chitinophagales > Chitinophagaceae > Puia. The sequence goes on from CAVSSI010000004.1 coordinate 540,003, forward strand.
GAAGTCGGATTTTAATTCATCAAGGGAAAACAACATCGCGGGATCGGTGGGTCCGCCCACTTTTGGGTTTCGGGCGAGAAAGTCAGTGTGCTTCTTACTAAAGGCCTCAAAAATCACCGTTCCTCCCTTCCGCAAATACCCATTAAGCGTTCTGTGGTACAAGGATTTTATCTTCGGCGGAAAATGCGCATATACAAGAGCGAGGGCGTCAAACTGCCCGGGTTTAAAGTCGAGCGACCGCAATTCACCTATCTGGTAGTTCAGGGTTACCTTATTCCCCTCCGCAAGTCTCAGGGCTTTATTCTTTCCCTCCACGCTGATGTCGAAAGCAGATACAGTCCAGCCCCGACGGGCAGCAAATACGGCGTTCCTTCCCTCCCCTTCTGCCGCAAACAGGATGGTGCCCGGTTTTAATTTTTCCAATTGTTCACGCAGAAAGTTGTTGGGCTGTTCGCCATAGGCATATTCCTCCTTACTGAACCTTTCATTCCATCTGTCAAGCCATTCACCGCTCATATCTTCTTTTTATTTGTATGTTCTTCATTATAATAATTCCCCGGGCCCGGAGCCGGAAAATTAAAACTTTCATTATCCAGTATCGGAAGATAGATCATGGCATAACTGTTATCCCCGGCTCTCTGGCAGAACAAAAGAACAGATACAGGCCCATGAAGAAAAGTGAAAAGAAAAATAATGAAAGCCGCTTTTGTTTAATGAATTGGCCATTTAAATTAATGGAAATGACTCAACCCATTTGCCTTCGGCATGCAGGGTTCTCATTTTCTTTTTATCAAATTTGCCTATGCCTGTCCTGGGTATTTCTTTTAAAGCAATATATTGTTTGGGCAACTGGAATTTTACAAAATATTGTAACAGGAATTCGTTGAGCTCATTTACCGAAGCGGTTTCGCCATTTTTAAAAACAACACAGGCAAGTGGCCGCTCCATCCATTTTTCGTCGGGAATCGCATATAACCGCAGCTTCCGCCACCCGGGGGTGATTCATCAAAGATGTTTCCAGCGCCACACTGGAGATCCATTCTCCCCCGCTCTTTATTAAATCTTTCGTACGATCCGTCAGCTCCATGTAGCCCTGTTCATCAATGGTTCCTACATCCCCTGTCCTGAACCATCCATCCGGCGTTTGAGCATCTGCATTCTCCATTTTATAATAGCCGCTGATGATCCAATGTCCTCGCACTTCAAATTCCCCAACTGTTTTTCCATCTCTTGCTGCAATAGACCCGTTCTCCCGTATAACCCGGATTTCCACACCGGGCATCTCTATACCCTGCTTCGACTTAATACTGATTTTATCTTCATCAGAAATTTCACGGTGATGCCATTGCAAACGGGAAGCAGTAACAACCGGCGAAGTTTCCGTCATACCCCAGGCATGAAAACATTCAATATTAAAGTCTTCCTTAAATTTTCTGATCAGGCTTTGGGGAACAGCCGATCCACCCACCATAAATTCCTGCAATGTCAGTTTCTCCTGTACCTGACTACGTTTTAATTCTTCATAAATTCCCATCCAGATGGTCGGCACCCCATTGGCGCGGGTTATTTTTTCCTGTTGAATAATGTCGATCAAAACTGCGGGCTGCAGATGCTTTGAAGGCATGATGATGTCCGCGCCTGCCATCAGACAGACAAAAGGAAATCCCCATGCCATCACATGAAACATGGGACAAATCGAGAGCACCCTGTCAGTGGAACTGATATTCGCTGCATTGGGCGACATGGTGGTGAGGGCATGCAGGTAAGTGGAGCGATGTGAATAAAGAACGCCTTTGGGATTACCTGTTGTGCCGCTGGTATAACACATACCGCAGGCCTGGTTTTCATCCACATCTACCCATTCAAAATCCAGTTCACCTTTTTCAATCAGGTCTTCATAATTTATCACATTTGCCAATCCGCTCTGCAAGTCTTTCGGAGCATTCATCAATACTATTTTTTTTATCCCGGTTAACCGGCCAGCAATAGGTTCAAACAAAGGAATCAGGCTTGCATCCAGAAAAATGACCTTATCCTCCGCATGATTTAGAATAAATTCAATCTGTTCTGAGGATAGCCGGATATTCACCGGATGACATACTGCACCCACTCCGGGAATCGCAAAATATAATTCCATATGCTGATAATGGTTCCAGGCAAAAGTGGCCACCCGGTCGCCGGGAAGAATATTCAACTGACTAATCAGCGCGGAGGCGAGCTTTTTTGTTCTCTGATAAAATACGGCGTTTGTATACCGGTGCCAGGATCCATCCGGCATTTTAGAAATAATTTCTTTATGGGGAAATACCCTGTTACCATATTCGATGATCGAATGAATGGTCAGCGGGAAATGCATCATTTTTCCATATAGCATAGCAAATAGTAAATTACTAACTTAAATCCATATCCCCGGGAGCCTCCAGCATCTTATTCAACCCCTCCCGTTCAAAGAGAATGCGGCCGAGTTTGAGGTCGGACCAGCCCGGTTTTAGTTTGTAGGTAAAAGCCGGAGTATTCCCGTTCAGCGCGCACTCGATGTAAAAGGTCGCTACGGTATTCGTTTTAATTTCTTCCAGATCCTTCAGCTGATGCAGGTGGGTGGAAATTATAAAAAGGGAGTTGGGAATTTTAGCAAGGCCCTTGATGGTTGTCGTACTGATCTCCAGCGCATCCTCAATATTCGTCCCGCGGAACAGTTCATCGAATACCGCGAAACATTTTTTATCCCTGGTGGCCTCTTCTAAAACATTTTTCAGGGTTACGATCTCCGACATAAAATGACTGTACCCACTGACAATATTATCGGTCAGGTTTATCGCTGCAGAAATGGTCGAGAAAAAAGGTATCGCTGCTTTGGATGCCGGTATGGCCAGCCCCTGGTGACCGAGATAAATACAGAGACTGACGGCTTTCAGGAAGGTCGATTTGCCGGACATATTCGGACCGGTCAGGAGGATCACATTTTTGTCGGCGGTCAAATCGTTACGAACCGCGTTTCTGATCAGGGGATGGAAGAGGCCCTCCATGGACAGCCGGGCATCACCCATGGAAGGAAAGACAAAACCATGTCTGCTGATACCATCGCTCACTGAAATAAAGGCTTCAAACATATACCATCGCTTCCAGAATGCTGCCGCCTGTCCGGAAGTTACTTTTTCCGTGATCACCTGGGTCAGGTCCACAATATCCCCGATCCGGAGTTTTTTCTTTTTGCTGAAAACAGATGCATATTTCTCCAGGTGAAATTCCTCCAGAAAACCAATCATCATTTTCAGTTCTATACCGTAGTCCTTCGGAAAAAGCCGGGTATCGATCTTCGTTAAAAAATCCGTCTGAATTTTATGAAAGAGCAGGACAAGGATAATCAGTTTACCCCGCCGGGCATGCCGCTCCTTCTCTGAAAACATAAGTTTTCTTCTCAGGTGCAGGCCCAGAAAAGTTCCTGCAGAAAAACTTTCAAAATAGCTATGAACGTCGGACAAATTGAACCGGGAGTAAGAATAGTCTTTCAGTATTTCCCGGTGTTTCATAAATCCCTGCAACACCTGCTGCCGGAATAGAATATCAGACTCACTGGGCAGGGGCACCAGGAGAATATCCCGCAGCTCCCGCGCCGTATTCAGGTTGTAGGTATAATCAAATAAGGGAAGGATTTCTTCTTCAATGTGCAGGTCGCTGATATTGATCATCTGTTATTTCCTGAAGTATTCACGAGAATACTTCCATGTATTTATACTAAATATACAATTCCGCAGGGTTTGCCGGATAAATACCGTCCCGAATGATTTAGAACAACCACCGTATCATTATCGTACAGTTTTCCGGCATTTTTATATCACAAATTGTTATTTCACAATGATTTAAATTCCGGTATCGCTTTTGGGTCATAGGTTTGCAAATCGTTCCATGATGTTGAATGTACCGGATCATATATGGCAATTAATCAGCAGAAAACTGGCTGGTGAAGCGTCTGAAAAAGATTTGCGGGAACTGGAGTCTTATACCCTTGAAAACCCGGAGATGCAACATATCCTGGAGCAGGCTGTCTCTTTCTGGAACTCCGGGAAGCAACCCCTCTGGTTGCCGGATTCAGAAACCGCTTTTTCAAAGCATATGGAGCGGATGAAATATTTGACTAAAGAGCAGGAGTTGGCTAAACCCATCTGGAGGAAAAAAGAAAATATGAAAGAATCCCTGTACGCATATTTCAATATGGGCATGTTCAGAAATTATTTTAAGGTCATTTTCAGGAACCTTTATCGTTTCAAAAGTTTTTCCCTGATCAATATTACCGGTCTCGCGATCGGTATGGCCAGTGCCATTCTCATTTTACTACTTATACAGAATGAACTGAGTTACGACCAGTTCCATGAAAAGAAAGACCGGATATATATGATGTTCAGTCGCGGGATGGAGAATGGTAAGATGGAACTGTACGGCATGCCGACAGTATTCGGTCAGGTATTAAAAGCCACCTTTCCGCAAGTAGAAGAAATGAGCCGCTTTAATGGTACAGGCCCGATCGTACTTTCTACCCCGGAAAAACAACTGGAAGTACACGGGATGATGGTGGATCCCGGCTTTCTTAAAATTTTCAGCTACCCACTGTTACGCGGGAACCCGGATGAGGCCCTCAATTCACCCCGCTCGGTTGTGCTCACCGAGGGCCTGGCCAGAAAGCTATTTGCCAACGGAGATGCCATGGGTAAAACGATCCGGATTGATAGTAATACCAATTTCAGGGTAACCGGAATCATGAAGACCCTGCCGAACAATACGGAATTCGATTTCGAATACCTGCTTCCCTGGTCCTATATGAAAGAAATTGGCTGGCAGGATTTGAACTGGGATAGCCATGACCGGTCAATGGTTGTATTACTGAAACCCGGGGTTACGGAAAAAACAGCCAATGATCGTTTCCGCAATGGCCTTAAAAAATATACACCCAATACGAATAAAGAAGTCTTTGTTCACCCGATCACTAAGTGGCGTCTCTGGTCAAGATTTGATAACGGCGAATTTGTCGGAAGCGGAATTGAAACCGTACGTATGTTCGGTTTGCTTGCCGGATTTATTCTGCTCATCGCCTGCATCAATTACATGAACCTGAGCACGGCGCGCAGCGTGAAAAGGGCCAAGGAAGTGGGTATCCGGAAAGTGGTGGGTGCGGGAAGATTCTCCATCATGCTCCGTTTTCTGGGAGAATCCGTGATGATCTCCCTGATCTCTGTGGTCGTCTGCCTGTTGATCGTGCAACTCAGCATCCGGGGATTCAACTGGCTTACCTGGAACAATTTATCTGTACCCTATCAGAATCCTTATTTCTGGCTGGGCATTATCGGGTTCGCATTATTTACAGGTTTGGTTGCCGGAAGTTATCCTGCTTTTTATCTGTCCACCTTCAGACCCATCAGCGTGCTTAAGGGAACCTTTAAGACTTCCTACAATCTGGTAAGCATTCGTAAAATCCTTGTGGTACTGCAGTTCAGTTTTGCCATCACTTTTATTATCTGCACGATCATCATCTACCGTCAGGTTGATTTTGGTGCCAAACGCGACCCGGGTTATCAGCGGGACCACCTGGGCTTTGTTTATGTAAAGGGTGAAATGAATAAAAAATACGAGCTGATCAAAAATGATCTGCTGAGAAGTGCTGCAGTAACGGAAGTCACCCGGTCAAACTCACCCATCTGTTATACCTGGCGGGGAGGTGATAACTATACCTGGCCGGGCTCCAAACCAGAAAATAAAATCTGGTTTGCCGAATTCTATATTGACAACAATTTCACGGAGACCATGGGATTGAAAATCCTTTCCGGACGTGAACTCAATCCCCAAATCCATCCCGGAGATTCCACAGCGGTCATGCTCAATGAATCCGCCGTAAAGGTGATGGGGCTCAAAGATCCGATCGGGCAGATCATCAGAAAAGATAAGAAGAGCCGTGTGGTGGTGGGAGTCGTTAAAGATTTTGTCTCCAATTCACCCTTTTATACTACGGAACCGATGATCCTGCAGGGTCCGGAGAATAATTTTGGCGCCATCTCTTTTCGCCTGAGCCGCCACAACGCACTTTCGGCGAATATGAATACCGTAGAATCTGTATTCAAAAAATATATTCCCGACTATCCGATCATATCGGGTTTTGTGGATGAAGCAGATGCTAAAAAAATGGAAGATGAAAGGAGGACCGGCGTTCAGGCTGCCTTGTTTGGCGGTATGGCGATCCTCATTTCCTGTCTGGGATTGTTCGCTCTTGCAGCGTATACCGCAGAAAGCCGGATCAAGGAAATCGGTATCCGAAAAGTGCTGGGTGCTTCTGTGTCGGGCATCACCCTGCTTCTTTCCAGGGATTTTGTGAAACTGGTGGCGATCTCCTTCGTGATTGCTTCACCTGTTGCCTGGTGGCTGATGCAGAGCTGGCTGAAGAACTACACCTACCGCATAAATATCGGCTGGCTGGTCTTCGCCATCGCGGGGGGCATGTCGCTGCTGATTGCCATCGTCACGGTAAGTTATCAGGCCATCAAGGCCGCATTGTCGAATCCGGTGGTGAGTCTGCGGGCTGAGTAGAAATATTTACTCCTTTAATCAAAAACCACAAACCAAGCGCAATTTCATCAATCACGATAGGCCCAAAACAGGCAGGTAATATTTTGCTCTCCAAATCGGGGAAAATAATGATAGCGAACTGACTTGACAACAATAGCAGCGAAGAAAATATCCCCCAGACGGCCAATGCCCTGGAAATGTATCTGGACTTTAACAGCAGATAATTAAAAATCGCAGATCCCAGACCTAAAAATATAGCGACAACCGTAAAGGTCAGGGCGTAGGTATAGTGCATTGCCGAAAAACTGTCGACCTGGTCTGAACTGAATGCTTTCAAATGGTCAGCCTCACTTATCAACTGCATGGCAACATAATACTGTACAATAGCCGTGCATGCCAATGTTGTCTCCACGATCCTGAAAAATACGGCTAGCAGGGCAAGATTTCTGTTAACAGGTCTGAGTAATACATACAGCGCCCAGATAAGCACCACATCAATTGCAAAAGTCAGAATATTGTTTACAATGCCGATGCGATATAGTCGCTCGTTGGCCAGAATATTGGCAGCCGTTTTTGCTGCATCTCCGCTTATAATAAGTCTGGAAGGGAAACGTACATAAAACTCAGCGAAGAGACCGGTAGCCATGGCAACCAGGTAAAGCAGTCCGGCAAGCCTGGCTGCCCTGTACTGAGAAACAATCGTTGTTTGATTTTCCATATATCAATTATGTAGGGAGATATATATACCTGCTGGCAATCAATGTCAGCAGAATCCAAATGATCACCCATAGATATTTTTCATAGAAGTAAAAAACCAGTCCGACAAGCTACCAATCCAGCTTCAGCAAGGAAACGCCCTGGCGCTCTAATGAGATATCAATTTTAATTTCTCCATTGACAACATCTATCCATTTGGGAGAACCTGCCATTTCTAATTGCCCGGATTTTTCCAGTACACTGATTTGTTCTGCTGTCGGGTGCGCGGGAGATCCCATTTTCTTCCATGTCTCATAAGAATTGCTGTGCTCCTGGTCAACCGCAAAATGTAAAAGCAAAACTTTTTTTGCAGTCATGCCTTTTACGTTCACCGTTACCGATTCCGCACCGACTTTTATGTCATCGTCATGGTAATTCCAAAGCATGATCGTGGCTTCGTTTGCATTTTTGCAGGCAAACCCGTTAATATCTGTAATTGATTTTCTAAAACCTGAATCAACGGCAGTGCGTAAATCGTAGGCATGATTGGAAATAATTTCCACGCGCTGGCCGTTCATCATGCCAAACATGCGAAAGACATTCAACACTGGTTTATCCACGCCATTGGTGGCCAGATCCCGAAAGCCGAAAAACCAGGGCTGATTTTCAAATTCAAAAGACCAGGAAACTGCACCGGTGAAATTGACTTTATATTGATCTGCCAGGAGGTATTCCCGGGCAAAAGAAGCAGCTGTATAACTGGAATACATCGTTCCGTTCCGATAGGCATTCTCGGGGTTCGTCGCCATGCCACAGGCCGCACATCCTTCGGGATCTGATTCACCAATGATCACGGGTATATTTTTCAATTCCGGAAAGGAAGCAACAATTTTAAACCCGGTTTCTATATCTCTTAGTTGCGTGCCCATATTCATTTGCACATGCCCATCCACTACGCGCGGGGATCCTTTTGCATGAAACAGGATGGCATCTACCGGAGCTCCCGTTTTGCCGGTTGCATAGTTTTTTTCTGACAGACAGTGTTTAATAAAACCATTTAACCACTCCTGGGCATTTTTACTCCCGGTACCCGCAATATTACTTCCCCCCATTTTAGCCGTAGGCAGCGCCCGTTTTACTGCATCAGCGGTATAATCGTATAACTTAAAAAATTCCTCCATCGATGCCTTCCAGTAAAATCCATTGGGTTCATTCCAGAGTTCCCAGTACCAGCTTTCTACTTCCTTTTGTCCGTATCGCTGCACGGAATGTTTAACCCACTGATAAACCAGTTCAGCCCATTTATTATAATCCTTAGGTGGATAAGCCCAGCCCTTGTACAATGTCTGTATACGGGTCTCCGGGTTTCCAGTGATGCCGGTAAGGTTCCGGATGAACGGATAAGGCCTGTGGCATAAAACCAATTTGTGCCAGGGGTTTCATTCCTCTTTGTATATACGTATCAAAAATGCTGTCGATTATTTTCCAGTTGTATACCGGCTTTCCTTTTGCGTCCTCCGTGTAGGCATTGGTTGAACCCCATTTCAACGCGGCTTCTCCATCTCCCGTTACCAACAAACTATGGCAACGGACATATACCGGTACGGGACTGAGTTGCGACAGTTCAGTGAGCAGTTTTTTCCCGTCTTTCATATAGGTATAGTTTGGCTCATCATAGCCAAACCAGGCCCAGGCCGGATACATTTTTCCGATGCTTTGGCTGAGATCTACCTGGATTATCGCGTGCCTGTTTTGTTCAGAAAGGGCTTGTGCTCCGGCATCAGCTAAAAATAAAATACCAATTAAAGAATTTGTAATCGCCGCGAGCATAAACCGGTTAAGGAAATGATTTTTCGAAACCATCCCTTAAGTTAAATTATTTTTTTGGTCCGAAGCCTGGATCCCTGAGATAGATTCAGCCTACTTTTTTTTATTTTGTTTAAAAAGCACCAGTTTATCATTAATGTAAATCAGCATGTCCATATTGGTTGCATTTAAACAATAGTCATAACTGGGTTTATATCTGGCGATAAACAAATACAGGGAATCTCCGGTCAGCCCGGTTAATCTCGGAACCCTGCGGGAATATTTGAGGTAAATAAAGTCTTCTTTATCCTGTTCTTCCAGTCTTTCTTTCAGTTTTCTCTTCTGCTTTTCTTCGGCTGAAAATGCACCAAACGGACTAAAATTCACTGCATGTCCATCCCCTTCGAGGTGGTTATTGTATAACTTCTTTTTGTCTTTCTCCCCGAAAATATAGTCGTAATCCTTTCTCCTTTCCAGTGAATCTGCGCTGTATTTGGAGAATTCATTTACTTCAACGCTATTTAATTTGGTGATTTTAATGCTCAATTCAACCGGTAACCGGTCAGTAAATGAATATTCGTTTGCAATGAGTCGTATCAGAAATGTATCCTTCATGACTAAAAACCAGGGTATCTCCCACCCATGCTAAGATCCTGTAATTACCACCATAGTCGGATATATTAATCCGTTTTTCAGTGATGTTTTGAATCGTGGCACCTATCAGGATTTCTGAATTGCCTCTGATTACTCCATAGACCGGCCTTTGCGCGATTGCGCCGGACAACAAGAATTGTGAAATAATCAATATCCGAAGACTAGCGTTTCAATGGAGTTCCGTTTTCTCTGGTCTAATTCTAAGAAAAAGAGCCCAATTTACCCCGGTATTTTATTACCGGTCAATAAATATTGTGTTAAATCATTATTCACAGTTCACAAAAACACATCGTGATAGCAAGGCGATTTCCTTAAACCAGATAAAACGTATAATTTGCCGCCGGAATAACCAAAATAAATCCGCCATATGAGAATCCCGATTTTACCGCTGGTTTTTTTTACTTTCTGCCTTTCCTGCAGTAAAACAGGAACTACACCGACAACCACTCCTCCCCCTTCGGACAGACCAGACACGCTGATCAATCTATCCCATCCCGTACCATTGGATACGCTGAATGACTGGGTCAGAATCGGAAGGATCGCCGCGGGACTGCAGGACATCTGGTTTACTTCAAATACGGATGGCATTACTTCCGATAACAACAGTCTTTTCATTACGCATGATAAAGGGAATACCTGGCAGCTGATTCCGAATACCACATTTCCCTATCTGTACAATATCCAGTTTCTTGACAACCTGAATGGATTTGTACAGGCACCGGGATTACTGGGAATAACCCATGATGCGGGAAGCAGCTGGGTCTTTAAACCGATTCCCTCATCCAATGCTTTATATTTTCAATTCGTCAATTTAACCACCGGATTTTATGGTGATATACCAGGGTCTTCATAAAACACAGGATGTCGGAGACAACTGGACATCCCTGATGAGCTACACACCAGAGTATTTATCCGTTTTATTTTCTGGACAGCCTGACCGGCTATTCGATGAATAATGGGATTCTCAGTAAAACAAATGATGGCGGGATAAACTGGACACCCAAAACGACCATTACTGTTCCTTTCAATATTAATGGTTATTACAGAATGCAATTCCTGGATACCTTAACCGGCTATTGTGGTACCGCAAATGGTTTGTTGAAAACAACGGACGGCGGAAAGACCTGGACAAACTGTCTCCCTAAAACCAGCTATTACATCATTCCCTATTTCTTTGATGCCAACAACGGTTATTGCCTGGAGTCAAGCAGGATTATGAAAACCACCGATGGCGGACTGAACTGGACCGTGAGCTGCCAGCTGCCATCTGGTGACGCTATTTCAGGGTTCCACTTTATTGATATGAATACAGGATGGGCGAGCACCTTTCGGCGGATATGTGCTGAGATTGAAATAAAATCCCGGTCCGTTTTATTTAGTCAAAGACTTAGACAACCATTCCTGGTACTTTTGCCGGAGAAATTGATTTCCGTCTTTTTTATATGCGGTGGTACTCACCGTAAAGTGGTCACCCGGATAATATTCGAACCGGAATCCGGCATTTAATTTCTTCATCTCTTTTTCGAGCAGGTATACTGCATAATTCAACAGAAAATTATCTCCTGTACCCACGGTTACCCGGATTTTTCCCTCCAGGTCCGGTTTCACGTGGTCCCAGTTATTCCGCAGGTATAATGAGATGTCATAGTTTTTCCAGTGTGCAATCACTGCGGTATCGATTTCACCGGTGACGGGGTTGCAGACGTGTTGCGGATTTCCATCGGCTCCCTTCTTGCTGAACACTGCATTAAAAGAGTGCATCTGCTCGCCCCGGTATACCACATTTTCCATTTGACAAACATTCTTCATGGAGGCCCAGGGAATAACCCCCGCAATGGTTGCGACCTGCCTCAGCATGCTGTCTTTGTCGTAATACATGTTTTTATCTTCGTATAGATTTATCTTCTGAAAATTCCGGAAATCAACCGGATCCGGAGAGCTTGACCAGCAGCCATCAAATACTTTCGGATATTGGGTTTGAAGCCAAAGGACCGTCCATCCCCCACTGCTGTGACCTGTCAATAACCTCGCACCATTGCAGCGGTATTTTTTTTCCAGGAAGGGAATAAATTCTGTGGTCAGCGCATCTCCCCAGGGACCGTTGTTATCACTGTTGGCATACACAGAATGCCCCAAGCGGACAATTCCCATCAAGATATACCCTGATCACCGGTATGCTATCAAGTGCCGCACTTGGAATGGTATCGCCGGAATACCGGTGATAGTCGCCTCCGTAGCCTGAAACCGTATATAAAACCGGGAATTTCCTGTCCGGTTCATTGTAATATTCTTTCGGCAGTATAATGGCCGCATCTACCGAAAGGGGTTTATTATTAAACTGGCTAAGTAACGCAGAAGGAACTTTAAACTCTTTTACAAATTCAGTTTCCCGGAATGGCGCAGGATCAGCAATCGTCTTTGTGGCAACAACACTGAAAACAGTCTTCGTGTCCTTTGTGATGTTAATCCGGATGGCCGGGTTATACAGATTGCCGGGACTGGCTGCTATGGAGCGACCGCCCAGGTTTCTGTCCCAGACAATCTGCACATAGTATTCACCGCGCTCCATATCAGAAAGGGGGCAGGGATAAGAGACAGCATGGTCATCAATCGTAATCTCCTGATTCGGATGAATATCCTTTACATAAACCGCAAAACAGGGAAAGTATTCAAAACCCACCATCCCGTCCTTCGGGCTTTTATTATCTTTTGATAAATACACGATCACCTTTCCCGTAAATGGCTGATTGAAAACAGCGGAGGAATAACTCGCTTTGAACTGTCTGACCAAATCCATTGAACAGGAATATCGTAACGAGTACAATACAGAGATTTATCTTTTTCATTTTATGATTGAATGGAGATTAGTATAATATTTTTCAGACTGTAAGGATAGTCAAACTTTATTAAATTACCTGACTTCGACCTGACCCAATCTGTTTTTCTTTTTATCATCCGTCGATTCAAAAAATAGCAATATCGATTCAATAATGTTTAAATTGTCTTTGCAAAAGCGAATCCGGCATCGGCAGTACCCTAATTTATTAACTATATTCTATGGACCTGAATTTAAAAAATAAAGTAATTGCAGTTACCGGAGGTGCCAGCGGTATAGGATTTAGCATAACAAAAACCCTTCTTTCAGAAGGAGCCATGGTTTGCATCCTGGACAACAACCGGGAAGCTGAGAATAGGATTAAAAAAGAATTGACGGGGTTCCCCGGCCAGCTGTTTTATTTATTGACTGAACTCACCCGTCCGGATGAATGCGTGCAGGCTGTCAACAGCATCATCCAAAAATTTGAAAGAATAGACGGGCTCGTGAACAACGCCGGCTTAAATGACGGTGTAGGTCTCGAAAACGGGAATTATCAAAAATTCATTGAATCCCTTGATAAGAATGTTGGGCATTACCAAACTATGACGTCGCTTATTCTACCCTATTTAAAAAAAACGGGTGGCGCTATCGTGAATATATGTTCAAAAGTTGCTGAGACGGGGCAGGGAGAAACATCAGGGTATGCGGCGTCAAACGGTGCAAGATTCGAATTAACGAAGGAATGGGCTAAGGTTTTTATTCCTTATGGTGTGCGGGTAAATGGTGTTGTTGTTGCAGAGTGCTGGACCCCCCAGTATGAAACCTGGATCAGTCAGCAAACCAATCCTGAAGAAAAATTAGCGGTGATTAGTTCCAAAATACCACTAGAAAACCGAATGACATCTACGGAAGAAGTGGCTTCGATGGTATTATTCCTTTTATCGGATAAGTCCTCCGGTACTAACGGTCAACTCATACATGTCGACGGTGGATACGTCCATCTGGACCGGGCCATCAGACCCACTAGTGTGTGAGAACAAATTTTTGTCCATAGTGATCCAGGATCCGGTTGTATGCCTCCGCGGCAGCACCGTTCCCCCAGTCATAAATGGTGAATTCGCCAATCCCCTCTCCTTTTATTCCGGTAACCCCTCCATGTCCGTAATTCTCCATCATAAACCCATAGTCCGCCGGACCGAAAAATTTCCAGCGCTCCTCCCATTGTTCCTTTGTGCGGGCGTTCTCAGGACAATACATCATGACGAATGAAGCACGCATAGCAGAAAGACCGCGTTCAATATATTCTTCTTTGTTAAGTAGTTTACCATAGTCCAGGATCAGTTCCGCAAACAAACTCTGCCTGGCATCATTCCATTCCCCATCACCATTCATTACGCCAAATCCGCCCAATGCATTCACATAGATATAGGGAGGTTGCCAGCAGGCCTGGGTCATGAGCAATTCATCCAGCGTCCGTTGCCCGTATTTCAAATAATTTTTATCCTTGGTAGACTGATAACTGATCAGCAGGGCCTGGGCCGTCCAGTACATTGAAAAATTATTCTGCTTGAACATATCGTTGCGCTGCACTTTTTTTCCCACCAGTTCCTTTGATCCGTACCGGCTGCAGGACCAGTAGGTTTCAAAATCTTCCCATCGCCCAACGGGAATATCTTTTTCCATAACCGCACGCATGGCTTTTAAAGCCGCTGTTTTATATTTTTCATTTTTGGTTGCCCGGAACAACTTCAGGAGGAATGTCACGGACATAGAAGTTTCGGGTGATTGATTTAAAACATCCAACGGATGTTGGTCTTCGCTGGAAAGCCAGGCCGGGAAAAAACCATTTGGTTGCTGAATGCGTAAAAGCGCATTGCCATAATTCGTCGCATAACTCAATAGCTTCGGATCTTTTTCAAGTTCAGTATACCAATCCAGCATCAGGCTCGCCGTAAAGCTCATATCCAACACATGGTAGGGAGCCTTGCGGGTATCACCGGTATAGGGATTCCGGTCAGAGTTTCCAAAATAATGGGTTCCCCAACCCTTCGAACGGTTATAGGTTTTTCCGTCTTCGGTTACCTGTTCCATATCAGTCGCGATCAGTGCATCAAAAAATCCGTTTTTCTGCGGAAAGGCGAGTGCGAGTTCCTTGGTTTTTATCGCATATTCCGTCAGGGTCTTGTTGCCTGTTCTCCGCGCATACCGATAGAGCCCACCGGCAGATCGCAATGAACTAAACCAGGCCTGATTCCATACCGATCTGAATTCCCGTTCATCTACTTTCCCGGGATAGTTCGGGCTTTGAGTAACATTCACGATAAATACCGAGCCACCCAATTTTTTTCCATCGAGTTCAATATCCTGCCATACCGATTTCTTCCAGGTATTAAATGCCCAGTTATAGGTGTAATCAACATAGGGCTCGAGATCTTTTCTGCCCAGCGGCTGATTAGCCGCATATTCCGGCGAGCCCCATTTCTTCCAGAAAAATGAATCGAGTTTTCTCCAGGGATCAAAAAGAGCGGTATGGTTATCTTCCAGTAATATGTAAAATCCAAAACTTATTTTTCCCGGTGGATAAACAGCACCCGGCTTACGTACAAATAATGTATGCTCTTTTACTGAACTGAGACTCATGCCAAGCACCATTTCTTCATCAGGTGCAATCATGTCCATATACCAGGGAACCGGCTGTGCATTCTTCATGATATCCAGATCCGGAACAATAGAAATCTGTTTCGCCGCAGAAGCAAAGATGAGCGCCGGCGACCTGAACACATGTTGTGCAATGATATGATCCTCTGTTGGCGTGAGATGAGGTGCCCAATGAAAATCAGGTTTAAATCCCGGATGAATAATGATTTTCCAGTCGTCCTGTTTCAACGAATCTTTAAGGTCCCAGACAAGTTGTACTTTAATTATTTTCTTTGAAATGGTCTCATAACGAATCACCGGCTTATTGTCACCAAGCGCCTCGTAATTGATCTGGCTGACAAATGACTGGAGCAGTGCCGGCATCTCCTTCGTGGAAATCAGAAAACTCTTGTTCTGTGCAACTCCATACAATAGCCCCCCGAAGTAACACAGGATTATTAAACAGGTCTGCTTCATAAATTGATTAATAAAATGATTTGTATAACCTGGCGACTACCCGGCAGTACTCTCTTCAATAAACTTTCCGGTAGCCTGGTATTTCAGAAACCTCTTTTCATATAATCTGTTTTTACCCGGATGTGGGTTGAATGGTTTTTCAAATCCTTTTCCCATGGCAACAATAGCGTCTTCTACTTTTGTATAATCACCGGCTACGGTTGCCGCAAACATGGCCGCTCCGAGCGCAGCAGTCTGTTCTGATGAATTTACCTGTATGGGCAAATTCAGTATGTCGGCCATCATCTGCATAATGAATTCAGATTTTTTTGCCACGCCGCCAATACCAATGATTCCTTTTACCGGTATACCCTGATTCAAAAACCGGTCTACGATTGCTTTTGCACCAAAGCAGGTTGCTTCGGCAAGTGAACGAAATATTTCCGGTGCATCGGTGGCCAGACTGAGTCCGTTGATCCCGGCTTTGAGCAAGGCATTAGCGTCAGGCGTTCGTCTGCCATTGAACCAGTCCAGGCTCAACGCACTGTCTGTGTTAAAATCCAGTGCGGCTGCCTGTCTGCTCAGTTCAGGAATTATTTTATCAATGATGGTATCCATACGGACTGTATCTGCATCGTCCAGCAAATGTTTGAGCGGCCAGGCCAGTATATTTCTGAACCAGGCATACACATCTCCAAAGGCGGACTGCCCTGCTTCGAGTCCTGTCATGCCGGGTATGATGGATCCATTTACCATACCACAGATTCCATGCACATATTTTCCTTTCATATCTTCAACCGGGGCAACCAGCATATCACAGGTTGAAGTGCCCATTACCTTACTCAGGAAATATGGTTTTATTTGTCCGCCGACCGCCGCCATATGGGCATCCATTGCTCCGATTCCAATCAACACATCTTTATTAAGGCCCAGATTCTTTGCCCATTCTTCGGAAATCATTCCCGCCGGCTGATCTGCTGTATAGGTCTCAGTTGGCAAGGATGAAGCAAATCCGGAAAGCAATGGATCGAGCGAAGAAAAAAACGCATCCGGCGGATAACCTCCCCAGTCTGCCGACCAAAGCGCTTTATGACCTGCGGTGCAGACTCCGCGTTTCATTCGGGTGATATCCTGACCGCCGGTTAACAGGAACGGCATCCAGTCGCAATGTTCTACAAAGGAAACCGTATGTTTTCTTACCAGTTCATTATTTCGAAGTATATAAAGAAGTTTGGACCAGTACCATTCCGAAGAATATATTCCCCCCACATAGCGGAGATAATCGGTATCGAATTTTTTTGCATGCGCATTTAAAGCCGCGGTTTCCTGAACAGAGGAGTGATCTTTCCAAAGCAGGAACATCGCATCAGGATCATTACTGAAATCCGGGTCCAGGGCAAGTGGTCTTCCGGTTTTGTCTACGGCTACCGGGGTGGAACCCGTTGTTGCGATGGAGAGGGCTTTAATGTTGGATTTGATTGCAGCCCCCGCTTCAGCCATTGCATGGGTAACTGTATAAATCATCCCCTCGATATGGTCCAGCGGATGTTGCCGAAACTGGTTAAGGGATGCATTGCAATACATACCATCCCGCCACCGGGGAAAATGAAAAGTTGAAGCAGCGGCTTCTTCGCCGTTTTTCGTATTAACTACAATTGCTCTTACAGAATCCGTTCCGAAATCTATACCTATACAATAACTTTCCCGATTCATGCATAAAGAATTAATGATATGCCGCTGAACTCAGATTCCCCGCTACCGTAGGTGATTTTTTATTACTCCATACGGCATACCAGCAGATAAACGCAAAACAAAACAGCGGAACAATAAATGCGATGGGCATGCCGTAGTGGTCGGCGATAGAACCCATCAATGGCGGACAAAAAGCTCCGCCCGCCACGGCCATGACCAGGAAGGAAGCGGCCCTTTTCGTCAATGGCCCCAGTCCACGGAGACCCAGCGCGAATATCGTCGGGAACATTACCGACATAAAAAAATAAGTTGAAAAAAGCGCGATTACACTCAGCCATCCCAGGCGCATGATCACGATGGCCATCAGGATGGAATTGCACAATCCGTAAATGGCGAGCAATTTACCCGGTGAAATAAATTTCATAAACCAGGCACCCGATAAACGGCCGATCCAAAACGAACCCATACCGCCCAGCGCGAGAATAAGTGATGCGGCCTGCTCCGGATTCTTTGGCATAAATACCCTTCCGAAACCACCCAGATGATTCATGATACCGCTCACAGATGCCTGCACACCCGTCATGGTTTCCGTAACATAGTTGATAAAAAAAGAATTTACACCGGTCTGCGCAGCAACATATAAAAACTGGGCAACAACCGCCCAAACAAATAATGGATGTTTCAACAATTCACGCGTCGGTGCATTTTCAGAAATTCCTTCCTTGTTATCCTCTTTTATTACCGGCAGTTTTGTAAAGGCAAATAAAATAGCCACAAATACAACAATCGATCCCACCAGCATATACGGTGGAATGAGTGAGTCAAAAGTTCCGCCGCCCACTTTTTCTGTTGCGCCGAAAATAAACCATCCGCCCATGAGCGGACCGAGTATCCATCCGAGCCCGTTAAAACTTTGCGCAATATTGATGCGTCTGGCCGCACCCTGCGGAGGACCCAAAACCGTTGTATACGGATTGGCTGCCGTTTCGAGGCAGGACAAACCGCAGGCGATGATAAAGAGCGCCATCAGGAATGGAATAAAGGCCGCCAGTTTCGCTGCGGGATAAAATAAAAAAGCACCGAGTGCAAAAAGGAAGAGACCGAGAATAATTCCTTTCTTGTAACCGTAACGTTTCATGAAAACACCTGCGGGATTTGCCATCACGAGGTAACCAATATACAAAGCAAACTGCACCATACCGGATTGTGCCTTGGACACATGGAGTGTGTTCTGAAAATGTTTATCCAGAACATCCAGCAAACCGTGGGCAAATCCCCAAAGCAGAAATAAACTGGTCACCATCGCGAAGGGACGGAAATAAGTTCCCCCATCGGGTGCTTGTAATAAAGAGGCAGACGGATTTTTATTCATATGCAATCATTGAAAAATCATTTATAAATAGCACCATAAGTGCTGCAGGCCCGGTAGTCGCTTCCTTCCGGTTCGGAACCAAAAGCATTCCATGCAGAAGGCCTGAAAATTCTCGACTCCTCAATATTATGCATACAAACCGGGATACGCAACATCGAAGCCAGGGTGATCAGGTCATGTCCGATATGACCATAACTGATGGAGCCGTGATTGGCTCCCCATTTAGCCATCACCGTGTACACATCCGTAAAAGCCCCTTCACCGGTCAGTCTCGGAACAAACCAGGTTGTGGGCCAGGTCTGGTCCGTGCGCTCATCGAGTATCTTATGAACATCTTCAGGTAATTCAATCGTCTCTCCTTCTGCAATCTGCAATACCGGTCCGATTCCTTTCACCAGATTCAAGCGGCACATGGTAACGGGCATGCCTCCACTCGTAAGGAATTTGGATGAATAACCACCGCCTCTGAAATATCCGTTCGTGGCCGGATACCAGGTAGTGGCATCCAGGCAGGCCTGTGCTTCTTCTTTGGAAATATCCCAGAATGGTTTCATCACCGGTTTGCCCGATTTACTTTGCCTTCCGCTTCCGTCCAGCGTAGCAGATCCTGAATTGATCAGGTGTATAAATCCGCCGGAAGCGACGCCTGTAGGTTTCCAGCCGGAAACTCGTTGGACTGCATCCGGACTCCAGTAGGTTCTTACATCTGCAAAAATCTGTGCTGTGTTGGTAAGCAGGTTTCCAAATAACATACTCACGCCGTTAAGCGCATCATTTTCAGTAGATACAGTTATTGGTGCACGGATGCCATTCCAGTCGAAGGAGGAATTGAGTATCGCTTCTGAAAAATCTCCGTTCGGCAGAAAATCAGTCCATTGTCTTTGCCCCTGGAAACCCGAAACAATGGCATTGTGACCTAGCGCTTCTTCGCCAAATCCTTTTTCTTTCAGTTTTGCATTCCCCTGCATCAGATCCCGGATGATGATGGTCATCTTTACCACAAATTCCCAGTGTTCATCTTTTTCTTTTCGGCTGAATTGTTTCTCCTTGGGATTGAAGTCGTTTCCTTCTTTACAATTTATTTTTGTCCAGGCCAGTGCTTTCTGAAATTCTTCTTCGTCATAAATTTTTTTCTCGATTCTTCTTAATACTTCTGAGGAATCTACATATTCGTTGCGCATGCCCAGGTATTCCCTGAAAAAATCCGGATTCACAATTGATCCTGCGATACCCATACACACTGAGCCAATAGCCAGGTAGGACTTGCCGCGCATGATCGCCACAGCAAGGCCTGCCTTTGCAAATGCCAGCAATCTGTCTTTTACATCGGCGGGAATGGTTTCGTCACCGAGATCCTGAACATCCCGGCCATAAATACCAAATGCAGGAAGTCCCATTTGATTATGTGCCGCAAGTGTAGCGGCGAGGTATACAGCACCCGGTCTCTCCGTACCGTTAAATCCCCAGATCGCTTTCGGAATGGAAGGATTCATATCCATGGTTTCACTGCCATAACACCAGCAGGGGGTAACCGAAAGTGAAACTCCTACGCCCTGGCTTTCAAATTTTTTTGCGCATAACGAAGCCTCATAAACGCCGCCGATACAGCTGTCTGCAATTACACACTGAACAGATGAACCATCCGGATATTTAAGTTCCTTCTCATATAGTGCTGCCACATTACGGGCCATTTTCATGGTGGTTTCCTCCAGAGATTCTCTTACTCCTCCCAACCGGCCGTCAATGATGGGCCGGATGCCTATTTTTGGATAATTTACTTGTTGAGCCATGGCTACGATTTATGGATTCAGAATTTTTGTCTGATGGTTTCGAGGGATACACCCAATAATTTTTGTGCGATCTGATCCAGTCCTTTTTCATCACCGGTAAAATGAAATACTGCATGATGATGGGTTTGGGATTCTGCGGGTTTTAAAAATGCAGCCGGTGAAACACTTTCTATTTCATAAAATGGTCCCATCTGGGATCCATTTGCCAGCGGACCGTCGTTGTACGCATTCACCGCATCGCCTGAAAATGAAGGCTTGGTGGTATTCCATTCCTGGTTCAGGTAACGGGCACCGGGATCCACATCGAACATAATAACCGTGAGTATTTTTCCGGCCGCATCATAACTACCGGCAACGGGTTTTGCTTTGCCGGGTTTGATGCCGAGTTTGCCCCGGCTCTTTCCGTCGGCTTTAAAAAACAACGTGCTGTCGTTATGTTTCAGACGATCTGCGGCAATCTCACCGAAATAATTGGTGGTCGCCACCAAATTAAAAGAATCGCGGTTTGCATTGTTGAAAGGAACCACAATCACGGTTTCCGGAGATGGTTTGAACATATCCAGCAACCAGATGCAGGGCATTCCGGTTTTTTCTGTCCAGGCAATGTCACTGTTATTTGTAAGAACATTTACTGTTGCGTATCCCACGGAACGTATGGAACTATCGGGAACAAGACCGATACGATCGGCAATCTGTTGCTTATCCAGAATAGTGACGGTACGATCTACGGTCAGGATCAGATTCGTGCCCCTGTAATTCACCAGTTGCATGTGCTTTTGCAAAGTCACGGACTGATCATTTTTACTGAGCACGTTCCAGGCGGCCGTATCAATATCTGCCGGTGTTTTCCAGTTTTCGAAAACCATACTGGAATCCGGTTTGAAATAAAGAGAAAACTTCCCGCCTTCCGGGCCCAGCCATAAACGATTTTCACCACCATAAGCATTCATATGCGCATCTACCGGAGCACTGAAGGCTTTGTAGTTTACCCAGCCAAAGCTGGCACCCTGCAAATTATTTGCGGTGGAGGTAAAAACCTTTCCCTGGTACTTAGGAGAAACAATCAGCTGCGCTTCAGAATCTGCGGTTTTTAATACAATTACCTGATCGTATTTCAACAGGAACTGAAGATCATATCCGAAGGTTCCGGCAGCTGGCTCATGCGTTTCTTTATTTTCATCGGGAGATTTCCCGGGTTCATTGCAGGCGTTGGTTGTGAGCATAAAAGGGACCAGCAGACTGGTAAGAATTTTTTTCATTGGCCGTTTAATTATTTTGATATACAGAGCTTTAACGATTAAGCGTCGGGTTAAAAAAATTAGCCCGCTTTAATTTTACGGGTTGCTTCCCTGGGTTTTTTCCCCGAACTGCTGCGAATCACCAGTTTTGCTTCCACCACTACCCGCGAAAATTTACTTTTACCATCGGCGATTCTGCCCATCACCAGTCGCACTGCCTGCCGGCCGATATCTTCTACCGACTGACTTACATAGGTAACCGGCGGATAAAATAAATCAAAGGCATCGCTTTCATCGAAAGAAATGATCGCGAGATCTTCAGGTACCCGGATTCCTAATTTATTAATCACTTTCAGGCTTTCCACCGCGAGGGAGTTCGTTGCGAAAAAAAAAGCGTCTACTTCCAGCTTCGGTTGCAACAACAGTTTAAGTTCCGGTCCCAGATCGCGGTTAATATGCTGATAAGATACTTTTTTTAACCAGGAATTCCGGAATCTGATACCATTATCTTTCATGGCATTCTTATAACCACTCACTCTCTCCTGCATATGCACCAGGTTATTATCGTAGGTCATCATTCCAATCCGGTTCCTCCCGTTCTTTATCAGATGTTCCACCGCCTGATAGGCGGCCTGGAAATTATTGATCATTACGCCGTCGGCCTCCATATTGGGAAAATAGCGATCCACCAATACGACAGGTACCCCTCTTTTCTGCAGCGCCTTAATCTGATTTTCCGTATTCTCTGTCGGTGCAATGATAATGGCATCCACCTGACGTGTCAGAAAAACGTCGATGAGCAACTGGGACTTTTCTGCGCTTTCATCGCTGCTGCCGAAGATGACCACGTATCCGTGCTTCCGGGCTTCGTCTTCAACAATCCTTGCGATCAGGGAGAAAAACGGATTGGAAATATCGGCCACAATTAATCCGATCGTATTCGTTTTTCCAATCTTTAAACTCTGCGCAATCAGATTGGGCTGATAGTTAAATTCAATGGCCGCTTTACGAATCTTCTCGGCCATCTCCACACCCACCCTGCCTTTTTTTTCTTTATTGTTGATTACATAAGAAACCAGTGCAGTGGACACTCCCAGATGATTCGCAATGTCTTTTAGCGATGTCTTTTTATTCACCTTCCAAATATAAAGCTTAAACTGAACTCATTTCGTCTCAATTCACTTCCAGCGCATCTATACCTGGTAGTTTCGGATATGTATTATGCGGTTCTGCCTGATACCAGAAAACCGTGGAGGCAATATCATCCTGCAGGGGCAGGTACCTGCCTTCACTGCGCCATCCCAGATCCTGGATGGTCACTTTCAGGTTTTTCTCAAACCGGATAGGGTCCGTGATATGCCAGCGGTATAAACCAAATCGTTGGGATATGCCATAATGACCATCGCCTTTAATCACCTGATGCAATCCGGAATAGGGAGTTGAAAATTCTGTATAATTAATTTCTTCTACGCCTGCCGCATTTTTCTTTTTGGTATCAAAATCATAGGATCCACAGAAATAATCCTCTGTACCGGTTCCGCATATTGTCGGATAATCCGTATCGCCATCCATATAAAATTTGATCTCGCCTTCTCCCCACCAACCGTTGTTATGTACGCCGATGGCCAGATAGGTTCCCACATACTGGCCCCGTCCGAAAATACTGTCTACCAGCACATAGGTTGATTTGTAAGGCAAAGGATTTACACGACGGAACTGGGCATGAAAATAGGCAGCATCTGCCGGCACTTCCGTAAGTATATAATCTACCTGGTAATACAGCACCATGTCCTTCACATCTATATTTTCCATCGTGATCCGGCATTTCTTTCTGAAAGGCATTGGCCAGTAACAATTGAAAGCACTGCCCGGATTTACGCATACGGCCAGTGACTGCAGATAGCGTATACTGCCCCCATCCGCTGCAGAAAAAATCACCAACCGGTGCTTCCACCGATGGTGTGGTTTCATCATCCCAGTAAAAACGAATAATCGAATTACGCCATACTCCGGTCGGCGTCATCCAGATATGCTGAATGGATCCTGATCCGTCAATTTCGGCAATGGTAAAAGTGGTTTTGGATTTGATCACCACACTCGGACTTATTTTCCATCCCTGACCCAGATCCCTTGCCGCATTGGCTCCGGTTCCCGAAGTGGCCATGCCACCCTTCCCTTTCTCCCCTTTAAAATTTTCCGGACTGATGGATCTCGTTTTTGCAGGAGACAGGCGGAAGAGATTGCTCAGATTTGTTTCAATTCCATTGAAAGGGGTTTGAGCCATCGTTCCTGCGCTAAGCATAAGGCAAACCAATAGAAACTGAAAGCGTTTTAAATTCATATTAAGCCAGTTTAAATTATTCACTTTTCAAATGAATATATAAAAATAGGGGTTTCCTTTTTCTACTGAACATATCCCGGGTTCTGCGTTGCCAGTTTATTGGACCCCAATTCTGTGTTCGGTATGGGTGCTATCAGACTATGCGAATCCATGGTAATATTTAGTCCGGGAAATACCTCAGCCAGATTGGCGTTCATAATGCTGATGGTTTCTGCTTCCGGCAAGCGGTGCAGGTCATGCCATCTTTGTAATTCGAAAGCCAGTTCAACTCTTCTTTCATGCATCAGCTTATGGATAAATGTACCCGGTGTAGACGCATCGATCGGTCCAAGATGGGCCCTGCTTCTCACGGTATTGATCAGATCATACGCTTCTCCGGTTTCACCGAGTGCTTCGGCCAGTAATAATATTGCATCTGCATAACGTAATACGGGAATATCATTGCTGGCGTCATTACCGACAATTACTCCAGGATCTTTAAACTTCAATATATAAGGCCGGTTATTGGGATCAATTCCAATAGACGCAGCAAGGCGGGTATCGCCGGATTCATATTCGTCAATCAGATCCTGGTTGGGTGTATTCGGTGCAACACTTCTGTTTTGTCCGCCCGGTACATTCAGAGAAGCCGGAGCAAAATAGTTCCAGTAGGGAGATCCGTCGAGCGGAGGAAGAAACTGGATTTCAAAAATAGATTCCGCGGAATTCTTGTTCGCCGGATTCCACAGGTCTGCGTAATTCGGGAGCAGTGAATAGGGAGAACCTGTAAATACTACCTTTCTCAGTGCGGTTACGGCAGATGCCGGATCACCATGCTGGAGAGAAACCTTACCCAGTAAGGCATTGGCCGCATAGGAAGTGGCCCTTCCCACCGCGGTACCGGAATAACTGGCGGGCAGCGTGGAAGCAGCAAGTTGCAGGTCGGCAACAATCTGCGTATACACGGAATCCACGGAGGTCCTGGTCATATTGTTGTCGCCTGCCAGGGTAACGGTCTCCTTCACCCGAAGAGGGATCGCTCCATAATCCTGTACCAGCTGGAAATAGATACATGCCCTTACAAACAAAGCTTCGCCTATCAGCTGTGCCTTTGTGGTTTCATCCATATCGATGGCTGGCCCCCGGTCAACAACAGCGTTACAGAGATTGATCGCATAATAAGCACTGGCCCAGGTACCGGTAATAGAAGTATTTCCCGATTGCACGGTAAAATTATCTACCGCGCGGTGTTCAGTTTGTAAACCGTAGATCTGATTGGTATTGTCACTCTGGGTTTCTTCAAGATTATACAATCCCAGCTCATTGTCCACATACAGGTTCCTTTGTGCAGCATAGATTCCATAAACGGCCGAGGTAAGATCCGCTTCGGTTTTGAAAAATTCTTCTTTCGGAATTCTGTCCACCGGAACAACATCCAGAAAATCCTTCGAACAGGAACTCAGGATAGAAATGGAAATAACCAGGACTATCCAGCGCTTGTTGATATAATTATTTTTGCTTAACATATAATAGTCTTTACAGGTTAAAAGGAAAAATTAAGTCCGAAAATAAATGTCTGCGGAATCGGCGCGGTGGCCACGGAATTTAATCCCAGTGTGCGGTGATCACCGAATACCTGGGTATCAAAACCATTTCGTACGGCCTGTGGATTTCCGCCTTCATAACTTTTCCAGGTGTACAGATTTTCCACAGAGATATATGCCCTTAAGTTGTCGAGCCATACCTTTTTGGAAAGACCGGCCGGGAAAGTATACGAGAGACTTAGATTTCTGACTCTTAAGAAGTCGGTGGATTGAATTTCCCAGGACGACACTGCACCAATATCATTGTAACCGGCGCGGGCTACTTTCCCATTTCCCGGCTGGGCTTCTGAAACATACCGGCCATCGTAGAAGTAGCGGTCCATATTGGTGTTATTATTATGGAGGCTCATGATCTGATATACAAAGTCGAGTACTTTGGCACCCTGCTGGCCCTGGAACAGGGCAGAGAAACGCCAGTTCTTATACCGTACGGTCGTATTGAATCCATATAACCATCTTGGATTGTTGTCCCCGTCCAGATAACCATCTGCACCGTTAAAGGCATCGATCAGACCATCTGTATTTACATCCAGGAATTTATAATCCCCGGCCATATCGCCGACTGCTTTTTTCGCAGTACCGGCATCAATATCTTTCTGAGAAAGAATTCCGGTTTGTTTCAGCACCTGTTCCTGTTCCAGAGGTCCGCCAACCTTTGTAACCAGTACATGAAAAAACTGATACAGCGGTCCGCCATCCGGGCCCAGGTTGGTTACCTCACTCCTTTGATAGCTGGCATTGGCACCCAGATCCCATCCCCAATCCTTGTCGACAATGATGCTTGCATTGATGGTGAATTCATATCCCCATTTTTTCATCGCACCAATATTTTGAAGATTGCTGCTGTATCCGGTGGAAGGCGGTGTGTTTACATAGAGCAATAAACCATCTGACTGGTTGTGGTAGTAGTCGAACACAAGAGAAAAACGATTGTAGAGTCCCAGATCAAAACCGATGTCCGTTTGATTTGACTTTTCCCAGGAGAGATCGGGATTACCCGGATCTCCGTTTATGAAACCTACAACGTTGGTTGTACCAAAGGAAGAATTAATGGCATTCAGGCTTCCTTTCGAAGAGAAGTCACCGATAAAATTACTGCCCGTTTCGCCCCAGGTGAGCCTGAGTTTGGCATGATCGATCGCTTTTACACCACCCATGAATTTTTCATTGGCGATATTCCAGCCCAGCCCCACAGAGGGGAATGTGCCCCATTGGTTATTGGTACCGAAGCGGGAGCTTCCATCCTGCCGGATAGTTGCAGTAAGCAGGTAACGGTCTTTATAGGAATAATTCACTCTTCCGAGCCAGGAGATCAGGGAGTTTCCAGTTGCTCCGGAATAAGGCGTTTGGGTAGACCCGAAGTTAACCGTTTGTGCAAGGTTGCTTGCGTAATTGCTGGCATTGGCACCCACGTTCTGGGCATCCACTTTCTGAACAATATATCCGGCAAGTACATCCAGCTTCTGGTCGTTTTTAAAAGTAGTTTTATAGTTCAGTGTATTTTCACTTACCCAGTTAATGGCTCTCACAGAATTCTGTTCTGTTGCCGTTACCGGATACAGTGCCTGGCCATTCATGCCGTTTTTCTGAAACAGGTGGTAATCGAAGTCTGAAACGTTCGCACCCAGGGCAGATTTGAAAGACAGATTATCGAGGATATTTACCTGGATATAGGCATTGGACAAAAGGTAGAAATTGGAATTGGATGCCTGATAATTATCTGCGATCGTAATCGGATTAGCCATATGATTATTCAGGATTCCAAATGAATTTGGATCAGAGGGCGTTCCGTCGGCATTACGCACCGGAATGATCGGTGGTAATAAAACGGCAGCTCCGGTAAGCGAAGAAAAATCGTCTTCGGGAGCACTTAATTTTTGTTTTGTAAAATTTGGTGCGAGAATAATTCCCATACTCACGCGCTTGGACGCCTTGTAATCCAGCTTGGCCAGTGCTGAATATTTATCGAATCCGGCATTCAGTAATATATCATCCTGATGTAGAAAACTACCGGAAAACATATAAGTAAGTTTATCTGCACCTCCGGAAACGTTCAGCGAATAATCACCGAAGGGAGCTGTCTGATATATCGCGTCCTGCCAGTTCGTACTGGTTTTTCCATCGTAGTTGGTGATCCATGACGGAAGAGGCGTACCGGCGAACTGCGCTTTTTCTTTGTACCATTCTACATATTCGGGACCACTCAATACTTTATAGTAGTCATGTTTGTTGGCCTGTGAAAAACCGGTTTTAATGGCAACACTAACCTTTGCCTGTCCGGCCCGGCCACCCTTAGTGGTTAACAATATAACCCCGTTTGCACCCCTGGATCCATAGATCGCTGTAGCGGATGCGTCTTTAAGGATATCAATGGAGCTGATATCACCCGGATTGATCGCAGCTGCGTTAACCGCATCGGTCGGAAATCCGTCTACCACATAGAGCGGACTCCGGTCTCCGGAGATCGTACCAATTCCGCGAATGACAATCTCGGCAACATTTCCGGGTCTTGCACTGCGTGGTGATACGTCGATACCCGCTGCACTTCCGGCAATGGCATCTTCGTAGGTGCTAACCGGACGCTGTTGAATTTGCGCAGCGGAGATGGATGCAATGGATCCGGTCAAATCCTTTCTTCGCTGGGTACCGTAACCTACTACTACCACACCATCCAGTTTACGGATATCCACTTCCAGACTAATATCCAGACTTGTTTTTCCGGCAACAGGAATTTCTTTGGTAACATAACCTACCGAGGTTACAATCAGCACGGGATCAGTGATGGCGTCTGCAAATTCAATTGTGTACACACCGGCATTGTCGGTGGTTACCGCAGTACTGGTCCCCTTAACGGAAACGGTGGCTCCCGTTATTACAGATCCGTCCATACTCAGGACCCTGCCTGAAATATTTTTTACTATGCCGACCTCCGCAGTGGCCGGTTGAAAGGCCAGGGTCAACCCAATTAAAATAAAAAAAGACGTAATTTTTTTTAAGCTGAAGGACCTGATGTTTGTCCTGCAGTACATCCTGGATACAGGGCGAAGCAATCGTCTCATAATTGTTTATTTGGCATTAAAAACTTAGGTAAAAGAATGGAGTCCGGAAAGTCAGGAACGTATCCTGATCTTTTAGAATTCTGCTCCGTGGTGGAGAATGATTCGATGTTAAGTGCACCGCTATTCTATATGGCATTATAATGATTTTAAAAACTGGAGACCCCCGTATTGACGAATTGCTATTAGTCACGAACTGCCCGGGAGTCCCCAAAAACTGCTTGCTTAATCGTTTAACTAAACAAATTTAGCTTAAACGTTAAACCAAACCTAATTTTCTTTAAAATATTTTTTTCGATGGCGCCTCCGACATACCAGTTCTATGTCAGACTCAGGTCTAAACCACACATATATTTATAATAACATTTTCTGAAGACGATTCGAATATGATCGCAAAGAGGGTGTGAATATGATCGCAGAATTTGATCTGGCCAGGAAAACAATAATTACAGCGGGGCTAAATTAAAAACCCCGGCTCATAACAGGGTTTCCAAATTTCAACATGAATTGTAAACTAATTACCAATTCATAAAGCTCCAACGACAAAGGTCGCAACCGGAATATTCTGATTAGGGTGAGGTATGAGGATTGGCAATGGGTTTGATGACCATTCCATTTCCATCAAACTTACTATTCGAAAAACACTTAATGGCCGCAGGATACGGTATCCGCACTAAAACTTCCCGAAGAACTTATTCCATAGGTTAAAGTAATAAGTCCCCCATTACTGGCTGTTCCTACAGCGGAAAGAACGACTGAACCGCCACTCGGAAAATTAATGGAAGCCGACCACGGCAATGATGGATTTGAAACGACCACGTTACCACCACTCGCTCCTTTATAAGTAACCGAAGACAAGGAAACAGACCCGGTACCAGTCGCCGAATACGTAACCTGGGCATTTGAAACTGCCGTAGCGGAACCTGTTGAAAAATTACACTGATTATTTGTAGATGAACTTTTACTGCAACCGGAAATTAAATAAAAACCAAGGGCAAATGCAAGTGCCATCTTCGGAGGGTTGATCTTTTTCACGATAATCTATTTTATCAGTAAACAATATGACAGCCGTTTTCATTTCATTAAAGTTACAAAAATATATTTTATCTGATTTTATACAATTTACGTTTTATTTCAAAAATGATTCTGAGGTCCACTTGTTAATTAGCTGCTTCATTAAAACTACGAAGGGCGAAGGTGTTTCATTTTTACTTGTTTTATTCTAATTTCACTTTTCTATTTTTCTGAATTAATACTGCATACATAACAAAAACAAAAGCCACATAAAAGAATTGGCCACGAGATACGCCTACTCCATATGGAAACCAAATGCCCGGAATAATATGCAAGCCAGATATTTCTTTTGGAAACAAAGCAATTAACATCAATAATGCTGCTACTAAAACTAATAAATCTTTGATGCCTTGTTTACGCATTCCCTGGTAGATGATAAATAGCAGCAACGCCAAAAGCAACAGTCTGATATAATCCGCAATTGTCTGAAAGTATGTATGGATGGGGTGTGAAACCCAGGAAATTCCGAACAATTGGGCTGCCATGAATAGTAAAACAAGCAGTGCAATAATTTTAGGTAGCCATTTCGGTTGACGCAGGTTAAACCATTCCCTCCAGGCCATTAACCAACTGCCAAGCACCAATGGTTTGAGGATTGATTGGGCCAACGATAACAGATTGATGGCTATTCTCTATATGAAACCAGAAGTAAACAGCCTGATTAAGCCGCATCAGTCCTAACAAAATTAAAGCTGCTATAAACCATTTACATGATTGTGGAGGGTTGCTGTCTCTATTCAGTAAAAACATCGTTATAGCCAGCAAAATAAATATTACCGGCCAAACAACTTCCACGATATAGCCTTTTATGGTTTGCTCCCATTGAAATCTGTATTTTTTTTCGATATGTGTTTTTTCTCCAAGGGTTGGGGCAATATGGATACCGCCTGCATCGGCACCCAGACTAGCTGAACTCATCCACACCCTAAAAGCAATGGTAATATCCTTTTCCTTTTTTACATTTTCCGGCACCAGGAACATATGAGGTTGAATACTGTAAATTATTGGAACTGTACCCGAAAAATCACCTGCATTACCTAAAAGTGACCCGTTAATAAATAGCTGATAGGCATCATCAACAGCGGGTGGTGCTGCGAAAGCTAAATTGTTTCCTGGTAAACTATCCAGTACAATTTTCAGCCGGTACCATGCGTAACCTGAATAGTTTGAATGCCCTTTGGCTGTCCAACCCGGAATATAACCTGAAAGCCCCACATCGTCATCGTGTACTCCCGGTGGTGCAGTAAGGTCCATGTTTTCCCATTGCGAATCATCATAGTTGGATTCAGCATATTGCATATTATCCCCGGCTATAAATTTCCACGGACCGTTAAGTGTTGTGAGATTTTTATCGGAACGCAATATTTCCTCAGTAGTTGAGGAATAGGAAAGGTAAATAAAAGTACCTGCTACCAACAACAATGTGATAAATAGCATCAAATAGCAGAGCAAAAGTTTTTTTACCCGCAAATAATTCGCCGTCCCGCCACTCATGTGTTTTTTTGATGTTTTTGAATTCTTTCCATTTTGGGGGGTTATGATTATCACAATGTTATATGCAAATTAAAAATTGTATTCAAATCCGGATTAATGTTTCAATACCCAGATTGTATTGATATCATGGGCAGTTACCCAGATATAATGCGGCGTTATGCGCACTGCCCCACTTCCTGAAAGGGGCGTATAAATAGTTTCGACCAGGTCAGATATCGGATTCACAGTCTGCAAAAATCTTCCTTTGGTTGCACGAACCCAAACCCGGCCAGCTCCTGCGGCAATGTCCCCTCCTCCACCCGGGACATTCGCAGACACAACAGCAATTGTTTTATTTTGTCTGGGATCAATATGACTCACTGTTCCGTCTCCCTGATTCAAAGTCCAGACGCCGTTTTCTCCCGCTGCAAGGAATCTCGGTGTTTTTCCTACACTGATTGTAGCGATTACTTTATTCGTTTTGGGGTTGATACGCTGAACCGAGTTGGCTAAGGTATTCGTTATCCATACCGAGTTAAAATCAAAGACAGCACAATGCGAATGGGGCAGCACGGCAATGGTTGTTTCAATCTTATTTGTCCTTTCATTTATTCGCGTCAGTACACCGGTACTATCGGATAAAACCCACAAAGAATGATCACCAATTGCCAGCATTATCTCGCCGTCATGATCGGAAATTCCACAGGGGATAATAGAAAGTATTTTTCCTGTTGCATGATCCAGTCTGTAAATGGCCTGTTTTTCACAGCTTGCTACCCACAATGAGTTAAAGCCTACTATCATGGCTCCACAGGCACCAGGAACAGGAACCATTAAAACAGGTGTATGACTTTTTACTGAAAGTTTTTCAACACGATCAATATTTAACATCCAAACATCATCTCCATCAGGTGCCAGAAAGTCGGGCGAGCCAGGCAGTTTGATAACCGAAAATGCTGCGTTGTGGATGGATACCTCTTTTGGGATAACATTTTGTTGTGCAAGCAACCAGAATGGGAGGACCAGAAAATTTGTTAGAACTGGGATTCTCATGGAATGGCGATTAATTGGATATAATAAATAACGGTTGTCGTAATATTTTGTCTGACTTTAAAACCAGGTAAATTACGAGCTATTTAACCCTTAAAAAAAGTTAGTGTCGCCGAATTCAACACCCCAACAAGGCTATTTTTCGGTGAAATCCGGTGGGTCCTAAAACGCAGAAAGCCCGTAAACACTGCGTTTCACGAGCTTTCAACTTTATTCAAACCCTCCTTCGTCCTGCTTATGCGGGACTTCGGAGGGTGGTGGTGGAGGTGAGGAGAATCGAACTCCTGTCCAAACATATTCTTCAAAAGCTTTCTACATGTTTATTTGCTGATTGATTGTCGAAGAAGAACCGGACGGCAACAAACCAATTCTTCCCTTAGCTGAATAGTCTTAGGCGCAGATCACAGCCTTTCTGCGCAGCATCCTCTTTTGTTTTGAGTCGGCGGTGCAGCTTGGTAACAGGCGAACCTGCCGCAGGGCCCAAATGACTACTTAATCACTGATTAGGCAGCCATGGCATACTGTGTATTGCCATTTGAGATTTGAATATTCAGATTTACGTGCTAATTATCCAACGCACGACATGCTTATACTTTCAAAGACCTACGCTGTCAATACCAGGCACCCCCGATATGAGAACCTGCAAATTTAATCATTTTTTTTGTTTCAGGAACACAGGCCAGACGGCATCCGAAACTTACCTGATCGAAATATCCACGATCTGAACCACAGGAAATCCGATGCGTCAGCACTAAAAAGAACAAGAATTTTTGCCTTTGGTATAAATTGTAAGAACAAAATCATCGGAACGTCGTCAAACGGAAGACCGGGTTATAACAGGTTATTTAAGGGAGACCACTTCTACAATCTGCACACCGCATACCGGACCAATACCATAGAGGCATCCGGTTTCGCCAGTGGCCTTATAACTGAGCTTGGTGGGAAGATTTACCAGGGGCTTATAATGCTCATATTGCAGATCCGCGGTCGGGAATGTATTTTTTAAAATCAGGTGACCGTTGATTTCCGTTTCGTAATACAAACCCCAGCCATCAGGAAAATTATCATAATGCAAAACACCATTCACAATAATAATGGCCTGGGATTCCTGTGAGGAAGCAGGTGTTATTTGCTTTTTACAGGAAAATAATACCGGGAAGAATATGTAAAGAAGCAGGATCTTTTTCATAAAAGTTTAGGCTCTTTACTTTATGACAGTAAATATTACCGATTAGTTGGCTGGCTTTTTAGATTTATTCGGGATGAGGGCACCGTTATTTGCCTCATGCTTCACGCCTCACGCTTCATGCCTCAAGCCTCATGCTTCACGCCTCATGCCTGCCTGCCGGCAGGCAGGCTTAACGCCCCTTGCCCCATCCGAACCAGTCATTCCCGTTTACATAAATCATCAGGCCGAGCAGGAGCACCATGCCGACAACCTGCGCGTATTCGAGCAGCTTCTGGCTGGGCTTGCGGCCGGTGACCATTTCCAGCACGGTGAAGAGCACATGTCCGCCATCGAGGGCCGGAATGGGCAGAATATTCATAAAGGCCAGGGCGATGGAGAAAAATGCTGTAATTGTCCAGAATGCCTGCCAGTCCCACATGGAAGGGAATACAGACGCCATTCCTTTAAATCCGCCTACCGTTTTATATGCCTCAGTTTTGGGAGAAAAAATTTTCTTAAACTGTTCAACATAGCTTTTTAATTTCTCACCAGCCAAATGCACTCCGGCAGGAAATGAACCAAAAAAACTATACTCTGTTTTTTCTATTTTGATCAGTCCCAGGCTATCCATCGTTCCCAGTTGACTCAGCCTGAAAAATCCGAGTGTCCCGTCGGCCTTCACCTGTGCATGCAGGGTATCCACCAGGCCTTTTCTTTCAATGGTCAGTGTTACCAGCTGACCCTTATGTGCGTCGATGGCTTTCTTATATTCTTCGTAAAAAGGTGTAGCGATACCATCAACGGCAGTAATCTGATCAAAGCGCTGCAGTCCGGCCTGATGTGCATTGGAAGAATCCGGAATCGAGTCCGCTATTAACGGAACACGGGGGTAAAAGAAGAGTGATCCGTTTCGTTTTCTTTCTGCCAGCTGACCGAGTATGGCGGTAGGAATGGTGATGGTCTGATGTTCACCGTCGCGAATAACATTTACACGTGCTCCACCACCCATCAGAACTTTTTCGGGCAGGTCTTCGAAATATTGAATGTCCTGTCCATCCACGGATAGAATTTTGTCCCCGTTACGAAAGCCAATATTATACATCAGGCTGTCTGTCACTTCTACGCCGTAGCGAATTCCTGAAATAGGCATTTTTTTCTGTCCCCAGGCAAACAGGATCATCGCATAAATCACAAAGGCCAGCAACACATTCATGGTTACTCCGCCGAGCATGATGATCAGCCGCTGCCAGGCCGGTTTACTTCTGAACTCCCAGGGTTGTGGCGGCAGATTCATCTGTTCCTTGTCCATGCTCTCATCCACCATACCGGAAATTTTTACATAGCCGCCCAAGGGCAGCCAGCCAATTCCGTATACCGTATCGCCGATTTTTTTCTTTACCAGGGAAAACCAGGGATCAAAAAATAAATAGAATTTTTCCACCCGGCATTTAAAAAGTTTGGATGGCAGGAAATGGCCGAACTCATGAACGATCACGATCAGGGATAAGGAAAGGATGAGTTGGAGGGCCTTACTTCCGGCGTTTGCCCAGTCGATGGCCAGCAATAGAGTGGTATTATTCATCTTACAAAGATCAGCCGCAGTTCGTGTTCACGCGTGCCAGCCGGGTATTTTACAATTTAATTAAAGAAGCCGCAAAGTTACGCGCCTCCCCATCGCTGTCAAAATAATCTTCCAGCGTGGGTTGTTCGATAAATGGTATTTTCTGCATCGTTTTTTCAATCAGATCCGTCATGTCCAGGAAGCCGATCCGGTTCTTCAGAAATGCATATACCGCAATTTCATTGGCCGCATTCAGCACACAGCCTGCATTGCCTCCTTTCGCCAGGGCTTCCTTGGCGAGCTGCAAATTTCGGAAAGTTTTGATATCCGGTTCCTCAAACGATAACTTGTCCGGTTTATTAAACGTATATCTCGGTAATTTATTCGGAAGCCGGAGCGGAAAACCGAGGGCATACTGAATCGGCAGTTTCATATCCGGAAGTCCCATCTGCGCCTTGATACTTCCGTCTTCAAACTGCACCATACTGTGGATGATACTCTGCGGATGAATCACCACCTGGATCTGCTCCGGCAGCAGATTGAAAAGCCATTTGGCTTCGATCATCTCGAGACCCTTGTTCATCAGGGTCGCGGAATCAATGGATATCTTGGCACCCATTGCCCAGTTCGGATGCTGCAGGGCATGATCTCTTTTTACATTGACCAGGAAATTCGGTTTCTTACCCAGGAAAGGGTCCTCCGGATGCCGTAAGGATAATTTTTTCAATCCTGTTTCTTGTTTCGCCCAGCAGGCATTGAAAGATGGCGGAATGTTCGGAATCGACCGGAATAATCGGGGCGCGGTTTTCAACCGCTTTCCGCATCACGATATCACCGGCAACCACCAGGGTTTCTTTATTGGCCAGCGCGATGGCTTTGCCTTTTTCGATGGCGGTGATGGTGGGCATCAGTCCGGCGAACCCGACGATGGCGGCCAGCATCACATCATAGTTATCCATCGCCGCCACTTCTATCAGCGCTTTTTCTCCTGCAAATACTTTGATGGGAAGATCGGCCAGGGCCTCCTTCACGTTGTTGTATTTGGATTCATCCCCGATCACAACGATGTTTGGCGAAAACTTTTGTGCCTGTTTAATCAGGAGTTCATCATTCTGCTGGGCAGTGAGGATTTCTACGGAAAACAATTCGGAATTGGCACTGATCACTTCCAGGGCCTGCGTTCCCACGGAGCCGGTGGAACCAAAAATGGCGATTCTTTTCTGCTGCTGATTATTCATGAACGATAAACGATGGACGATAAACGATAAAAGTAGTGGTTCCCGCCGGAGAACGATCCAGTTAGTCCATGTATTTTTCCAGCTGTTCTGCCAGGCTCCTGTCGTTGCTGAGCCGCGGCACTTTATTTTGTCCGCCGAGTTTGCCGATAGATTTCATATAATCTATAAACCCGTTTTTCTTCACGGCATGTATTTGCAGGGGATCCAGGATATTTCCGGAAATCAGGTCATCATAATAAATATTCTTAGCGCGCATGTTGCTGTCCACTTTTTTTGCAAAGGCCCGCATATCATCCGGACGGTTTTCAAATTCCACAAACCATTCATGAAATGATTTACCATTGCCCTGGCCCTGGATATAGGGTGCCACGGTAAATTCATTAATCTGCACGCCTTCTTCCTTGGCTGCTTTCATCAGGCTGTACTCCACTTCCTCTCCGATCACGTGTTCGCCGAATGCTGAGATAAAATGTTTGATGCGGCCCGTGACGACGATGCGGAACGGATCGGTGGTTAAAAACCGTACCGTATCGCCGATATTATATCCCCATAGACCCGCATTGTTGCTGATCACGAGCGCATAGTTGATACCGGTTTTCACATCTTTCAGAGAAATCCGGGTAGGATTTTCCTTGAAAATTTCATCTGCGGGAATGAACTCAAAAAATATCCCGCTGTTGGTATTCAGCAATAATCCTTCCTCCGTTCTGCTGTCCTGGAAGGCAAAAAATCCTTCCGAAGCCGGATAGGTTTCGATGGTATCGATCGGTTTTCCAATACTGTCCAGCAGGCGGTCCTTATAGGGTTCAAAATTTACACCCCCGTGCACGAGCACGGAGAAATTGGGGAAAAGATCCTTGATTCGTTTGCCGGAAACGGCATTGAGCCGGTCGAAATACATCTGCACCCAGGGCGGTATTCCGCTGATCAGGGTCATATCCTGTTGGATGGTTTCTTCCACGATCTTATCGAGTTTCGTTTCCCATTCCTCAATACAGTTGGTTTCGTAACTGGGCAGCTGGTTGGTGCGCAGGTAGTGCGGAATATGGTGATTCACGATACCGCTGAGGCGGCCGGTGGGGATATTGGCGATCCTTTCCAGTTCCGGAGAACCGGATAAAAAGATCATTTTCCCGTTGGCAAATCCTGAATTGCCCGTTTCTGCCATATAACAAAGCAGGGCATTCCGGGCCGTATTGATATGGTTGGAAATGGAATCTTTCGAGATGGGGATGTACTTGATCCCGCTGGTGGTACCGGAAGTCTTGGCGAAGTAAACCGGCTGTCCCGGCCATAATACATTGTGTTTGCCCTGTTTGATCTGGTCTATATAGGGCTTAAACTGCTCGTAATCCCGGATGGGTATGGCGGCCTTGAATTCCTCGTAGGTTTTAACCAGCTTCCAGGTGGTGTTCCCGCCCGAAAACTGTTTTTGAACCGGTTTTTAACAGACTTTTAAAGATGTTTTCCTGGTCTTCCAGGGCCGAATTAATGTCTTTCCGGATACCTCTATATATATAGGAAGCGAAGGGCTTGGCTAAAAACGACTTTATCTTCATGTTTTAGGCAGGCGATTGAGGAACAAACCTACAATAAAAGGCATTATCAATCACTCCCGGACAGATAGCCGAAGATTTTTAACGGATTCCTTCGAAATTACCCCGATTCCCCTTACCTTTGCAGCCCTAATATTGTATCGTTATGTTCGCAGTAGTACAAATCGCAGGCAGCCAGTTCAGGGTCGAAAAAGACCAGACAATCTATGTTCCCCGGGTAGAAGGTAATGCCGGAGACAAGGTGGAATTCTCTGATGTACTGCTTTCCAGTACAGATAAGAAATTCACTGTTGGAAAAGAAGTGAAGAGCGTGGTGAAAGCCGAAATCCTTGAACATGTTCAGGGAAACAAAGTGATATCGTTCAAAATGAACAGAAGAAAAGGTTTCCGTAAGAAACACGGTCACCGTACCCATTACACAAAATTGAAAGTAACCGAAATCGCATAAAGCGGATTTTGAGTAATCATTCTCAAATTCCCAAATTCTCAAATTTTCAAATTTTCTCTCATGGCACATAAAAAAGGCGAAGGCAGTGTAAAGAACGGCCGTGATTCGCAGAGTAAAAGACTCGGTGTAAAAATATTTGGCGGACAGGCAGCTATTGCCGGTAACATCATCATCCGTCAGCGTGGTACAGAATATCATCCCGGAAAAAATGTTGGTGTTGGCAGAGACTTCACATTATTTGCACTTACAAACGGAGTAGTGGAATTTAAAAAAGGAAAGGCCGACAGAACTTTTGTTCATATTGTTGACGCTCCTGCAGAAGTAACCGCGACGGCTTAGTTTAGTACGATAAACGGCATTAATTAGTGATTCTTTAGAAATATTCAAAAAAACTTTTGGATAATTCTAAAGAATTTCTATTTTTACTACGTAAAGTATTTTACTAACCATTTAAATTCTACAAACAATGGCAACAGCAAAAAAAGCCGCTAAGAAAAAAGCAGCTCCAAAAAAGAAAGCAGCTCCAAAGAAAAAGGCTGCTAAGAAAGCTGCAAAGAAGAAATAATTTTCTTCATTCGTTAGCTGAAAATAGTAAAGTCCTCCGGAGAAATCCGGGGGACTTTTTATTTTAGTAACTTCGTGGTATCATCCTCTCAAACATAAGCCCATGGCTGTTTCTAACGAAGTGATCGCCGAAAGTTTTTCACTGCTCGCCAAACTCATGGACATCCATGGTGAGAACCCCTTTAAAATAAAATCCTACGCCGCCGCGTCGTTCAGTATCGATAAATTAACGGAAGAACTTAGTGAGATTCCGCGCGAAAAAATATCGACGATAAAAGGAATCGGACCCAGTATTGGCAAACAAATCATCGGAATTCTCGATACCGGTGAACTACCCCAGCTTCATGAAATAATCGGCAAAACACCCCCCGGAGTCATCGAAATGCTCCGAATTAAGGGTTTGGGGCCAAAAAAGATTTCAACGGTCTGGAAAGAGATGGAAATCGAAACTATCGGCGAATTGATGTATGCCTGCAACGAAAACAGGTTACTTCTCTATAAAGGCTTCGGCGAGAAAACGCAGAATAATATTCGGGACACAATTACGTTCTATCTGCGTAGCCAGGGAAGTTTTCTCTTCGCTGAAGTGGAAGGTTATGTGCTGACCACACATAAAAAGCTCCGCGAAACCTTTCCCGGAAAACTGATTTCCATTACCGGCTCGTTTCCGGCGCCAGCTCGAAATCATCGATGCGGCAGAATGGATCACCGACATACCCGTACCGGATCTGACGGCTTTCTTCAGTAAAGAAAAATGCACTATTGAAGAAGGAAGTGCAGGTGAAATACGGATATCCGGAAACGAAAATATAAATCTGCAATTCCATATCGTTGCACGCGAATCATTTTATACAAGGCTCTTCGAAACAAGCTGCAGTCCGGAATTCCTGGAAAACTGGCTCCATCGGTTTTCATCTGTACCCCCGGCAGATTCCGAAGAAAAGATTTTTCAGCAGGCCGGCATTCATTTTATTCCTGCCCCGCTCCGCGAAGATCCGCTCATAATCGAAAAAGCCCTGACATCACCTATACCTGCCTGCATTCAATATGCCGATATCAAAGGAATCATTCATTCACACAGCAACTGGAGCGACGGTCTTCAAACGATTGAAGACATGGCTAAGGCCTGCATACAGCAGGGATTTGAATACCTGGTGATCAGCGATCACAGCAAGTCGGCTTTTTATGCAAACGGACTTTCAGAAGAACGCATTCGCGAACAACACCGGTACGTTGACGAACTCAATGACCGCCTGGCCCCATTCCATATTTTTAAAAGCATTGAGTGTGATATTCTCAACGATGGCCGGCTGGATTACAGCGACCAGATCCTGTCCACCTTCGACCTGGTGATCACATCGGTTCATTCCAATTTAAAAATGACAGAAGAAAAAGCCATGAGCCGATTGCTGGGTGCCATTCAGAATCCGCATACCCGCATCCTCGGTCATCCTACCGGAAGACTATTACTGAGCCGGGCGGGATATCCGGTGGATCACAAAACACTGATTGATGCCTGTGCTGAAAAAGGTGTGGTGATCGAACTAAATGCCCATCCGCGCCGCCTGGATATGGACTGGAGATGGATCAGTTATGCCCTGCAAAAAAATGTATTGATCTCCATCGACCCGATGCCCATTCCACCGCAGGATATCATGATATTCATTATGGGGTTCTTGCAGCGCAGAAAGCCGGGGTAACCGCTTCCAACAACCTGAGTAGTTTTAGTCTTGCTGAAATGAAACGTTTCGTGGAATCGAAGAGAAGTTCATAAGAGGTTATCCGGTATGCGAAAGGCCTTCCTTATTTTTTGAAGGATATTGCTGTTGCGAAATCAGCGCGCCGGTGAGATAATCGAAAAACTTTTGTAGGGGCAGGGCTGCCAGATAACATACAATCAGTGATAAACCGGGTGGCAGTAAAGGAGCATATATGCCCAAACCATGGCAGGCAGTTTCAACCAGGTTGAGTACCAGGAAATGAATCAGAAATATCGGGAAAGAGATCTTTGCTGTGAACATAATAAACCGGTTAAAGACCGGGATACCCAGTGTATAGAGCAGGATGCACAGGGATGCATATCCGAAAAGTGCGGGGACGTCATTTAAGGTTCTGCCTACAGGGCCAAAACGGATGGCGAGGATGCTGTACAGGGCCAGACCCGCAATGGCCAGCATGACCAATACGCTCTTTTTTATTTTCCAGAATTCGATTCCTTTTTTCAGGTAGATATCGGCGCAATACATGCCCAGCATAAACTCCCAGAGGTACATGAGAAAAAAACTGTTCCAGTTTCTGTCCTCCTCTTTGTGTAATACCAGAAATACGAAAGCCCAGGCAAAAGAGATGAGTAAGCCAGCCACCAGAAAGATTCTCCCCGGCATCCAGTCCCTGAGCTTCACGATCAGGGGAAACAACAGATAGAACTGTATGATGGTGGAAATAAACCAGAGCTGGTATCCATACGTGCCGATGAGGTGGCTATCAAACATTTTATAGAAAAACACATGACTGAAATAGTTATTCCAGCTATTTTCAAAAATGGGAATCAGCAGGGAAATCAGCGCCGTTAAAGTGACGATGATGATATAGGGAATATAGATCTTGGTAAACCGTTTCTTTAAAAAATCGGCATATCCCAGCGGTTGCCGGAGATGGGATAAAAACAATCCGAAACCTGACGCGAAGAGAAAAGTATGGATACCGGTTCCGCCGAAATTGATTGCTTTGGACAACAGGAAAGGCAGTTTTATTCCCTGGCAATAATGGAATAATACAATAGAAAGGATGGAGTACCCTTTGATGAAATCTATGACTTCAATTTTTTTCTTCACCGCAACGCATTTAAACCGCTGGTTCCTCGTGTATCGGAAGTTCTACATAGAACGTAGTTCCTTCTCCTTCTCTTGTATCAAACCAGATTTTCCCCTTGGCCTGTTCCACTATGGTTTTACTCATGGCCAGTCCCAGACCGGTTCCGGAGGACTTGGTCGTAAAATTTGGAATGAAAATCTTTGACTGCATTTTTTCCGGTATGCCTTCCCCGTTATCACTTATGCTGACCAGGATCCGGTCATTCTTCAGCTCCTCCTTTACACTGATCACACAGATTTCGCCGGTCATGACAGGCTTCCAATGCGTTTTGAAGCAGGTTGGTGAAGAGCCGGTTCATCTGGGTTTTATCTGCATACACCCGGATCCTTCCCTGTTCCGGAACCCATTTGAATATTACATTCTCCATCGTTTCGTACAACGAAGTGAGCGATGCCAGCAATTCATGTAAGTCCAGCACTTCATTCCTCGGATTTCCGATATGGGCAAACTGGCTGAAATCCGAAGCAATTTTGGAAAGATGATCAATCTGTTCCAC
Organism: uncultured Bacteroidota bacterium; assembly: GCA_963730655.1. Lineage (GTDB taxonomy): Bacteria > Bacteroidota > Bacteroidia > Chitinophagales > Chitinophagaceae > Puia. The sequence continues at coordinate 582,196 of CAVSSI010000004.1, forward strand.
CAGGGTTTTTGCCACGCTACCCGTAAGTTCCTTCAGATTGTCCACGCCACTCATATTCGCTTTCTGCAAATACTGAATGCTCAGTTTCATCGGGGTGAGCGGGTTCTTGATCTCATGGGCCACCTGCCGGGCCATTTCACGCCAGGCTCCCTCCCGTTCACTTTTTGCGAGCGCTGAAGCACTGTCCCCCAGTTTGGCCACCATTTTATTATACTCCCGGATCAGACCGCCGATTTCGTCGTTCTTTTTCCAGACAATCTCTTCATTGGTTTTGCTCAGGTTCACTTCCTGCATTTTTTCCGAGATCAGGGAAAAAGAAGTGGTGATGCGGTTTGTGAGAAAAACAGCAATCGTTCCCGCGATCAGAAAAATGAAAACATTCAGGTTGATGATGGTGACCAGGAACCTCGAAATTTCATCATGCAGTTCATCTTCCGTATTAAATGAAGGTATATTCAAAAAAGCTGTCGCATCACCACCACCCAGGCGGAGTGGGCAGTAAATACTTTGAAAACTGATGTCCTCCATTTTTTCCTGGTTGAAGAATTCGATGGAATTCAACCGCTTCATGTAATAAAATGCCAGGGGATTCATCTGATCACTCAGCATGCCCTTGGTATAAATAAACGGATTGGAAGAAACGATCAGGGAGCCGTTCACATCGTACAGGTTAATATCTGCATTATGAATTTCAGCAACACTATTCACGATTTTATCCAGGTCTTCCCGGGGCATTTGTTTTACCGGGTTGGACAGCTTTGCCGTTGAAGCATAGGAAGAAATCCGGTTACCGATTTCTCCGGTAATCACCTTCAGTGAAGCACTGAGCCTGTCCTGGTTATTCCGGTTATACCGGTTAATCAGAAAAAAAATAGTGGATACCCCGATCACGAGGAAAAGGAAAAGACTTACAAAAATGATGGTCGCCTGAATCTGTGAACGGATATTCATCTGGAGGAACCGCCGAAGCTGTTGCCAGTGAAGCCGGGTTTGTATGAGCACGGAGCTTATCCATACGAAGGCAACCAGGATCAGGAAGGCACTGAAGAGATAAGAGAAAAGAGTAATGGCCTCAATTAGCAGGTTATCCTTTTTGGCAATGATAATCACCTTATCATCAGACAGGCGATGCCACAATTCATCATACCCGTTGTTCTTGTATTGAACAAAATCCTTTTTTGGGATGAGGCTGTCGTTTTTTAAGGAAGTGGGAAAGGGATAGTTATTATAGTAGGTTAACAATTCGTTGCCACTGTAAATGGCGTAGGAATATTCGGGTGAATATTCGGGAAGGTATTCCTTGCGCTGGGTGAGCTGGGGAGCCAGACCGTCGCTTTTATAGCTTCGGGGTTCGGCCTGCACAAAAAGGAATCCTAATGTTCTGCCATCAGGGTTCAGGATCGTTTTTTTGTAGATATAGCTGAATCTGTCGTAGGACCGCTCATAATACATCAGGTTCGGTATGGTGGTGGGTTTTCCCTGTAATTTAAAAATGGTATTCAGGGTATCATAGGAAACAGAAAACTGGTTATACAGGGGTCGTTCCGAGGAATCGTAGGTGTAGATCTTCGTATCATATTTGCTGAGGTAGGCACCTAAATTATTATTTATCAGGCTGTCTTTCAGGTAATGGTTCTCCACCGGATTCCGGAAGCGGTCAAACTGCCTTTGCAACAAATCGTTTTCAAAATAAATCAGCGAAATACCCACCAGTTTTTCACTGTAAGGATTAATTTCTTCCGCAAGCCGGTCTGCAAAACTCTTCCGCTGTTCCAGTTCAATTTTCCGGTTTTCAAAAATGATAATTACTGAAATGGAACCTGAAAAAATAAAAAGCCAGAACATGATTTCCGAAAGATTCAATTTGAACTGCAGCCCTGAAATCATATTCCGGATCATCAGCCAGAGATAACACAGGAGCCAGATCAAAACATAAATGTCAAGCTCCACCAGGGTGGACTTGGTGGGAAAGGTGAGCAGTATCAATCCAATCGTCGCTACCAGGATCGATACGGTAAGCAGGTTGCCTTCCAGGTAAGGCCTGATCAGCCGGAGCAGGACCTGGGTGAAAATGAAATAACTCAGGGCCAGGGCAGCCAGGATGATAAAGCCAATGAAACTGTAAATCGTCAGACTGAATGCCTTGGTTACATTAAAAGATATTCTGGCATCAGCCAGCAGGCTCTGTACGATATCCGCAAAAAGAAAAGTGGTGGTCACCAGGATCGTCATCGTGGCCAGAATCACCAGGCTGCGTTTTGCAAACCCGCGCAGGAAAGGGAGCCGGTGTTCGCCTATTTCCTGCCGGATGAATAACACGATCCAGCAGAAAAGCAGGGCATTGATCAGCAGGTCCCCAAGGGACCGGAGAATAAAATTGGAACTATAGATGGTCGGATCGAACAATTCATATTGCCTGAAATGGAAAATTCCCGGGAAATAATAGGTGAGGATACGGCAACAAAGAATAACGACCACCAGGAATACAACTCCTTTCAGCCGGCCATAATTTTCCACGATAGCATGGGCCATATTGTGAATCACCACCAGGAATAGCAGCACACCAACAAAAACTACCAGCAGCAAAAGCAGGCTGTACTTTGCAGCATGATAGGATACCGTTTTTACCAGGTAAAAAAGTGTTTGACCACTATGGCTTCTGACGGGGAAAGGGGTGGGATTTTGTGTAATGATGAACCCGGCTCTCTGCATCGGAAAAGCCAACAAACGCCGGTTTCAGATTATCAGTTGAAATAAAATACTGCCAGTGGACGGGGATCAGGGCGATTACCGTCAACGGATAGGGAATCATCTGATTAAAAGTCTGTTTAATGATTTCAAACTGTCCGTTACTGAGCGTAACAAAATAATCGCCATCCGGTTTCAGCAGGATACTATCCGGTAATACGGAAGTACTGATCGCTCCAGAAGGTAAGATGTTCGCTGAAGGGATGATTCCGCTCATAGATAAGGATCCCGTACTGTTTATCTATGATATCTTTTAATTCAGTCAGGGAATAATTCCTGCCAGACAGCCGCCGGATCTTCAGTTCATCTTTAAGTAGTTTCTGAAAATCATCTTCTCTTTCCTGCAGAAAGGATTCAATGGAATTCCGGAGAATGCGGGTGGTGGAATTTCCACTGAGGTAGGCGTTGATGGCAAAGGAAGAAATAAACAGAAAGATCCCTGCCAGGATCAGGTAAATGTTTTTGAGTAAGAAATTTTTTAGAAAGGAAATCAATCGGTCGTTTTTTGCTTTTTAACCGAATTCCAGATCGCATCCATTTCTGCGAGTGAAAGGTCAGTCATTTGTTTACCGGATAATCCCACCGTCTCTTCCATTTTGGTGAACCTGGAAATGAACTTTCGGTTGGTACGCTCAATGGCTGTTTCAGCATCTATTTGCAAAAATCGTGCATAATTGATGAGGGAGAACATCAGGTCACCAAATTCCTCTTCGATATGCTCCCGGTTTCCGGATGCTACAGCTTCCTCCAGTTCTTTTTTTTCTTCTTCCACCTTTTCCCATACTTCACCGGCGTTGTTCCATTCAAATCCCACCTGTTTTGATTTTTCCTGCAGTCGGATGGCTTTTACGACAGCAGGCAGGGAAGCCGGCACACCGCTAAGGACAGATTTTTTGCCTTCCCGGAGTTTGAGTTTTTCCCAGTTCTGTTTTACATCTTCTTCCGAATTCACTTTTACATCTCCGTAAATATGCGGATGACGGAAAATGAGTTTTTCACTGATCCCGGTAAGCACTTCTTCCAGCGTGAACTGATTTTGTTCTCTTGCGATCCGCGCATAAAAAAGCAGGTGCAGGAACAGATCGCCCAGTTCTTCTTTGATGCCCGGCCAGTCCTCGTCGATGATCGCATCCGCGAGTTCATACAATTCTTCAATGCTTAGTGTCCTTAGCGTATGTATGGTTTGCTTCTGATCCCAGGGGCATTTTTCCCGGAGTTCATCCATGATATTCACGAGTCTTAAGAAAGCGGCGGAAAGTTTCGTTGGTTCCATACATTAAACTTCAAAAACTGAAAATGCGAATGCCCCGGCAAAAATGATCAGCTGGAAAATGAACGACACAAATAAAAGGATAAAATATTTTAATATGGTCTTCCACCTGCCCTGTCCGTAAAACCGGCGCATGGCTTTATAGTAATAAAAGAAAGGATAAAAGCATCCGATCCCGAAGATCCAATTGAGTATTCCCCATCCGGTATACGTGTGTAAACCATTAATACCAAACAGGACCAGAAGCACCAGAAATGAAAATATATACAGATGCACGGCAAAAATTCCATGGTCCACATAATAGAACTGTTTGCGGCGAACATAGAGCAGTTTGAGCAGAACAGCGAACAAAGGCAGCGAGATGAAAAGGACCTTTGGAGAATTGTGCAGAAATTTACCGATCATGTCCCGGATCAGTCCGTTGGGTTCCTTTGCATACCGCTGGTTAAGTTCAATGGAACGGTAATTCAATTTTCTCATGAACCAGCCATCCCGTTTAGAAGCCGGTGTTGTTTTTTGTGCAGAATCATATTCAGCGATCGTACGGTAGTCGGCATGCTGCATATTAAAATTGATTCCCTTTGATTTTTTGGCATTGACTGTACTGTCCACGCTGGCACTGATATGTGGTCCTATTTCTTTCCTGTAATTCCGGAGCACTTTCAGGGAATCACTTGCTGAACTTACCCGGCTGAGCAGTTCCTTTAGCTCAGGGTCCTTCCTGATTTCGTCCCGGGCATCCATATTGATTTGCATTTTCTGGACATCAAAGAGGGAAAAAAATATCAGGAAAAAAATGGCCGAGGTAAAAATATACATCCGGATGGGATCCAGGTAACGGACCCGGCGTCCGATCATGTACTCGGCCGACAGGAAGCCGGGTTTGGCAAACAGGTCTTTTACCGTAATAAAAAACTTCCCGTCGAAATGGGTAACATCCGAAAAAAAATGATTGATGAGATGCCAGACGGATTGTTTGGGCTCGACATTTTTCTGACCGCAGGACGGGCAATAATGCCCCGGCGTTTCAGTTCCACAGTTAAGACATATCTTTTCCTTGCGAATTCTATGGGACACTCCTTATTTTTAATTAAAAATAAAGATACTGGCAATAATTAACACACGCTTTTTCCGTTAGGAAAATAGCATTTAAAAAATGGCACTATGAGGCGTTTCTTCGTTTTTGTATTCTTTATCACCGTTTATTCTGCAAAATCCCAATATTATTACAAGGATATCCTCCTCACCCGGCATAACCAGGAGAATTGGAAGTTATATCACGATAAAAAAGTGAGGGAAGTGGATATCCAAAGTATTGATGCCAATAATGAAATGACACCGGGATTTGTATGTACCCAGCGCGTGTCCCCTGACTTCAGCACCATTACCACTTTTACGAAATCCACCGATATCGCCGCTTCCACCCTGCAGGCCTACTATGAGCCACGCGGATGGCTGATCAAAACCGTGGACACCAGTGATACCTACAACAGCACAACGGAATATACATATAATGAAAAGGGTGATGTCCTGAGTATGATGAATACCTCCCTGGAAACGGACAACCATGTGGTGGCCGTTGAAAAACACCTGTGGAGTTACGCGAATGGCATACCCAAACAGATGATTAAAATCAAGGGCGAAACGGATACTACCCTGGTGAACTTCCTGACCGATGAAAAGGGTAATATTATTGAAGAACGATCTGTGCGGGGCGGCGTAGCCTTACCCACGGTCTATTATTATTATAATACGGATTCAAGGCTCACCGATATCGTCCGGTACAACCAAAAAGCCGGCAGGCTCCTGCCGGACTATGTTTTCGAGTATAATTACGATCGTATTTCTTCGATGCTTTTTGTTCAACCTCGAAGTTCTGACTATCAGAAATGGGTTTATACTTATAATTCCTTCGGATTAAAAGAAGGAGAGACCTGTTATGATAAAAAGAAACAGGTTGTTGTTAAGATCAATTACACCTATAACTACCAGTAAGTTCGAAAAGCCAACTCGTTTGTATATTGGGAACATGCGCCCGAAACTGGCCGCTGGCCTGCATTTCATTGGCCTTGTTATCCACAAGTAATCCAGATTTTCTTTTTTGGCAAAAAGTTTGCCAGCCAGTGTGACATTCCCGCCTCAAGCCTTCCGTAGAAATTATTCCTGATCAATTTGTTATCACCAAAAACTGCTTGTTTTGGCAAGAAATTTGTTTCTAACAATCGTCCTGTGTTGTCAGTATTGTGAAAAATCCATAAATCCAAATCTGTGAAAGGCTTTCTACCCTTCTTCAGGAGAACTATGTCTCCGCGAAAACTATTCCTTCCTTTTTTGCTTTTCATTCTAAGTGCTTCCGGTGTTCAGGCTAAAACCGTTGTTATTGGTGCCGGATTCGGCAAGGTTACCCAGAATGGTATGTCCGGATTACAACCCGGTGACGTACTGGCCATCATGCCTGGTAAATACACAGGCGGATATTTTATGAATCTCAAAGGAATAACCATCACCAACAACGGGGGGACGGTTATTTTCAATGGTAATGTAACCCTGGACGGACTCGCGGATTGTACTTTCCAGAATTTCCAGTTTAAAGATGTTAACGGTGTTTCCATACGGTGGGAGAATAATTCAAGGCGCTGTATAGAAAGAAATATTGCTTTCTATAATTGTTCGGGAAGTTGCAATGATGCCACGGACCACAATCCATATACCGGTGATACTTCTTCCCTTAAATTATACATGTGTGTTTTCGACAGTCTTACCCTTTTCAAATCCGGTCAGATCATGTTGGCCAATTACGGAGATGCAAAGGCAGGCGTGGCTTATACGGACAGTCTTGTTTTCAGCCGTATGAAAGTTGACAGCACCACGACAGATGGCACAGAAATCAGGGGCGTATTTTTCAGGTTGGATGCCCATGACTGGGTAGTTAATTATAAGGGATTCAATCAGCTTAGCGGGGATGTGGGAATGGTGTATATGATTGGTAGCGGAAAAATTCATAATTTATATAAGAATGGCGGCCGCGGATATATCTCCCGTGCCCGGGTTGTTGGTCTGGGTAAATCCCAAAATATTTATTTCTACAATAACATTGATCTGAACAGTTATGACTATGGAATGATTGATGCCAGAACGGAGCCCGATCAGGTAACGAAGTACACCTACAACGGAAATTGTTACATTTATAATAATACAGGCGGTAACCTGCAGGATCATATGGGTTACTGGGCCTCCATAGCCGTGGTGGGCACTTTTGCTCCGCCATTTAACTGTGTAGTGAGAAATAACCTGGGCTTCAACCAGATGACCAATGGTAAACCACCCATCACCGTAAATCAGTCAAGCAACACCTGGATTTCCGATTCAGCCAATAATTTATATTTCGCAAAACCGGATGGTGTGGTTGATCCGGTTACCGGTGTACCGGTAGCGGGTAGCCCGGTGCTGGGGAAAGGTGTTACGGTTCCCTGGATCACTGAAGATATTTATCATACCGCGCGTACCGGTGCTTATGATATTGGTGCTGTACAACACGGAGGTTCGCCCATTACACCGCCACCCAATCAGCTGCCTGTTGCCGTGGTTGGCGCTGCGCAAACCATCACTTTACCGGTAAGTACCGCTCCCCTGGACGGAACAAAATCTTATGATCCGGACGGAAGCGTTTCCAAATATGCCTGGTCTCTGGTATCCGGTCCCGGTGGAACCATTGCCAATGGGGCGACGGCTTCCACAACGGTGAGTGGTCTGACCCAGGGAACCTATGTTTTTAAATTGACCGTTACCGATAATAATAATGGTACGGCATCCAAACTGGATACCATTATTGTAAAGGCAGCTGCGAACCTGCCTCCCAATGCCAATGCAGGCGCAGATCAAACGATCACCTTACCGGTGAACAGTGTAACGGTTGACGGATCTGCATCCAAAGACCAGGACAATGGCGGATTGATTTCATCCTATGCCTGGAGCCAGAGTTCAGGACCTTCATCAGCGACCATTGGTACCGCAACCAAGGCAAGCACTACCATTTCAGCCCTGGTACAGGGAACCTATATTTTCAAACTGAAAGTAACCGATGCCAGCGGAGCAACAGCCACCGATTCGCTGATGATTACCGTTAAAATGGCTGCCAATGTTCCACCGGTTGCCAATGCCGGAACCAGCAAATCGATTACCCTGCCGGTAAATACGGTAAACCTGGATGGATCGCTCTCAACGGATGCTGACGGTACAATTGCCAGCTACAGCTGGGCACAGATTTCCGGTCCTTCCACTTCAAGCATTGCCAATGCCACATCAGCCAAGACCGCAGTAAACAACCTGATTGCCGGTCAATATACTTTTGAGTTAACCGTAAAAGATAATGCAGGCGCCAGTTCCAAAGCACAGGTAAAAATAACGGTGAGCAGTGCCGGACTTCAGCCACCTGTTGCCAATGCAGGGGCCAATCAAACAATCCAGTTACCGGTGAACCAGGTGGCATTGGACGGAACAGGATCCGCAGCACCATCGGGCACGATCACCAGCTATAGCTGGACCCAGGTATCCGGACCATCTTCTGCCAGTTGGAGTGCAGCCACCGCTTCGAAAACCAATGCGACCGCACTGGTAGCAGGAACCTATGTTTTTCAACTGACCGTTGTAGATAATAATAATGCGAAAGCAACCGATCAGGTTACGATTATAGTGAATGCAGCCGCAAATATTCCACCGGTTGCCAATGCAGGCAGCAGCATCACGATTACATTGCCCACTAATACGGCTACCCTGGACGGAACAAAATCCAGCGATGCCGACGGTACCATATCCACATACAGCTGGGCACATGATTTCCGGTCCCAACACACCGGGATCTACCGGAAGCAACAGTTCGAAACTGTCGCTGACAGGCCTGGTTGCCGGTCAGTACAGCTATCAGTTAACCGTAACCGATAACAAGGGCGCAACCGCTACTGCCCAGGTGAAAGTGACTGTAGCAGCGCCTGCGAACAAAGCACCGATAGCCAATGCAGGAACTGACCGGACCATTACCGCACCAGCGAACTCGGTAAACCTGGATGGCTCGGCCTCCTACGATCCGGATGGAACCATCGCTTCCTATAGCTGGGTATTAAAAACCGGAACAGGATCCATAACGATCAGCAACGGGAATACATCAAAGCCATCTGTTGTCGGGTTAACGACCGGAACATATAGTTTCCAATTGACCGTAACCGATAATAGTGGTGCAACCAGTACGGATTTGGTTACCGTAACCGTTAATCCGCAACCAGCTGCTCCCAATCAGGCACCAGTGGCCAATGCCGGAAATAATCAGACCATCACGGCTCCGTCAGCAAGTGTTGTACTGAACGGTTCAAGTTCTTTTGATCCGGACGGCACGATTACCAAATATACCTGGACGCAGGTTTCAGGTCCGAATACCGGTGTTGTGTTAGGCAACGGAACGGTTTCACCCTCTGTTTCAGGCCTGGCGGTGGGAACCTATACCTTCCAGCTCCTGGTAACAGATAATGACGGTGCAACCAATACTGACCAGGTTACCGTAACCGTACTGGCTGCGGTGCCAAAAGTAAATCTCCCCCCGATAGCTAAGGCCGGTTCGGATACGACGATTTATTTACCGACAAATACATTCCAGCTGAATGCCATCGGCTCTAATGATCCGGACGGAAATATTACGACCTTCCAATGGCAGGAACTCAGCGGACCAAATACGGCTTCAGCAACCTCCATGTTTGGTTCAAAGGTGGACATCGGAAATCTGGTAGCAGGAGTATATCAGTTCCAGCTTACCGTTACGGACAATGATGGCAGCAAGTCAACAGCCAGTGTTAAGATTACTGTTGTTGATAACCTGTCAGCATCCAAAGGTGCAGATCAGTTTATCCTGTTCCCGAATCCGGCCCACGATGTGATCACCGGCAAGCTCACGAGCAGCACCAACGGAAACATTCAAGTGAATGTGTATGATATGAATGGCAGGATCATATTTGTGGACCAGACTGCAAAAACATCAGAGGTTTTTCAGAAAACTTATGATATCAGTAAAATGGTATCCGGAACCTATACGATACAGATAGTCGTCGCCAACAAAAAAACGATGATAACCAAATTCATAAAACAATAAATCAAGCTTAAAGCATAAAGCCCAAAGCCTAAAGCTGAAATCAAAAAACAAAAAGAGGAAGGATGAATAGTGATATTCGCCCTTCCTCTTTTTCATTTTATCTATCTTCAACGGCCAACGCCAACCGCCAACCGCCAACCAATCAATGCATCGCTTCAGACAAATCCACTTTTTGTTTGTTTCTTTTTACAAACAGAACAAAGGGAATGGCGATCAGGAATAGAATACCGAGATAATAAAACACATCCATATAGGATAAAACCACGGCCTGGGAAGTAACGGAATAGTCCAGGGCTTTATAGGCCGATTGAAGGGCAATATCCGGTGTCATGCCTTTAGACATGAAACCATGCTGCAGGGCATGAACGCGCCCCATAACCGCGGGATCGTCCACATTCAGTTTACTCACCAGTGTACTGCGGTGAAACATATTCTGCCTGGCCATAAAAGTAGTGATCAGTGCCACACCGAAAGAACCGCCAACCTGCCGCATCATGCCTGTAAATGCCACTCCCTGGCCAATTTCAGGCCCTTTCAGTGTACTCAGGGATAAACTGGTGATGGGGATGAAAAGTAAAGGAAGGCCCACGCCACGCGTAACCAGCATCCAGAAAAAGTTTTCTTCGGGGGTGCTGTTGGTTAAAATAAAATAACCCCAGAAACAGAACAACGCAAAAATCAGCATCCCCATCGAGACCAGGAACTGTTGCGGCACGCCCTTACTCAGGATGATCCCGATAACCGGCATCAGAAAAGCCGTGGTAACAGCCGCGGGAACCATGAGCATACCCGACTGAAAAGCCGTCCAGCCCAGGGTGCTCTGTGTATACACGGGAATGATGAATGTTGAGCCATATAATCCAAATCCCAGCAGGAAGGTAAGTACCGTTCCTATTCGCAGGTTCCCGTTTTTGAGCACCCGAGATTTACAATGGGATTTCTGAAAGTCAGTTCACGCCAGATAAAGAAAAAAGCACCTAAAAAAGCTGTACAGGTAAGTGATCACGATCGCCGCACTGGAAAACCAGTCATCATCCTGCCCTTTCTCCAGTACATACTGAAGTGATCCCACTGACACCGCCAGGAGAACGATACCCAGCCAGTCAATATCGCCGACCGCGCTTTTGGTACCATAGTTCGGATTGCGTATATACTGCAGCGTGAGCAGGGTGGCAATAACGCCAATGGGTATGTTGATATAAAATATATAGGGCCAGGAAAAATTTTCAACGATATATCCGCCGAGTGGTGGGCCGAGGGTGGGGCCGACAATTACCCCCAGGCCGTAAATCGCCTGGGCCATATTTCTTTTCTCAGGAGGATAGGCTTCCGTAATAATGGTTTGTGAAGTAGCCAGCAATGCGCCCCCTCCTATCCCCTGCAGGAAACGGAATAAAACCAGTTCCCAGATTCCGTTGGCATTTCCGCAGAGAAAAGAACAGACGGTAAAAATCATAATGGAAGCGGCAAAATAGTTCCGTCTTCCAAACTGGGTGGAAAGCCAGCTGGTCATGGGAATGATGATCACATTACCTATGGCATAAGAAGTCACCACCCAGGCCACTTCGGTTAAAGTGGCACCCAGGTTTCCCCGCATATCATTCAGCGCTACGTTTACAATCGTCGTATCAATAATTTCCAGCAGGGTACAGATGATCGCCGTGAGGGTAATGATCACCCGCCTCGAGCCGTATTCAACCAGCGAATCGGATGAGAAAGCTTTTGCCATAATTATTTATTCTAAATACTAGTTGCCGATATGAACGTCCACATTAACATTCATACCTGCTTTTAAACGGTTCAGTACAGAATCCTGCGGGTTGCTGAATTCAATTTTTACGGGCAGCCGCTGTACCACTTTCACAAAGTTTCCACTGGCATTATCCGGAGGCAAAAGTGCAAACGTAGCCCCGGTGGCCGGTGAAAACGAGGATACGGTTCCTTCAAATTCATGTCCCGGAATCGCATCCACTTCAACAACGACCGGTTGTCCGACTCTTATTTTGCTATACTGCGTTTCCTTAAAATTTGCAATCACCCACAAACTCTGATCCAGCACGATACTGAAAATTGACTGACCTGCACTGAGAAACTGGCCAACCTGCACATTCACTTTACCAACCAGTCCGTCTGCCGGAGCCGTGATTACCGTATAGGATAAATTCAATTTCGCATCGTCCACATCCACCTGTCTTTGTTTGATGGTTGAACTGGCAATGCTGATCTGGGAAGAAGTAGCCAGGCTCTGTGTGCTGACGGCATTCGTCTGACTGGCTGCCTGTTTCCGCTGCTGCTGAAGAATCAGCAATTGTTTTTCAGCTGTTTCCTTGGCGGCTAGTTTGTCTTCGTATTGTTGTTGGGTAACCGAATGATCTTTCACCAGGTTTGCGTAACGCTCATATTCCTGGGTACTCTGCCATACCGCTACTTTCGCTTTTTCTATTTGTCCGTCGATGGCCAGGGTGGCAAATTCCGTGGCTCCGATATTGGAATGTGCAGCTGTCGGAGGCAGCTTTTGCCGACAGCAGATTACTCTGTGCGGTTGCCAGTGCAGCTTCTGCCTGTTCCAAACGGATAAGCTGATCCCGGTTGTCGAGGATCAGCAGGGTATCTCCCTTTTTTCACCAGCTGGTTATCGGATACCCGCACTTCTTTTACATATCCGGAGATACGGGGAATGATCGGACTGATATTCGCTGCATATCTGTGCATCATCTGTTTCTGCATGCAGTTGTGCATGGTGCCATTTGGTTATTCCAAACCAGGTGCCGCCGACAACCAGTGCCATGAGTATGATCAGAAATACTTTGCTTCTTTTCTTCGGAGCTTGTGCCTGTCCAACATTTTCACTTGCTGTTGCCATAAAACTTATTAATTAAAGGTTGTTATTTTATATTCCGGGATGATGCCAGTATGCCTGCTCTTTCCAATAAAGTATTATAGGCCAGGATGGCATCTGCTTTGGCCAGTTCCAGGCTGATTTCGCTCTGAAGCATCAGCACGTTGGCATCCAGGAGGTCCGTAACGGTAAGCAGACTATTGTCATATTTATTTTTTACGATTTTATAGTTTTCCTTACCCTGTTCGATGGATACCTGGCTGACTTCAATTTTTTTCTGCGCGGTGAGCAGGGCCTCATAGGCCTGGTTTACCTGGCGCCGGATGTTTTCATTCATTTCCTCTTCATTGGCCTGAACTTCAGCGAGCCTGGCTTTTGCTTCGGTAACATGGGCGTTCGTTTTCCATAAGAGAAGAAACATTATAGGAAAGACCCACGCCAAAAGTGAACGCGTTGGTCACCGTAATGAAATTGGGAATGTCCAATGCCACATAACCGCCGGTCAAAGCCACTGAAGGATAATATCCGGATTTAGCGGATTGTATACCCACCTGCGAAGCCTGCTTGCGATATCCGATGGCCTGCATGTCCTTTCGGTTTTGCATGGCCAGCTGTTCATATTCCATGATGGTTTTGACCGCTCCGGGTTCACCCAGGCTGGCGGAATCGGGAATAAGGATGGTTTCCTCCGGAAGACCCAGCATGATATCCATATTCACCATGGTCACCTTCAGGTTATTTTCCACATCGGCCATGGTCAATTCGATATTTGCGGTTTGCAATAATGCTTTTAATTTATCATTGCGGGCCAGCAGGCCGTTTTTTTCCAGGTTGGCAAAGTCCGCATCCCGGGATCTGGACTGGGCCAGGTTTTCCTGGATCACCCGAAGATTCGCCTTTGGCTTTATACAAATTGCTGAATGCATCAATGGTATTCAGGATAACGGCTTCCTTATTCTGATCAGCATCCAGTGAAGCTGCTTTCTCCAGAAATTCCGAAGACCGGATTCCGTATTGTATTTTCATTCCCTGATAAACAGGAAGAGAAAGGTTTGCCATCGCGTACGCTGCCTGATCCACTTTTATCGGCTCGGAAGGAGTGGAACCGGAATTTGAAGATTTGGCCTGCGTAATATTCGGCTGGGTTACCCGCAGGTAAGAACCACTTACCTTCAAATCTGGCAACTGATCCTGTTTGGAGATGGTTGTATTGGCAGATGCCTGCTGAATCCTTGCCTGGGAGGCCCGCAGGGATTTACTGTTTTTTATGCTGAGATCAATGGCCTCATCCAGTGAAATTTTTCTTCCGCTGTTCTGCGCGTAACCTGAATGGGCTGATATCATCATCGAACTAATCCCTGCCGCAATAATGGTTATTCTAAACTTCATGAGTTAAAATTGCTTTGTAAATATTTTTAATGTGTACCGATAATTTTTTCCGCAGCACACGTTCATATTCTTCTTCCTTCAGGTCTTCCAGGTGATGATAGGACTTGTAAAAATCTATGTTTAGCAAGGTGTGGGATACCGTACCGACCAGGGTATTCGTCATCATCGGGATATCGATGTTTTTCCTGAACATTCCCTTCTTCTGTCCCAGTTTGATCAGGTCATTGATATATTCCAGGTTTTTCGCCTTCATTTTGTCGATCATCTGCACAATGGAGGGGTTCTGGTTGATGATCTGTTCACATAAAAGAATCCGGTGAAAGGTTTTTCGCTGCAGGATACCATCGATATACGCGTCCACCAGGCTGTACATTTTTTCCAGGGGATCCAGGCTGTCGTCTTTCAGCAGGTTATCCACTTTCTCTTTAATATTCAGGCTCTTTCGCTCAAAGATCTCCTCCATCAGTTTTTCCTTGGACCCGAAATAATAACTGATCATGGCCGTATTGATACCGGCCGCTTCTGCAATATCCCGCACGGATGTTCCATCAAAACCCTTTCGGGAAAATAACAGCTCCGCGCTATCCATTAACTGGGCCTGTTTTGTTGATAAAGATGGTTTCATGCCGCAAAATTAATTAAACGTTTGTTTAAATATTCATTTTGGACAACTTTATTTTTAAACATCGACCATTCGTCACATTCCCCACATAAATAACCGGAAGAATGGTATTTTGTCGCCCTTAAAAAATAATATGAAACGACTATTGTCCGGTCTTTTGGTTCTTTCAGGAATGGTTTACTCCTGTCAGTCCCCTGCTCCTAGCCAAACAAGTGATAATCAATCTGATCCGCTGGATTTAAGTTCCCATGACACCAGCGAAAGACCCCAGTCCAATTTTTATTTATTTGCCAACGGCGACTGGTTGAAAAAAACGGAAATTCCGGCTTCCCAGTCATCCTGGGGTGCTTTTACTACCCTTCGGGACAGCACTACCTTTCGTCTGCATCGCATCCTGGATTCCCTTACGGGCATTACCGGTGCGCTAAAAGGATCGGTAGCCCAGCAAACAGGTGATTTATTCGCCAGTGCGATGGACTCCCCGGGCATAGAGAAGAAGGGCTTTTTACCAGTTAAGGAAGAACTGGACCGTATTAGCGCAGTGAATTCCAAAGCCGGGCTTTTCCAGGAAATAGCGACAGAATATGCCGTGAACCATGGTCCGTTTTTCAATTTTTATGTAACCCCCGACGACCGGGACAGCCGCTTCAATGCAGCCCATTTTGATCAGGGCGGTCTTGGCTTACCCAGCAGGGATTATTATTTCAAAACAGATTCCACCACTAACAATATCCGGGAAGCGTACATCAATTATATTACCAGAATATTTGTACTCACCGGGAAATCACCGGCAGATGCCACCGCTGCAGCTAAATCCGTTTTTGAACTGGAAACTGCCATGGCAAAAAATTCAAAGCCACCGGTAGCCCTACGCGATCCGATTGCCAATTATAATAAGGTAGTGGTAAAACCAAATACGGAATTCAGCAAGCTGCTGACCGTTCTGGGAGTCAGCACGGATACCATCCTGGTCGGACAGCCCGAATTTTATAAAGGCTTATACAGCCTGTTAAACAACACCCCACTGGAAACCCTGAAAAACTACCTGCGTTTTCATGTACTGAACGATGATGCGGATTACCTCTCCCATGATTTTGCAGATGCAAAATTTAGCTATACCCAACTGCTGACTGGTCAGAAACAAATGAAGGAAAGATGGAAACGCATGACCAATATGGTTGATCAACAACTGGGAGACAACCTGGGTCAGATTTATGTACAGAAATATTTTACAGCAGCAGATAAGGAAAGAATCAGTCAGCTGGTTGACAATATCATTTCAACCTACGGGGAAAGAATCCAGCAGCTCGACTGGATGAGCGATTCCACTAAGCAGAAAGCACTGATCAAATTGCATGCTATCGTAAAAAAAGTAGGGTTCCCGGATAAATGGAAAGACTATTCTTCCATCGTCATTACCAAGGATGATATCGTGGCCAATCTGCGCGGAACGGCGAATTACCGGTATAAACGTGATCTTGCAAAAATCGGCAAGCCGGTTGACCGCACTGAATGGCAAATGACCCCTCCGACCATTAATGCATATTACGATCCAACACAGAACAATATTAATTTCCCGGCAGGAATTCTCCAGCCACCCTTTTATTTTTCCAATGGGGATGATGCCGTGAATTACGGAGGAATCGGTTTGGTAATCGGTCACGAAATCACCCATGGATTTGATGACCAGGGCCGCCAGTATGACGGAGATGGTAACCTGAAAGACTGGTGGTCAGCTGAAGATGCTAAAAAATTCAAAGAACGTGCACAGCATATCATAGACCAATATAATGGATATGTTGCCGTGGATACTTTGCACATCAACGGACAATTAACCGAAGGAGAAAATATCGCTGACAACGGCGGACTGGTGATCGCCTATGCCGCATTCAAAAAAACTGCCCAGGGTAAGGATAGCGTAAAAATTAACGGTTATACCCCGGATCAGCGTTTCTTCCTTTCTCATGCACAGGTATGGAAAATAAAATCGCGTCCGGCGGCTATGAGAACACAGGCACTTACCAATCCCCATTCCGCATCTATGTGGCGGGTGAATGGTCCGCTGTCGAATATGCCATCTTTTTATTCAGCATTCGATGTGCAGCCAACTGATTCTATGTACAGACCTGATAGTATCCGGGTGAAAATCTGGTAACATTCCGGTTATATTCTGATGCTTGGTCATCATGTAAAAAAATGTTCAAAACCCTTGTCTGGCAAGGGTTTTGACATTTCATGCCAGTGCTTTGCCATGATAAAACAGAGCAATATTGGGTTTCCTCACTTATGAATCCTGACTATATTTGTTCTGGAATTGAAAATAATTATATCCATCCGGATCAATTCCAAAGACGCCATCCGCGCTTTCGTTTGCACAAATAATCACAGCCATAATTACTGACGATTCTTGCCGTAAAGAGTTTTAATCATTTTTTTCACTATTAAATCGTCACATTATGAAACCAGTATTCACAACAAACAATCTGAAGAAATCAACATCGGTTCTCGCAGCAGCCCTGATGTTATCCCTTGGTTCTGCGAAATTGCAGGCAGCACCGATTATCGAAAAAATCATCAGCCCGGCCGATAAGCAGCTTTCTGTAAACTTTGTCGGCGTATCAAACAACGATATGGTATTCCATCTGGAATTTGAAAATAAAACAGGTGGAAAATTTTTCCTTATCATAAAGAATGATGCAGGTGAAGTGGTTTATCAGAATTCTTTCACTGATGTTAATTTCGACAAGGAACATCCGTATTCGCAAATGTTGATTCTGAATTGCATCCGACATTTGTAATCCGCACTTCATCTGAAGTGGTTGAACGCAAGTTTTCTGTAAAGAGCAAGACTTCTGAAAACTATGTAGTAACGAATTTATAAGTCAACCCTTCTCTATGAAAAGGCCATCCCGTTAAACGCGGGAGGCCTTTTTTATTTTCAATTATCCACGATCAGGATCGACGGACGTTTGTCTGCCGGATCCCGGTGTTCATATTTCATCCTGAAATCAGTTAAATCCGGTTTGAATTTCCGGTCCCGGTTTACATCGTACTGGTAAATATCCTGCCCCAGCCGGTAAAGAAAAGGAAGGGCAACAGATTCATACTCGTATTTTTCATCGTTTAAAATGCCATCTTCATTCGCATATACGGTTGCCGTTAACATGAACTCCGTGTGGTTTTTAAAATCGGCTATGTAGGAAACATCCGTCAGGAAACCGTAAGCCCATCCGACCTTATTAAACACACGGATATGTTCCGGCAGGCGGTGACCCCCTTTCTGAAAATAAAATTTTACATAGCTGTCGTAAAATTCAGCCGTATCATATTTTGGATAGGATGTTTCAGACGGGTACTGGGAGAGGTATTGATATAAAAACAAATAATCTGCCGTATTCAGTTTAAACCTTTTTGATTCGGGTACGGATAAAGGGAAAAGCACGGTTTGTAATAACTGCTGTAAATCCTCCAGGGGTATCCGGTTATGCCGTGGTGAAGTCCTTAGGTTCATTGATCAGACTGTCCCGGGCATCGAGGTAGGCCCTTCCTATTTTTGCTTCCGGGCTGAACTGAAAGGAATCCAGGTTGTACGCAGGTGGCTGAAGATATATAAGCCCGCCATGCTGATCCAGGAAACGGACGGCATTCGTATGCCGGTTTTCTGCTTCTGACAAGGGCATGAACTGACGAACGATCCTCGTATCCTTAAATCCCCTGGCATGAAGTTGCCGGTTAAGGGTTTCCTGCCCTACAAATTCATACATACGGTTATATGCATCATTGTCACTGATCAGAAATGCCTTCCGGATAAACTGGGCAATGGATGGATATCCGGTTTCAGAACTGCTGTCTTTCTGCAGGATCTGCTGTCCGGAAAAACTGCTGTCATAGGCCATCCGGGTAAATTTATCCACACCCGGCTGATGCATCCGGTTTAATTTTTCCAGTGAGAGCAGGGCAAGGGGCAGTTTTACGGTCGAAGCCGGGTAATAATAAAGATCCGGTGATACATGGAAATAATAATTCCGGAAACGCGGAATATTGTGAGCGTCCCGGTCTATCTGGGTATAAATGATTTGAACCCGGAAGGAATCCGGATTTTGAATGATCCTCTGTAGGGCAAAACTGGTATCTGAACGAAGAATTTGATCCAGCAGGGAGTCTGTTTTAAACTGACTCCGGACCCTTCCTGAACAAAATATTAAACAGAACAACAGGCATAAAAAAAACCTCATGCCCGAAAATACAAATATCCGGGACATCCGGCCACTGGTCCTTTTTTGTATCCCGGGCCGTTTTTGAATTGCCGTATGTATAAATGTATTTTTTAGAAGGCAGAAAATTCAAAAAAAAGGCCTTGGTTCCTGAAGGAATAAACTAGATTTGGGTCTTATAAATTCAACATGAAACTTTTTGTTGCCGGCATCCCTTATGATTTTGACGATACTGATTTAAAAGAAATGTTCGAGCTCTATGGAGAAGTAGTTTCCGCCAAAGTAGCCATCGACCGCGAAACACGCAAAAGCAGGGGCTTTGGTTTTTTGGAAATGAGCGTTGCGCTCGAAGCAAAGGAAGCCATTGATGCCCTAAACGGAGCCAGGCTGCGCGGGGGTAAGGAACTCGTGGTTCGTGAAGCGGAAGAAAAGCCGAGAGAAAACAGACCCAGG
Organism: uncultured Bacteroidota bacterium; assembly: GCA_963730655.1. GTDB lineage: Bacteria > Bacteroidota > Bacteroidia > Chitinophagales > Chitinophagaceae > Puia. The sequence continues at coordinate 601,867 of CAVSSI010000004.1, forward strand.
GACAATAACAGTGGCGGAGGCGGCTACCGGCCCAGAAGATAATTTCAGGTATTTAGTTTCACAGAACCTCCGTCTATCGGATAATCTGTTCCTGTAATAAACGAAGCCTCATCCGAACAGAGATATAAAGCCAGTGCGGCAACTTCTTCCGGACGAGCCATGCGGCCGATTGGCTGACTCAGCGATAATTTTTTAAACATTTCCTCTTCCATTCCCGGATAATTTTTTGCAATAAACCCATCTACAAACGGGGTATGTACCCGTGCCGGTGAAATGGAATTACACCGGATATTATATTTTATATAGTCTTTGGCAATGGACAGGGTCATGGCCAGTACAGCGCCCTTGGTCATACTGTAGGCAAACCGGTCTGATAATCCGGTGAGGGCTGCGATGGAAGCCATATTCAGTATAGAACCTCCGCTGGCCTTCATATGGGGAATACAGGCCTTCACCATATGATAAACCCCTTTAACATTAATGGAAAGTAATTTCTCAAAGTCTGAAGCACTGGTGGATTCCACATTTCCCACATGTGCAATACCCGCATTATTCACCAGGATATCCGGAATCTGTTTTTTAATAATCTCCCCGACAATTTTATTTACTTTTTCTTCCTGATCTACCGGGCAGAAAAAAAATTCAGCCTCGCCGCCGGATTTTTTTATCTGTTCTACGGTGTCCTGCGATCCTTTTTCATCCAGGTCCAGAATAATAACTTTTGCGCCCTGTCGGGCAAACAACAGGGAGATTGCTTTACCGATACCGCTTCCGCCGCCGGTGACAATGGCTGTTTTATTTTTTAAGCTGAACATAAGTTTCATTCTCTTTTGGCGGCTTGTTGGTATATTGTGTACTTCTGTTTTAAAATTCCATCTGCTTTAGCCGGATAAAATGTGAATATGAAAATACGGAATAAAGGCGCATGGAAAAAAGAACCCTTCATCGTCTGGATTTGTGGCGGAATCGTCCTGATTCTTTTTGTTTATATCGCCTGGCTGTCTGCATAGCAGAGGAGCAATAATTCAAATGGGCATAGTTTCATAAATTTGCATTCCAGATTTTTCCCATGACGCAAAAGCTTCTCGATTTCTCTTCCCGGCTCGAAGGTGAACTATACATTGATGAAACCACCCGGATTGCATATGCCACGGATGCCTCCGCCTATCGCGAAATCCCAATGGGGGTTGCCATTCCGCGTTCAGAGCAAGATCTGAAAAAGCTCATTTTATTTGCCCGCGATAACAAAACTTCACTCATTCCGCGCACAGCAGGAACTTCTCTTGCCGGTCAGGTGGTGGGTAATGGTATCGTCGTGGATGTTTCCAAACATTTTACACAGATCCTCGAACTCAATAAAGAAGAGGCCTGGGTGCGCGTTCAACCCGGTGTGATCCGGGATGAACTGAATATGTTTTTAAAACCCCATGGTTTGCTCTTTGGACCGGAAACTTCTACCGCCAATCGCGCCATGATCGGCGGAATGGTCGGGAATAATTCCTGTGGATCCAATTCAGTGGTATACGGAAGTACCCGGGAGCATTTACTGGAGATCAGGGCCCTGTTAAGTGATGGATCAGACGTGCATTTTCAAGCCATGGACCTGGATGCTTTCCATCAAAAATGTGAAGGTGACACACTGGAATCAACAATTTACAAAACCATCCGGTCCATGCTGGGTAACTACGACAACCAGGTGGGAATCCGAAAAGAATTTCCAAGGAAATCAGTTGAAAGAAGAAATACCGGATATGCGCTGGACATGCTGCTGGATACCGCTCCGTTTACGGCGGGCGGACCTGATTTTAATTTTTGCAGACTGATTGCGGGCTCGGAAGGAACACTTGCTTTTATAACCGAAATAAAACTTAACCTGATTCCCCTGCCTCCGAAAGAAACCGGTTTACTATGCGTACACTTCCACAGCATTGATGAATCCCTGCGGGCCAACCTGGTTGCGCTAAAATATAAACCGAGCGCCAGTGAACTGATTGACAGTTATATTTTGGAGTGTACCAAAGACAATATCGAACAAAATAAAAACCGTTTTTTTGTTCAGGGTGATCCGGGAGCCATACTGGTTATCGAATTCAAAAAAAATACCCGGGAAGAAATAGAAAAAATAGTTGCCCCTTTAATTGAAGAAATGAAAGCCTCGGGCCTGGGATATCATTTTCCCTTACTCTTCGGAGAGGACACAAACAAGATATGGTCGCTGCGCAAGGCCGGCCTTGGACTGCTGGGCAATATGCCCGGAGATAGTAAACCGGTGCCGGTGATAGAAGATACCGCCGTGGATGTACACGACCTCCCGGAATATATCGCCGAATTTAATACCCTGCTCACCAAACACAATCTGCATTCCGTTCACTATGCCCATGCAGGCTCCGGAGAAATTCATCTCCGTCCGATCATCAACCTGAAAACCGAAGAAGGAAACCGGATGTTCCGCACAATTGCAACGGAGATTGCTGCGCTGGTAAAAAAATATCAGGGCTCACTCAGTGGTGAACACGGGGATGGAAGACTCCGGGGCGAATTTATCAAGCAGATGGTAGGCAACCACAATTACGAATTATTCAGGACCATCAAAAAAAGCTGGGACCCGCAAAATATATTCAATCCGAATAAAATTGTGGATACTCCCCCGATGAATACGATGCTCCGGTACACTCCCGGTCAAAAAACACCGGCCTTTAATACCGTGTTCCGCTATTATAACCAGGATGTGTTGCAGCATGCAGAACAATGTAACGGCACAGGCGACTGCAGAAAAACACATCTTTCCGGGGGAACCATGTGTCCGTCCTATATGGCAACCAAAAATGAAAAGGATACCACCCGGGCGCGGGCCAATGTGCTGAGGGAATTCTTAACGAACTCTGAGAAACTTAACCGGTTCGATCATAAAGAGATCTATGAGGTTATGGACCTCTGTTTGAGTTGCAAGGGTTGTAAATCTGAATGTCCCTCCAATGTGGACGTGGCTAAACTCAAAGCCGAATTCCTTCAGCAATATTATGACGTGCATGGTGTGCCGTTCCGCTCCCGGCTGATCGCCAATTTTAACTGGTTTGCCCGGGCCGGTTCTGCCGTTCCCGGACTTTATAATTTCATGATGTCAAATTCGTTTACCGGCGGAATCATCAAACGGATTTCCGGATTTGCCCGGGCCAGGTCAATGCCTGTTATTGCAAAACAAAGTCTGAAGAAATGGTATAACAAAAAGATTCGCATGAACCGGGCCGGTCTGCGCAGGGTATATTTATTTTGCGATGAATTCACGAATTACAATGATGTAGAAACGGGGATGAAGGCCGTCCTGCTGCTGGAAAAGCTGGGATATGATGTTGTTATTCCCGAACATGAAGAGAGCGGAAGAGCATCGTTGTCTAAAGGATTACTCAGGGATGCAAAAAAAATTGCCAATAAAAATATTTCCCTCCTGAAGGGCCTGATCAGTAAGGAATCCCCGCTGCTGGGAATTGAACCCAGTGCCATCCTCAGTTTCCGGGATGAATACGTGGATCTCGCCGATGATGAACAGTTTGCGGCGGCGAAAGAACTTTCAAAAAATGTGTTCCTGGTGGATGAATTTATTGCCGCTGAAATAAAAGCCGGTAAACTGGATAAAAACATGTTTACAAAAGAAGCGCGGCTTATCAAACTGCATGGGCATTGTCAGCAAAAGGCTTTGTCTTCCGTCAGCCACTCGGCAACCCTGCTTTCTTTTCCGGAAAACTACCAGGTTGAAATCATTCCATCCGGTTGTTGTGGCATGGCCGGCTCTTTCGGATATGAAAGGGAACACTATTCCCTATCCATGCAGGTGGGCGAACTGGTATTATTTCCTGCGGTGCGCAAACAACCGGAAGAAGTAATCATTGCGGCACCCGGTACGAGCTGTCGTCACCAAATCAAAGATGGAACCGGGAAAAAAGCCCTTCACCCCATTGAAATTTTATATGATGCGCTTTTGAAGCGTGAAGCGTGAGGGGTGGATCGTGAATCGTATATCGTTGATCGTGGATCGTGGATCGTCTATTGGGATCGTAAATTTTTAAGCGGGAAGCTTGGGGCGTCCTTTTAAGATTTCGCATCCCAGATTCACCAATACACGATCCACGATATACGATTCACGATAAACGATCCAAGACCAAACCCGCAATTAAAACTGTTACAAATTAATGCCCCCGGTAACTTCAATCCGCTGTCCATTCACCCATCTGGCATCATCCATACACAAAAAAGCCACAACAGTTCCGATATCCCCGGCATTACCAACCCTTCCAAGGGCAGTTCTTGCCGTCAGCATGGATTTATACTGGGGGTTATTCCGGATACCGGCATTGTTGAAATCCGTTTCTATAGGACCGGGTGCCACGACGTTGGACCGGATTCCGCGGTTTCCAAATTCAGCAGCCACTGCCCTGGAGAAGACTTCCACAGCACCTTTAGCGGATGAATAAACGGAATATCCGGGCACAACAAAACGGGTGGTTCCGGAAGAAATAAAAATAACCGCCCCCTGGTCATTCATAAAAGGGATCGATTTCTGGGTCAGGAAATAAACAGATTTAAAATGAATATTCACCAGCCGGTCAAAATCATCCTCCCTGACTGTTGCAATAGGTATGGTCGCACCCACACCGGCGTTGTTGATGAGGAAATCGAATCTGTCCCGGTCCCATTTATTTTTGAGGGTCTTCCGCATTTCCTCAATAAATCCATCAATCCCCCCGACATCCCCTGCATCAAAACGCAGGGCAGCTGCGGTTTGACCGCCCGATTCAATTTCTCGTACTACTTTTTCAGCTTCTTCCAGATTTGTATGGTAGGTGAGAATCACATCGATTCCCTTCTTGCCGAGAGATAAAGCCATATCTTTTCCCAGACCACGACTGCCCCCGGTAACGAGCGCTACTTTTTTATCCATATTGTCAGAAATTTATTCGGTTTGGATTTACTATGTAATACAGACTAAAATAGAAATTGTTATCTGAGCAGTTTTTAAATAAATTACATCACTCTTATTTCACCAGTTTAATACCAGAGCGTTCAGTCTGCCGGCCGGCAGGCAGGCGTTTGGCTTTAAGCATTACGCTTGAAACATGAACACACGTCGCAGTTTCCTTCGCAAAATCAGCGGTTCCGCCATTGGTATATCCCTCCTTCCCAGTCCTCTGTCAGCGGCAGGTTGTCAGGTTATCAGCGAACCTTATGCCGGTCCTGTGCTTCGGGTTGCCATTCTCGGACTTGGGAATTACGCAAACCGGGTGGCCAATGCCATGCAAAATTGCAGCAAATCAAAACTGGTGGGTGTTATCAGTGGAACACCTTCTAAAATCAAAGACTGGCAGGCCAGGTATAATATCCCGGACAAAAACTGTTATAATTATGAAACCTACGATGCCATAAAAAACAATCCGGATATAGACGCAGTATATATCATCACACCCAACGCACTGCACGCCGAAGAAACGATCCGGGTTGCAAAAGCCGGAAAACATGTTATTTGTGAAAAGCCGATGGCGATCAGTGTGAAGGAATGTGAGGACATGATTGAAGCCTGTAAAAAAGCGAATGTTAAACTGCTAATCGGCTACAGAATGCATTTTGAACTCCATACACTGGAAATTGTGAGGCTGCGCAAAGCAGGTGAATTTGGTAAAATCACTTTTTTCCAGGGATTATCCGGTTTTACCATGGGAGATCCCAATCAGTGGCGACTGAATCCCAAACTATCCGGAGGTGGTTCCCTGATGGACATCGGAATTTATTCGGTTAATGGTTCCCGTTACATGACCGGCGAAGACCCCATCTGGGTAACTGCTGTGGAAACGAAAAACGATCCGGTAAAATTTGTTCCCGGCATTGACGAAACCGTTCAGTTTCAACTTGGATTTCCCAGCGGGGCGGTCGCGTCCTGCCTGTCTACCTATGCCATGAACTCGCTGGACCGGTTTTTTCTCGATGGCACAAAGGGATTTGCGGAACTGCATCCGGCAACAAGTTATGAACCCACACAGGGTCTCACCCATAAAGGTCCCCTGAATTTTCCGGATACGGTTCACCAGGCCGTACAAATGGATGAGATGGCCGAGATTATACTGAATGGAAAAATTCCAATATTACCGGTAGACGGAGAAGAAGGGATGAAAGACATAAAAGTAATAGAAGGGATATACGCAGCCGCAAAATCTGGTAAAAAGGTTAGTCTGCAATTATAAAAAAATTGCCATCAAAGAGACTTTAGTTATACTTCCTGTTTCTGCAGGAACCAGGCGGCCGTTTCTTTAATCCCCTGTTCGTATGATGTTGGTATAAACTGAAATGCTTTTTCGAATTTGGAAGAATTAAAACGATAATCAAACTCATGCTGATATAACATTTCACCCAGCTCTTTCATAATGGGAATAAAAATTCCGGTTGTTTTGATCAGCCATTTGGGTAAGGTCTGAACCTTATTTGCCACATTCATATACTTCGCTGCCAGGGCCACGAATTCAGTCCCGGTAATCGGCGGGGAGGCCGTTGGCAGATGCCAGGTCTGTCCGTAAGCAGAAGGAGTGGTAGCCAGCAAATACAGCCCCTGGGCGGCATCGGGTGTATAGGTAAACGAATGCGGATGTTTTGCATTCACAAACCACTGCGCGGTTTTTCCCTTTTTCATTTTATCGAAAACCATAATACCGGCTACGCTGGTAGCCAGGGAACGGGGCCCGTAAAAATCAGCAGATTTGGCGATGATGGCCCGCAGGCTGCCGGACTTCATTTCTGCCAACAGCATTTCGTCCAGGGTTGCCCTGATTTTACCTTTCTCACTGCAGGGCTGAAATGGTGTAGACTCCGTCATCTCGCCTTCCACCCTTCCGTACATATACACGTTATCAAAAAAAATAAGACCGGCTCCTGCTGCTTTGCAGGCATCTATAACATTCCGCATGATAACCGGCCAGGTCGTTTTCCAGATCTTCAGACTATATTCCAGTCCCACGAGCAGATAAACATAATCAGAACCTTTCACGGCTTCAAAAACCGAATCCCGGTCATTTACATCAGCAATGATACTTTCAGCCCCGGGAACAGGTTTTGATTTCCGGGATACCAGTCGGATCTGCTCTCCTTTCGACTGCAATACCGGAATCAGTTCGTTTGCGATGGTGCCATTTGCTCCGAGAATCGTATGCAGGGCCATGGAAAAAAGTTAATAGTTAATAGTTAAAATTAGATCACTACAGCACATTGAACAATAAATGTTCAAACCGGATCATGAATCCATTGGGAGCCACGCGTTGCATATCGCTGTACAGTTGAAATTTATATCCGATATCCAGCCGGGTCTGACTGTTAAAGATAAACTGAACCGCCGGGGCCATATCCAGATAATTTTCATTCTCCACGAGTAAATGCTGACCCAGCAGTTCGAGCATCAGGTTCAGATTCGTTTGTTTGTAGCTTGTATATTTTACCGGCAGGATCAGTCTTCCGGTGGAAATACTCAGGTTCAAAGCCTGATCAGCCTGACCCGGAGGAATTTTATTTTCTGGTCCGTTATTATAGGCCCGGTTGAAACTCAGGCTTGCCGAAATCGCCTGTTTATGTAAGAGCTGGGTTGCGATCAATCCCAGGGCATACCCCGTATTATTGCGGGTCAGGTCAATTTCTTCCTGGAAAATAGCTGAATTATTCAGGCTTATTCGTCCAAACAGGGCCAGTCTGAAATGGCGGTTCAGATCGTCCGCAGCATAAATCCTGTATTTCCCATAAACACCTGCTCCCACGGCATGAAAATGATCGTTTTGATTCGTGAAAAACCCGTCCAGGTGAATCATCAGGTTTTTATTCGCCCCCCACATGATTTCCGGAATAAACTGATAGTTGAGATGACTGTTTGACTGATCATACATCAGCCAGTTACTTGCCCGGAGTCCGATCGATTTGGCGGGCATATTACTGGCAGGTTCAGAAAATACAAACAGCTCCTGTGCTTGTACGCTACAGGTTATCAGCGCCGGCACCAACAGAACCGACAAAATCCTGACCCGGTTTTTCATATCAGGATTTTGATATGGTCACATGAAAAATCCTCCCGCTTCCGTCCGGTGTAGGAACTGACTCATAAGACCCGGCATATTTTTTCCTTTCCTTTTCCATTAAATAATCCTTATCTATTACCAGTAAGGATTTTACACCGTTCAGGTTTTGATGACTAACATGAACGAATTGAAACTGCAGGCTGCTCAGCCTGACGACCGAATCGCTCGCAACGGATTCCTGATCGAACTGCACTTTCACTTCCATAGATGCCACAGAAAATCCGGCGCTCTTTACTGCTTTTTTCAAACTCTCCAGGGAAACACCGGCAGGATCGTTAAACCGGATATGGTAGCTGGTATGTTCAATATCTTCCTGAACATCTGCCACATTGGGTATTTTCTGAAGGGCTTTATAAATGGCGCGGCTGCACATACTGCAGGTAAGACCGCTGGCCTGGAGGGAAACCGACTGAATCTGTCCGTAAGAAACACCCGTGAACAGCATGTATAGTACGATGAATACATTTTTCATAAAATGTTATTTAGTGGAAGGAGTTTGTTTGCGATCATATTGGCAGCATTCATCCAGTGCTGCATATGCTTTGTCGTCGCCCTTATATTTTTCTGTATCATACCCCACCGCTGCAATTCCTTTTTGAATTGATTCCTCTGATGTTTTGGAAGGATTATAACTGATCAACAGGATTTTTGTGGTTATATTCCATTGGGCAGAAGCGGCTCCGTTTTCTATAGCTGCTTTTTCGATATGCTTCTTACAGGAACTGCAATTCCCCCAGACTTTAATGGATTCTTTTTTTACGTTTTGTGCGGATAACGAAATAGAAATGCACAGGAGCACAGAGGCCAGCATGAGATGAATTCTTTTCATATTAATGATTTTATAAATTAAGAAAGAAAGGTAGAATGAATGTTTACCGGCAGAATAAATGGGCTCTCCTAAGAGGGCGGACCATGGCACCGGTTAATGGGAATGAAAGAATGGAATCAGATGCGGAAATTACAGTTCAGCAGGTATGAGGGTTGACTGCTCTTAAGCGGAGGACCATGCAGGAAATTTTGATACAGGGACCTGGAAGTAAAATATTCGGGTTGTAAAGAATGGGAATATACTGCGGAAACTGCAGGAGAATCTTTTTGAACCTGGTTTTCACTTTGGGCAGATTTCTGGTCTCCTGAGGTTTTGATTTCCTTATGGTCGTCTTTACAGCAATTATTTTTACCAACCTGAGTTTTAGAAGGAGTAGCATTTTTAGGCATTCCGCAGAAGGAACAATTAGCTGATTCCCGGTTTATCAATCCCCAGGAAACCAGTTTTCCCATGCAATAATGAAAATGCAGGGAAGCTCCCATGGAAGTGGAAAGATAGAGAATGGCGAATATGGAGGCTAAAACTCTTTTCATACAATCAGAAAACTGAAACTTTGCCGGGAACAAAAATAAAATTAAAGATAATAACGAAAAAAAGGAAGAAATGTTTTGAAAATCCTTTATTTGATCGCCGGTAATTAACAATTGACAATTAACAATTACCTTCAAACATGCATAACAGACGCGTTGCCATTCAGCAGTTATTACTGATCTGGGCCGGGGTTGCATTTCTTCCATCCTGCCTGCATAATGAACAAAAAGTTTCCATCCCTTTAAAACTCATTCAAATTGACCCGAATGAGGAAATCCTGCTTTCCGAACTGGCAGAGACCATACTTCCTAAAACAGATACACCGGGTGCAAAAGAGCTGTCAGCTCATTTATTCGTACTGAAAATGGTGGATGACTGTATGCCTAAAGCAGACCAGGAGAAATACCTGAAGGGCATGAAGGAATTCGAATCCTATGTACAGAAGAAATCAGGGAAATCGTTTGTGGAGAACGATACCTCCGGAAGAAAGTCGATCGTTGCAGAACTTGATCAACGGAAATCACCGGATTCGGCTATGGAATTCTTTTTCCGGAGTACAAAATATTTAACAGTTGAGGCGTATACGAACCTGCGAGTATTACCTGACAAAAATACGGGGGTATAAAATGTTACCTGGAAAATTCCAGGGATGTGTACCCGTTAAAAATGCTTAACCTGATGAATGGGAAATCTGAATGATAGCCTGAAAGCCAGAACATTTGACGCCATTGTTATCGGCTCCGGTATGAGTGGCGGATGGGCTGCAAAGGAATTTTGTGAAAAAGGAATGAAAACACTGGTGCTGGAGAGAGGCCGGAATGTAGTACATACGAAAGATTATACGACCACGAATATGCTGCCCTGGGAGTTTGAACACCGCGGACAGGTTCCGGCTGCAATCACAGAGGCCAACCCGGTCGTAAGCCGCTGTTATGCTTTCAGGGAGGATGCGATGCAGTTTTTTGTGAAAGACACCGAACATCCTTATGTGCAGGAAAAACCATTCGACTGGATCCGTGGTTACCAGGTTGGCGGAAAATCATTGTTATGGGCAAGGTATACACAGCGCTGGAGCGACTATGACTATGAAGGTCCGGCCAGGGACGGATTTGCTGTTGACTGGCCCATTCGTTATAAAGACATTGCTCCCTGGTATAGTTATGTTGAAAAATTTGCCGGCATTTCCGGAAATAAAGACGGATTGGATGTTTTGCCGGATGGTGAATTCCTGCCACCGCTGGAACTGAGCTGTGTTGAAAATTATTTTAAGGATTTTATTGCAAAAAATTATAAAGACCGTCATGTCATCTATTCGCGATGTGCGCATCTGACCGAGCCAAAACAAATTCACCTGGATCAGGGCCGGGGTCAGTGCCAGAATCGGAACCTGTGCCAGCGGGGTTGTCCTTTTGGAGGATATTTCGCGGCCAATTCCACCACGATACCCTGGGCCATCAAAACAGGGAATATGACACTGCGCCCTTTTTCTGTTGTGCATTCCATCATTTATGATGAAAAAAAAGGAAAAGCAACCGGTGTGCGGGTAATCGATTCCCAATACCAAAGAAGTAATAGATTATTTTGCGCGGATCATCTTTGTAAATGCTGCCGCATTAAATACCAATCTCATTCTCTTGAACTCCAAATCAAACCGGTTTCCAAACGGCCTGGGCAATGATAGTGGCGTTCTGGGAAAATATTTTGCTTTTCATAACTACCGGGGACGCATATCTGCAGAGTATGACGGGTATAAAGACAGAACTACGGCCGGCGGCCGTGCCATGAGTGCCTATATTCCCCGTTTCCGAAATATTCACAAACAGGAAACCGATTTTCTCCGGGGTTATGCAGCAAGCTATGGTGCACAAAGATCAGATAGCCCCAGGCCGGAAGGTTTTGGAGAAGAGCTGAAAAACAATCTGGCAAAAAAAGACCTGGGACCATGGCGTATGGGTTCCCAGATGATGGGTGAAACGATTCCTAAAGAATCCAACTTCCTCAGCCTGGATCCGGATAAAAAAGACGAATGGGGTGTTCCGCAACTCCGCATTTCGGTAGATTACGATGAGAACGACAACAAAATGGTAAAGGACTTTCAGGAACAGCTGACAGAAATGTATTCAAAAGCAGGATTTACCAATATTCGTTTCAGTGATTCACACCAGGCACCCGGACTGGATATTCATGAAATGGGTGGCGCACGTATGGGAAAAGATCCGAAGACATCCATGCTTAATAAATGGAATCAGCTGCATGCCTGTAAAAATGTTTTCGTGACGGATGGCGCCTGCATGACGTCTACTTCCACCCAGAATCCGTCACTTACCTATATGGCCCTGACAGCCCGCGCCTGCGATTATGCAGTTGATCAGATGAAAAGGAATGAATTGTGATGAAAGCGTGAGGCGTGAGGCGTGAGGCATGAGGCGTGAGGCGTTAAGCGTTAGGCGTTAGGCGTTGAGCGTTAGGCGTTAAGCGTTAAGCGTTAAACCTTTGGCGTTTGGGGTGTCATTTCCGTAAGTTGCATACAGTAAAACAGAACCCTGTCATTTTATCATTTTTATTTCCTTCCACTTTAAGATTCCCTTATGTCAAAATTGAAAGTTACCGGCATCGCTTTTTTATTTGCACTGATCATTGGCGCCTGCTCCAGTTCCTCCATGCGCATCATGGCCACCTGGATAAATAAAGAAGATATGCCTGTTCCGCAACCCGGTAAGCATAAGATTTTCATTTTTGCAATGACGCAGAATTATGATGCCCAGTATAATCTCGAAATTGACCTGGCCACAGCGTGTGAAGCCAAAGGAATTAAAACCGTTAAAAGCATCGATGCTTTCGGTCCCATTATTTCCCTGGATCAGTTGCCTAAAAACGAAGTGATGCTGAAGAAAATCCGGGAGCTCGGCTGCGATGGCAATATTTACGATAGCCGTGGTGGACCAGGAAGAAAAAACACATTATGTTGAGGGAACTTCCTCCGGTGTTTATTCTCCGTATGCGGGTTATGGATATTATTACAGCGGATACTATGCTTATTCTCCCACCTTTTATTCGCCGGGATATTATTCAACGGACAAGACTTATTTTATTGAGAGCAATCTTTTTAATGCCAATACCGAAAAAATGCTGATGTCCATGCAGTCCAAAGTGGTAAATCCCCCGGATATCGTCAAAGCCAGTAAACAGTATACGAAAATGCTCGTTACCGAACTTCAGGCACATGGCCTGATGAAGGATTAAAACTGGAAAACCATTGGAATCGTAAATTCAAGCTTGCAGCCAACTCCCGGATTGGTTTCAAAGTTTACTTCACCGTTAAATGATTCGACCCGGTTGACGATATTGACGATCCCGACTCCGTTTTTCTTCATTCCGATTTCGAAACCAATTCCATTGTCATTGATGGAAACATGGATATTCCCCTTTTTCCCATGGATCTTAATATGAACGCGGGAGGCAGAAGCATGTTTATATACATTATTAAGCTGTTCCTGGATGATCCGGTAAATATTCAGCTTTAAATCATCAGACATTTCCGGTTGATCCGGCAGATCGTACTCCATCGTGATCTTGAATCCGATTCCTTCTTCCATAATTTTAATCAGGGATTCAATCTGTTCCTGCAGTTCAAATCCTTTCAGCGGAGTAACATGTTTCTTGCTCAGCACCCTGATTTCAAAAATGGTAGCATCGATGAGGCGGATGGATTTAGTTACAAATTCCTTCTTGCCTGCCGGAGTTAATTTTGCAGTACTCAGGCACATCCGGGTACTGGCCAGTAACTGATTTACATTATCGTGCAATTCCCTTCCGATAATATTCCTTTCTCTTTCCTGGGCCTTGATTACAGCACGGGTGATTTTTTTCTGTTCCTGTATTTTCTGTTCCATGCGCTCAAGTTCCAGCTCCCGTTGAATCCTGCGCATTTCTGTTACATCGCGGACGATCCCCATAATACGGTCTTCCCCGAATTTTTTCAGGTTGGCTTCTGTTTCCATCAGCGTTCCGTCTTTGCGCATCATGATGCGTTCGCTGAAAATATGTTTTCCCTTCATCAGCAGGTCATTCCGGAGTGGTCTTTCCTTGAGCTGAACCGGGCAGACAAAAGACTTGATGTTCATACGCAGAATTTCCCTCTTCGTATATCCAAACAGCTTGCATAAACTTCCATTGGCATCCGTAAAGTTTCCTTCAAAATCGGTGATCAGGATCGGATCTGAAGCCTGTTCAAACAGGGAACGGTATTTTTTATCGTTTTCCTTAATCTCCCGTTGCGCTTTTTCCCTGGCTGTCAGGTCCATTCCTACGCCCAGCAGGCAAAGCTTTCCTTCGTACGTAACCGTTTTCCCGTTTAAATGGTAAAGTAATCGCTTACCATTTTTGGTAAATAACTTCCATCTCAATTTCATTATATCCTTCCTTGTATACTTTCCGGGTGGCTGCAATCATCAGTTCGTGATTGCGCTTATCAAAGAAATCCAGGGGATGCATCTTCCGGATTTCCTCACCGGAATATCCGGTAACGATCTCAAAATTTCTGTTCCAACGGAGATATTTGCCTGTTTGATCCTGCAGATAAAATATTCCAGGCAGACTATTTATGATCAAATCTGAGAGTTCCCTTTCATTCACCGGCTCATGCCGGATTTCCAGTTTATCAGTAGTTTTGGAATACACTTTGTGTTTTTCAGATCTCCCCATGTCAGGATCAGTTTTGGATTTCATTTAAAAAAATTTAGCAATGCCCTGCTGTAACAATCACACATTTACCACATTAGAACGACTCCCCAGGCCTCATTAACAGCTGCAAACGTCAGTTAACACTTAAGCAGTGGAAGCATTATTTTCGGGGTGCAAAATTAATGATTCAAATCATAAGATTTACCCAAAATAGGGGAATAAATTGACCTAAGATAAGTAAGTCTCTCGACTATTTAAAATGAACCCCGTTTAAATAAATGGGTCATAGTAATCTCAGTATCAGACGTTCATCAGGGAATACATCATCTATTTATATAGATTCAGCAGGGTGAAAGAAAATAAACCTGCCCGGAGGCAGGTTTATTTCAGCAATGATCAGGCTATTATTTATTTGTCTGTTTGTCTTTATGCCATTCGGAAGATTCATTTCCCTTTTGTTTACTGTTGTCCTGCTGTGCGGGCCGGTCTTTCTGCTGTGTCCTTTCATCTTTACCACTCTGCGCTTCCGCCTTGTTTTTTTTGCTGTTCTGTCCCTTCCTGTTTTCCGGAAGGATGTCACTTGATTTGTGTGTTTCATAATAGATCAGTTTAATGCTGTTAGTATCTCAAATGCCGTACCGCGGGGAGGTTCGAATGGCACAGAATTGATATTTTAAAAAAATTTTATCATTAAAATCTTATCGCCGCAGTACCTGATTGCGCAGAAGTATAATTATTGAACCTGCAGGCATGGAGCCTGCAGAATAATTACTGTTTTCGAAAAGTTCGATGGGACAATTACTTGCCTATCTTAGAGTGCTGTCCCTTTTAACATGGGTATACATTATTAAACCAGGGTGTTCCATGAAAGCTGCTTACAAAAAGTTAAAAATACTTCTGCTGTTCAGCAGGGCTTTTAAAGAATTCAGGAAGAATGATCCGCTGAGAATGGCCGGTGCTACGGCTTTTTTTACCACTTTTGCGCTGCCGGCAGTACTGCTTATTCTGATCCAGGTATTCGGATTGGTACTGAGTCCCCGGTTTATGACGAGGCAGTTATTTCATAATCTGGGCGAAGTGGTGGGTAAGAATACGGCAGGTGAACTGCATAAAACATTGTTCAATGTCCGCCAGCTTTTCCAAAACGGGTACGAAATAGTTTTTGGATCTCTTTTTTTAATATTTGTTGCGACAACCCTGATGAAAGTCATTAAAGATTCTTTAAACCAACTGTGGAATATCAGGATGAACGACCATATGGGTTTCAGATTCGAAATGAGGAACCGGGTAAAGGCTTTTTTGGTTATCCTTTTTGCCGGAATATTGTTTATGGTTGTTATACTGGCAGATAGCGGAATGGCATTGATGCAGCATAGTCAGAAAGATCATATTCAGGAACACGCACCTTTTTACGTAGATGGCACTAAGGCAACTTGTTTCTTTTATCCTGGTCACCATCTGGTTCTCCCTGCTGTTTAAATTTTTACCCGACGGGCGTCCGTCCTGGAAAACAATTATGGCCGGAGCGGCTTTTACAGGTTTGTTATTTACGCTGGGAAAGTTATTACTTCAATGGCTCCTGTCTTACAGCAGTATGCAAACGATTTATGGCGCTTCCACTTCCTCCGTACTGCTGCTTTTGTTCGTTTTTTATTCTTCTTTTATTTTCTATTACGGAGCCTGTTTCACCAAAGTATGGGCAGAATTGTACAATAAACCCATTCAACCGGCATCATATGCCGGAAAATATGAGAGACTCCATGTTCGGGTATAAAGGCGTTCAGTAGATTATTTAGGCTTGAATTCCATTTTTACACCTATCCCCTTCCCGGCCTTTTTTTGTTCAGCCGTTTGATAGATGGTCTTGGTCATGGTTCCCAGCATTTTTCCGCCATATTTCAGATAGCTGATCGAATCCGACTTTTTAATAATGGTTGCTTTATCTATATCAGCCGGTGTAGGATCCCTGTCCAGGTACTGGGTCAGATACTTTTTCGCCATATGGTGGTCAACATTGGTCCGCTCGATCTGGGCCATCGGAATTTCCTTTTCATGGAATATTTTCGACACGGAAATTTTAGCGGCCGATTTGCGTTTAACCGGCAGCTTTGCTTCAGAGGACTTAACCGGTTCCGGTGCTGATTCACCCTTTTGAACGGCTGCTTTTGACTTTGTTGCCAAGTTAACTGATTTAGATTCCCGGTAAATATAGGCATAAAGTAAAGCGAGGCCTAAAAAGGCCCCGCTTTGATCAAATTACAAAAAACAGCGTTTATTACTTACCCCATACGGCCCAGCCTGTGGTCCAGTCGGTTGTACCATCAAAAGCACCGATATAGGTGGTTGCGGTAAAGAATGCGTCAGTCAGGTTTCCTTTGTCAAATTTACCTGCGGTTGACAGTGCGGGTGACCCTGTTTTGGGCTGCAAATTAGGTGCAGCGTCATTGAATGGGTCCGTGAGCATAATGGCCGATGCATCAGCATAATACGGACTTAAGTCCGTTGTTTGTGTGATTGAAGCGAGGGATGCGGAATCCAAAATTGGCGGATTCTTAACCTGCTTATCCACTTTATAGGGTTTCGCAACGGAAGCGGCATTTAAGAAACTGTTGTAAAACGCGCTGATTCCCTGATTATAATAGGAAGCAGTGGAATCATCATCTATATCCAGTCCGGCTTTCTGTCCGCCCATTACGATTGAATTCGCGAGTATGAATTTAGCGCCCCTTCTCCATCGCATTCCATATCCATAATCCGGGCTGGTTCCTGGCGCATTATTAGGGCCGATTGCGGTGAAGTTGGATAAAGTGGGAGATGTAATCGGAGAACGGGTCCATAAAAAGCCGTTTGCCGGATTTACATTGTCTACTTCAAAATTATTGGAGATATCACCGGTGGTACCCTTATTATCCGTGAATCCAGGATCTTTTACGGAAACAGCAAACTGGATCATTCCGCGGAAACCGTCGTCCATGTCAAAATCATCGTCTGCACAATTATAGGCAATCAGGTGTTTGCAATTCACCGTGCCTCCAAAAAATTCAAAGGCATCATCGAGTCCTCTTACGATCTGAACGTAGTCGATCGTTGTACCGGAACCAACCCCGTACAATGACAAACCATTTACTTCATCTCCGGGAGCAACCGCTTTACCGGCATATTCAATTCTGACATATTTCAGGGTACCTGAACTATGTGCATCATTGTTGCCTCCAAACTTGCTGTATGTACCGTCCACACCGCCTTCAATTACCGAGTGGTTATCATTCCCTTTTGCCTGACCAACCAGGATCACACCTCCCAGGTCTCCCGGGCTGGGGCTGGTTTCACCGGAAGTAAATACAATTGGATCGGTAGAAGTTCCTTCAGCTGAAATCGTTGCGTCCTTGTAAATAACCAGCACACCGGCAGAATCCTTATTGGAAATGATTTTGGTTCCCGCTTCAATGGTTATTTTGGCACCGGCCGTTACGTACACATACCCGCGAAGCCGGTAGGTATGGCTCTTGATCCATGTCTGACTTGTAGTAATTACACCGCGAATGTCAACTGTGCCCGTAGTAGTCCACAGGGGGTGGCGGAGGCGGTGTGGGGCTGTTATCGCTCTTCGAACAGGAAGAGACGACCAGGATAAATCCCAAAGAAATTACGAATGCGATTTTTTTCATTTTTTTTGTTTTCAGTTGAAAATTTTTAATTCAGTCCGAACGATATTTAAATTTTTGAAAGCTTGTTTTTATTTTCCCAGGGACCAGGCCAAACTCAACAAAACCGTGGTACCTAACTTATAGCTATTAATGATCTGGTCCTGAGATGCATCATAACTGATACTTTTAGGATCAGCCTGGAACTTGATATACCAGGTATATGGCTCAGCCAGAATATCACTAACCGTCAGTTTCAATTCCAGTCTCCTGTTCAGTATTCTTTTGCTCACCTGGAAATCCAGCATATTTCTGGGTTCCTCATAAATATTTTTTCCGGCTGCACCGCCGCTTGTCACGGCCCTGTATTTCAACCGGGATCCGATAATATTGTACAGCACATTAAAAGAAAGGGAATTGTCATCGGTACTATAACCCAGCCCTCCGTTGATCAGGTAGGGTGACTGCCCCTGCATCGGGTTATTATAGTTCACCCCGTTAAACTGAACAGAGCCTTTCATAAAAGCAGCATTCGCATAGATCACCAGGTTATCGAAGAAATCCCCCTTTATGAAACCCAGGTTCTTTCTGGCCTCCAGTTCTACCCCGTATACATTCGCACCGTCGGCATTCGCAAAACTCAGCACATCGTTACCCAGATTGGTCTGTTCAATGGGCTGATCGAAACTTTTATAAAATAAACTGGCGGACAGAATCTCCCCGCTGGCAGGAAAATATTCATACCGCAGATCTGCGTTGAAATTCTTACTTCGTTTTAAAGTATCATTTCCCAGCATGTAGAAATTATTTTCATAATCATACACACGGTAAGTGGCGAGTTCCCTGAATTCCGGACGATTCACACTCTGGGAAGCGGCAGCCCGGATATTGGTTTTTTTATTTAATGCATAGGTTAAAATAAAAGATGGCAGCAGATCGAGATTGGTCTGGTCTATATTCTTTTTTCCGGGTGAAATTATTTTCTGTGTATAGTTTTCCGCCCTCAACCCCCAGTTTAGTCTGAACTTATCAGAAATCGTATTGTCCATCATCACATATCCTGCATTCAAAAGGGCTGTACCGGTATAATCCGTTGAGCTGGTTCCGATATTGGCTACCACCATCCGGTAAGCATCCACATGGGCAGGATCAAAAATGGTATTGAAATTAACATCCTTGCTTTCGTAAATGCGGATGGTTTTATTTTTGGCGTCAAGGGAAGCATATCCCATAGCATCCACCTCCACAGCCCGGTCCCTGAAATAATTGGCAGTACCGATTTTTAATTTTTGCGGCCGTCCATTCCAGGTGAACGATTTCGTCGCATTCACATTGGCACCATATATATATTCCGTCAGATAAGAATATACCCTGCCGGCATTTACAATATCAGGAGAATTTTCATTGGACAAGCTCAGGTAATACTGGTTGCTGTTCGGATCGGTGTGAAAAGTTACAATGGCCTGATCCGGCTGCCAGCGATAAGTAAGGCTGAATGAACCGTTCCAGTCGATCGTCCAGTTATGACTGAGGTTGTGCAAGCCTTCAACTACAGAACTCCCGATCCCGTTACCGTTGGCTTCATTGCTCTCGCCCTTATAGTAAAAAGGATCCGTAGTCGTAGTGGTATTGATGCCGTTCCGGAGAGCAACGTTCTTACTGAAGTCGTCGTTAAAGAAGTTTTTCCAGGATATCTTACTCTTCCCATAAGAATAGCTCAGATTAACCATGGCGGAAAAAATGCTCCGCATATCATAGTTGGTCGTTTTATAATTGTAATCCTGTAAAGTGTAAGACTCATATTCATCCCGGGAACGGTCTATTACCCGCCGGCCGCTGGAATATGCCACTGTATATATATATCCGAATTTATTGTTCCCGATTAGTTTAGTATTTCCACCGGTATATGAGAGACTGAAATTGGGAAGGCTCTCATTCGCCTGTGCATAAGCATAGTCATTCGGAAACTGTTTCGTGATCTCAATTTTTTGCGGCTCAGTCAGATTGATAAATTCTGCACCCCGGTTATTGTAGTAACCTCCTGGCATCAGGCGGGAATTGTTGAAATAACTAAGGGCGATAGCAGATCCTGCCGGTGTGGACCTGAAAAAAGGCTTGAAAGTAGTCAGCGAATTGTAACCAAGGATGAGTGTCAGATCACTAATGGCCCTGGTAGGATAATCTTTGGTCGTGACCTTTACCGCGCCGCCGGAAAAATCGCCGGGCAGGTCTGGGGAGGGTGATTTATAAATAGTGACGTTGTCGACCAGCGATGCGGGAATGATATCAAAAGAGAATGCTTTTTTATCGGGTTCTGTGCTGGGCAATACACTGTTATTCAGTAGGGATGAATTATATCTTTCATTCAAACCACGAATAATCACGAATTTGTTATCCTGCACAGAAGCACCGCTTACGCGGCGAAGCACCTCTCCGGTATTCCGGTCAGGAGATTTCCGGATAGACTCAGCGGAGATGGCGTCTGAAATACCAGTCCCGTTTTTTTGCGCTGCGTAAAGAGAACTTATGGATTCCCGGCGTGGACCACTCCGGATGATCACATTCTCCAAACTGGCTGAAGCATGACTAAGAGATACCATGATCGGAAGGTTTTCACCCTGATTCACGGTTACCCCATCAATGGATTTGGTCTGATATCCGACATTGGAAATGAGCAGATTATAGGTCCTGCCCACTTCCAGATTCATAAAAAAATTACCTTCGACATCTGTTTTTACACCACCTTTTGCCCCTTCTACTAAAACTGATGCACCCGCGAGTGGTGAACCGGTGGTTATATCATTTACCTTTCCGGATATCTTCTGGAATTTGATCTGACAGAATGAAGTTTTTGCAAAAATGCATATCAGAATGCCCGTTAGTATTGATTCCTTCACTTCGCCCTGTTTTTTGTACAGCGCGAAAGTATAAGGCCGATATTTACAAATCATTAACTACCGGTTAACTAATGGTTAACCGGAGATTAACAAATTGTGAACGGCCGTTTAAACCAAGTGTCCAGCAACGGAAAATTTAATTCGGATAATAATATATTGTATGAAATGAAATCTGAAAAAGAAAAAATGCTGGCGGGTGAATTGTATAATGCTTTCGACGCCGCGTTGTCTGAAGAACGGCTCAATACAAGATTATTGATCAGCAGGTTAAACCTTTCTCCCGAAAATCAACCGGAAGAAAGAATGGCTATTTTAAAATCTCTTATTCCGAATGCCGGACCGAACCTGTATATCCAGCCTCCTTTTTTCTGCGACTATGGAACAAATATCCATATCGGAGAAAAAGTGTTTTTTAATTTTAATTGTATCATCCTCGATGTGATGCAGGTGACCATTGGCAGTGAAACGATGTTTGGACCAAACGTCCAGATCTATACGGCTACCCATCCGGTCAACTGGAAAGAAAGAGCCACCGGGCTGGAATACGCAAAACCGGTTAGTGATCGGAAGGAATGTATGGATTGGCGGTAGCACAGTAATATGTCCTGGAGTAACTATCGGAGACCGCACCATCATCGGCGCAGGCAGCGTGGTTACAAAAAATATACCTGCAGATGTTGTGGCAGCCGGAAATCCCTGCCGGATTATCAGACCATTGAATCCTGAAGAAGGATCATAAATTTATTATCTTACCCTTCGGCTGGAAATTTGAATAAAATGAAATTAATCAGGTGGAAAAAAGGAGATCAGATTTTGCCCGGTATTATGCTGGATAATGTTTATTACGCACTGGGTAATTTTACTGAAGACTATAATGAAAAATTTTTTGAATCCGGTGGCCTGGAGCGCCTGCAAACCTTTCTGAATGAAAATAAATCCGGGTTAATAAAACTGGATCCCGGAGTAAAACTGTCAGCTCCCATTGCCCGACCTTCCAAGATCGTCTGCATTGGATTAAATTATGCAGATCATGCCAGGGAAACAAAGGCCCAGCTCCCCGCTGAGCCGGTTATCTTTCTGAAATCCACCACAGCCATCTGCGGTCCATATGATCCGATTATCATTCCTAAAAATTCCGGGAAAACAGACTGGGAGGTAGAGCTTGCCGTGGTAATAGCGAAAAAAGCTTCCTATGTTTCCGAAGACTCCGCCATGGATTATGTTGCCGGTTACTGCCTGCACAATGATGTAAGTGAACGGGAATTTCAGATTGAGCGGGGAGGCACCTGGGACAAGGGAAAAGGATGTGATCATTTTGCTCCGCTGGGGCCATTCCTGGCCACAAAGGACGAACTGCCGGATATCAGCGCCCTCCGGCTCTGGCTTACCGTGAATGGCAAAATGATGCAGGATGGAACAACCGCCAATATGATTTTTAAGGTCCCTTTTTTAATCTCTTATGTAAGTCAGTTTATGACCCTGCTGCCAGGAGACCTTATCTCCACCGGAACCCCTGCCGGCGTAGGTTTGGGTATGAATCCCCCGGTTTATCTCCGCGCCGGTGATATCGTGGAACTCGGAATTGAGGGTCTGGGAACTGCCCGCCAGGAGCTGGTGCCCCATTTACCAGTTACATAACGATTCCCGCATTTTACACATTCCCAATTTATCCGGCAGGTCCCGGTATTACTTTAGTGTTGTTGCTAGCCGTACATATCGAATACGATTACCATTAAACCTTAAACATGAAATTGCAGGAAAGCGTGACGGGCTTCTATTATATTGGCAACGACCACACCAATATTTCAAAATTTGTCAATATATATAAACGTGGTTATGCTTCCTGCAATTTATCCCAGGCCATGTTGGAACTGACCGGGGAAAATCGTCTTCCGCCCGAAGTAATCTGTTGCGAATCCGGTTTTGGATTCGCCGCTATTAAACAATGGGCCGTTTTGCTTTCCAAACATGAAACCCTGTCTAAAATACCTTTTATCATAGATGCAAACAGACTCACAACCGTTGAAAATTATTATTTCAAAAGTAATAAAACAGTGGATGATATTCTGAATATAAGGGAATGGGATGAAAATAACCTGGCCGCCAAAATTCGTTTCCTGCAAAAATTTAAGAATAGGAATCCCGCGTTTGTAAAAGAAACCTATATGAACCGGATTCCCGGATCCTTCCATTCCATATTAAAAAGAGCATTTGATTTGCTGGTAGGTTTTACAGCCCTGTTATTTCTTTCGCCTCTGTTTTTGCTGATCGCGGCTGCTATCCGGATGGAATCTCCGGGACCTGTTTTTTATATTTCAAAAAGGGCCGGAAAGGGATACCGCATTTTCAACTTCTTTAAATTCAGAACCATGTTTCATGGCGCGGACAAGTGCAGAAATGATTATGCCCACCTGAATCAGTACAAGGATTCCGCCCTGGCCCGGTTCTTTAAAATTGAAAATGATCCGCGCATAACCCGGTTAGGCAGGTTCCTCCGGAATACCAGCATGGATGAACTGCCACAACTTTTTAATGTGCTCCTGGGTCATATGTCCTTGGTTGGTAACCGTCCTTTGCCGTTGTATGAAGCCGAAACCCTGACCACCGATACAACTGCAGAAAGATTTCTGGCACCGGCGGGCATCACAGGACTCTGGCAAATTAAGAGAAGAGGGCATATAAATATGTCGGTAGATGAAAGAATCAGTCTGGATATAGACTATGCAAATCATTCGAATCTTTTATTTGATATGTGGATTATGGCGCACACACCGCAGGCACTGATGCAGAAAGCGAATACATAATTGATTATCTTAGAAAAAATCTAAGCCGTTGACGATTGCCACATACAGGAACAGGATTAAATCTGGATATAGTTTAAAAAAATTAATAACCCCTAACCCCCAACCCTTCCGTGCCCTTTTTTTTCTTTTTCTGATCCTCGTGTTCAGCAATGCCGCTCATTCCCAAAAGAGCTATGTAGACACCCTCATCCAGCTCGTTGAATCGCGTCCCCAAAACGATTCCCTTAAAATTCAGTGGATGCACCGTATCAGTTATATTTTAAGTGAAACCGATGTTGCCCGATCGTTTGCCTATTATGAGAAAGTTCTGAACCTGAGTGACTCCCTTCATTTTACCTATGGAAAAGGCCTGGCAAGCCTGAACCTGGCCCTCCTGCTTTCTACGGAAGGGAATTTTGAATCCGGCAATAAATCCTACTTTAAAGCCATTGAATTCTCCAAAGCCTGCGGAGCAAGAAGACTGGAATCTGTTGCCCTTAATAATATCGGAGAAAATTTCGCCAGTTTGAAAGACTATGACAAATGTCGTCGCTACGTACTGCAGGCTGTCGAAATTAATTTTTCCCTTAAAGCCTGGCGCGGGGTAGCCGTAAATTATGAAATGATCAGTCGTTGTGACCTGGAAGAGAATAACTATGTAAATGCGAAGAAGAACCTTGATATCGGAATGCCATATGCCATAAAGGCAAATGAGAATTATGTCCTATCCCAGTACTACCTTGGTTATGGAAAGTTACAGGCCATCGAAAACAGGGATGATTCCGCCATGTTTTATTTTAATAAAGCCATTACTTCGGCAAGGCAGAGCGGCAGCATAAGAAATGAATTCGAAGTATATCTTGCGGAAGCCCGTTACATGAAACATTTTCCGGTTCATGAGAAAACAGCGCTTTTATATAAGGCCCTAAAGCTGGCCGAACAAACTCATTATGAAGAAGGAAGGGCGGTAGCAGCCAATCAGCTTTCCTCGGCGTATGATGAATTGAAAAATAAGGACTCCTCTGTATTTTTTTATAAAATGTATAAGTCTATACAGGACTCCATTTTCTCCGAAAATAACCGCCAGGATGTAATCGTAAACGAGGCCGAATGGACAATGAAGAAAAAGGAACTTGAAAATAATACCCTTAAAGAACTTACAACCGCCCAGAAAAAACAGATTGCATTCAAGAATATCCTTCTTTTACTGGGGGGTGTCGGATTTCTACTCGCTATATTTATCGCCTTCCTCCTGTACAAATCATTCCAGACTAAAAAACTTAAAGAAGAGTCCCAGTACAAGCAAAAAATAGCAGAAACAGAAATGCAGGCTTTACAGGCGCAAATGAACCCGCATTTCTTTTTCAACAGCCTCAACAGTATTGAGAATTTTATCATGCAGAATGAGAAAAAGCTGGCTTCAGATTATTTAAATAAATTTGCCCGTTTTATCCGGAGTATCCTGGACAGCAGTAATAACGACCTGATTGAATTGAGTAAGGATCTTTCATCGCTTCAGTTATACATTGACCTCGAACAACTCCGGTTCAACAATAAATTCGCCTATTGCTGCAAGGTAGATCCACAGTTGCAGGAGGGTGAATATTATGTGCCTGCCCTGTTGGTTCAGCCTTTCCTGGAAAATGCCATCAACCATGGAATCGGACCGAGCGATAGAAAGGACCTTAAAATTTGCCTGCAGGTAACCCTGAAAGAAAATATGATTAGTTATACCATTCAGGACAATGGAATCGGAAGGGATCAGTCAAAAGTATACAACCAGCTGAATAAACCATTTCACAAAAGCGTGGGCATGAAGCTCACCCAGGACCGGATTAATATCTTCAATCAGTATCCAGACAAATCAGACAGTGTAAAAATTATCGATTTGTTTGATGGGGATAATAATCCGGCAGGCACAAGAATAGAATTCGCCATTAAAGCAATTACCCATGCAAGTGCTCAAAGCTATATTGGTAGATGATGAATTAAACAGCCTGCAAAACCTGCAATTCAAAATTCATGAATACTGTCCTTCTATAAAGGTGGTTTCCCAAAGCCAGAATCCGGAAGAAGCCATCCGGCTGATCCAGCAATATAAACCGGATGTGGTTTTTCTGGACATTGAAATGCCCCGCATGAGTGGTTTTAAAATGCTGGAACAGATTCCCGAAATAGATTTCGAAATTATATTTATTACGGCTTATAATCACTATGCCATTAACGCCATCCGCATCAGCGCATTTGACTATCTCGTAAAACCGGTTGCTATTGAAGACCTCCAGCAAACGGTTGAAAGACTGGGAAATTTTGCCATAAAAAAAACGCGTGAGCGGGCTGATATCCTGAAAAAAAATCTGGCGAATCCGAAAAACCAGGAAGACCATATCGCTATTCCGACCAACGACGGACTTGAATTTATCCAGATAAAACAGATTTTACGAATAGAATCCAGTTCCAATTATTCTAAAATAATTTTACTTACCGGACCGCAAATGCTGGTGACCCGGCAACTAAAAGATTTCGAAGAACTTCTTCAGGATTACCGGTTTTACCGGGTACACCACTCACACCTGATCAACCTCAACTATATTTCCAAATATGTACGGGGCGACGGTGGTCAGATCACCATGCGCAACGGGGATATCATTGATGTATCCAGGAGAAAAAAAGAAGTGTTTCTTAAGCTGATCGGAGGATAAAAGATCCGGGATGACAGTGAAAACCGTCACTGATTCAAATACCTCACCAGGAGTACAAGGTCATTCTCATCAAATTCCTTTTTCCCGGTTTTGTCCAGATATTCTTCAACTTTGGTCAAATCAGGTGTCAGGTTAAACATTCTTTCAATTGCATTTTTTTTCAAAACAAACAGCGTTTTGTAATCCTGGCCGGGGAAAAATAAATAATACTCCGGTATCTCCAGAAACTTATTCAAACCATAAGGATAATAAGACTCACCAGGGCCGTAGGTCCTGACCAGTTTCGAGCAGGGCATTTTGAACAGGCAATATTTGCCTTTTTCATTTACCAGTACCTGGAAGAGATCTTTTTCATTAATGCTGGTAACATGCTTGAAAACATAACCCGTATCCTTAAAATAAAACAGAACGGCTTTGAATTCCCTGGAGTCCAGCTCGAAAATGTTTATCAGATCGGTTGTAAATAAAAACTTATGGCCTACTTTTTCGTAGTTGTAGAAGATAGTATCATTGCTGATGACCGTATTATCCGCCATCAGCAGTTTCCCCCGTACCCACTCTTTTTCAAAATAGAAATTCTTGCCGTATCTCGTGTTCCGGTCTGTAAATTCTGACTTTGAACTTTTTTGTGAGATTTGGGAATATGAAGTGCCCTGCGCATTTGTAAGATGCAGGAAAAAAAGGAAAATCAGCATGCAGGTAATATGTTTAATCATTACCGATGGCTAATGTGAATTACCGAATTTACGCCTTTATGTTTTAAGAATGAGACTACGGTTGACTAACTCAGCGGACCAGCACGGAGGTTCCCCTGGTAAAAATTTTCTTACCGGAACCGTCAGTATATCGGAGTGTCCAAACATAAGTCCCAATGGGTTGGCGCTGACCACCGATGGTTCCATCCCATTTCCGGGACCAGTCCTTCGTTTCAAAAACCAGCTGGCCAAAACGATTGTATACCCGGAACTCCAGATCGTTGGCCATAAATCCGTTGAGCGGATAAAGAAAATCATTTTGCCCATTTCCATCCGGTGTAAAAGCATTGGGTACCGCAATTACACAACTTTGCAATTTGGTAATATGTGTATTGAGCGTATCAAAACAACCCAGGTTATTTCCCGCGACCAGGCTAACCGTATAAGTCTTCCCGGCCCAGGTATCCGGATACAAATGCGAAACCGGATCCTTATCGGTAGTGGAGGTTCCGTCTCCAAAATCCCAGCTCCAGGAAACCACATTTCCAATGGTGGTGTTGGTAAAACTTACTACATCTTTAGGACAGACATAATCCGGCGATTGGAACCCGGCCTTAAGTGTATTGTCCAGATTAACGATTTGCGTTAACGTATCACTACAGAATCCATTTGAAACCATCAGACGGACTGTTTTCAATCCAAAAACCGTTTCCATAAGCATGGGATTCAGTTGTCCGCTGCCGATGTCAGGATCAATATCCCAGTGCCAGAAATTCACGCCGTTTGCCGGCAGGTAGTTCAATGAAATCGTATCAATTTTGCATCCATACAGGATATTATAATTGAAGAAAGCAGAAACCGTATCCTTTGTTGTAAAACTCAGCTGAGCGCCCGGGGGCGTTTCCACCCCGCATTCATTAATAATGGTATTCCCATCCAATCCCGTTACAAGAGAAATCTGATAATTTCCTTCGTGAACGACGGGTGCACTAAAAGTGATATTAATGACCCGGGTTAAACCAGAGGTGCATACCCCTTCTGCTTTGGAAATTTGGACGACTGGATTTCCCGCAACCTGAAAATCTGAACCATCGGCCGCAATGGAACTGCATTGTATGGGATCTGCAAACACAAGCTGAACGATATTTGGCGCACAGGCAGGTGTAGTAAGACTGTCAAAAGGTGTGGGATGCGGGGGCAGAACAGTAAAACTTAGCGTTTCCCCGACCGGCACTTCTGTGCTGCAATCATCCAGGAGGGTGTTTCCATCTGTTCCCTTTTTGGAAGATAAAGTATAGTCACCCGGAGGCAACGGAGATTTCAGCGAAACAATAACGGAAGTCATGTCGAACCCATTATTGCAATCCTCCCCGGTGGCACTGGCTATCATACCCGGATTGGAAGCAAGATCAAAATCCGAGCCGTCTGAAGCGACACTATTGCAACGCATCTGCTTATTTAAAGCAATATGAATGGATTTTCTGTCGCAGTCAATCGTGGCAGATTTTACATGAGGCGGGGCCGGATCGGTTATTATTGCCGTGCCGCCTCCAAAAGACAAGGAATATCCGCTTTGAGAATTCGTATAGTGGCTGACAATCAGCAGGTACCGGTGTCCCTGAATCAGGGTAGGCATTTTACTGAAGGTGGGAGCTTTGTCGGGAGGATTAGAACCACATTGCGTAAAATTAACTCCTGTGGCCCTGGCGCCCGTCAGACCATATGTGCCGGCCCAGTTGCCGATCACCACAAGTGATACATCCGTAAAAACATCATTGGGGTTACGGCCGGTGATATCAAATAACATCCAGTCATAGTCGTCTCCGAGATCGTTTGGTGTAATCAGAAATCCGAGTGTTCCGCTTGTAAAACAGGTAAATGTGTACCAAAATGGATTTACATCCGGGTAGGCCCCGCATCCGGGTACCTGCAGGCTTCCTGTTTGACCCTGAGGCACTGTAGATTGCTTAAAAGTATTGGAACCACAAACCGGAAAGGCCGTGGAAGGGGTTTGGCCGTTAACGGGAAATGATTGCGACCAGCCAACGGCTGACACCAGTACGAAAAAGATAAAAAGGCCGGTTTTTACCATTATTTACTATGACTCCGGAATGAGTTAGAACGTTGCTTGGTGAACTGTTTGAAAGGGGATCCGGTCATCATTTCAACTCCCCCCAGCCTTTCCGGTATTCTCTTCTGATAAACTGGTTGGCGGGTTCAAAATTAGTGACTTTCATATTTGCACCATCCCATTGGTATGAAATATACCTGCCCGGGAAACTATAGGAGTCCTGTTCTCCGTATACCGGGTCTTTTTTATTTATTTTTTGCCGGATATTAAAACTGCGCAACAGAAGATTTCCCAGCAATACGGTTTCCGTAAGCGGTCCGGCATACCCTTCAAAAGGAGAATCCACTTCTGCATTTCCATAGCCGGCGATGCTCGCATCGATCCATTGCCACCAGTGTCCGTCCATTCCGCCGGGAATGCGGGGATATTTCTCCGGAACATGAACCTCTTTATTTAAGGAAAGCGGCAAGTAAACGCGGATGGCTTCCGCCCCACCCGCAGGAAACCTTTCCCTTTGTTCCGACAAATAATGTTCCGCCTTCGTAGTCGTTTTCTCCGGGCCAGTCGCAAAGTGCTTCGTTCATATTTACCGATGGATCCAGTTCATTCAGTCTGGCAGGAGTTATACCACCATCCATCCAGAAAAGATCCACGGTCTTCCCGTTCTTCATAGGAAAAACAAATTTAATGGAGCTGGAAACCGGGCCACTTTCGGGATATATTCCTTCTTTAAAAATTCCCTGGTATACTGTACTGGCACTACCTGAAATTTCCGTGGGATAACCCAGTTCCAGCAATTTAAAAGGAGGTCCGATAATATGACATCCCATATCACCGAGGGCCCCCGTTCCAAACTCCCACCATCCCCTCCAGTTAAAAGGAACCAGGTTATCAATATAATCCGTTGATCTGGCTGTTCCGAGCCAAAGATCCCATTGAAGTTCCTTTGGAACCGGCGGTTTATCTGTGGGCCAGGAAATCCCCTGTGGCCAGACCGGACGATCCGTCCAGCAAAATACTTTTTCAATATCCCCGATCAGTCCGGCTTCAAACCATTCCCGCATCGTACGCATACCATCGCAGGATGCGCCCTGGTCTCCCATCTGGGTAACTACCTGGAATTTCTTCGCTGCCTCCGTTAAAACCCGCGCTTCATAGATATCGTGGGTGAGTGGTTTTTGCAGATAGAGATGTTTTTTTAACTGCATGGCACTATATCCCACTATCGCATGGTTGTGGTCCGGTATAGCTACGGAAACCGCGTCGAAGTGTTTATTCTCCCTGTCGAATAATTCCCGCCAGTCATGATAAAATTTTGCATTGGGATATTTAGCCCGGCTTTTAGCTCCGGGCCGGTCGTCCACATCGCAGAGATAGGCGATCACAGCATTTTTTTTGGGTGCAGTGGCATAATGATAAATATCATTTTCCGCCTCACCGCCCGTACCAATGGCGGCTATATATAATTTATCGCTGGGTGCCACAAACCCTCTTCCCCCCAGCACATGCCGGGGTACAATGTAAAAACCGACAGCGGCCAGGGTGGCTTTTTTAATAAAATCCTGCCTTTCCATACCATTCAATATTAAATAAATGGATCAGATAAATTCTGCTGCCTTCGAAATACGATCAGAGAAGTTTATATTTATAAGCAGCTGCGTTCGTATGAGAAAGAATATAACCCCTAAAATAACCGCGAAACGGATTCTCTGGATTGCACTGATCCTCTTTATCCTGATGAATATTGTGGCCTTTTTCCACGCTTATAAATTTACACATTTTAGTCTTACTGAAACCAGTAAAACCAGGGACCCCAGGAAATTATCTTTCAGTCAAAAAACCAATGCTATTTTATTCGGGGTCAATAATCCAAGGCCCGAAAATAAAATCATTCCTGACCGGCCGTTTGAAACAGTTAAATTAAAAAGTAATAAAATAATTGAATGCTGGCTCATCAAAACAAAGGAACCAAGAGGAACCGTAATTCTTTTTCATGGCTATAGTAGCGACAAGTCATCCATGCTCGGTAAGGCAGCGATATTGCTGGACATGGGCTATAACACCCTGCTGGTCGATTTCATGGGTTCCGGGGGATCAGAGGGAATACAGACTACCATCGGTGTTTGGGAAGCACAGGAAGTAAAAACGGCATTTGATTTTCTGGATAGTTCCGGAGAACGGAATATTTTACTTTTCGGAGAATCCATGGGTGCTGTGGCCATTATGAAAGCCGAGGCGGAATTCAGGTTACCGGCAACAGCCCTGATTCTGGAATGTCCGTTTGGGAGCCTGCTGGAAACAGTGGAGACAAGATTCCGAACCATGCATATTCCGGTTTTTCCCATGGCCCAGCTGTTGGTTTTCTGGGGTGGCGCTGAAAATGATTTTAATGGCTTCACCCATAAACCTGTTCAATTTGCCAAATCCATTACCTGTCCCACCATGCTGTTCTATGGAGAAAAAGATGATAAAGTTTCCGGGAAAGAAATTGATGAAATTTACAGGAATCTGCAGGGTCCTAAAAAATTAGTCCGTTTTCCGCTGGCGGGCCACGGAAATTATCTCGAGTATATACAAAACCGAATGGGAAACGAATATCCGTTCATTCATGCTGGAGTATCAAAAAAAATAAGCGCTGTCCCAACCTAGGAACAGCGCTTAAATTTTCGGAATTGAAAATCCTATTGTTTAATCACTTTAAAGGTCCTGCTGAATTCGCCCTGTTTCACTTTTACGAAATACATCCCCGGTTTATATGCTGATGCCGGAATACTCACCATTCCATTAGACTGAACTGCGGAACTACTATATAAAGTTTTGCCATCCTGGCCTGATAATTCAACAGTTACCGGCAGATCAGGATTCAGGGACAGATATAGTTTAATATTATCGGTTGCCGGGTTCGGATAAATTTCTGCCACATTTTTATTTACCGCTCCGCCATCAAAGGAATAGGCTTCGAGTGCTTTTCCGTTTGAGGAAGTGACGGCATCTTTTCCACAGGTGGCATTACTGCTGAACTCTGCATCAACCCGGCGTAAAACCAAAATTATCCTCCCAGTCGATGATTCCCAGTGTGGGCACTGTATTTTTTCCATGACTCAGGTTATTCGTAGAAAAAGCAGTCTTACCCGGAGCCGCCGTAATTTTTCCCTTTTGGGATGTTCCCGGAACAAACCACTGCACTTCTACCTCGAAGGGATTCGGATTGTTTACGATCCAGTTCCGGATGGAAGAAGGATTATCAGAACAGGCAGCTTCCAGTTTCAGGTTTTTGATAAAGGATTTGGGAAACTTTACCTCTCCAACGGCCTTGTCAGCTTCGATAAATCCGTATCCGGTTGCAAAATCAAATCCTTTGTCAAATCCATCCGTGTCCGGATCGTCCATATCAGATGTGCTGGCCGACATCACCCCACGGATCTGTTCAGGTGTAATGGTTCCTAATTTTTGCGCGTCAATCATGAGCGCTGCGACGCCGGCTGCGTGAGGAGCTGCAGCTGAAGTTCCAAAGAAATTGGGATAGGAATCGGCATCCTCCGCAATATCCCCGTCTCCAAAGGGATCAAAGAAAGAAGTGTTACCTCCGTCTGGTGCAGTGAGGTCCGGTTTTTTCCGGATCAGTGGCGGAATCCGGTTTCCTTCCACATCATAATAATTAGGGGTGCCCCCATAGGATGAATAATAATCCACAAATGCAGGATCCAGTCCGTATGCCGGCGTATTTAAATAAAAAGCCGCGGCTGTGGAAATGGCACCTGCTGCTTTGGTGTGTCCATAGAGTGCCGGCGCCAGGATTCCGGGAATTGCCGGTGTGGTAAGATAAAATAAGGCGTCGTTGAAGGAAACATATTTGATATGTTCCGGATCAGGACCTGCGATATTTTACAATCACCAGGAAAAAAGTGAAATCCTGTGTATCATTAAAATATCCCATCAGTTCGATCGGATCCCCGCTCATAATATTATCACTTGCACCAAAGGCCACCACATTTCCACTGAGGTCCAGGAGATAAATATCCAGATCGGAACTTGCTCCGACTCCACTTGCAGAAAAAGAAGACTGGTCCCATTGAAAGGAACAAATGAAGGATCCTCCGGGCGGAATATACAGTGGCTGGGCATAACGCGGAGGATCTCCCGGACCGCTGAAATTATGTGCGGTACCGAATCCGGGTCCCAGTGGTTCTACATCCGTATTCTGAAACTGGTAGGCATAGGAACGAACGCTTTGATTCCCTGCTGCAGAGAAATAGGTAACGCCTTTTTTCTTGGCCAGGTCAACAGACTGCGCGATGATACCATCCTGGAAAAAAGGTTCTGCAAAATAAATGACATCGTCGGCTTCCACCTGGCAGCCATGCTTTGCCAGATCCTGGATTCCCTGAGCAAAACTTGCCTGCCCCAGATCGGCTGTATTAAATGCCAGCTGGGATCCGGGTGCCACGTCATGAACGATTTCCAGCATCGCACGGCCTTCATCCGTACCTCCGCTTTGCAGGTCTGCCAGTACTTCAACAGGTTTATTAAAATGAAATGGATTTCCGTGGCCCGGAAGTTCACCGCCCTTAACTCCGATTTCTGCCGTTCCCAGGTTATTATAACTATCCGAGAGAATGCCCACTTTTACATCTTTCCCATTCACCTTATATTTTTTCCGGGCAATTTCGGAACGCATAGCCGTATCCCCCTGGCTGATAACAACCGTTACCTCTTTGCCAGGTTTTTTATCTCCGGAGGATTTTCGGGGAGAATGCATGGGCTGAATCGGTTTGAATGCCGGTCTCGCATATTGAATGGAGGAGATGCTTTCAATTTGGGGAAGTGAACCAATGGGTAACATGCCGGAGAGCATCCGTCCATATTGCCCGGTGATTTTAAATCCATTTTTAGTCAGTTCCGCTTTTGCAGCATTCATATCTCCTTTCACCGTAACATCAATTACAATATTATTTCCCTGAATCTGCATGTATGGATCAAGGCCATTATTTGCAGGACCCGGTTTGGCAATCAGACTGCGGAGAGCCGGCCCATTACCCTGATTACTTAATTTTTTTAATTCCGGACTTAACCTCGTAGGAGATTTATCTGCCGGCGATGCCATGGGGTTCATGCTTTTCAGTTCCGGGTTTCCCGGTACCTGACCATAGTTTGTTTTCCAGCAAAATAAAAAGGAGCATGCGAAATAAAGCGCAGGTAAAATTTTTTTCATAGCTGAAGGTTTAAGAATTAATGAATACCTACCGATTTCCCACTGTTAATTTACTTCTATTTTCGATGAAAATAATTTTCCCTGCAGCGGAAAATATTCCCCAACATTCAGGAGCCCGTATTTTTACGAATGGGAATTCCTGCACGGTCATTTTAAAAAATCTGCCAGTTGCTGTATATGATCCGTATTGATGAAATCTGCGTGAAGCATCATCAACTGCTGCCAGGCCGGAGGCGCATCCGGTGCATTCCAAAACCTGACCGGTTTATGTAAACTGTGGGATTTAGCAATGGCAGAAGTCAGCACAGAATCCTCTTTCCCCGTTTTGCACCAGTTCTTTGGCAGAACCCGGCAAAAGCTGCCTTATTTATGAATTTCTGCTAATAAATAAAACCGTTCAGGGATAAATCGATTCGGAATCTGTTGTTAAGAAATATAGTTTTAAACCGCCTTACAAATGCCAATTAAACATCATGAACGAGACGAATAGGTTTGCATTTCTGTTATTTCCCCTTTGGGTATTGTCCACAGGCATCTGTGTCCAAAAAGCAGACGAGGTCAGTTCTCCTGGTAATCCACGGAACAAGGAAATAAGCTAATTTCGGCAAGCCTGGAGTCATAAGGACTTTACAAATAGATTTATCTGGATTTTTTTGACCGGCTAAGGGCATTCAATCGATATCATTTTTACAAACACCTAAATAAAAACTTTGAAATTTTTTACATTTTTGTTATTCGCTGCTCAGTTTTTTTGTTCCTGCCATTCCAAACCAAATGAGGTAAATACAAACAAAGACCAGATACTGCTCCCTGTTTCACTTGCAGAAGATGTAAAAAGTGAAACTTTTCGTACCTGGGAAGCTTATACCAAATATGCATGGCCGCATGATAATTTATTACCACTCTCAAAAAAGTATCGCGACTGGTACGCTGAATCCATCAACATATCGCCCATCGATGGATACAGTACCATTAAATTAATGGGATTTGACCGGGAGGCTGCCCGTATCGAAAATTTTGTAGTTGATAGCCTTAGTTTCGATAAAGACATATTTGTAAAAGTATTCGAGGTGGATATCCGGATTCTTGGCGGTTTGCTCAATATCTATGAAACAACGGGCAACAAAAAAGTCCTGGAAAAGGCAAAAGAATTCGGAGACAGACTACTTCCGGCGTTTAATTCTCCTACGGGCTTACCCTATTACTTTGTAAATTTAAAAACAGGCGCAACCAAGGGAAAAATCGTTAATGTAGCTGAAGCAGGTTCCTATATTTTCGAGTTTGGCATACTCAGCTATTATACTGAAAATCCAAAATATTACCAGGTTGCAAAAAAAGCGACGAAGAAAATATTTTCACTGAGGTCGAAACTTGATCTGTTGGGAAGGGATATTGATGTCGAAACGGGAAAATGGGTTTTTACCCAAAGCATGGTGGGGGCATATACTGACTCCTATTTTGAATATCTATACAAATCCTGGATATTGTTCCAGGATCCCGAAATAAAGAAGATATGGGATATTCATATTTCGGCTATCCAGAAATACATAGCAGAGCCCCGCCAACAAGGTCTGTGGTACGGAAAAGTTGATATGAATACCGGAAAAAAAGTTAACTCCGGGGTAACCCTTTGGGATGCTTATTTTCCAGCATTGCTTGCATTAAGTGGCGACCTGGAACGAGCAAAAAAAGCGGATGACGCCTGGGATTTTTTGTGGAATAAACAAGGATTAATCCCCATGGTTTATGACTATGATAAAGACAGCATCGTCAATCCATTCTACCAGCTGAATCCTGAAGTCATTGAATCGGCTTATTATTTATGGCATTATACGGGCGATAGTTTATACTACAACAGAGTAAAAAAATATTATGAAGATGTAAAAAAATACTGCAGAACTGACCTTGCCTATTGCCATGTTGAAAATGTCATTACCAAAAAGAAAAAAGATGACATGGAGACCTTTTTCATTGCTGAAACCATGAAGTATTTTTTTCTTACGTTCTCTCCAAAACCTCCGGTCAATATGGAAGACTATGTGTTTAACACTGAGGCTCATCCCTTTAAGAAAAGCAGTTTTAAGCCAGGTGAAGTAAATCGGAGATTAGGTATTAAATAATTAACTAACCGTAGGGATTTCCTGGTATATAAACCGATGATAGAAAATTGTATCAGAAATGAAAAAAAACCGCCAGGATGTTTCCAGTAGCGGTCTTAATGTTCGTTGTGTCTAAAAATCAGCGATGAAAATAAAATCTTTTGCCTACAATAAATTGTTTTCCTATTGTGTAACATCGGGAATATTGGTCCTACTCATTATATTTATTATCCGATCATACCAATTGGAAGATCCTTCACAAGTACGCGTTTTAAAATATTTCGGATATTCTATATTAATACTATTAGGAATTGCGATATCAAAATTTCTCATTCCGTCGATCAAACAGAAATCTGCCCTTGAATTAAATGATGTAAGCTTAGTAGATAAGGTCAGGAATCGCGAAGTATTTTGGGAAAATATTAAAGGAATCAGATTGATACGTTTTAGAAATGGTGGAGCTGGAATTTGTATTGATCTAATAGATAAAGCTGCATTCATGTCCAATCTGAAATTGAGCCAGAAATTCCTCGGATTTATTAGCAACTTAACCTATGGAACACCTTTTGTAATTCCTCTTCAATTTATTTCAGGGCCAAACAAAGATATTTTTGATACAATTTTATTATTTCTTAAACAATCAGGTATTAAGCTTTGAATATAACTAATAACCAATATGAGAAAAATTGACTTTATATATTTTTGCCTTTATAATTTTTCATATAAAGATGGAACGCCCGAACCTCCTAAACTATATCCTGGAATGGAAATGGAATCACGACCCATTGTACTATTTACAATAAGTATCTGGCTGTGGATTTGGACAATTAGGCTTTTGATTATTCAATTTAACCCACTAAGCATAATTTCAGAATTTAATATAATCGCTGAACTATTTTTATTGGCAATCATTTATACACTGTTTTCTCTATATTTCGTCAATAATTTTAAGTACCAAAAAATTTATCAAGAATTCAGATTGACTAATAAAAGCACTCAAAAGAGGACTGCTAATATTTCATTCGTCATTTTAGGAATACCAGTTCTTTTAAATGCGCTGTTACTTTTAAGTCAAATGAAAAGCTAAGTTGAAATAAGAGAAAGCATATTAAATCCATATCTTCTCAAAATCAATATGATTTGTCCCATCTATAAATTCGTTAATGTCTATGTCACAGGGTAAATTTTCAGCTTAAAGTGTACCAGTAGGTTACGGCATTTTATTCTTCTCCAGTATCAATGGTAAGGTTACACCCGACTGCATCCATTTTCCCGTAATCGTAGCCTGATCGTTCGACATTACGCCTTCATAAACCGCTCCGATAGATGAAATTTCAAAACGCACATTTGGGGAGCTGAACGTGGTGGTGGTTACGATAATATCCTTTGCATTCTGATCCGGACTGTCCATGGTCGACTTATATACATCATCCGGTTTAGCGACATGAAAGGCAAGTTTTAATTCGGTTCCCTGCACATGGAGTGAGCCGTTCCATTGACCTCTGAGATCCTGACTAAAAGCAGCGGCAGAAATAAAAATAAACACAGCAAAAGAGAAAAGAGTTTTCATTTTATATCAAGTTTAAAAGTTGACAAAATTCAATTCGACGCCGGTTGTCCCTGTTCCAGTTTTTCATACAGGCTCAATAATTCGCGCTTCCTGGATATGTAACAGCGATGTTCATAGCCACTGCCATAATAGGCTATACCGAAGAATATAGCTGTACCCGCAATGATCCATATCGACTCCCCTCCCTCGAACATGCCCAGAACAATGATTAAAGCTATAATTATAATATTCCATCGCATGAGTTGGGAAATGCGCACTTTGTATGTTGCATCGGCAATAGCCTGTTCCAGGTTTCCCCGCATATTCTGGTCAAAATTTTTTCCGCGTTTTATTCTTCTGAACCGCCCCGCCAGTATAAAAACCGCTGTAGCTAACATCCATGCTGCCATCAGATACAGGAAAAATTTACTTTTCAGACTAAAGTAATTTTGTTCGAATACAAAGGCCGCTGCGCCCGTGTTAACAATAATCTGCATGAATTCGGTAACATTGGCAAGTCGTGCGGCCTGCTTTTTTTTAGTCAGGATCAGACTATGCAGTTCCCTTTCATTAATGGTATACATAGATTGTTTTTTTTGTAAATCCCAAATCTCCTGGATCTCTTCAAATTCCATAAGAAGTATATTTTAATGATTTTGCAATCAATTGCTTTTTTATGCGGCTGATCTTCACGCCCACATTCGATTCGGTGATACCCATTATGTCCGACATCTCTTTGTAACTAAGTCCGTCCAGCAACAGTAAAGAAAGGGACCGGTCGATTTTATCCAGTTTGTGGATTTCCTGGTATAGCCAGTCCAGTCGTTCATCAACCTTTCTGGTATTCTCTGGTTGCAGGCATAATGCGGTGCTGATCTCTTTTGCGCCCTGGTGTTTGCGTTCTTTCTTCACCCATTTAATAGCCGTATTGATGGCTACGCGATATACCCAGGTCATCACAGACGAAGCCTGTAGGAAAGAAGGAACAGATCTCCATATCTGGAGGGCGATTTCCTGGAAAAGGTCGTCCTGGTCTGTAACAGTAAATGCATAGGCCCTCACAATCTTAAAAATCAATGCTTTATATTGATTAAGCCACGCTTCGAAAATCTGTTCCTGTTCGATTGATGTCACTTCCGCTTTCTTTGGTTCATTAGTACCATGAAGGTTTCGAATTATTACAGATTCCTGCTTTTTATTTTCGCTTCGCTTTATTTTAAATTAGCCTGATTTTTATAAAAACACAAAATGTAGTACTTCCAATCATTAGAGATAGGGTGAAACTTTGAATATCAGAAAAATGAAAAAGCCACCAAAGCGGGTGCTGTAGCGGCTTTTAACGTTTGTTGTGTTACGGTATGAAAGTGAAAAAGTACCCCAGACGGGAATCGAACCCGTACCCGCATTTCTGCAGACAGGATTTTAAGTCCTGCGCGTCTACCAGTTCCGCCACCAGGGTAAGTCAAAAAAAAATTCTCCTGCCATAAGGCGGGAGAATTTGGAGCGGAAGACCGGGCTCGAACCGGCCACCCCGACCTTGGCAAGGTCGTGCTCTACCAAATGAGCTACTTCCGCTGATCAACCTATCGTAAAGAACTATATGGGGCGGCAAAAATAAGAATTCCCGGCCTCCTTTTAAAATTTCGTTGCTTACTTGTATTCCGGGGTATACTGCGTATTGGCCGGAACTTCCACCTTGGGTTTGCCCTTATACCGGTGCGTATATAACCCATAACATCCGCCCAGCAGGAGGGCAATGATGCAAAACACTTCGAGATAAAACAAAAAAACGGAAGAATTCACCCAGTTATATGAAATATCCTTCAACTTGGGGTCTTTGTACTCTTCTACTTCTTCGTGCATAAGAATCAGTTATTTACAGCGCAAAAATAGCAGAATCCGTCAAAAAATCATCTTTTGTCTCCTACAATTTCATCAAATCTTTCCTTGCCCTCCACAAAATGCTTCCAGGCCACGCAATGCTGATACCAGCCCGATAAACGGGCCTTACGCTTGACCGGAAAAACACTTCCTTTCTGCTTGAAAAGAATCCATTTGAAAAAGGCAAAATGCGCTTCTGCCACGGCCAGAAAATAGACCACCTGACCGGAAAACAAAGATTTCCAGGCTGAAATATTATCCAGCAGCAAACGGAGCGGGATCTTCCAGAATGACTGTCTCCGGGGCAGGTTCTTCGCCAGCATGATCAGGTTATTGCGGAAATTCAGAAATACCTTTCGTTCATTTCCTTTTGGCAGCGTTCCACCGCCAACATGATAAACAACAGAAGCGGGACAGGCATAAATACTGTACCCGAGCAACTGAAGTCTCCAGCAGAAATCGATTTCTTCCATATGGGCAAAGAAATACGTTTCCAGCCCCTGCGCCTGATGAAATAGTTCAGCCCGCACAAATAAAGCCGCACCACTGGCCCAGAAAATTTTTTCCGTATCATTATATTGACCTTCGTCAACTTCGCAGATATCAAAAATGCGTCCCCGGGCAAAGGGATAACCCAGGGAATCCATCCAGCCTCCTGCCCCACCGGAATATTCGAAATGATCCTTTTCATGATAACTCATGATTTTCGGCTGGCAGGCTCCGATTTGCCGGTCCTGATCCATCAGATCGATGATGGGCTCGATCCATCCGGGTGTTACTTCCACATCAGAATTCAGCAAAACATAATATTCACTTTGCACTTCTTTCAATGCTTCATTGTAACCACCGGCATAGCCATAATTCCTTTTCAGGGTAATGATCCGAACGGACGGATAGGCTGAACGCAGAAAAGCAAGCGAATCATCGGTGGAAGCGTTGTCTGCCACGACAATTTCCAGGTCGGGATAGGTGCTGGCCAAAATAGAGGGCAGGAACTGCTCCAGGTATTTCCGTCCGTTATAATTAATAATGACAACTGATACTTTGGCCAATATGAAATTCTTTGAAAACTAAAAAAGGAGCGCCAAAAATAAGGCTTTGCCCTGTAAACATTAAGTGAAATATGGTTTGATGGGCTTTACCTATTTTAGCAGCATGATCGGCTTTCGTTTCAACTGGCGCTGGCTTCTGGCACTTCTCGGCATTACCATTGTATGTGGAACCATTTTCTATTCACAATACCTCGCCCAAAAAATACAGCGGGAAGAACAGCAGAAAATTGAACAATGGCTGGCAGCCAGTAAAGCGATTCTGAATCCCGATCTGACCTTACCCAACCTGATCCGAAACGAACAGCATTCCATTCCGATTATTGAGACGAACGAAAAGGACAGCATCATCAGCTATTTTAACCTGGATTCCCTGCAGGTAACCCGCGATAAAAATTATCTAACCCAAAAACTTAAAACTTACCGGACACAAAACGCTCCCCTGGAAATCAAATGGAGTGATACACCCTATACAGCCAACCGGTATTATTATGGTCATACGGCGCTGCTCGACCAGGTCCGGTATTTTCCACTCATCCAGTTGCTCCTGGTCGCCGTCCTGATTTTTTTTATCGTCTATTCCATTACTTCGCATAACCGCGCCACACAGAATCAGGTTTGGGCAGGCATGGCCAAAGAAACAGCCCATCAGTTGGGAACGCCGCTCTCTTCCCTGCAGGGTTGGATTGAAATGGGGAAAGAACAGGGTCTATCCGCAGATACCGTTGCTGAATTACAAAAGGATGTGGACAGGCTGAAACTGGTGTCTGACCGTTTTAGTAAAATCGGCAGCATTCCACATCTGGAGACATCTGACCTGGTATTTCAGATTCAGCAAATGCTGGATTATATGCGGAAGCGAACCACTTCTAAAGTGCAATTCAATCTGGAGACCAATGGTCACCAACATATTCCGGCTCATATTTCCCCACCTTTATTTGACTGGGTGATCGAAAATTTATTAAAAAATGCCCTGGATGCCATGGAGGGAAAGGGAGTAATTGAAATAAAAATAAAGGATGAACCGCAGCAGGTGATCATTGATCTGAGTGATACCGGAAAAGGCATCTCGCCAGGCAATATGCGCCGGGTTTTTGATCCGGGATTTACCACAAAAAAAAGAGGCTGGGGTCTTGGGCTTATCTTTGTCAAAACGAATCATGGAAACCTATCATAAAGGAGAATTGTTCGTGAAACAATCCGATTTGGGAAAGGGAACAACATTCAGAATCATTCTGCCGAAAATCTGATTATTTGATCGATTATGCGGACCGGGTCTGGAGGAATTGGGAATTATAGCCCGGAAAAGCTATTTTTGCAGTCCATTTTAAAGTTTCAGGCTGCGGAGGTGGCGAAACTGGTAGACGCACTACTTTGAGGTGGTAGCGCCGTAACTGGCGTGGGAGTTCGAATCTCCTCTTCCGCACATAAAAAACCCTCAGCAATTGCTGAGGGTTTTTACATTCATGAGCGACCCAAGCTCGCTTGGGTGAGCGAATGGATGTAAAAACCGATGCGCCGAAGGCGCGAGGGTGTTTTTATGTTAGCCTCCCCCGCCAGAGATCAGCTCTGCTAATCTCCCACATTTCCACATTTATGCGAAGCTGCTCTCCTTGTACCTTATTTGAGTGCCGGAAAATTCACCGCATCAAAAACACTTTTTTCCGCCACGGTCTTTTCAATTTCCTGCCATTTACGCGGTGCGTCTCCGCGATAAAAGTAAACATCCGTCCTTACCGATCAATACATCATCTTCGATGCGTACGCCGATATTCCACCATTTCTTATCGCAGTCACTTCCGGCAGGAATATAAATTCCCGGTTCAACAGTGATGACCATATTCTCCTCCATATTCTTATAGTTGCCCTTATCATGAACATCCAGGCCCAGGTGATGCGAAAGTCCATGGGGATAATACGTTTTCACTTCTTTGGCTGTTTTGATCACGCCCAGTTTTATTAATCCGTCGGCTACCACCTGC
Organism: uncultured Bacteroidota bacterium; assembly: GCA_963730655.1. Classification (GTDB taxonomy): domain Bacteria; phylum Bacteroidota; class Bacteroidia; order Chitinophagales; family Chitinophagaceae; genus Puia. The sequence goes on from CAVSSI010000004.1 coordinate 644,573, forward strand.
TCTGATAATCGCTGTGCGGAATCAAATGGAATACCCTGCTTTGCAAATTTTAAAAGCGGCTTCCTGAGCATCATACACGATCTGATAAATCGCTTTCTGTTCTTCAGAGAACTTTCCATTTGCCGGAAAGGTGCGCGTGACGTCAGCGGAATATCCATGATACATTGCGCCGACATCCATCAGTACCAGTTGGTTTCCTACTTCCAGTAAACTATTGTCTTCGTAATGCAGAATGCAACCATTCCCGCCTGCACCGACTATCGGACCATAGCCTTCATCTTCGGCGCCATATTTTTTATGCACATATAACATGATGCCTTCGAGTTCGCGCTCCGACATTTTCGGAGTTACTGCACGCATGGCTTCTGCATGGGCAATACTGGAGAGTTCCACCGATTTTTTGATCAGAACGATTTCTTCCGGAGTTTTGATTCCCCTCAATGCATTGGTATACTCACTGAAAGCGAATAATCCTGAATTCCGCTGGGTGCTGAATTTCACTTTAAATTCCGCAAGGGTTGCGGAATCAGGTTTAGCCACCAGTTCCTGAATCAGGGGTTCATTTTTGTACGCCGGTTCATTCAGTCCTGGAACTGATATAGGCAATCAGCCGGGATAAATTCCTTGTATTCCCGCGCTGGTATATCATGTTCAGGTCCCTGGCTAAATCTTTGTTCATCGGATTTACGCCGGACTTCGCTACAAAATTAGCGGCCAGCCATCCGAGACTTCCTTTTTCGCTGGCGCTGGTCGTATCCGGCAGCTGATCATAAATAATATTATACTTCCGGAGATCTATATTGAATTTTCCAAAATCTTCCCCGTTGTACACCCGTTTAAATCCCAGTTTGGATTTCACACCCTCCACCCCAAGTCGTTTACCCGTCCAGGATTCGCGCATCGGATCCCGGTGCTGTACAAAAAACAATTCATTATAACTGCTGTCCCCATCGGGTTGCATTTCCTTAAAAATCAGCAAAACGGCATGGGGTTCATTATATCCCGAAAAATAATACAGGTCGGGATTTTGATGGAACACATAATCCACATCCTTTCGAAAACACTTCTTCCGGATAAGAAAAAATCACCACGACGGAATTGGCCGGCATCAGGTTCCGGAGGGCCTGCCTGCGTTCTGCATGAAAAGACGCGGATAAATAATCCTTCGGCAGGTTAGTGGCGGAATTATCTGATTGGGAAAATCCTGACAATACATTACACAGACTGCAAATAACAGCTACAATAATGCGGAGTGAATGCTTCATACTAAAATATATGTTCAAAAATTAAGATACGATAATTGCTTATTGAATTTGTAAAAGCCCGGAATTAATGTTGAATGTATAACTGCCTGGCGATATAGATCAGTCCATCCGTCCAGCTGACAGTATAGGTTCCCGGTATAATACCGGATATATCCAACCGCGTTTCCGGAACAAACGGATCAACCTGAACCAGCCGCATGGTTTTGCCGCTTTGATCGAGCACCCGGATCATCGGAAACATACATCGATGTCGGATTCACCACCATTACATAACTCGTGGCCGGATTTGGATAAAGCAGTATATGCTTATTTACAAAACTGAATGCGAGTACAGGACTATAGAAAACATTCCCGCTGGTATCCTGCATGCGGATACGATAATAATTTACACCGGCATAAGGTTGCTGATCCAGATAATCGTATATGACCATACCCATCCTGCTGGTGGGAAGGCTGGGTATTCAGGCTATTGAAAAGAAAGACTGTCCTTAGCCCGTTCAATGGAATAACTGGATATGGATTTATCGTTCTTCACGAACCAGGTAACCGAAATATGAGCGAGTGTATCAAAACCTCCGATTTTCAGAAAAGCAAAATTCGAATCAACAATCCGGGCAATAAACCGGAATCCCGAATCTGTGGCTGTTCCTGCGGGTGTGGTGACGACCACATCTCCTGAAGCCCCTGCGCCCACGATAGCACTGATCAGGGAATCGGATTCAACCGTAAACGTTTCGGCCGGAACTGACCCGAAACTAACCACCGTGGTATTGGTAAACCCGCTACCCATAATCTTCACTAAAGCACCAGATCTTCCTGAATCAGGCGTAAATGTTTTTATATGCGGAGGTATGGCGGCCGTTGTATAGATAAACCCGTCAAGACTGTCCCGGTTGGCGGCGCTGCGAATCGTAACACTTCCCGAAGAACCCAATCCCAAAACAGCCGTGATCACTGAATCGGATTTTATCTGGAATGAAGCCGCATCGGTTCCTCCAAAACTAACCCCGGTAACTTTACTCAGGTTCTTTCCCTGTATGGTAATTACAGAATCTTTTGATCCGGTAGCCGGATTAAAGGAAATAATTTTAGCCAGCTGGGTAGAACTGGAATCGTACGTGAATCCCGCCAGGCTGTCTGACCCCGTGCTGGTAAATACAGAAACATAACCGCTCGCACCGCCTTCTGGTACTGCAGTAATCAGGGTATCAGAAATAACCGTAAATGAAGCTGCGGGAATTCCACCGAAATCAACCGCATATGCTCCCGTGAAGTTTATCCCTTTGATGCTGACGGTAACGCTGCTATCCGCTTTTGCCGGTGTAAACGAACTTAAATGAGGAAGGTTTATGACAAATACAAAACCGCTGAGTGAATCCGAACCGAGAGGAGTAATCACTCTTACATACCCGGATGCCCCTGTTCCAACTTTTGCGGTGATAATGCTGTCTGAGACAACTGTAAAATTTGTCGCCGGAATATTTCCAAAATATACTGCTGTTGTTCCGGTCAGGTTAATTCCCCGGATGGTAACCGTATCTCCCTGCCGGGCAGCCGTCGGGGTAAATGAATTCAGGTGCGGCAGGTTTACAACAAATACAAAACCGCTGAGGGAATCCGTATTGACGGAGGTGGTTAATTTCACAAAACCGGAAGCTCCTGTACCAACCTTTGCATAAACTACACTGTCTGAGATAACCGAAAAAGCAGGAGCCGGTACATTTCCAAAATATACCGCAGTTGTCCCGGTCAGGTTAGTTCCGCGGATGATAACCGTGTCTCCCTGTCTTGCAGAGGCGGGTGAAAAAGAAATGAGCTGTGCAAAACCCTCAAAAATAAATCCCGGAACCGAAATGGTATCCCCGATATTATCCAGCAGAATACTTCCTGTTGACCCGCCACCAATTTTTACCAGCAGCAGGGTATCCGAAATAACCGTATATCCTGCCGCCAGCGTTCCTCCTAAATAAACAGATTTGGTAGTCGTGAGGTATTTTCCATGTATATAAATGGTATCCCCTGTTCCGCCGGACTGCGGACTGAAAAAAGTAATCTGGGGTGGCTGAACAAAAATAAATCCTGTTTTTGAACTGGTTCCGTAAGGTGTGGTTACCTGAATCGATCCGCTGTTCCCGTTTGCAACGACCGCCAGCAATGCTGTATCGGACAGTACCTGGAATGAAGTCGCCTGCACACCACCGAAACTGACTGCATTCGTACCTGACAAATATTTTCCATGAATAAAAATCGTATCCCCTTTACCGGCACTTAAAGGAAAAATGGATTTCAAAAAAGGTGCCTGCAGGAAAGTAAAAGTTCCGGATGAATCCTCTCCCAGCGATGTGGAAACATATATTTTCCCCGAAGCACCTGTCCCGACAACAGCCGTAATCAGTGTATCCGCCGTTGCTAAAAATGATTGTGCTACACTGTCACCAAATTTTACCTGCACCGTTCCTGAAAAATGAGAACCGACAATGGTGACTGTTTGTCCGGCTTGTGCGGAATCCGGTGAAAACCGGGTGATCACCGGAGGGATGGTATTGACCGAAGTCTGATAAATGGTAATCGTGTTCGAACCCTGGTTGGCAACCGAAATTTCCGGCTTGCCATCTCCGTCGAGGTCGCCAATTACGATCCCGTAGGGACTTTGTCCGGAAGTAAAATCAGATTTAGCGGCAAAACTATTCTGGTCAATGACTCCGGCAGCAGTAATATTTTTAAATACTGAACTGGTACCGGACAGATTATTGCTAACGGCAATATCCGGTTTACCGTCTCCATCCAGGTCTCCGACATCGATGAGAGCCGGTTTTGATCCGGATATAAAACTTACCGGCACGGAAAAAGATGAATTTTTGATTTTACCCGGGGATGATCCATTTTTTAAAATGCTGATCGTATTCGAATCTGTATTGGAAACGATCAGGTCGGCCTTTCCGTCGGCGTCGATATCTGCAATTGCCAGGTTAAACGGTCCTTTCCCGGCAGGGAAATCAACCGATGCTGCCAGGGAAGAATTGTCAATGGTACCGGCAACTGCTGTATTCCGGAAAACAGAGAGGGTATTGTCCGTCCGGTTACAGGTAATGATTTCCGGTTTTCCGTCTCCATTTAGGTCCTGTACATCTAAAAATTCTATTCCGTTTCCACTGTTAAATCCAACCGGCGGATCAAATGAAGTATTATCCAGTATTCCGCCGGTGGAATTATTTTTTATCAGTTTTAATGTTGGCGACAGATTGTCTACCTGGATAAGATCCGGTCTTCCATCACCATCAATATCTCCCACGCCTATGGCTGCGCCGGCATCCGGCAGGGTCACCGCCTTTAAAAAAGCAATGGTACCTGGGGCAGACTGATTTTGCCAAACGGTTAATTCACCAGCATCCTGGTTATATGTAATTAAATCCTGTTTGCCATCGCCGTTCATATCCGCAATCCCTACGAAGGTGCAATGGCTTCCCGGAAGAAATGTCCACTTCGGTCGCAAAGGAATTATTATCCAGGTTACCCGGTGTGGACGTATTCCGGAACAGGCCGATATTTCCGGCTGTATAGGATGCAATTAAATCCGGCTTTCCATCACCATCGAGGTCGGCAGATTTTATAAATATGGTATTGGCTCCGCTATTCGTACTAACAACAGATGATTGGGCAATGGTGGTTGAAGAAGAGGCACCGCCGGAAAATACAGGAAGAAACCGGTACTGGAAAAACCGGTTAACTGAACATCCATATCGGTTACACTGATGGGAAGACAGGTGGCTCCCGATGGTACGGTTACCTGTAATACTGTTTGCTGATGCAGTTAAAACAGTCGCGCGAACATTTCCAAAGTAGACAATATCCGAACCTGCAACCGGATTAAACTGGCTGCCCAGAATAGTGATCGTTGTACCTGCTGCTGCAGACTGGGGACTGAAAGAACTGATTATCGGTTGGGCTACCAGCTTCAGGGAAAAGATAATCAGTAGCAGAACCAGGTAATAAGATCTTGATATATAAGGGCTTACCCTTATAATAATTATTCATTTAGGGGATTCGGTTAACGCCAAAAGTAGTGAAACAATATCCAAATCCCAAGGCGGCAAAATCTAATTGTGATGCACGGTCTGAATGGGCCATGGAGCAGGTGGTTCGCCGTCTGGAAAAAATAATGTAAGGCGTTGTTAATTGAGCATGTTATGCGTTGCATGAAGGAATTGATCTGGCACAATTTTTTAATCGGAACCGAACCACTCTAACCGGCCTTATTCCTCTTTTTCCATATACACCGGTTTACCTGAAGGATCCAGAAAGAATGTAAAATATCCGGTCGGCTGATCCTGGCATTTTATCCTGTATATAAAAATTCCCTGCACCTGTTCTCCGAATATATCTGCTTTCGGCATGGAGGGTTGAATGGATTTGACCAATGTAAAATCGGTGACATTCCGGAAATGCCGGAGATCCGATTCGTTTTCCGGATAATATTTCATATGCAGCTGCCGGGCAATTTTCCGCGTTGAATCCAGATTCAATCCCATGGACAGGTAAAAATTTTTCAAATAGGCGGTCCGGGCTGAATCGGGATCCGAAACACTGTCCATTTTCGATGCGCGGGCATAATCGGGATTAAATAAACCAACGATATCTTTGGCAATTAACGGGGTTCCTGCGTTCTGCCGGTTGCTTAAAATAATAATCCCTACATGATCCTCAGGATACATATCCATCACGGAACTAAATCCCGTTCTGAATCCTCCGGTATGGGAAATCAGGGTCTGATCCCGGTAAGGATTCATAAACCAGCCCATACCATAAGAGATTTTATTGCCGTCCTGTAGTAAACCCGGCGAAAACATCAGCTCCATACTTTTTTTCTGCAACAGTGAACCATTCTGCAGTGCTGTATACCATTTTATCATGTCGGAAACGGTTGTCAATACGCCTACATCGCCGCGGGCCTGTGCCGCAGCGGATATTTCTTTTCCGTGATAAAATATATTCTCCTTCAGACGGTATCCGGCAGCCCGGTTCGGAATAACAGCTTCCACATCATTGATCCGGGTATTGTTCATACCCAGTTTATTAAAAATCCGGTGTTTCATAAAATCAGCATAGGATTCTCCTGAAACTTTTGCAATGATGAGCCCGAGCACAAAAGGTCCGCAACTGTAACTCCATGCCTGACCAGGTTGAAATTTCAGGGGAGCCGCTTTCAGGGCAGCGAAAAAAGCACTGTCGCTGGTATTGGTTTTAAAAAAAATATCATCTTCATCCCAGTCATCCCGCAATCCTGAGGTATGGTTCATCAGTCTTCCGGATGGTTATCGCCTTCCCAGCCCGCGGGAAGGGATTCGAAATATTTTCCGACCGAATCATCAATGCCCAGTTTACCTTCTTCCACCAGCAGAAGCACCGCCGCGCAGGTAAATGCCTTACTCATGGAAGCGATCGGAAATAGGGTACTATCGGTAACAGGCACCCGATCTTCCAGGTTGGCCATACCATAACTTCCTTTTTTCAGAACAATACCATATTTAACCACCGCAACCTGCATTCCCGGAATCTGACGCTCTGCCATGGCAGCACGAATGGCGGAATCAATGCGGAAAGAAACGTATTTGTTCTGGGAGAAAACTGGAACAGAATATGATTTGTAGTAAAATGAAAAATATAATCCTCCTCATCGTAAAATTTTATGGTACGCAAGATATGGCCTGGAAACATTCTGTAAACACAGGTCGGCTCAGGTATTCCGTCTACTAACGAATCTCCGGAGATGGCATTGTTTACCGGCTCATTTGTTTTCTTAGCTTTGAGCCACTTAAACAAACCCATTGCCTGCTCTTCATCCGGAAATCAGACATGTACAGGTGACTCGTTATGTAACCCCCCTTCGTGAAGGGGGATCCCTCCCCGCCATTGCCGAAGCAGACGATAATTTTTTATATGTTCTGAAATTTCGCGGTGCCGGCCAGGGCTCCCGATCTCTTATTGCAGAACTGATTGGCGGCGAAATCGCCAGGGCCCTGGGACTGCGTGTTCCTGAAATCGTATTTGCCACACTGGATTCTTCTTTCGGACGAACAGAACCGGACGAAGAAATTCAGGATCTGCTCAAAGCCAGTGTGGGACTGAACCTGGGATTGCATTTTCTTTCGGGAGCCATCAGTTTTGACCCATTGGTTACCCGGGTGGATGCGTGAACAGGCTTCTGCCATCGTATGGCTGGATTCCCTGCTTACCAATGTGGACCGCACTTCCAACAATACCAATATGCTGGTCTGGAACAAAGAACTCTGGCTGATCGATCATGGAGCTTCTCTGTATTTTCATTATTCGCCGGAAAACTGGGAGAAAAAAGCGGAAACACCGTTTGTACAAGTTAAAAACCATGTATTACTTGCCCTGGGCATCCAGGCTGGATGAAGCGGATATACGATTTTCAATCGGTGCTGACATCAGAAAAAATAAAAGATATTGTGCAATTGATTCCGGATGAATGGCTTCTGGAATACAACCGGGATATCCGTACAGAAGCCCGGGATATGTATTTTCGGTTTCTGGAGATCCGGATGGCTTCATCAAAAATTTTTATAAAAGAAGCACAAAATGCCAGAGCAGCACTCATTTGAATATGCCGTTATCCGGGTGGTTCCAAAAGTGGAAAGGGAAGAATTCATGAATGTGGGTGTGATCCTGTATTGCCAGTCCTTTCCTTCCTGGATGCATTATTTACCATTGATGAAGGAAGGCTGCCGCGCACTTTCCCCAGCTCTGGAAATGGATGAGATTAAAAAACACCTTGCGGCTTTTTGTAATATCTGTAAGGGCGGACCCGAAGCCGGACCGATCGGCAAGCTGGATATGGGTTCCCGTTTTCGCTGGCTCACGGCCACCCGCAGTACGGTTCTGCAGTGCTCCCGGGTGCATCCGGGACTTTCAGCAGATCCGGCCGCGACCCTGAAAAACCTGCATCAACGTCTGGTGAATGGAGAATAAATCTGCCCGGTTTTATTCTGAATCCGGTTATCTTAGTGTCCCTTTCAAAAACAACTAAAACAACCCTATGTTATTCAAACGATTGCTTGCCGCCCTCATTCTCCTTTTACTTTTTTATCTAACCTGCATGCCCAAACGCCGGATATCAGACAGAAGGTGGATGAACTGATCAGCAAGATGACCCTCGATGAAAAAATCGGTCAGATGACCCAGGTCACCCTTGCCGTGGTTGCAAAGGGCGGATGGCAAAATGAAGACGGATCCCTGGATCCGGATGCACTGAAACATGCGATTCAGGATTATAAAGTAGGTTCCATTTTAAATACCACTGCCCATGCGCTTTCCGTAGAAAAATGGAGAGCCGTGCAAACAGAAATTCAGGATGAAGCAAAAAAAACCAGACTGAAAATTCCGGTCATTTATGGACTGGATGGTATGCATGGACAGACCTATACCCTGAATTCAACCTTATTCCCGCAGAATATTGCCATGGCAGCTACCCGTAATCCGGAACTGGTTGCCGCGGCTGCGCATATTACAGCCAATGAAATGCGCGCTTCCGGCGTTCGCTGGGAATTTGCACCTGTACTGGATTGCGGCCGTCAGCCGCTCTGGTCCAGGTTTCCCGAAACCTATGGCGAAGATGTATATATCGGCAAGACCATGGGCGCAACAGCCGTACAGGCTTACCAGGCAGATGGACTAAACAATCCGACCGGCAGTGGCCGCCTGTATGAAACATTACCTGGCTTATTCTGCCGCAAGAACCGGAAAAGACCGTACTCCTTCTTATATTCCGGAAATCGAATTGAGGGAATATTATCTGCCCCAGTTCCGTGAAGCCATCAAAGCAGGTGCTGCCACCATCATGATCAATTCCGGAGAAATCAACGGTGTACCTGTTCATGCCAGCAAATACCTGCTCACCGATGTGCTGCGAACAGAAATGGGATTCCAGGGCGTGATCGTTTCCGACTGGGAAGATATTATCCGTCTGCATACCCGTCACCTGGTGGCGAACAGTCCCCGGCAGGCAGTTGTGATGGCGGTCAATGCCGGCATCGATATGAGCATGGTGCCGACGGATTTTTCATTTTTTGATTTGCTGAAAGAAGCCGTAGAAAAAAAAGAAGTCTCCGTATGCCGGATCGATGATGCCGTTCGCCGAATACTGACCCTGAAATACCGGCTCGGTCTTTTTGATAATCCTTATCCGGAAGAAGGAACCCTGGCCAATTTCGGCAAACCGGAATACCAGCAGACTGCCCTTACTGCGGCACAGGAAGCCATGACCTTACTAAAAAATCAAAATAATATTCTTCCGCTTGTCAAAAGATAAAAAAGTGCTGGTTGCCGGTCCTTCCGCCAGCAGCATTGCTCCGTTGAATGGATGCTGGTCCTATACCTGGCAGGGAAACCAGGAACAATGGTATCCGGCCGACAGCAAAACGATCGGCGAAACCATTTCTGAAAAGACGGGTGGCAAATCCACCGTCATCAGTGTGAAAGGATTTGACAATCCGCAGAATTTCGATACGGCAAAATTAAAAGCAGCGGCTGCGGATGCCGATGTGATTGTATTATGCCTGGGTGAAAATGCCTATGCGGAAAGTCCGGGAAATATCAGGGATCTGGCATTGCCGGAAAATCAGATGGCCCTGGCCCGTGCAGCGGCAGCAACCGGCAAACCGGTGATCCTGGTATTAACGGAAGGAAGACCCCGTTTGATTACCGACATCGAACCATCCATGCAGGGAATCCTGATGGCTTACTGGTCCGGTAAAAAAACGGCGGAAGCCATTGCAGATGTTTTATTTGGGGATTACAATCCAAATGGTATCCTGCCGTTTTCTTATCCCCGTTATTCCGGAGAGATCGTTCTCTACGACAGAAAACATACAGAAGATGTTCGTGAAATTTTTAATTCCAATATGACCTGGGATGGATACAATCCCCTCTTCCCATTTGGATGGGGATTGAGTTATACCAAATTCACCTATGGGCCATCAGTCTGAGTGCTCCTGCATTGAAAGGAACAGGAACCATAACCGTAAATATTACGGTTACGAATTCCGGAAACCTGGAAGGCAAACATTCAGTTGAATTGTATTCGCATCAGCAGTATGCCAGTATCACGCCCAGCATGCAGCGTTTGCGTGCATTTAAGAAGATCAGCCTGAAGCCTGGTGAAACACAAACGGTTTCGTTCACCCTCACCGCAGCAGATCTTGCGTTTGTAAACGTTAATCTCAAAAACCGTACGGAAGCCGGGAATTTCGACCTGATGATCGGAAATCAAAAAGCCAGTTTCAGTTATCAACCCTGAAATGCGATCTTTATAGTAAATAGTGTATACCGGAATGATGCGGAAATTATCATTTAGTTTCTTCCTGTGCCTGGGAATATTTTCCGGCATTCATTCACTGTATGCACAGTCTGATTCAAATCGTAAAAAAAATCAACCGGCCGCCAGGAACCAGGAAGATTCCGAAAAAAATGAAGTACTCACCCGTCAGGTAGACCAGATTGTCGCCGGACAGGTTTTACGGATGGGAGATTCCGTGCGCCTGCTGCAGCTGAATAAAGAATTGCTGCAATTAGGCGACGCAGATAAATCCAAAAAAAAGGCTTTAACGGAAGAACAGAACCAGATTGCTATCCGGGACTCTCTCAATTATGCCAGATTAAAACGATCAGGTCGATTCCATCCGTTCTCGTGATGAGCGGTTTTCCGGTGGTACTGGGCGAGGACACTCTTTTTTACATATTTACGAAGCTTGGAAGTTTTTCGCCCCGGGAACGTGCCGCATGGCTTATCTGAGCGCCTGCGTGAGCTGGCCGATGATTATTTTTTCAAAGCTGACTCCTTAAAAATTATTCCCGACGATTTTACCACGGATATTACCTATAAGGAAGAAGTGGTGAAGAGTATTACGGAAATGGATGCCGTTTGGGAAAATACCTCCCGGGAAAAACTCGCGGAGAAATATAAAAACATTATTTCTGCGGCGATTGTAAAATATAAATCAGAAAACAGCTGGTCTGCTCTGGTCAAGGATATCCTGATCGCTATTCTGGTGCTCTTCTATTCTTATTACCATCCTCTATTACCTCACCAGGGTTATTCCGGTGGATTAACAGCGAAAATTCAACGACAGCGGGGAAAAAAAATAAAGGGCTTAAAGATCAGGGATTATGAGATCCTGGATGCCGAGCACGAGGTAACCCTGCTGGTTCTTATTGCTCAGGATTTTAAAATGGATCATCATTATACCCCTGGTTTATTCCTGCTCTGGTTATCCTTTTTGATATTTTTCCCTGGACCGGTGGTTTTTCCGGAAAATTGCTTTCCTATTTCCTGGATCCCATAAAACATATACTGTATTCTATCTGGGATTACCTGCCCAACCTGTTCACCATTATTGTCCTGGTCATATTTTTCCGTTACCTGTTGAAGATCCTATATTTTTTCAAAACGGAAATAGAACGGGGCCGCCTGAAGATTCCGGGATTTTATGTCGACTGGGCCAATCCTACTTTCCAGATCATCCGCATACTGATGTTTGCCTTTATGCTGATTGTTATTTTTCCCTATTTGCCGGGTTCTGAATTCTCCCATTTTTAAAGGCGTATCCGTATTCCTGGGTGTACTTTTTACTTTCGGATCTGCCGGTGCCCTGGGTAATATTGTTTCGGGTATCGTACTGACTTATATGCGTCCCTATAAAATCGGGGACCGGGTGCAGATCGGTGAAATCACGGGTGATGTTGTTGAAAAATCATTACTGGTTACCCGTCTTAAAACCATTAAAAATGAAATCGTATCCATTCCGAATTCTTCGGTAATGAGTAATCACACAAAAAATTACAGTATCGGTGATGCAGCACACCAGCTCATCCTGCATACCAGCGTTACCATTGGATATGATACACCCTGGAGACATATTCATGAACTGCTGATCAAGGCTGCACTGGCAACGGATCTGATTGAAAAAGATCCGGCTCCTTTTGTTTTCCAGAATAAACTGGATGATTTTTATGTGAGCTACCAGATCAATGCATTTACGAATTCACCCAACCAGCAGCATATTACCTATTCTTTGCTTCACCAGAATATCCAGGATGCTTTTAATGAAGCCGGTGTTGAGATCATGTCTTCCCACTATAGTAATATCCGGGATGGGAATAAGATCACCGTGCCTGATGAACATCTTCCGAAAGACTATACTGCTCCTTCTTTCAGGGTTAAGAATACCAATAAGGATACGAAGCTAATTTCAACTGGATAACAATGCTAAGTCATAATGTGCTAAATGTGAAATGGTGCAAAATGTGAGGATGTGTAAAAGAAATTTTAAATTTAATTTTCACAATTTCACTTTCACATTTCACCTGTGATTGCAAAGCAATCACATACAATTCCACATTTACCACATTATTAGAGGGATAATAACTCAATTAGTTTTGCTTCAACCTTATCAGCATTCGGAAGTACTTCTTTTTCAAGTATCATATTCATCGGCATGGCGGGCACGTTCATTGCTCCCATCACTTCCACTGCAGCATCCAGCGAATGAAAACAGGCTTTTGAAATTCGCCCGGCGAGCGCCTCTGCAAAGGAATTATTTTGGGCTTCTTCCGTTAATACCAGACATTTCCCATGACGGCGCACGGTTTCGAAAACCAGCTCTTCATCCAACGGATATAAACATCTCAGGTCAATGATCTCAATAAGCCCCGGGAGATTTTTCGCTGCCGCCATTGCCCAGTAAACACCCATACCATAGGTGATCACCGCAACGGTTTCTCCCCGATCGACAGCTTCTTCTGATGCGGCAGAGCACCACGGAAGCTTTTCCCAGTGGAATGATATACTCACGGGAAGGTTCAACCGATTTTGCATCTTCCGTACCGGGCACCTTACTCCAGTATAATCCTTTGTGCTCAAGCATGATCACCGGATTTGGATCGAGGAATGCCGCTTTCATGAGTCCTTTCATATCAGCCGCGTTGGAAGGATATACAATTTTTAATCCCTTCACGGATAACAAGGTGGTTTCGATACTGGCGCTATGATAAGGACCACCACCCTGGTAAGCACCGACCGGAACACGTATCAGTGTTTGTACGGGAAATTTTCCTGCGCTGAGATAACAGGATTTTGCGATCTCCGTAACCAGCTGATTAAATCCCGGAAAAATATAATCCCCGAACTGAATTTCCACAATGGGTTTGAGTCCGGCAGCGCACATGCCCGCAGTGGATCCGATCAGGTAGGCTTCCTGAATTGCCGTATTGAAAACACGGTCATCTCCAAATTGTGCAGCCAGTGTAGCCGTTTCACGAAATACACCGCCCAGTCTTCGCCCGATATCCTGACCATATAATATGGCTTCCGGATAGTCTTCCAGAATTTCCCGCAGGGCAAACAGCACGGCATCCACCATGGGAATTTTTTTTGCATTTGCCGGGGACCGTTCTCCGGATTCTGTAACTACCGGAGTTGGCACAAATATATTTTCACCAGCGGTTTCCTTTTCGGGTTCCGGAGCTGCGACTGCTTTTTTAAATTCATCTTCCGCAAATCTTGCTGCATCTTTTTCTATCTCTGCCAGATGTTCCTGCGTATACTCCAAATTTATACAGCTGCCGTTTGATACCCAGGCATGGGATCCGCAGCACGGTGTTTGGCCAGGTCGGCTTCCGAACGATACGCTTCCATTCGAACACCACTGGTATGATGCGTGAGCAGGGGAACCCTTGCCTGCACCAGGTAAGGTCTTCTGTGGTTTCTCACCCACTGAAAAACCTGCTGCATACAGTTAAAAGATTGTTCGAAATCAGACCCGTCGATTTTTATTCTTTCCATCCCGGCAAAACCACCGGCATAATAAAATGCATCCATACCTCTGGCTTCCTCTGAAGTAACACTGATGCCCCATTCATTATCCTGTACCAGGTAAATAATGGGGAGTTTTTTTAAAACAGCTACCTGGAAGGCTTCGCTGACTTCTCCTTCTGTAATGCTGGCATCTCCGAAAGAACAAACCACCACCGGAAAATTTTCCATGTAAGTCCGGCTTTCTCCAGGTATGCAATTCCCTGCGCAATACCGGTTGACGGTATGGCCTGCATACCTGTGGCGCTGCTCTGGTGAATGATGGTTGGTTTATCTTTCCCCCGGTAATTCGGATGTGAATAATATACTTTTCCCCCGGTGAAAATATCAGTTCCTTTGGCCAGCAATTGCAGCATGAGTGTTTCAGGAGAAAATCCCAGGCCCAGTAAAAGACTTTCGTCCCGGTAATACGGACTTACAAAATCCTGCGGTTCCAATTGAAATGCTGTAGCCAGTTGAATGGCTTCATGACCGGAAGAAACGGAATGAACATATTTACAAACGGTCCGGTTTTGTTCATACAGGGCAGCCATGGCGCGGGCAGTGGTCATGAGTGTGTAGGCCCTGAGTAAAATTTTGGAGTCAATCATTCCTGTAATTTGAAAATTCGGGAATTTGAAAACTATCATTCCCGAATTCTCGAATTCCCGAATTTTCAAATCTTACTTGATCTCGAGTGAAAGCAGGCTTTCATCTTCAATAAATGCTTCCAGTTCATCCCCGACCACACATTCACCTACTCCGGCCGGAGTTCCGGTAAAGATAAGGTCGCCGATATTTATCGAAAAGTAAGTGGAAATATAGGCTACGATACTATCGAAGCTTTGCAGCATCAGGCTGGACTTCCCTGTCTGCACCAGTTCTTTATTTTTATAAAGACCAAAATTGATGTCTTTTTTATTTTTTATATTTTGAAAAGGAATCCATTTTCCAACTGCAGCCGAATTATCCCAGGCTTTTGCTTTTTCCCAGGGAAGTCCTTTTGCTTTAAGTTCATTCTGAATATCCCGGGCAGTAAAATCGATGCCTACGCTGATGGCATCATAATATTTGGAAGCGAAACGATCCTGAATATATTTCCCATTTTTTGAAATGCGCAGTACGAGTTCACATTCATAATGCAGTTCATTGGTAAACTCGGGATAATAGAACGGGGTATGAGCCTGTAGCAGGGCACTTTTAGGTTTCATAAAGATGACCGGTTCATCCGGCACTTCATTATTCAGTTCAATGGCATGCGCAACGTAGTTACGACCAACGCAGAATATTTTCATATTCGATAAAGGTTTTAAATAGAAGATTTTAAGGTGTTCAAATGGCCTGAAAAGGCATGGGTTTTTGTCATAGGAGCTTGGAGCGGACCCTTTGGCCATGGTTAGGAATTGGACTGCTAAAATAATGATTCCCAATTACAAATCATAGCGTTATCTCTATTTTGTTGTAATCATTCATGGTCCTTTCCAGGCCCATATGAATAAAGCTTTCAACCACCTGAACCGCTTTTTCATTTTTAATTTTCACCAGGGGAATTTCTTCATTGCTGCCAGTCCCCAAAACGTATTCAACCTGCATGCCACGGGGAAAATCATTCCCCACTCCATACCGGAGGCGGGCATATTTTTCTGTCTGCAATTCTTCAAAAATACTTTTCAAACCATTATGACCGGCATCCGAACCATTTCCCCGCAAGCGCAATCCTGGACAATGGCAGTGCAATATCATCCGTGATCACGAGCAGGCGTTCAAGCGGAATTTTCTTTTTATCCAGCCAGTACCGCACAGCTTTTCCGCTCAGGTTCATATAGGTGGTCGGCTTAATACAGGTAACCGCTTTCCCGCGATAGGAAAACTCCGCCTTTGCTGCCAGCCGGTCGATGGCAAAAGAACCCCCATGTTTTGATACCAGCGCATCTGCAATCGTCAAAACCAATATTATGTCGGGTTCCTTCATATTCGGAACCAATATTTCCGAGACCGGCGATCAGAAAGTTCATAGTGTGAGAGTATGGGAGTATGGGAGTGAAGTTCAGTAATTCCCGTCATCCGTCATCGGTCATCCGTCATCTAATATAAAAAAAAGGCTGTTCCGAACAGAATGAAACAGCCTTTTAATAAAATATATCATTATTTTTTCGCGGCAGGTTTTGCAGCAGCGGCTTTTGCAGCCGGAGCAGCAGCGCCGGCTGCAGCAGCCGGAGCAGCACCCGCAACGGGAGCAGCAGTTTCTTCCTGTTTCAACTGACGGGTCAGCACGACAGATGCAATCGGAATTCGGGGTGAATTCAGGATTTCATAATTATCTGCTTTTACATCTTCAACACGAACATTGCCGTTCAGTTCCAGATTGGTCAGATCCACTTCAATATTTTCACGCAGGTATTTCGGAAAGGTTTTTACCTTCAGCGCCTTCATTTTCGTGATCAGCTTTCCGCCATCTTTAACGCCTTTTGCAGCGCCGGTAAATTTAAGCGGAATGGTGGCAATCACTTTTTTGTCTTCCACCAGTTCCAGGAAATCCACGTGGTTGAGGTCATCTGTTACTTTGTCAAACTGGATGTCTTTCAGAATACAACGATAGGTTGTTCCTTCCAGTTTAATTTCTGCAAGCTGAAAATCCGGTGTGTATACAAGGTTCTTAAAAGCCGTGACAGGCGCTGAAAAATTCAGTTCGTGTGCACCCCCGTAAATTACACCGGGCACTTTTCCCTCAGAGCGGAGTTGGCGGGTGGCTTGTTTGCCGAGTCCGGTCCTGAGTTGTCCTTCGATGGTAATTGTTTTCATGATTATTATTGATTTAAAAAATACACTACTTATTCCTGAGTTGCGAGTGAATGAACAATCCCGTGATGCTTCTGTTTTCAAATGCATTCCGGATGGCGATTGCAAAAAGTTCCGCCACACTCAGTACTTTTATCTTAGAACATTTTTGTTTCAGCGGAATCGTATCACATACCACCAGTTCTTCCAAAACACTGTTCTCGATATTTGCATAGGCATTTCCGCTCAGCACCGGATGTGTACACAGCGCCCGCACACTTCTCGCTCCTTTTTCCTTCAGCAGTCCCGCTGCTTTTGCCAGCGTTCCGCCTGTATCACAAATATCATCGATCAGCACCACGTCCCTGTCCTTCCACATCCCCGATCACCACCATGCTGGCAATTTCATTTGCCCTTTTCCGGTGTTTGTCACAGATCACCATTTCTGCATTGAAATAGGAAGCGATTTCCCGTATCCGGTTGGCACTTCCCACGTCGGGGGCCGCAAAGGTAAGGTTTTCCAGCTTTAAATTCTCTATGTAAGGGATAAAAATGGCTGAACTGTCGAGGTGATCCACGGGGATATCAAAATAGCCCTGGATCTGGGGGGCATGCAGGTCCATGGTGATGACCCGGTCCGCTCCCGCAGCCACTAACATATTGGCTACCAGCTTAGAACCGATGGCAACCCGGGGTTTGTCCTTTCTGTCCTGGCGGGCATACCCATAATAAGGTATTACCGGAACCACTTTATAGGCGGAAGCCCGTCGGGCAGCATCGATCATCAGCAGCAATTCCATCAGATTTTCGGTGGGAGCAAAAGTGCTTTGAACCAGGAAAACCATATCTCCACGAACGCTTTCATTGAAAATGGGCTGGATTTCGCCGTCACTGAAATGCTGGATGGTTATTTTTCCGGAAGGGCAGCCATAACGCCGGGTAATTTTTTCGGCCAGGTATTGAGAACCTGTACCGGAGAAAATTTTAGCTATTCCCTGCATAAGATTGATGTTGGGAACGAAGATAATTCTTAAGCGTAAAGCCCAAAGCCTAATGCCAAAAACTTTTTAATATTAATTGGCAAAATGGATTATTCTGCCGGCAGCAGTTTAGAAAACCGAAAAGACCGGATCAAAAAGAGGGCTGATCCCAAAAGAAAAAGCAGGGTAAACCCTGCTCAATGAGTATTATAATCTGCGAGTATAAAATATAATAAGGAGTATGCTGTTACTTTTGCCTTGGGCGTTAAGCGTTAGGCGTTAAGCGTTAAGCGTTAAGCCTATTTAATAGAAGCCAGTTCCGTTTTCGCAGTCGTTTTTTCCACTACAGAAGCTTTTGTGGTTTTGCTGCTGTTGACGATATAAAAAATCGAAGAACAAACAAAAATGGAAAAAAATAAGGCGACAACATACATACCAACACAGAAGAAGAAGGAGTTCCAGCCACCGATGGCAGAAAGCGTTGATTTAGGTTTCATGGATATTACTTTAGTTTTTCAAAAGGATTCCGGTCAGGGTTGATTCCGTTAAGGAAACTACACAAACAGGGGATTGTTAGGATTAAAATTAGTCCATATCATTAGCCTATGCAAGCGCAAAAATACTCAATCAAGGCTTGGGCAGAAGGTGACAGACCCCGCGAAAAACTACTTAGTAAAACTACGAACAGCCTCACCGATTCTGAGTTGCTCGCCATCCTGATCAGCCCCGGAACAAAGGAAAAAAATGCAGTGGAACTGGCCAGGGAACTGATGCAGTCGGTAAAAAACAACCTGAATGAGCTGGGCCGGCTGGATTTTCATGATCTCCTGAAAATGAAGGGCATCGGGAAGGTGAAAGCCCTGATCATCCTGGCTGCCCTGGAACTTGGCCGGCGCCGTCATATCACCGGTGCGCTGGAGAAACCGGTAGTAAGGGATAGTCACCAGGTGGCCGGATACCTCAGGGTGATGTTACAGGATCAGTGCCGGGAGGTTTTTGCCGTCATTATTCCTGAACCAGGCCAACCGGGTTAATCATTTTGAAGTGGTGAGCCAGGGCGGTATCACCGGAACGGTAGCCGATCCCAGACTTATCCTTAAAAAAGCACTGGATCACCATGCCGTCAATATCATTCTATGCCATAATCATCCCTCCGGTAATCTGAAACCCAGTAAGGCGGATGAAGACCTGACCCATAAGATCCGGGAAGCCGCCCGGTTTTTTGACATTAAAGTGATTGATCATATCATCGTGAGCAACGGCGGATATTTCAGCTTTGCTGACGAAGGACTGATCTGACTGCTCAATAAACTGATCTGACTGCTCCAAACTGATTTACTCCAAACTGATTTGACTGCTCAATAATTAGCAGCTTCCACAAATCCGATGGCCATTTGCTCGTCAGATAAACCGGGATGACTGGAAATAAAGACTTCACCTTTCGGATTGTTGGGTATGGCGGATTTCAGGCCCTTTTTAGATATTTTAATTTCAACGGGCTGTCCGGCTTCTCCCGTCTGCAGGTAATAGGTCTTTGTATCGGCATACTCATCATAGTTATTACCGGATTCCGTCATGCCATCGGTGCGGTAGTCAGATTTCAAAAACTTGGTTTTGGTGAGTCGCAGTAAACTGTATTTGGGACCATTAACGAGCATGGCAGTGTACAATTTATCGTTGACCGGGTTGATTTTTTTGAACAGAACGGAATCACCTTCCGGCGAGATCAGGGTAAACGTATAGATCAGGTCGTTGTTGACGACTATAGCCGTTTTTTTATCCTGGGTCAGGTAAAGTTCGCCGGTCATCTTATTATAATTATACAGATATTTCCCGTTATCGATGTTCACATGGTTAGCATTCACCACATGTCCCCGCACCCAGTCCGGAAACAGGTAACGACTGCCCTGCGTACTTTCCTTGTATGTAAACTGGGGGACAAAACCAGCGCTGGTACCCATTCCTTCCATCGCCAGGCGCTTGTTTACTTCCATGATGTCCTCCTGATTTTCTTTTAGTTTTGGTTTTTCCTGCTCCAGAACGACAGTCGTATCAATAGGTGCGTATTTGACTGCAATGGGCACATCCTCAAATCCGGAATAGCTAATCACCAGGGTGGAAAGCGGGCTGGCTTTAATTTCAAAATTGCCCTGTGGATCAGAAAATACTTCCTTTTTTTCCTTGGATGATTTGATAGAAGCATTGAATACAGGTTCGCCAGTGTTTGTTTTGATCAGACCTTTTACTTCAACGGGTTGGGCTATAACAAACCGGCATGCACAGATACAAAAAATTCCTAATAACCGCAGTTTCATAATAATTTTCGTTTGGGTAGCAAATATCTATAACAAAATATTCAAAAAGAAAAAATTGTGAGGATGGTAAATAAAAAGGGCCCGTTAAGCGGGCCCTTTTTTTGAAATTGTTATTGTTCAACTATTTCGTAAAGTCATCATGAATCACGCGCGCTGCTCCGGCAGAATTATTATATCCATAAACAAATTTATATGTTCCTGTGGCTGGATCAGCCGTTACAATGGTAGGACCTGATGTAATCGTGATACCCGCAAGCGTAACGGAAGCGTCATCAAATTCAACAGTGAAATCGCTTAACACACCGCCTGTATTGGTAAAGCTAAGCAGATAAATGGGTCCGGAACCTGAGGGAAAAGCTACAGTGGTTGGTGAAACCGGACTAAAAACGGCAACATCGGCATCAGGACCAATGGAGGGTGCACCCGCATCTGAAGTACTGTTCCAGCGGGTCCAAACGCTATTGTATGTGCCGGCAATAGGATTACCAATGATATGGTAATAGTGTTGCCCTTTATTTGCACTGATCAGCGTACCGGATGCATCTTTGACAACTATCGGAAGCATATAGCTTACCGTAGGATCAAGTGTTTCATTATACAGCGTTAAATACAATGAATCAAATCTTGATCCCGCGGGAATAGTAATCGTCTGTTCCGGAAAAACGTAAGCGGCGGCCGGAAGCACCTGGTAATCTACGCCCGGATTTTCTGCTTTATAAGTAGCCACCAGAGTTCGTATCCACTGCAACTGTTACAGTCAGCGGTGTAGTTAAGGGATATGCAGAGGCAATATTTACCGCCATCCAACGGTTGGCAGTATCTACGGACTTCGTGAAAATCACCGCATCATCACTGAAAAAGTTCAGCCCGCCTTTGTAGAATTCTACTGAAGTCTGCAGATTTGAAAAATCCACATTTGGTGTGTCTTTCAAACAGCTGCCCAACGACAGAGCAAAAGCAACTAATAAAAGGAATTTAATCTTCTTCATATTTAATATCTATTAAAGTTACTGGGGCTGCCAGAATATTTTGCTGTTGATGGTAATAGTTCCCTGTGCATTCACATTATCCTCGTTATAACTGTGCTCACTGGTTGGATACAGAATACGGTTGGGAATGGTTGTCTGCGTATTACCCGGGAATATGGAAACCGGCAGGTTTGACGGAAATCCGGTTCTCAGGTAATCACTGTGTGATTCCAAGGGATCATAACTGTTACAAGCGGCCCATTTCTGGGTTATGATCAGTCTGAGTTTGTCTGACTGTGCCGCCCAGGTGGTCAGCTGATTGCCAGCCTGACCAACATAGGTAGCTGCAGCTGTCGCAGACTGGTCTACGCCCAGCAGGCGGAAGGATTCCGATACCGCAGATTCATATAATGTTTGTGGATCACCTGTGATATATCCTCTCTGGGCTGCTTCGGCCTGTAAGAAGATACTTTCGAATGCGCCGATGATCACCGCGGATACTTCAGCACTTCCCGCAGTTCCTGCTCCGTTACATGCTGAGATGGCGTCATTATGTTCCAGTAGTGTACTACCCAGAAAACGACCTACGATATCACCATCAGAATTGGGTTCATAAAACCGATCGGCCCGTGGATCATTATTATTGTTATAAAAATCAACTGCATATTTATTTGCTCTCCAGTAGTTATGGTTGGTTCCGGGAGCTCCTGTTGAATTATAACCTACATTCAGGTAGAGCGGATTTTCCTGATCATCTGAAGCTGCAGAATATCCCGGATTTACCAGGGCATCCTCACCTTCACCAAGGAAATCATCCGTGGTCATCCCGGCCAGACCGGCTGAAGCCGCTGAGGGATTCGTTGCGGTTAAGCGCATCAGGATCTTCAGCTTCAGGGTATTGGCAAATTTTTTCCAGGCATCCATATCCCCACCAAACATTACGTCAAATTCTCCAGGATTTTCAGCCAGGGCTGCACCCTGATCGATCAGCAATTTTGCAGAGTCAATCTGTACAAGCAGATCGGTATAAATATCCGGTGCATTGGTATAGGTGGGCAGGAAATTCGTGGAACTCAATGCTTCTACATACGGTGCATTATTATACAGATCCACGATACGCTGATAAACGAAGGATTTCATAAGCTTGGCAATGGCTTCATAATTGGCCAATGAAGGATCTGTGTATCCCTGTGTTTCAATCAGGTGATAGTTATTCAGGTTTATATAAGCCTGATCCCAGTTCCCTGCAAAATTATCAGCAGTAATAGTGTAAGTAACATATACCGGACTCGCCGTATAGTCACCACTCACTGCCCAGTAATCCATCCAGGTATTCATGAAATCGATATTCCCGTTATACATATACCCTGCAGTCGTTTTCAGAGCGGCCGAAAGGCTGAATTTGGGGGATACGCTGCTGGGCAGGTTCGGGTTGGGACTGTTGATGTCAAAAGCCCCTTTCTTACAACTGGCAACGATCAGGAGCATAGCGGCTACGGTTAAGATTACCGGTAGTCCTTTGTTTTTTCGAAATAATTTATTCAACATGGTCATAAATTGTTTTATTGACTAAAATGTTAATGCAAGTGTAGCTGTGTAAAAACGTGTCGGAGGCGCCTGACCTTCGGAGTTACGTCCTACACCGTTTCCGGAAGTTTCACTAAACTCAGGATCTGTCCAGAGATTTGTATTTGGACGAATCATAAGCAGGTTTCTTCCTGAAAGGGAAAGGGTTGCATTCTTAACTATTTTAGTTGGTGCAAGCCAGGTCTGTGGGAAGCTGTAAGCGATAACCACTTCACGCAGTTTCCAGGCGGCTGCGCTGGTAACATAGTTCGCTCCAACAGTCCGGTACACATTGGGCCAGAAATAGTTTCCGTCTACCAGGGTTACATTGGTATTGTTAATATAACTACCCTTGTTTCCCGGATCTTCGATAACTGAATTCGGGAAAACGAATGACTGACGTCCGGAAACAGCGGTTGTACTACCCACACCGGCATGATCCATGGTGTTGGCAATGCTGTTGAAGATATAATAACCGGTACGGTAATCTGCCGTTACATTCAGTGAGATATTCTTATAGCTCAGGCCGGTGGTAATACCCACAATATCGGTTGGATTGGCATTTCCCATGATGGAAAGCTGACTGGATTTAGTAGGTGTTCCACTTACTGCATCCACAATCACCTTGCCTGATGCTGAATCACGTACCCAGTCATAGGTTTTGATTACTGGGTATGCATATCCAACCTGTGCAAACGCATTTCCGTTGTCTGATCCCAGGGCGATGGACGGTACGTTTCCGTTGATGGCTTCTACATTGCTCACGTTATGGGTCCAGTTAACGCCTACATCCCATCTCCAGTCTGTGGTCCGGATGATATTGCCTCTTACATCCAGTTCAACTCCCTTATTGGTAGTTGTAGCTGCATTGATCAGGGCCTGGACATTTCCGGAAGCGCGTGATACCTGGGCATACACGATACCGTCGGTAGTTTTTGCACTATATAATGATAAGTTGATATTCAACCGGTCTTTGAAGAAACCCAGATCCAGTCCGAATTCATTTTCTGTAACGGTTTCCGGTTTAATATTTGGATTGGCAACAACCGGATTCAGATTATAACCCGATAGTCCGGAAGCTGCATACGGAAATCCCGGTGCCGAACCCAAAGTGGGTACGGTGGCATACGCCCCGTAGGCGATATAAGGAGACCCGCCGGCAAGGGCAGAAACGTTTCCGGTAATGGAATGGGCGAACCTGATCTTCGCATAGTTCAGGATTTTACCTTCCGCAATGGCCGGAAACAGATCAGAAATAATCAGGGTTCCATCTATATCCCAATAGGGAATCCAGCGGTTTTCTACGGAAAGGCGGGAGTCAATGTCCTCACGGAATGATCCGTGGATGAACGCAAAATTCTTATAACCAAATCCGCCTTCACCGAAGATACCCAGTTTCCTTGCATGGAAGCTGTACTGACCCTGGGTAGAAGTTGCTTGGGCGGCGTTCCCGTTATTAAACACCGGGAAAACCAGTGGAGTCGGGCCGCTGGCACTCTGACCAATGGGTGTATAGTCGATCTGGTTGTCCAGATAAGCTGTTCCCGCCGTACCAGTAAATTTCCAGTCGTTGGCAAAAGGCAGGTTCATCTGGGCCAGGAAATCCGATGCCAGCAGGAAATTATTCAGCTGGTAGGTTCCATAAGTAGCCGGATGTGGATTATCGCCCGCTGCATTGTATTTTGTAGATTCTACAACGGTATCCAGTCCTGTACCACTTGGATTAGAATATATAACATTTTTATTCGTCAGGGACCAAGGGGTGTAAATGATTTCGTTATTCTTGGCCTCGTACCGATGACTGATATTGTTTACAGCTGCCCGATAAGAGAACTGCAGCCATTTCAGCGGTTTAAGGGTCAGCAACAGATTTCCAGCGATATTACTTTCCTCGTTCACGTTCCGGTAATTACCAATGGTAACCCAGGGACTTGGATAGTAGTCATTGTAATAGGCACTTGGAGTGGAATAGGTTCCGGTCTGCCAGTTTTTCATGGAATTGAGGGGAGCCAGTGTAGGCGACTCAATCATGTTCTGGTAAACATCGAAGGTATTTGTCGTATCTGTTGTTTTGTATGCATATGACAATGCAAACGATGCAGAAAAAATGCCATATCTCTTGGCACCGCCTAAACGGAAGATGTCGCGGCGTCCTTCATCCCCTGGCATGACCGCTTTACTTTGCAGGTCCTGGGCCGACATGAAGAAATTCCCGTTTTCATCTCCGGAGGAGAAGGAAAGTGAATTTGCCCAGGTAGAACCGGTCTGGAAGAAATCTCTTTTCTGGTTCTTCACGGCTGAATAAGGGACCATCAGGGTACCATCCGGTTGCGGACGACCCAGCGGAACCATTTTACCATTGTATTCCGGACCATAACTCTGGTTTTCATATGGTACATATGCACTCAGATCATTAAAATCCAGTATATAGGGAACTTCACCCCCATCGGAACCAAAACGTTCCTGGTAGGCGGGCATATAAGATACTTTTTCCATGGAATAGGACGAAGTGAAATTAATCACGGGTTTGGCATTCCTTGTACCGTGTTTTGTTGTCACCACGACCACGCCGTTAGAGGCATCCGATCCGTAAATGGCCGATGCACTGGAGCCCTTCAGGATGGTCATTTCTGCAACGTCCTGCGGATTCAGTGTACTGATATCACTGTAATAAATAGCCCCATCAACTACAATCAGCGGCTCGTTGTTCCCCGTTAAGGAACGGTTACCCCGTAAAGTCATACGTGTCGGCGCAAACAACCCGTTGTTGGTGGTGTTGATCTGCAGTCCCGATACTTTACCGGTTAATCCATTGGCTACACTGATTGGCTGAGCCTGGGTAAGTTCTTTGTTCGTTACCTTAACCGCTGCATAACCCAGCTCTTTAGACTGACGGGTAATACCCAGTGAGGTAACTACCACTTCCGATAAGATACTGCTTGTACGTTTGACCTTGACGGTCACGTCCGACGCATCACCAACAGGTACCGCGGTCTCTGTGATCCCGTTACCCGACACGACCAGCTCTTGTGAAGGACTAGCTTTAATGGAAAAGTTTCCGTCAGCATCGGCACTTACCCCAACCTTGGTTCCTTTTACCCTTACCGTGGCAAATGGAACCGGCTGGCCCGACTGATCCGTCACTTTTCCGGTTACTATCTTAGTTTGTGAAAATGCTAATGAGCCTAGAAGCACTAGCACCGCTAACAGTGATAGAAATTTTCTCATGTGACTGTGAGTTTTGAATTTAGATCGTGCAAAATAGGGAAGTTTTATATCCAACAAAAAAAAATGTTAAATATCTCCCTCTTCACAATTAGACAATATCAAATCCAAATACGCTGCAGGGGTTTTAACTGGTTCATTTTTAAGACTTAACATAATTTAATACTTATCAACTGATTACAAATCATACATATTCGTAATGTTAAAGTTTCCCGTCCGATCCGTTAAAAATCTGGCATATTTAAACTTTCCAACAGATCACGTTACACGTTAGTAAATTAACAATTATATGGTCATTTTATTAAAAAATTATTAATTAATGCTATGGCAAATTGAAATTTTGAAATGAACTGAAAATACATAAAAATAATTTATATATGATAATTCAGATCCAGTAATAAGAGATTTTTACTGAAAACTGATGTCAGATCATTATATATACTTAAAAAATATATTGATCTGAAACAAGAAAAAAGGGGAGGAATTAGGCCTGTGCAGTGGGGCCGCCAAAGTTCATGGGGAGGGTAACTTCTTCGAGATCCTGGATTTTTCCGTTGGTTCCTTCAAAACGAAGGATATTTTCTGTTAGCGCTTTCATAAAACGCTTGGCATGTTGTGGAGTAAATATAATTCTTGATTTTACCTTGCTTTTGGGCGTTCCCGGCATCACATTAACAAAATCAATCACAAATTCAGCATGTGAATGGGTAATGATCGCCAGGTTTGCATATTCCCCTTCGGCCACTTCTTCACTGATCTCAATGTTAAGCTGATTACTCGGTTGCTCCGCCATCTGTAATAATTTATACAAAAATAAGACAGCCTCCGCACATATCATTTTCATTCTCACATATCATTTTTATTATTGCCAGTGTGCCATCAACTGCGCTTTAATTACAGTCCTCCGGTTTCCGGATATCTGGTCCAGGCCTGAACCAATAACGGACATACCCGGATAAAAAGTCTGTCCCCAGTTTAACGCGGCAGATAAATGAAAATGCCTCGACCGGTAGGGAATTATACGGCTGATATCTTTATACAGATTGATATTATAGTGAATCCCTTTGCCATAGAAAGCAGGTAGTGAAAAACTATACGGCAAATCCGGTTCATAGAGATAAACACGGGTATCATATCCTTCTGTTTCAAAAATCGTTACTGAAATATTTCCGGATATGCGTGACTGATGGATATGCAAATCCGCCATTCCCAAAAACCCCAGACGGGGCCGTATAAAAGAATTCGTGTCCATTCTTACAAATTCCATCCTGCCCGTAAAATCCTAAAACCCTGGACAATGAATAATCCGTTTCGATCCGCCACCGTTGTACTACCGGTTTGCAGATCGCATGCGTACCGGCTCCGGAAATTCCTGCATTTAATTCCTTTCTTTCATTTTTATACATAGCATTGAACCGCCAGTTTTTATCCGGCTGGTAATTAACCTGGATCAGCAGATCCCTTCCGGCTGAAGGCGCGTCCACGCGGTATTTTAACCAGGGAAACTCAAATACATCATAATACAGGTTCATCTGTAAACCTGCGGTGCGGCCTGAATACCAAACCGGCATATAAACCCCTTTCATTATTCGGAAAACTGTTTTCAGTAAACGCATCACTGTAGAGTGATTGAAAACCCGGGGAAATATTTCGATACAAAAAACTCATATCCAGATTTTCCCGCAGACTGATCAATGCTCCCTGCAAAAAAGCTAAATGTTTCCACTGATCAACAGCAAGCTCTCCAAATAAATGAAGGTTTGCAAGGGTATAATTATAATCAAGACTAAAATCGGTTAGACGGGTTCCCCTGAGACTATACAGATTATAGAGGTCTTCTCTTTTTTTAAAAGGCCGGTTGAATTGAAAATGAATCCAGTTCACTCCAAACATGAGCCGGTTGGAATGATACTGCAGATTCATTCCGGCCGAAAACTGCTGACTATTATTTCTGTCAGCAATTTCAGCCGGAGTCCGGTGATATCCGCTATGTTGAAAGGAACTGAAAAGATCATTACTTCCGGAACTATCCGTTTCCAGGTTTGTACTTATTTTTTGAGCGGATATAAATAAACTGGTCTGCCATCTTCCTTTCTGTAAACTGATTCCGAGGCCACGATGAAAATTAAATTCACCTGCCGAATGATAGGGCCTTAAACAGGATGCTTCCCGTTTAATGGCAAGGGCCTGCGCGCTTTTCGTAAATGCAATAGATTGCCATTGAATCAGTCCCTGACCCAGGTTCACCGTAAAATCACCAATAGCCAGGGCGCGAACGATACCCGCATGCTGAAGAAAAAAATGAAATGAATAAAAATCAAATCCATATCGCTGTGCACCCCGAAAAAAAGGTTCACCGGCATCTTTTTCTCCCGTAAAACCAAATGCCAGCAAATTTTTATAGTTATAGGTATACCGGATAAATACTTTCATGGCGCTTCCTTCATAATAGGATTTGCCTGAATCGGATTGTGTTTCAAATCCTTTTGATTTTTCCAATACCCGTGGCGGTCCGCATCAGAAAAGATTCGTCTCCGCCCTTCCATCGTTCCCGCAATGCAGAATAAAGCGACTCATCCCGCCCGATAACGATATAGGGAAGCAGTCTGCGTATTGTTTCCACATCAAACCCCGGTACAGCCTGGAGTTCATGTACCGTAAGGAGGGAACCCAGCAGGTTCCGGTATGATCAGAAAATTTTTTATCTGTATCGTCTGCAGAAGGTGTAATTGAATAAGATCTTCTTCCCGGGCCATATTCAAATTCAATGGATGAGACAGGAAGGATTCCAAATCCAGTTCATCCGAATCATCTGTCGGATCCCCGTCCTTTTTTTCTGCTAAAGCTTCCAGTTGCGCAGCATGATAAGCCGGCATTTCCGTATCCTGTCCGTAGCTTTTGTCCAGACATATCACAACCAGCATAATCATAATGGAAATTCTATCTGCCCTCATCCCTTTTTATTTTTACCCCTCCACAGAATCACGAGACCCGGACTAAAACCAAGAACGGGTTCAAAGGCAGTATAAAGCTGAATACAGAGCTGGTGTTTTTCCCATCCCGATTGAAATACCAGGGATCCTGCATCACCATTTATTCCAAATGAAAAAAAGAACTGTTCGCCATATCGGTATGCAACCGATCCCAAAATATTTACCGGAAAGCCGGAAGATTTAATAATCTGGCAAGCCAGAAATAAATCAGTTCCCCATTGATATCCAAATCCCATCCGGAAAGATTGCGGGGCCCGTTCCGGATTCGTTTTTCCTGCTTTTCCAAAAACCGGCAGATCCAGTTCCCATCCGGTTATCAGATTTTCAGAAACATGAACCCTTATTCCGATTCCGGAATAACCAAAACCATGACCCGGATAACCGGATGCCTGTTCAGCCAGGTATCCGAAACGGATTCCCATTTCCAGTCGCCCCAGGTTTTTTCCATAAGCAAGTTCCCCGGACTGCTCATTAAAATTCATATCTCCGGCCCTTTGCAGGGAAAAACCGATTCCCCCATTACCCAGCGCCCCGGCAACCGACAGGTTATAATTATCCAATGCCGGGAGCATCCATTTTCTTTCCGCCACCAGTCCTGATAAAAAACCCTTCACTCCTGCCAGACAGGCCGGATTGGAAATAAAAGAAAATGCATCTATAAAATCTGTGCTGTATGCACCGGAGGTTATATAGGCATTAACAATCGGGAGATGGGCATTCTGACCCGGAGCCGGAACCGAAAAACACAAAGCTCCCACAATCATCATCAGTCTGTATTTCTTCATATTCATTCCCCGTCCGGTCAGATACAGGCAAATTAATCAGAGAAAAAAAAAGAAGAAACGTAAAAAGACCGGAATCAGGCAGTATTAAAACGGGTTGGTTACCTTTGCCGGATGCAAATTTTAGATGGTCAGCTCGTTTCCCGTACAATTAAAGAAAGACTTAAAATGGATGTGGCCGCGCTGGTGGCTGAAGGAAAAAAAATACCGCATCTCGCCGCTGTGCTGGTAGGAAATAATGGCGCCAGCGAAACCTATGTGGCTGCGAAAGTAAAAGCCTGTGCCGAAATCGGCTTCAAATCCACCTTACTCCGGCTGGAAGATACCATCAGCGAATCCAAGTTGCTTTCCCTGATTGAAGACCTGAACAAGGACATGGATGTGGAT
Organism: uncultured Bacteroidota bacterium; assembly: GCA_963730655.1. Lineage (GTDB taxonomy): Bacteria > Bacteroidota > Bacteroidia > Chitinophagales > Chitinophagaceae > Puia. The sequence goes on from CAVSSI010000004.1 coordinate 674,700, forward strand.
GGCATCCTGGTGCAGTTACCCTTACCCAAACATATTTCAGATGAACAGGTTATCCTCACGATCGATCCTTCAAAAGATGTAGACGGATTTCATCCGGTGAATGTGGGGAAACTGGTACTGGGTACACCCAGTTTTATTTCAGCCACTCCCCATGGCATCATGCTTTTGCTGGAACATTATAAAATTAATACGGCGGGTATGCAGGCCGCCGTAATCGGCAGAAGTAATATCGTTGGCAGGCCCATGAGCATCCTGCTGAGTGCAAATACCAACCCGGGAAATTGCACGGTTACGCTCTGTCATTCCCATACCCGAAATCTCAGGGAAATATGCCTGAACAGTGATATTATTGTTGCTGCTTTGGGAAAACCTGAATTTGTAAAAGCAGATATGGTAAAGGAAGGTGCCGTGATCATTGATGTCGGCATCACCCGGGTGCCGGATGCTTCTAAAAAAAGCGGTTTTGCCCTGAAAGGTGATGTGGATTTTGCAGGTGTTTCTCCAAATGCAGTTTTATAACACCGGTTCCGGGTGGCGTCGGACCGATGACGATTGCAGCCCTCATGAAAAATACTTTTACTGCCATGAAGCGCAAGCATTGATTATGATAACAGAGAAAACAATTCTTACTGCGCCACCCCTTCCGCTGGTGGAAGCATTTTATACCATCCAGGGAGAAGGTTTTCATCAGGGAAAAGCGGCTTATTTCATCCGGCTCGGCGGATGTGATGTGGGCTGCGTTTGGTGCGATGTAAAAGAAAGCTGGGACGCATCTGCCCATCCTGTACAACTGCCATCCCAAATGGTTTCCGATGCAAAAAAATTTCCGGCAAGAATAGCCGTTGTAACCGGTGGTGAACCCCTGATGCACGACTGCTTACCACTTACCCGTGAACTTCATGCGGCGGGTTTTCAAACCCATATCGAAACCTCCGGCGCTTATCCGCTCAGCGGTGACTGGGACTGGATCTGCCTTTCTCCCAAAAAATTTATGAAACCGGTTCCCGGGCCCATTGAACAGGCGAATGAACTGAAAGTGGTCATCTTCCATCCTTCCGATTTTGCATGGGCCGAATCCTATGCTGAAAAAGTAAACCCGGAATGCCAGCTTTTTTTACAACCGGAATGGAGCAAAAGGGAAACCGTGATTCCCCTGATCTCCAGCTATATTCTGGAAAATCCGAAATGGGAATTTTCCCTGCAGCTGCATAAGTATATTCAAATGCCGTGATGACAGTGACGTTGGCACGCTGACGGTTGACAGATAACAGATGACGATCGATGGATGACGGTTGACAGTTGACGGTATTTCAAATTTGACATTTCCGCAATAGCTTTAGGCTTTGGGCGTTAGGCTTTAAGCTTATTTGGGCGTTAGGCTTTAAGCTTATTTTTACATACATGTTCCCCATGAGGTTTTTTTACACCTGCTTATTTTTATTGTTCGTTATACAGGCAAAATGCCAGTATGATCCCGCTAAAGTAAATCCAAAAGCTGCTAAACTTTATCTTTTATCCCAGCAGCAGGCGGCAGACGACAAATTTCGGGAAGGAATTGAAACCCTCAAACAGGCTGTTGCCATTGACTCCTAAATTTGAAGATGCCTGGCTGTCGATTGCAGGCATGTATACCGAACTTAAAAATTACCAGGCAGCGGTGGACAATTATAAAATAGCCCGGTCAATCGACAGTATTTATTTCAAAGATTATAGTCTTACCTATTCGATCAACCTGGCCGGACTCGGAAAATTTGAAGAAGCACTCGCAGCCGTGAATGATTTTAAGATCGGTTCCCGATCTACACGAATCTTCCCTACGGTCGGCAGCATTCCGTACCAAAACCTACCAGTTTGCCATCGACTATGCAGCAAAAAAAAATCATGCGGATTATAAATTCGAACCACTGAATATGGGAGATACCATGAATACTTCGGTTTCAGAATATTTTCCAACCATCAGTCTGGATGGAAAACACCTGGTATTTACCAGAAGAGTGAATGGGATCAATGAAGATTTTTATGAAAGCGACCGAACCGCCAATGGCTGGACGATGGCAAAACCCCTTGCCGGAAATATCAACAGCAATAGCAATGAAGGCGCACTAAATATTTCGCAGGACGGACAATGGCTGATTTTCACCGGATGTAATTTTCAGAACGGATTCGGAAGTTGTGATTTATATATGTCCTTCGCCACTCCGGAAGGATGGAGCAGCCCTGAAAATATGGGACCAATTTTCAATACGGAATTTTTTGAATCGGCCCCATCCCTTTCGCCGGATAAAAGGGATTTATATTTCACCAGCAATCGTCCGGGAGGTTATGGCGGGAATGATCTCTATGTGGCCCACCGCGGGGAAAACGGCCGCTGGTCTGCGCCTGAAAATATGGGCCCTTCGATCAATACAGCCGGTGATGAAAGCTGGCCTTTTATTCATGCAGATAACAGTTCACTTTATTTTACTTCCAATGGTTTACCCGGTTATGGAGGGGATGATCTTTTTGTTGTTCGAAAAAACGCTACCGGTGAATGGGGCAGTTCCGGAAAATCTGGGATATCCCATCAATACGATTGAAAACGAAGGCAGCCTGGTTGTGGCCGCTGATGGAAAAACCGCTTATTATGCCAGTGACCGGGCAGACAGCCGGGGTCAGATGGACCTGTATTCCTTTGAATTGCGGGAAGATATTCGTCCGGCAAGAACCATCTGGGTTAAAGGAAGGGTGTATGATAAAAAAACCGGCAAGGGACTTCCCTCTTCCGTGGAACTCGGCGACCTTAGAAAAAAACTGATCATCAGTAAACTGCAGACCGATGAAACAGGAAATTATCTAACCACCCTGCCCATCGGAAATGATTATGCCTTCAATGTAAACCGCAAGGGCTACCTGTTTTTTTCAGAAAATTTTATGCTCTCCGGTACATCTGCCGATTCGGTTTTTCAAATGGATATTCCGCTTCAGCCCATCGAAGCGAATGCCAGCATCATCCTGAAAAATATTTTCTTCGATGTGAACCAGTATGAACTTAAACCAGCTTCACAGATTGAACTTGACGATGTGGTGAAACTGCTGAAAGAAAACCCGCTCCTGACCATTCAGATAAACGGATATACTGACAATGTCGGAAAACCGGCAGACAATCTGCTGCTTTCAGAAAACCGGGCTAAATCGGTTGTCAATTATCTTAAATCCAAAGGCATTGATCCCAAACGTTTATCTTTTAAAGGTAATGGTGATGCACAACCGGTAGCTCCCAATACAACCGAAGCCGGCCGTGCACAAAACCGGCGTACGGAACTGAAAGTGCTGAAAATTAATTAAGCCTTCTAAGCGCAAAGCCCAAAGCCTAAAGCCAGAACTGTCATCCGTCCGAACGGTCAACTGTCATCTGTCATCTGTCATCCCTGCCTGCCGGCAGGCAGGTGTCATCTGTTAAAAAACGGTGTACGACCAGGTGAGTTCCACCATTCATTCTTTCAGCGCATATTTAATTTTATTTAAAAATATTTGCATCCGGATCTTCCTTACCTGATCAGTCTCACGCGGGTTCCGCAGATCGGTTGTATACATGCCAAAACACTGCTTCAGCATTTCGGTTCAGCGGAAGCGGTTTTTAAATCATCTGTTTTTACCCTTGAAAAAATTGAAGGCATCGGAAAAATCCGGGCCGGTTCCATCAAAGCGTTTCAGGATTTCGCCATTTCTGAAAAAGAAATTGTATTTCTGGAACGTTATGGCATCCGGGCACTCAGCTTTCAGGATCCTGATTATCCCCAGAAATTATTGTCTGCCGATGATGCGCCGGTGATTCTTTTTTTCAAAGGATCTGTTAGTCTGAATCCGTTACGGGCAGTTTCGATTGTCGGTACCCGTCGAAATTCGGAATATGGAAAACAGGTTACTGAAAAAATAATTCAGGAACTGGCACCTTATGATGTGACCATCGTGAGCGGACTTGCCTTTGGAATTGATGCCATCGCACATAAAAATGCATTAAAACAGGGTCTTCCCACGCTGGCCGTTCTTGCTCATGGACTGGCTTCCATGTATCCTCCGGAACACAGTCAGCTTTCTAAACAAATATTGAAACAGGGTGGTCTGCTGACGGAATTTATCAGTCAGGTAAAAGCGGACAAACATCATTTCCCGATGCGCAACCGCATTGTAGCGGCCATCAGCGATTGCACCATTGTAACGGAGACCGCTGTGAAGGGAGGAAGTATGATTACCGCTGACCTCGCAAACGGATATAATAAAGATGTTTTTGCATTTCCCGGAAGAACAACAGATTTCAAAAGTGCCGGCTGTAACTGGCTGATCAGAAATCATCAGGCCATTCCTTTGGAAAATGGAAAGGATCTGGCAACCCTGATGGGATGGGAAGAAAAAAAGACAGTTCAGAAAAATATGCAGGGCGAAATGTTTATCGAACTCAATGAAGTGGAACAACGAATTATGGAACTATTAAAAGAAAGGGGGCAAATGCATATCGATGTGCTCAATGGAACCACGGGTTTCCCGAATAACCGCAATGCCGGGGCACTTCTGGAACTGGAAATGAAGGACCTGATCTGTAGTTTACCGGGCAGGATATATAGTTTAAAGGCTTAAAGCATAACGCTCAACGCCTAACGCTCAATGCTTAACGCATAACACTTCAAGCATAACGCTCAAGGCCTGATTGATCAGATATACTTATCATTTCTAATGAATTGCTAAACTCCCCGTTGAACAGGAAATTGAATTTGGGAGCAATTTATCCCTTGCATTATCTTTGCACATGGCAAGAATAAATTCCTCCAAAACTCCCCTCCCCCCAAATTTTTTGGTGAAGGCCTCACGTTCGACGATGTTTTATTGTTACCGGCTTACTCAGATGTATTACCCCGGGAAACCGATATCCGGACCAGTTTAACTAAAAAAATAACGCTTAAATATTCCCATGCTTTCGGCAGCCATGGATACGGTTACCGAAGCAACCCTGGCCATTGCGCTGGCCCGGGAAGGTGGTATGGGAATCCTGCATAAAAATATGCCCATTGAAAAACAGGTTGAACAGGTACGCAAAGTAAAAAGAAGTGAAAGCGGACTCATCATTGATCCCATCACCCTGCATGCAGATGCAACCATCGGCGATGCGCTTACCCTGATGAAAGAAAATAAAATCGGCGGAATCCCCATTGTCGACAATCAGCATAAACTGGTAGGCATCCTCACCAATCGTGACCTGCGCTTTGAAGACGACCGGAAAAGAAAAATCCGGGAAGTGATGACGAAAGAAAATCTCATCGTAGCACCGGAAGGAACCGATCTGAAAATAGCAGAGAGTATTCTGCGAAAACATAAAGTTGAAAAATTACCGGTTGTAAATAAATCCGGAAAACTGATCGGCCTGATCACATACCGGGATATTCTCCAGCTTTCCAGTTTCCCCAATGCGGTAAAAGATGAATTCGGCAGACTCCGGGTAGGTGCTGCCCTCGGAATTACCTCGGATCTGATGGACAGGGCTGCAGCACTCCTGCAGATTGGCGTGGATGTGGCTTGTCTGGACAGTGCCCACGGTCATAATACCGGCGTGCTGGAAGCTTTGAAAAAAGTAAAAAAGAATTTTCCCAAATTGCAGGTTATCGCCGGCAATGTCGGTACGGCAGCCGGTGCAAAAGCGCTGGCAGCAGCCGGAGCAGATGCAGTAAAAATAGGTGTTGGGCCCGGATCCATCTGTACTACCCGTATCGTGACCGGTGCAGGGGTTCCGCAAATCACCGCCATTATCGAAGCAGCATCTGTTCTCAAACCGCTGGGCATTCCGCTGATTGCGGATGGTGGTATCCGTTATACCGGAGATCTTGTAAAGGCAATCGCTTCAGGTGCCAGTGTGGTTATGATGGGAAGTGTTTTTGCCGGAACGGAAGAAAGTCCGGGCGATACCATTATTTATGAAGGCAGAAAATTCAAACAATACCGGGGTATGGGTTCACTCGGCGCCATGACGCAGGGCAGCAGTGATCGTTATTTCCAGGACGTGGAAGACGGAATAAAAAAACTGGTTCCCGAAGGCATCGAAGGCCGCGTGGCGTTTAAAGGAAATCTGAGTGAAGTAGTGCAACAATATGTTGGCGGATTAAGAGCCGGAATGGGCTATTGCGGTGCAAAAAATATTTCAGCCCTCCAGGGAGCCCAATTTATCAAAATCACCAATGCCGGAATGCAGGAAAGCCACGCACATGATATTGAAATCACCCGTGAATCACCCAATTACAGCCGCTAAAACAGCGCTCTGTTCCTTTTAAAATAAAATGCTGATGAAGCGTACGCTTGGTTTCCTGTTATTGTTTATTTCCGGTTTTAATACAAACGCCCAGACAAAAAGCGATTCCTGCACCATGCAGATCAGTCTGCTCACCTGCGCACCGGGTACAGATCTTTATTCCATCTTCGGCCATACGGCAATTCGGGTCCGCGATTCATCCAGGGGAATGGATATTGTTTACAATTATGGAACATTCGATGACACGGATCCCCTGTTTTATGTTCATTTTACCAACGGTATTATGAATTATTCCCTTTCCGCCGAAACCATGGACAGTTTCATGATGGAGTATCAATACGAACACCGGGATGTACAGGAACAGGTGCTGAATTTAAATTGTGCAGAAAAAAATAAACTGTATGAAGCCCTGAGAAAAAATACACTGGAGGAAAATCGTATTTATCAATATCATTTCCATACCGACAATTGTACAACCCGGGCAGCACGGATCATTGAATCCAACACCATGGATTCATTCGTTTATAAAAATATACTCCCTGTAAATGGTTCAACCGGAAATACCGGTTCAGGAACCGGTCTCAGTTTCAGGGATATGATTCATGAATACCTGGACAAACAACACAAGAGCTGGTCTGAATTCGGGATAGATTTATTCCTGGGGAAAAACCTGGATACTAAAGTGACCAACCTGGAAGCCATTCATTTCCTGCCGGATTATTTATACCGGGGCATGGACAGTGCATACAACGGGAAAAAATTACTGGTATCTGAAAGAAAATCAGTTATTAAATTCCCTGCGGCGAAAAAAACCTCCGAAGGACTGACCCCACTGGCCCTTTTCCAATGCCTGTTGCTTGCGTCGATCCTGTTATTCATATTCAGGAATTATCCGTCCATTAATAAGACGCTACAGGTTTTCGATATCATTTTATTCAGTGTGCTGGGATTGCTTGGGATTTTGATGGCTTATTTATGGATTGCACGGATCGATGATGTATGCCGGAACAATATGAATATTCTCTGGGCAGTTCCCACGCATTTGATAGCTGTATTTTTCATCCGTAAAAAAGCAGGCTGGATAAAATATTATTTTCTGGTCACGGCAATTGTCGCCGCTGTATTATTGATCGGATTTCCTTTCTGGTGGCAGCGAATGAATATAGCCGTCCTGCCCTTATTGATCCTCATCATTTTTCGCAGTTTTATGATCTATTTAAATCGGAATCATGCTGAAAAATCTATTGTTCAGGGGCAGGCAGCTTGAATATGAAATCAGGGGTCAGGGCCTGGCGGTTATGCTGGTTCACGGATTCACAGAAGACCGCAGAATCTGGGATCCACTTTTAACCGGGATGGAGAATAAATACCAGTGGATCCTGCCGGATCTTCCCGGCAGTGGCCAGTCAGACTTTAACGACTCCCTGACTACACTCAAAGATTTTGCAGAAGCACTGCAGGCGATAGCGGAACAGGAAAATATCCGGGAACTGGTCCTGATCGGACATAGCATGGGTGGTTATATTTCGCTTGCTTTTGCAGAAAAATATCCTGAGAAGCTGCTCTCCCTGGGGCTCTTCCATTCCAGTTCCTATGCCGATTCCGCCGAAAAAAAAGAAGCCAGGGATAAAAACATCGGTTTCATTCAAAAAAACGGGGCCGAACCCTTTGTTATGCAATCCCTTCCCGGCTTATATTCCGGGGGATTTGCCGCTGAAAATCCACAGGAAATTCAAAAACAGAGTCTGCCGTTACGCCAACTTTAAGGCGGAATCTCTCGTATTGTACCTGACTGCCATGAAGCAGCGGCCGGCTACCACCGGGGTATTAAAATCATTCACCAGACCAATATTATTTATTATGGGAGAAGAAGACAAGGCGGTACCCCTGAAAGACGCACTGGAACAATGCCATTTACCTCGGATTTCGTACATTCACATTCTGACCCATACGGCCCATATGGGCATGATTGAAAACACCAATTCAGTGTCGTACCATTATAGATCGTTTCCTACAACAGATTCCCGTTTAATCTAAAGCAGAAAGAACCGTGCGTTTCCGTCCCTGTCGACTTATTTTACTATTATTTTGTCTTGAACTGGTGGCTCTTTCCGGTTATGGCAAACATATTAAAGGGGGCGAAATCCATTATACCTATCTCGGACCTTCCGCACCAACTCCCAATGCAGACCGGTATGAAATCCGGCTTCGTTTATTTATCAGCTGCCAGTCAACCCTGGGTCAGTTGGAATCATCCGTTGTTCTGGGAATTTACAGATCATCCGACAACAGGCTGATCACTGATCTGACGGCAAATCTGACATATAGTAAAACCATTACCCTCCAGCGTCCCAATCCCTGTATTGTCAATCCCTCTACGGTTTGTTACTGGATACGGGAGTTTACCGGTTATATCGATCTGCCCAGGGATCCTTCCGGATATATGGTTATTTTCCAGCGTTGCTGCCGGATTGACGGCATCCGGAATCTGAACCCCAATTTTGATGTAGGCGCATCTTATTTCTGCCAGATACAGGGAACAAATACCATTGGTTTAAACGGCATCAATTCAAATCCTGATTTTGGGATTAAGGATACGGTGCTCATATGCCAGGGCAAAAGATTCAAACTCGATTACAGTGCCACGGATGCGGATGGCGATTCCCTCAGTTATGAATTTGCTCCCGGATATTATGGCGGGGATACATCAAATGCCATTGTCACGAATCCTCCGCCACCGTCGACCTGGGTTCAGTTAAGATATGCCGGTGGTTTTTCAGGGATACAACCGCTGGGACGAAGTGTTACCATAAACCGGAAAACCGGTATCATTTCAGGTGTTGCTCCGGGAGCAGGCGACTATGTGGTCTGTGTGCTGGTCAGGGAATACCGGGCCGGTGTTAATGATATCCGCTCACCGTAAGGATTTTATCCTGCATGTTGATGACCGCTGCGATTTTCCTACTGCCGATCTGAATCCAAATTATATCAGCTGTAATGGTTTTGATTTCACTTTTCATAATGAAGCAATTAATTCGCCCCTGATCCATAGCTTTTACTGGGATTTTGGCGTACCGGGCAGCACGACAGATACCAGTACCCAGGCCAAACCGACTTTTACTTTTCCGGATACCGGTATTTATACCGTTAAGTTTTATGTGAATAAAGACGAGAATTGTTCTGATAGCGCTACAACCCAGATGAGTGTTTTCCCGGGATTTTTTCCCGGATTTAGTTCCCTGGGAACCTGCATCCTGAATCCGGTGATGTTTACGGATACGACAAAAACCAAATACGGACGAGTGTCTTCCTGGTCATGGAATTTTGGGGATGAAACGAGCACGGCAGATACTTCGGGCCTGAAAAATCCGTCCTGGAAATACAGTGATACCGGAATGAAAAATGTAACCTTTATCGTAGCCAATAGCAAGGGATGCCTGGATACCGTGGTGCAGTCCGTTCACATGACTGACAAACCACCGATTTATCTTCCTTTCCGGGATACCCTGATCTGTAATATTGATACCCTGCAGTTACACGCGGAAGGTTTCGGGAATTTCACCTGGACGCCTTCAGCCAATATGATCAATCCGAATACACCGGATCCTTTTGTTCATCCGCAAACCACCACGTATTATACGGCAACCCTTGATCAGTCGGGCTGTATCAATCAGGACTCCCTACGGGTAAGAGTGGTAGATCATGTTATGCTTAATGCAGGAAATGATTCTACGATTTGTCTTGGTGATACCATCACTTTTCATCCTACAGGGGATGGGTTGTATTTCTCCTGGACACCGACGGCTTCCCTGGATGATCCGGCATTAAAGAACCCACAGGCAACGCCGACCGGATTCACTACTTACCAGGTGGTAGCCAGTATAGGAAAATGTTTCAATTCCGGAAGTTTCAATATCAGCACAGTCCCTTATCCGCTTTCCAAAGCGGGTAACGATACGTTTATTTGTTATCAGGATACAGCGCAGATTGAAGCCACCGCGAAGGGCATCCGGTACAACTGGATACCCGCAACGGATTTAAGTAATCCGGATATCCTGAATCCGCAGGCATATCCGTTGCAGACAACTGTATATCATTTGCTGGTGTTTGATACCCTGGGTTGTCCCAAACCGGGTATTTCGCAGGTTGTTGTTAATGTGTATCCGCAGATTCTTGCTTTCGCAGGAAATGATACTTCGGTTGTAGTGGGGCAGCCTTTAAAACTTCATGGATCCGGAGCACCCTCCTTTTTGTGGACTCCGAATTTTGCCCTGGACCGAAACGATATTCAGGATCCGACTGCGGTACTGAGTCAGAACCAGACCTATGTGATGATGACTTTTACGGAAGCCGGATGTTTTGAATACGATACGATTAACATTAAGGTATTCACCACGCAGCCGGATATCTTTGTACCCAATGCTTTTACTCCCAATGGTTCGTCCAATACTATTTTCCGTCCCATATCCGTGGGCATTTCCTCACTGGCTTATTTTCGTATTTATAATCGAAGCGGTATGCTTGTATTTAATACCAGCCAGCTCGGAAGAGGTTGGGATGGTACAGTTAACGGGAAACCACAGGATACCGGCGGATACGTGTGGATGGTGCAGGGAACAGACTATACCGGCAAACTGGTTACCAGGAAAGGAACCATGGTGCTTATCCGTTAATCGTTTTTCAATCCTAAATTTTTCTGTGTGAAAAAAATTATCTGCATTACCGGTGCAAGTTCAGGTTTTGGAGAAGCCTGTGCATTTACTTTTTCGGCAAATCAATATGACCTGATTATCTCCGGAAGAAGAGAAGAAAAATTGCAACAGCTGAAATTAACGCTTGAAGCAAAATTCGGCAACCAGGTATATGTACTTCCACTTGATGTGCGCAGCAGATCTGCTGTGTCCGCGGCGTTCCATTCACTGCCTGCTGCCTGGAAAAAAATAGATGTACTCCTGAATAATGCTGGTCTTGCCATGGGCCGGGATAATTTTGATGATGCCTCCCTGGATGATTGGGAAACAATGATCGATACCAATCTGAAAGGCCTGTTGTATGTTTCAAAAGCTGTACTGCCCTTAATGATTGATCAGAAAAGTGGCCATATCATCAATATCGGTTCAACCGCCGGTAAACAGGTTTATCAGAAAGGAAATGTGTACTGCGCCACCAAACATGCCGTGCAGGCCATTTCAGAATCCATGCGTATTGACCTGCTTCAGCATAAAATTAAAATCACGGTTATTCATCCCGGCGCCGCCGAAACGGAATTCTCCCTTGTCCGGTTAAAACAGGATGCTCAGGAAGCAAAAAAAGTTTATGAAGGTTACGAGCCTCTGCATGCAGAAGATATCGCGAATATCGTTTACTATACCGCATCACTGCCAGCCCATGTTTGTATCAATGAACTCGAAGTAACCTGCCTGGCGCAGGCGAATGCATATTATCTGTTTAAGGATCCGGTGTGAGGGGATGACGGATGACGGATGACAGTTGACAGTTGGCCGTTGGCGGTTGGCGGTTGGCCGTTGGCGGATGCCTCACGCCTCACGCCTGCCTGCCGGCAGGCAGGCTTCACGCTTACTTCTTCGGCTGCTGCGCTGCCATTTCAGCCAGTGAAATTCTGATCTGTACACCCGCGCGTACAGTAGTGACCGGTGGCGAGCTGGAAATTTTGGGTACCGTACGCCGCTCATCGAAATATAGTTTAAGGTTGATGCGGTTATTCACAACATAATCTATCGAAGGGGAAATGCTGATTACCTTTTGACCTCCCACCGGTACTGCGGCATTCTGATCCAGGTAACTATTGGTTGTTGCATCGTCCCGGAAACTCATATCCAGCCGGAACGTAAGGTCATTTTCCAACCGGTTTGTAAATCCATTTTTCCCCATAATCTTGATGTGAAACGGAAGCGGCACACCGCGTTTTCGGTAACCAATACCGAAAATATATTCGGTTGAACGGCTTTCACTCATCTGATAATCGATCAGGCTCAGACTGAGCTGCCTGGACTTACTGAAACTGAATTTCGCCTGTACCTGATTTACAAACTGCATATCCAGATCAATCAATGGTGCAAATTGTTCGCTGATGGTAATATTGGGTACCAGAAAATAGGGAACAAAATTTCCGGTGAGGGTATCTATGAATCCCGGCTGACGGATTCCAAAGGGATCCTGAAAATTCAGGTTTGAATTAAAACTATTCATGCTCAGTGTACTGTTATATCCGTCAGTAATACTGAAGTTGGTAAATATTTTTTCCATTCCCGGAATACGGGTCAGCCCATTGTAGGTAAGCCTCCAGTTTGGTTTTGGCAGATACCCCGAGAAGGGATTGAACTTAATGTTGGGATTGTCTTCTTTTACCAGAGCAACTGCATCGGGAGATTTACCGGAATAAGCTGCGATAAAAGCGGGAATCAAAACATCCTGCGCATATTTTCCGTAACCTTTTGCATACCCGTCCGGTGTTTGCTGACCACCGGAATAGGGATTTTGAGCTCCCAGACGTGCTGAGATAATTGACCGGTAATTTTCAAAAGTCTGGAAGGTCGACGAAACCTGGTTCGAGTTGCTGGGTGTAAAAAGTGTTTTAATGGAAATAAAACTGATACTGAAACTTCCCGCAGTATACGGATTCAGCCGGGCAAAAGTATTTCCGCCCGTAGTATCCTTATAGAGCTCGGAATAATTCTTGCCAAAACTCTTACTTACATTCACCGTGATATTCAAATCCCGGGTGGGCTGTATCTGCGCAGCAATATTGATGATCTGATTATAACTGGCCTGGTTTTGAAAATTAAATAAGGTATCGGTGGAGAGTAATCCTTTTTTCCCAAGCCGGTTAACAAATGCGGTATCCGGCTGCTCCTCCGAAAATATATCCCCAGCCGGGTTCATTGGATTTCAGGTCCTGTCCCAGAAAATGGGTGCTGTCAGTATATCCATAAATACTGGATGCGGAAACCTCGGAAAAATTCACTGTGATATCTTTCACAGAGGTCAATATTTTTGCCAGGCCCTTCATGATTCCACTGAGGTGTTTTGCATCCGTATAATCAACCGGCGCTTTTTTCTGATTCAGGCTATCCGTCTTTTTCCCCGGCAGATTTGGCGGAGGCGGTTGCGCCTGCTGATCCAGTTCCCGAAGCAGCCGCCATTTACTGTAGAGCCGGGTTAAATTAAAATCAGCCGAAACATCTTTTTTCTGTGTGTTCATGATCACATTGCCATAACTCGTGGCCAGTGTTGAAGCACCGGTCCAGGTATAAGAAGAACCGTATCCTAACCGCAAAGTGGTCCAGTCCAGCGCCGGAATCTTTAAAGTGGGTACGGTATACGTAAAGTTTGCTGTTTGGGAATATGAAATCGTTCTTCCTCCTTTCCAGAAATTATTCCACATTTGTTTTTTCCCCTGTTTGGTGAGTGCGCCACTGTCTTCATCCACCCAGCTTTTATTCAGGGCCGCAAAATCAATATTCAGTGACCGGGTTATATCCCAGCGAAGAATATAGGTACGGTCAATGGTAAAAAATTTATTGTATGTAGTGGGGATCTGATATTTTCCGCCACCGACATTTCTGGACGTGTATGCGCCGTACTGCCTTACAATATCTCCGCGGAAAGTGATGATAGATGGCACGGGATTTATATTAAAATCCCTGAAAATGGAATACCAGGGTGACCTGGATTTGATGAATTTCTTAAAGGGTTCCCAGTATTTGGGCGTACCCACAAAATTATAACCCACACCTCCCTTGTAAATGGTTAGCTCATCTTCCAGGGCAATTGGATTTTCATGGTTTGTCTTGGTATAGGAATAAGTCAGGTCAAAATTTTCTATACTCCAGAGTTTCAGTTTTTTTCCTGTTATATTATTTCTTCGGACATTGGTAAAATTGAAACTTCGGATGGTAGTCACATCTATTGCTTCTTTTTCAATGGAATCCCGTTCGTCTGCCGGTGCCGCTTTAACTTTATCGGCCAGTTTTATATCCAGGTCATAAGGATCATATTGCGGAGTACTCACTGTTTTGGAATAGCTGCCATAAAACGGTATGGACATTCCTGATTTCCTCGGCAATAATTTCCCGAGTTCAAGGTTGGTAGCGGCATCCAGTTGGGTGATTTTGCTGAGGGACCGTTCGTTGATACTCTGGTCAAGGGTTCCAAAACCCACAGACTTAATCGCCCCGGACAGGTAAAGGGTTCCAAAATCAGCGATTTTAATATCTACACGCCCGTTCGCTGCATAACCACCCTGGTCATCTATATTGGACAGCCGGAGTTCATCAAACCAGACTTCCACACATTTCGGAGAGCCGGAAATATTTTGTATTCCCAGGAACATTGCCTGTATCTGACCGAGATTGGGATTACCAAACATCGAATAGACCCGTTGGTTAGTTGTATCCACCACCGAGAAATATCCGGAAGTATTTCCGGTGGCATTACGGGCTTCTTTCAATTGCACGAGTCGTTGCAGAATCAGGCTGAGGTTATTGGAATCCGGCCAGATTTGCGTATCCAGGGTGGAACCCCAGGGTGTTATTTTTAGCGGAAGCCTGACTTCATAAAAGTTATTGATGAAATCACTTCCAAGCCTGATCACCGCTGCAATCTGATTATTCTTTACTGTATCCGCACCTCTGGATTCCACATGTATATACATCTCCATTTTCCCATAACGCCGCAAATCATAACTGACATTTTTATACACCCCGCGGGCATCGCCGGACTGCAGGCCGCAGATCTGCAGGCTCATGGACTGCTCATTCATCAGCAGGTTTACATTATTCGTACTCAGCTGCTGCTGGCGTTCTACGCCCGGGGGAATAACATAGGGAATCGGCGTGCGCGTACTGTTCTGTTCGATATTTACAGCAGTAACATCAAGATTCGTCAATGAATTATTGGTGATGGGAATATATTGCCCGGTAGTATCCAGTTCATAATTAAAATTGCGCCAGGAATCGCGGATCAGCTGGAATTCGGCGAAACGACAAACCAGGGAATCATTAAATCCGGTCATGTACATCCGGATATACCTGACGGATTTGAAATCCGGAATATTCCCCACTTTCTGTTCATAGGAGTTAATCGGTATCCGGAACTGATACCAGGTCTGATAAACGCCGTTTGCGGTAAATGATCTTGAATCAGAAATAAAATTCTTTCCGACATTATTGGTGAGATCCGCCGGAGTGAGTTTCACTTTATATTCAAAATATTCCTCCAGTTCATTCATGGTATTATCATGGTCGATATCTTCCTGATCCGGATAAAGCGTATAGGCATCCACGTAAGTAGCTCCCGGCGGAGCGATGGGAGAATTGCCCTGCGGGTTATTAATATTTTTGTATCGGCCCAGGATCTGGGTTTGGTTTGAATCGTATACTGCTGCCCGGTAATTCAGGAAGTCATCATAGGATGGATCTTCCAGGGCTCTTTGATAAGCCGTGGAACCGGTTCCATATAAAATAGAAAGCCTGTTCAGGTAGTTTGAAAATTTATTCTGTTCCCCCGCATCATCCAGTCCGTCAAATCCTTCATCCTGGTAGGGCCGGTCGGAACCGTCATTACTGAATGCATTCGTAACCTGTACCGCATTGTAAGGAACCCTTCCCCATACGGAGGAACTGTCTATTGCTGCGGGAATATTGGGGGTGTTCAATCCATTCTCAAACAATTTCTTTCCATCCTTCAGTACGTCTTCTGAAATCGATCCCAGATCCATGTATAGCTGACCTCCCGAACTGCCCGGGTTCAGTATGAACGGATCCTGCATCCAGAATTCTATGTATTGGACATTAGAGGTCTCGAAGTCTGTCTGGTCGATAGCGCGCATAATCCCACCCCACCGGCTTGAGGGATTATTCAGCAGACCTTTATTATCAATGCTTCCCGGACGGGCATCGAAATTATATGGCCCCTTCTGATTTGGAAAATAAGAAACATCAAATGTGACCATCTGTGCCTGTCCGAATTCGGGGGTTATCGTAGGAAATAATTGCTGGATTTGAATGGGCATCGTTCTCGGATCAGCCCAGTTCTGATACCCTCTTACCGGATTGTTCGGATTTGTTTTATCCTGGAGTACGGGCTCGATATTATACCAGGCCATTTTCGCCCGGTTATATCCGTAAGGCAATGAATCGTTCAGTGTGGCTTCGGGAAACAAACCATTCCCCGCAGGAGTTGAAGCCAGTACCCAGGAGGTTAACGGAAAACGCAAATCCACTGAGCTGGTGGATCCTTCAAAATCATCCACATAAATGGTTCCGCTGGCACCCTTTCCGATTTGCGGCGGGTGACCGGGTTGCAGGTAGGCGGCTTCTCCAATGGCTGTGATCGTGCTCATTTCTTTGGAAGAAGAGAAAGGAAGTTTGTTGAACAACCGGGTCAGTCCGGGCCATTGGGAACGGTAAGCAACATCTGCTCCGTACATGGTATTCCGAATCGGATCTTCTCCATAATTCGTTTTCGTAAAATAAGGACGCTCATTGAGTCGCTCGATCGTTCCGCCAAAGGATAATGCTTCTGTAGCTGTATTTTTAGCCACATAGTCCATCCTGAGCCCCATAAATCCCTGTTGCTGGGTACCATAACTCGCATTGTTTTCGTAGGCCACATTCACGGGTACGCCGGAATTGATAATGGACTGGTTAATCACTTTTACGGATCCGTTGCTATAGTCAACCGTGTAATCGATATTTTCCCTCAGTGTTTGCCCGCCTGCTGTCACTTTCACCGAGCCCTGCGGCACGTTAAATGCACCCAGTGAAATATCCGAACTTGCCTGACCCCGGGCTACACCACTCAGGTAGTACCTGTCCACAGCGGCATAGGTTTTCGCCACTTCTTTTATGGTATCATACAGCTGCGGGAAAATATAACTGCTTGCCAGTGAAGGGGAATTTTTAAAAGCCAGGGAATCCAGATCGGCTCCAAAAGGTTCCAGCACCGGAAAAATAATCCTGGCCTGTGATGAAACAATCGTAAAGCCTTCCACGTAGTCAAATACACCATCAGGTTGGGGATCCAGATGGGCATTGAGCCGGTCAAGATTCAGAATGGTAATCAGCGGAACGCCTGCCTGGTCACCTGCGGGCAAATATCTTTTTGTGCCTTCCCCCGCCTGTTCATAAAGGATATTCATCTGAAATCCGGACTGCTGGATATTCGACAGATAAGTTCCTGTTCCGGTTTTCAGCGTATACACATTTTTCATCATCAGGTTCCAGATGGGAAGTGTGGTTCGCTGGGAAGTGGCTTTCAATAATTTCAGGTAAAGCACTTTCTGGGCCCCCGGATTATTTCCGAGTGTGGTATCAGGCGGTATATCCTGCGAAAATTCTCCTACCTGGTAGATCCTTCCATTGAAACTATACTGGAATGCCACACCCAGCACATCATTGGGTTGCAGGGTCTGGTTCAGGGAAATAAATCCGACCTGCGGATTGTAGGAATAGTCTGTCGGATTCAGTTTACGGGCATAAATCTGCTCGTAGTCCTGAACCTGGGTAAGGCCCAGGGAACTTAAAACGCCGACAACCTGGGTAGAACTCCTGCTGCCCGGATTGTTGATGATGTTACGGTATTCGTTATTGGCATCGTTAAATGGAAATGGCTGGTTTGTCAGGGAAACAACATTGGGATTATAAGGCTTTGGTTCCCCAAGATCCATCAGTCCCACTACCTGCCTTGCCTGGGTTGCCGTTCCATTCCGGTTGGTAACCCACACCTCCATACGAAGAATCTGAATCTGACTCTTGATGACAGGAAGATTCGACATCGCCTTATTATAATTTGTCCGGAAATACTGCGCGAGCAGAAAGTTCCGGTTCTCATCGTAGTCATCTGCCTTAAACTGATAGGTTGTCAGGGAGGCCCCACCCTGCAAGGTGGTGGACTGGCTTTGGGAACGCTGACTGGCGATGACACCGGTAACAAATAATTTTCCGAACTGCAGCTGGGTTTTAATTCCAAAAAGAGATTGCTGACTGGCCATAAATGCACTCTTCGTAGTGAAGGATGTATTTCCAACTTCAATTTTTTTCACAATATCATCCGGTCCGCCGGTATATTCCAGTTTGAGCTGATTCATCCAGTCGAAAGATGCCTGGGTATTATAGGAAATGGGCAGCTTGAGTTTGCTGCCGATATTTCCGAGCACATTCACATTGGCATCCAGGTTGAAATCCAGTCCCCCGGTTTTCCGGGCTGATTCCGGAAGTGTGGGATTCTGAACATTCTGTCCCTGATAACCTGCCAGGATATCCACATTCCCCTGCGGCCGGATATCTATTTTGCCATTTCCAAAAAGCCGGTTGAAAAAACTATTGCTGTTTATATAAAGTTTTGGCTGTTCCAGGCGACGGTTGAGGTCGCTCAACATATCGGCACGCTGACGGAAATAATTGTTCTCAGCCTGTTTACCGGATATCTTCAGGTATTCCTCATAAGTATATGCCGTAGGAGTGCGGTAATATTTGTTACCTATTTTTTCCACTACATAGTAAAGGTTTGTCTTCGGATCATATTCAATCGAATCCCTGAGATTGGAAGGGTTTTTCAGATTGAAAGAACTGGGCGTGTAATTACTCAGCGGATCACCATAACGGTCATGGATGGGGTAATGAAGACTGTCTGCGGAAAAAGGGCGCTTACTGGTATCGGGGGCATTCTGCGCACGGACGCCGGACGGTACCAAAAAAGTAACCGTTACGGCAGCGAACCATACCGTGGTAGTGATAATCTGAAGCAGATGCCTGGTCAAACCTCTTCAAAAATTAGTTAGGTATAGATCCCTACGATAGGCTAAAGGATTTTTAAAACTTGCTTAATGATATCTTCCACTTTTTGTGGAACCGGGGCATTCTGAGCCAGCTTTTTGAGAGCCTGTTCGGCTACCTGCCGGGTAATGCCCAAGGACACCAGAGCATTCAACGCATCATGCTCCAATGTATTGTATATCAATGGGGAATTATTTGAACCGGAGAATTTCTTGCCAATTTTATCTTTCAATTCCAGTATAATTCTTTCAGCCGATTTCTTCCCGATTCCTTTGATGCTTTCCAGTTGTTTGGTCTGACCCTGCACAATAGCTATGGCCAGTTCTTCCGGTTTCATCGCGGAAAGCATCATTCGGGCCGTGGAAGCACCCACTCCCGACACGCTTAATAACTGGATAAACATCTCTTTTTCGCCCGTTTCAAAAAACCCATAAAGAACTTCGTCGTCTTCTTTTACCTGGTGATAAATATGTAGAAGTCCTTTCTCCAGGTGTTGCATCTGGGAGAATGTATGGAGGCTGATCTGAACTTCGTATCCCACCCCCTGCACGTCGATATGAAGGAGTGCAGGTGTTTTAACTATAAAATCGCCCCGGAGGAAGGTTATCATAAGCGCGAAAATAGTATTTTAAACGGCGTAAATATTTTATAAAAACCCACGATCTTTGTCGGATGACCCAAAAGATCTCTGCCGCAATTACAGCAGTCGGCGGCTATGTACCGGATGATATCCTTTCCAATGGCGATCTCGAGAAAATGGTTGAAACAAATGATGAATGGATCCGCACGCGTACCGGCATTTCGGAAAGAAGGATCCTGAAAGGACAGAATAAAGCCACTTCCGATCTTTGTGTACCCGCAGTTCTTCAATTATGCGAAAAAAGAGGCATCGATCCGTCAGAAATTGACTGCGTCATCGTCGGAACCGTTACCCCGGATATGTTCTTCCCTTCTACTGCAAACCTGGTTTGTGAAAAAATAGGAGCCGTCAATGCCTGGGGATTTGATCTGCTGGCAGCCTGCAGCGGATTTTTATACAGCCTTACAACCGGTGCATCCCTGGTAGAGAGTGGCCGTTATCGCAAAGTGGTGGTTGTCGGGGCCGATAAAATGAGTTCAATTGTGGATTATAGCGACCGGAGCACCTGTATCATTTTTGGTGATGGTGCCGGTGCGGTATTGCTGGAACCCAACTATGAAGGATTCGGTGTGCTGGACAGTATTCTGAAAAGTGACGGAAGTGGAAAAGCTCATCTGCATATGAAATCCGGCGGTTCCCTCCGGCCGGCCAGCGTTGAGACAGTTGCCCGTAAAGAACATTTTATTTATCAGGAAGGCCAGCCGGTTTTTAAATTTGCTGTTACCCGAATGGCCGATGTAAGTGAAGAACTTTTAAAAAGAAATAATCTGACCGGCAACGACATTGCCTACCTGGTGCCTCATCAGGCCAATAAAAGAATCATTGATGCCACCGCGAACCGTATCGGATTGTCTGAAGAAAAAGTGATGGTAAATATTGAGCGATATGGAAATACCACGGCAGGAACAATCCCTCTCTGTCTGTCTGACTGGGAAAATCAGCTTAATAAAGGCGACCTCCTCGTACTTGCCGCTTTTGGAGGCGGATTTACCTGGGGAGCGACCCTGGTGAAGTGGGGCTTTTAGGCTTAAAGCCCAAAGCCCAAAGCCTAAAGCTTTTTTACATTTGCAATTCCCAAATTCATTCCGTCAACTGTCAACTGTCAACCGTCAACCGTTACTGTCATCTAAACAATGGAAATAAAAATACGCAAAGCCATTCCGGAAGACTGTCCGCGCATGATGGAATTGATAAAAGAACTGGCGGTTTTCGAAAAAGCACCTGATGCCGTAACCGTAAGCCTTGAACATTTTACAAAAGCCGGCTTTGGAGAAAACCCCGTTTGGCAGGCACTCGTAGCCCTTGATGATTCAGGAAAGATAATCGGAATCAGTCTCTGGTATATGCGTTATTCCACCTGGAAAGGACTACGATTATATCTGGAAGACCTGATCGTTACAGAAGAATATCGCGGCAGGGGAATTGGAAAAAAATTATTTGAAGAAACGATCAGCGAAGCCCGGAAACTAAAAGTGACCGGTATGATGTGGCAGGTGCTGGACTGGAATGAACCGGCCATCGAATTCTATAAAAAATATGGGGCTGAGCTGGACGGAGAGTGGCTGAATTGCTCTCTTAAGCTGGAAGCGTGAGGCGTAAGGCGCGAAGCTTTCGTAATTTGCATTCCGAAAAATGTTTTACCAACCGCCAACCGCCAACCGCCAACCGCCAACCGCCAACCGCCAACCGCCAACCGTCATCCATCATCCAAACCCTACTCCACTCCTGCCGTCGCAACAGACTTATCAATCTTACCCATTAATCCCTGCAACACTTTACCAGGACCTATTTCAGTAAAATGATTTCCACCATCGGCGATCATGGCCCGTATGGATTGGGTCCAGCGGACGGGGCCGGTAAGCTGATCGATTAGGTTTTTTTTAATCTCTTCTTTATCCATCACTGCTTTCGCTACAATATTCTGGTAAACGGGACAGGAAGGATTATAAAAAGTGGTCTTTTCTATGGCCGCTTTTAATTCTTCTCTGGCGGGTTCCATCAGGGGCGAATGAAATGCTCCGCCCACAGATAAAATCACGGCACGTCGGGCTCCGGCGGCCTTCATTCTTTCACAACCCAGTTCAATCCCTTTCAATGAACCACTGATGACGACCTGTCCGGGACAATTATAGTTTGCCGGAACCAGCACTTCTCCCGTTTCGGATTCAATTTCTTTACAAATGGCTTCCACCTTCGCGTCATCCAGCGCAAGTACAGCAGCCATGGTTCCGGGATTGGAAATACAGGCTTTTTGCATGGCAGAAGAACGGACGATGACCAGCCGCATACCATCTTCAAAAGACAATGCACTATTTGCCACCAGGGCAGAAAATTCTCCCAATGAATGACCCGCAACCATCTCGGGACGGGCATTATCGACAGTTTTGAAAGCAATCACGGAATGCAGAAAAATAGCCGGCTGGGTAACGTTGGTTTGTTTCAGGTCTGCTTCTGAGCCGGAGAACATCGTGTCCGAAAGCCTGAAGCCTGCAATTTCATTCCCCTGCTCAAAGAGCTTTTTTGCAAAAGCACTTTTATCATAGTGGTTCAATCCCATTCCCGGAAACTGAGAACCCTGTCCAGGAAAAATATATGCATGCTTCATATTCAGAGGTAGAGGTTAAAAAACAAATTTGCCACAAAGCACCGACTCAACAAAGAAAATCTTTACTGGCTTAGTTCAGGTGGGAAGAAATAAGCTTGATGAATTCCGATCTGGTTTCATTTTTCTCAAACTGACCATAAAAGGCCGAAGTTGTCGTAACCGAATTTTGTTTCTGCACGCCGCGCATCATCATACAAAGGTGGGAAGCCTCGATCACTACGGCAGCCCCCAGGGGTTGCAAGGTGTCCCGGATGGCATGTAAAATCTGGGTGGTAAGCCTTTCCTGCACCTGCAAACGGCGGGCAAATACATCCACCACCCTGGCAATCTTACTCAGACCGGTAATCCAGCCGTTGGGAATATAGGCAACATGTGCTTTACCAAAAAAGGGCAGCATATGATGTTCGCACAGACTATACAGTTCGATATCTTTCACAATAATCATTTCACTCATGGGTTCGTGAAATTTGGCCGAATCCAGAATAGCATTCGCATCCAGCCCATATCCCTGGGTCATAAACTGCATGGCTTTCGCTACACGTTCCGGTGTTTTATCAAGACCTTCCCGCAGGGGATCTTCTCCCAAATGCTTTAGAATATCTTTATAATTCACGATCAGGGAAGATGTGGTTTTTTCGTCGTACTGTTCTGTTTTTTTATACGCCATTTTTTATGCTTAAGGCTTAAGGCGTGAGGCCTGAAGCTTTATTTGTAAATTAATCTGCTTTTCCTGAATTTACAGGCCCGCATTCAAAACCTTATCACGAACCTTCTCCTGACTTATTAGACGCCTTAAGCTTCACGCCTCAAGCCTCACGCTTCACGCTTAAACAGGGTATTCCACAAAATTTCTTTCCGTTTCATATAACCGGACAGAAAGATCCAGCGATGCATCCAGTTGTTTTCGCAGGATTTCGTAAATAACGATTACGATATTTTCTGCTGTCGGGTTGAGGCTGGCAAATTCACGGGTATCGAGATTCAGGTTTTTATGATCAAATTTTGCCAGTACATGCTCTTGGATAATGCCGGATAAAGTAGAAAGGTTGATCACATATCCGGTCACCGGATCCGGCGACCCGGTTACTTTCACAACCAGTTCATAGTTATGGCCATGATAATGCGGATTGGAACATTTCCCGAACATTTCGAAGTTCTGTTCGTCCGTCCAGCCCGGCACAAATAAACGATGCGCCGCATTGAAATGTTCTTTTCTGAATATGGCTACTTTTCTTTCCATGGTGGTTATCCGAAATATTCTACAAAAATGCGGGGAGTTTCATACAGTTTTACCGAATGCAGCGAAACAGAAGATGGCAACTGTCCATTCAACTCGTTCCAGATCCCTTTAACCAGATTTTCCGTAGAGCACATTTTCCCTTTCAGGAAATCCACTTCCACATTGAGATTTTTGTGATCCAGCTTTTCCGTGACTCTTTCTTTGATAATATTACTCAGTTTCTTCACATCCATCAGAAATCCCGTATCGGGATCCGGTTCTCCTTTAACGGTCACGTATAACTCATAGTTATGGCCATGCCAGTTTTCATTTGCACAAGCTCCGAAAACTTCTTCGTTTTTTTCCCTTGTCCACTGCGGATTATAAAGTTTATGTGCAGCATTAAAATGTTCAATTCTGGTAAGAAAGACCATTTAAAGAAAAATTTTTGCAAAGGTAATGGTTCGGCCGGATTGGACAGGTTTCCGGATATTTGCACATGCTTCTGCTCCTGATGGCGGCCACGGAATTTGAAATCAGTGAATCGATCGATTGGCTGAAGCATCTCCCTGTTCCCCATAACGTCCCAATACCGGATTTGTTGATCAGCGGGATAGGTCAGTTACAAACAGCCTATGCCCTGGAAAAAAAAATCAGGGAACACCGCCCTTACCTGGTGATTCAGGCAGGCATTGGAGGCTCCAGTTCAGCCGGGGATCTGGGAAAAACCTTTGCTATACACTCAGAAACCATTGCTGACCTGGGCGCCAGGGAAAAAAGTGGGTTTCAGTCCCTTTTTGACCTCGGTCTGGATAAAGCCGACCGGTATCCATTTCAGGAGGGTAAGTTGAAAAACCCCTACCTGCATTTTTTAGAATGGACCGGCCTCCCCACCATGGAAGGCATGACCGTGAATGAAATTAAATCGTCTGATAGTCCCGGATTTCAACGAATTCAGGTTCCGGTTGTTGAAAGCATGGAAGGGGCAGCCCTTCACTATGTTTGCCTGATGGAAAAGATTCCTTTCCTGCAACTCAGGGCAGTATCGAATGTTTTGGGAGACAGGGACAAACGCAGATGGAAAATGAAAGAAGCCCTTGAAAACCTTCATACCGTGCTGGTTAGCCTGCTTCAAAAATTAGAAAAAGCCGATGAAACTCTCTTTAGGATTTAGTCCCTGTCCGAACGACACCTTTATTTTTGATGCCCTGGTCAACCGGAAAATTGACACGGGAGATTTTGAGTTTGAAGTAATCATGGAAGACGTGCAGACACTGAACCGGTGGGCTTTGGAAAAAAAACTGGACCTAAGCAAAATCAGCTATGGCGTCTGGCCCCTGCTGCGGGATCATTACACCCTGCTTGATGCCGGCGGAGCCCTTGGAAAAGGCGTAGGCCCGCTGCTCATTTCGAGGAACCAGATTCTGCTGAAAGACATGCACCAGCTTACGGTTGCCATTCCCGGTGAGCATACCACGGCCCATATGTTATTTAGTATGGCATTCCCCCAGGTCAGGAAAAAAAAGTTCATGATTTTTTCGCAGATAGAAGGGGCCGTATTGAACGGGGACGTGGACTGCGGGGTAATCATTCATGAAAATCGTTTTACCTATATGCAGAAAGGCCTGATAAAACAAATGGACCTCGGTGAATACTGGGAACAAAAAACGAAGTCACCCATTCCTTTAGGAGGTATCGTAATGCGCAATACATTTCCGGCAAAGGACCGTTCGGAAATTGATCGCTTAATCCGGGACAGTGTGGCTTATGCCGAAGCTTATTATCCGGATCTTTCAGACTATGTTATTCAGCACGCCCAGGAGATGCAGGAATCGGTAATGCGCCAGCATATTGATCTCTATGTAAATCAATTCAGCCTGTCCCTGGGAGAAGAAGGAAGAAGGGCGGTGGATTTGCTGGTTGATATTTATAATCGGACTAAAATAGTATAAGAGTATAAGAGTATAAGAGTAAAATTGTCAAATTAACGATGTTATACTCCTATACTCTTTTACTCTTATACTTTCCTCCTATACTCTTATACTTTCAGTAATCTTTCCAGGGTTCCTGTGAGTTCACGGGTATAATAAGTATTGTCTATACAGATGGCGGGCCGGATACCGCCAATGGCATTTGTCAGAAATACTTCCTCCGATTCAAATACCATTTCCCGGGTGATAATGGTTTCTTCTACCTGAAAACCGAGACCGGGTAATATTTCAAGCATTTCCCTTCGTTTCGTTCCGGCTACACAACCCTGGGATAGTGCAGGTGTGAAAAGCACCCCTTTCTGAAACAGAAACACATTACTGGTGCTGGCTTCGCATATATTGCCACGACTATTCAGAATAAGCGCATCGTCAAAACCTTTTTCCTTCGCATGCTGAAGAGCAAGTATATTCAACAGATAATTATTGGTTTTCTGATTGCTGAGAACACCTGGATATTTTTTTTCCCCTTCATAAAAGGTTATCCTCAGCGGCAACGGACTGGGTTCGGGAAAAATGGAAGATTCTATAATAAAGCCGGGCTTATTTTGAATGGGAAACAAAGCAGCTCCGTCTTCCCGGAAAACATTCAGCCGTACTTTCGCTTTTACATCCCTGCTATTGTTTAAACTGAGTTTTTCAATTTCTTCAGAAATAAATATTCTTGAAAAGCCCCCGGTCAGGTCGAATTGTAATATATCCAAACCCTGAAACAGACGGTCCAGGTGGAAGTGGAGGTTTTTGATCTGATGCCCGTCCCAAAACATCGTTTCAAAAAGACCATCCCCAAAACGGAGGCTGCGGTTTGAAGCCAGTGCCACCGGGATTTTGGAGTCAACAAGATTTCCGTTAAAATTGATGAGTTGGTTCATTCGGTATTGCTCCGAAGGTAAAGGATTTGATCATTTTGTGCTTCCCGGCCACCGCCGCTTAAATCAGTAAATTATTGCTGATAACGGACATCCATCGTATCGAAACCGTGCAGTCCGGAGTCCTTATCTGTAGTTATCGTTCTGATTCACAAGAAAATACGGATTGGCATTATACCTGTTAAAAGCTTGAGGCGTGAGGCATGAGGCTTAAGGCTTACAAAAATTACATTATGCTGAGGAATTATTTTATCACTGCTTGGAGGAACCTGATAAAGAACAAAGCACATTCGGCCATCAATATCATCGGGCTGTCTGTTGGCATGTCTGTGGCCATGAGTATTGGTCTATGGATCTGGGATGAACTGTCATTCGAAAAATACAATCCCGCCTATGACCGGATAGCCCAGGTGACTCAGAACAATACCATCAACGGGGATATCGGCACCTGGGTTTCTATGCCTTTTCCGTTGGGTGAAGAATTGCGCAGGAACTATGGCAGTGATTTTAAATATATCCTGATGTCGTCCTGGACGGAAACCCATTTCCTTACTGCAGGAGATAAAAAAATCACTAAGGATGGAAATTTTTTCGAACCCAGGGCACCGGAGATGCTGGACCTGCAAATGCTGAAGGGGACAAGGGATGGTTTGAAGGAAACCTATTCTATACTGATATCTGCCTCCATGGCCAAGGCACTTTTTGGGGATTCGGATCCGATGAATAAAATGATCCGGATGGATGATAAACTGAATGTGAAGGTTACGGGTGTTTACGCCGATCTGCCCCGAAACACACGGTTTTCCAATATGGCTTTCATTTCTCCCTGGCAGTTGAAAATTGTAAAGGATAATTTTTCCAAAGAAAGAATGGAAAACTGGGGATCTAATTCATTCCAGATATTTGTTCAGATTGCAGACAATGCGGATATGCAGGTCCTTTCCAACAAAATAAAGGATACCAAACTGCGGAAAGTGGCAAAGGAAGACCGCAGATATAATCCGCAACTTTTTCTGCAGCCGATGAGTAAATGGCATCTGTATGCAGAATTTAAGAATGGTAAAAATGTTGGCGGAAGAATACAATATGTCTGGCTTTTCGGCATCATCGGTGTGTTTGTCCTGATTCTTGCCTGTATCAATTTTATGAACCTGAGCACGGCGCGTTCGCAAAAAAGAGCCCGTGAAGTAGGAATACGTAAAGCGGTAGGATCCCTGCGCCAGCAATTGATCAAACAGTTTTACATGGAATCCATCATGGTGGCATTCCTTGCCTTTTTGATTTCACTTATCCTGGTAAGCATTATGCTACCGGCTTTCAATACTGTAGCCGATAAGGACATGAAGATTCTCTGGACCCGTCCCCTGTTCTGGATTTGCTGCTTTGGGTTCACGGCCATCACCGGCCTGATTGCGGGAAGTTATCCGGCGTTGTATTTATCGTCTTTTCAACCGGTAAAAGTTTTAAAAGGAAGTTTTCAGGCCGGAAGATTTGCAGCGATTCCCCGGAAACTGCTGGTTGTACTGCAGTTTTCTGTATCGGTTATTTTAATTATTGGAACGATCGTGGTTTTTCGCCAGATCCAGTTTGCCAAGGACAGGCCGGTAGGATACAGCCGTGACGGATTGGTGATGGCTCCCCTGCTCACCCCGGAAATTCACAATCATTTCGAGGCTGTGCGCAACGATTTGCTGCAATCGGGTGCCATTGTTGAAATGACCGAAGCAGCAGGGCCCACTACGGCTGTTTGGAATACAAACGGCGGATTCAACTGGAAGGGGAAGGATGCCGGTCTGGCAGTGGACTTTCCGAATACCGGCGTTACTTACGGATATGGTAAAACTGTGGGCTGGCAGTTTATAGACGGAAGGGATTTTTCAAAATCATTTGCCTCCGATACGGCTGCATTTGTGATCAATGAAACCGCAGCAAAATTTATCGGATTAAAAAATATGCTTGGAGAAACACTATCCTGGGACGATCAACCCTATAAAATAATCGGCATCATTAAAGACATGATCATCGAAGATCCCTATCAGGAAATACGGCCCCAGCTGTTCCATATCGAATCGAATCCCGACTCCTATATATTATTAAAAATGAAACCCGGATCCAGCGCCACCGCTTCCCTGGATAAAATAAAAAAAGTCTTTTCGGCATATAGCCCGGCTGAACCCTTCAACTTCCAGTTCGCGGATGAAGCCTATGCAAAAAAATTCGGAGATGAGGAACGGATCGGAAAGCTGTCAGGTTTCTTCGCCATCCTGGCCATATTCATCAGTTGTCTCGGATTATTCGGAATGGCTTCTTTTATGGCAGAACAACGAATAAAAGAAATCGGGGTACGCAAAGTGTTGGGTGCATCCGTTGCGAATTTATGGGGATTGCTTTCCAGGGATTTCCTGGGGCTCGTGTTGATTTCCCTGGCCATTGCTGTGCCGCTTTCATTTTATTTAATGGGAAACTGGCTTTCACACTATACCTATCATTCAACTCTTTCCTGGTGGATCTTTGTAGCCGCATGTCTGGGGGCCTTGCTCATTACCCTGCTAACAGTCAGTTACCAGGCCATCCGGGCTGCTATGGCCAATCCGGTGAAGAGCCTGAAGAGTGAATGATGCTTAAAACCAGAGTCAGCGGTCTGGAGCATCCCGTTTTTTATGAACGGTGAGCAGGGAGTGACAATCTGCCTTACATTTAAGCATGAAATTATTTTGCTCTGTTCTTTGCCTGATGGCTCTCAGTATGTCTTCCTGTGCCCAGCAGGATATGAATATGGAGTCCTATACTCCAAAATCCACCCTGGTGGTTCCCGAACATCTGATAAAAAAAGCCAAATACCCGTTTGTAGATGTCCACAACCATCAGTGGGGAATGCCCAACCAGGATTTAGCGTCCCTCCTCTCAGATATGAATTCGCTCAATATGCAGGTCATGGTGAATCTGAGTGGCCGTGGAGGTGATATTTTTCATGACAACTATGGGGGCAATACGTTTAACGAAGGCGGACTATCCCATCTGAACGGAGCCTTATCCAATGTAAAAAATAATGGCAAGGGCAGATTGCTCGTCTTTACCAATATCGATTTCGGCGGAATAGACAATCCCGATTGGACAAAACATGCCGTTGCCGCGCTGGAGAACGATGTCAAAAACGGTGCAGCGGGATTAAAAATTTATAAAGACCTGGGACTGGAGGTAAAGGATAAAAACGGAAAAAGACTTACCGTAGATGATCCCCGGCTGGATCCGGTCTGGGAAAAATGTGGTGAATTGAAAATACCGGTGCTGATCCATACCGGTGAGCCCAGTCCTTTTTTTGATAAGATGGATAACACCAATGAACGCTGGCTTGAATTAAAACTTCATCCGGACCGGGCCAGACCTTCTCCTGAATATCCCGGCTGGAAAGAGGTGATGGATGAACAGCATCATATTTTCGCCAAGCATCGGAATACGATATTCATCGCAGCACATTTTGGATGGATGGCCAATAACCTCGCTGCACTGGGAGCCATGCTGGACAGCCTGCCCAATGTGTACATCGAATTTGCAGCAATAATGGAAGAGATCGGAAGGGAGCCGGTAACGGCAAGAAAATTTTTTATCAAATACCAGGACCGGATCATGTTTGGAAAAGATACCTGGTCAGTGCGGGAATATGGTTTTTATTTCAGGATGCTGGAAACCAGATGATGAATACTTCCCTCCGTTGAGAAAATATCATGCTTTCTGGAATATGTATGGACTCGGACTTCCCGATGATGTGCTTAAAAAGATCTATTATAAGAACGCCTTAAGGATCTTCCCCCAAATTGATAAATCCGCCTTTCCCAGATTAACCTCACCACACTCCCATACTCTCACACTTTCCTCAGGGTTGCTCGATTATCCCGTTTTTCACCGCATACATCACCAGTCCGGCCATGGATTTGGCACCGGTCTTGGTTTTGAGTTTATCGCGGATGGCTTCCACTGTACGGGGGCTGATATCGACCAGGTCTGCGATTTCCTTGGTCGTTTTTTCCTCACACATCATTTTAAGGATGGTGGTTTCTTTTTCGGTCAGGTTAGCTTCCTGCGGAATACTGGGTTCCACTCGTCTGGTACGCAAGCCCGTTAAAAGCGCTTTATTGGTAAGTTCGTTGAAGTAGAATTCCTGTTCGTAACAGGTCTTTGATGGCATTATAGATATTTTCGGAATCGGTGTTTTTGGTCAGGTAAGAGTTAGCCCCGATCTCCATCAGTTTGGAGATCATGGAATGTTCGTTATGCATGGAAAGCATAATCACTTTTATATGGGGGTAAAGTTTACGGATCTCCGGAAGTGTGGCAATTCCGTCCATGATCGGCATCTGGATATCCAGAAGGATAACGTCCGGCTCCATATGTTTCAGCAGGTTAAGCAATTGCATTCCATTGTCGGCTTCTGCGATGAGTTCGACATCCTTTTTTATGGAAAGTGCGGTTTTTACGCCGGCCCGGAACAGGGCATGGTCATCGGCGATAATCACTTTTATGGTTCCGTTCAGTTCAGGTTTTTTCATACGGTGAATTTTGGGGGGTTGCCTGGGCATACCGACACTCAAAATGATAAATATTGGTGACAGTTACTATAGGGAAACTACGAAATTAACAGATTTCGGATTATACTGGATACCAAATTTTACGTGGTTAAACTACGCCGGTATATAGTCAATGAACTACGCTAAGCTAGCAAATCTACGTATACCGCCGTAAAAGCCGAACTGTTAAAAACGAGGAAACCTGCTCTTGAAGGGGTTAAGGGAAGGTTATACATTTGGTATAAGTTGATTGACGGGAATAAGCAACCTTAGAAATCCAATATCCAGAGAATTACCGTCCATAAAGAGTTTCCAATATCCACCGAAAGCCACGCGAAGTCCAATGTCAATCAACTTATTTTTTCTTTTTTCCAAACATACCGTTTCTCTACATATACCTTGTTCCGCCAAGACCTGGTTTACAGATAGACGGCCTATGAAAAACCAACCGACCACATTCCAATCCTGTTGAAACCGATTGTTAGGTTCATCATGTAACTGCCTGCTTTTTTACAAGATTCCGGTCTTTAGAAAAGCAGGTTTTTTTGTGCCTCTCCCTCCCCCGCCAGTAATACCAAATAAATTTTACTAAAAAAGGGTGATTTAACCCAACAACCTCTGAATTCTGCTTATATATTCGTTGGGTCGCTAAAAGACGCTTAAATGGATATTTCAATAAGCATTTTGGGATGGCTCACCCTGGGTCTGCTAATAACTACATTTATCATCAGCATTTATCGCAAAGGGAATAAACGGTTATTTCCAATACAGATTTACATAGTGGTATCAATAGTGAGTTACCTACTAGATTTTGTCTTTAAGCAGAGAATAGAGAGCTTAATTCTCAATATTCAAACCCTCTTAGAGATTTTTCTAATTTACTATTTCCTATACTTCAATATAAAGAAACCCATCCTAAGGAAATTGATAATAATTCTTCTTTATAATTTATTTATTCTATTTGTATAGCATACTGGCTCATAAGAAAGGACGCAATATTTTCATTTGATCCTACTCTGTATGGAATTGAAAGTTTACTTATTACAATTCCATGTCTCTTTTACATTTATGAACTTTTGAAATCGAATCTCCTAATTAGTTTGAAATCCGATGCCAATTTTATTTCAACTTGTGGGTTGTTATTTTATTTTAGCATATCAATTCCGACATTCTTCAGCTGGTTTACGTTGTACTACCTATCACCGGGATTTAATAAAATCCTAAGTATTTTAATTGTTAGTAGTTATAGTTACTTATAGTTTCATTTATGAAAGCTTATTTATGCCCAATACCGGATCAGCAACGATAATATTTCTAATTTTTATGATAATTTATATTATTGTAATGATAACATTCATTATAATAATTTTATTTTTTGTTCAGAAAAAACAGAAAAGATTTGAACTTGATTTAGTGACAGTAAAAGCGAACTATGAAAAGGAATTATACAAGGCCCAGTTGGAAATTCAGGAGCAGACATTTCAGGAAATTGCCCGGGAGATCCATGACAATGTCGGCCAGATTCTATCATTGGCCAAATTGGGCCTCGGCACCCTGGATCTGGAGAGAAGGGATGAGGCAAAGGAGAGCATTACTGAAATTTCAGATATTTTAGAAAAAGCCCTAGATGATCTCAGACATATGTCCAGAACAATGAATGCCGAAATTATTAAAAAAGGAGGTCTAAAAAAATCGATCGAAATGCAGGTTGGATTTTTACAAAGAGGTGGTAAATTCAATATTCATTTCAATATTAATGGAGAATTTGTCAGTTTAAACGAAACGAAAGAAATCATCCTGTTCCGAATCCTGCAGGAAGCGGTTAATAATATAATCAGACATTCCGCAGCAAATGATATTTATATCACTCTTTCCTATAATCAGGCTCATTTGAAATTACAAATCAATGACAATGGGAAAGGATTTAGTTTACAAGATCAGATTTCCGGATCCGCCCGAATAAATGGAATATACAATATGCAACACCGGGCAAAATTAATTGAAGCAGAATTTGAAATTGATAGTAAAATCGGCAACGGAACCAAGATCAGTGTAACAACACCCTATTAATTAATTTAATTCTTAACCAATGACACAAGTCCAGACGAAAATAGGATTAGTTGATGATCACAATTTGATAAGAGATGCCTTAGCAAAAGTGATCAATTCCTTTGAGGAATTTACAGTTTCAGTGGTTGCTGAAAATGGAAAAGAATTCATTGCAAAATTAAATCCTGTAAATATCCCTGAGATTCTTCTCCTCGATTTAAATATGCCTGAAATGGATGGACATGCAACAACCCAATGGATTTCAAAAAACCATCCTGAAATCAAAATTCTGGTACTTACTATGTACGATGCGGAATCCTAATCCACCTGATAAAAGCCGGGGTCAGGGGTTTCCTGAAAAAAGACATTCCGCCGGGAGAATTGAGACATGCTCTTCATTGTATAATATCAAACGGAACATATTGTTCCCAAACCATTACCGGCAGATTATTTAACCTTATGAAAAACCATGGAGCTAAAAATTCAACCTGGGGAACTGTAATTTTAAATGATAATGAATTGTCTTTTTTAAAACTGGTTTCTTCTGAACTGACTTATAAGGAAATTGCCCACAAAATGCAGATAAGTCCAAGAACAATTGACAATTACAGGGATGCTTTATTTATCAAACTCAATGTAAAAAGCAGGGTGGGTTTAGCGATGTATGCAGTAAGAAGCGGAATTGTAACGATTAACTTATTAATCAATTAATTTATTTCTCATACCGTACATGATCAGTCCGGCAATGGTCTTTGCCCCCACTTTTGTTTTCATATTTTGGCGAATCGTTTCGATGGTCCGGGGACTCAAAAAAACTTCTTTGGAAATTTCTTCCGTTGTTTTATCCTGCGCTAAAAGTTTTAAAATTTTCACTTCTTTTTCCGAGAACTTTATTGGATCAGGATAAAACTGACGTACCTGTCGTTTGGTCTGCAATTTCGAAAGGACAGCTTTATTCACCAGGTCATTAAAATAAAAATCATCATTCATACAGGCGAGAATGGCCTGATATATTTCCTCCGGATCTGTAGTTTTGGTCAGATAGGCATTTGCGCCCATTTCCATCATTTTGGAAATCATTTCCTGATCATCATACATAGTAAGTACGATGATTTTCACTTCTTCGTATTCTTTTCTTAAAATTCCGATCGCATTTATTCCATCCACTTCGGGCATCCGGATATCCATCAGCAAGACATCCGGCTTCTTTAATTGCATTTTATGAACAAGGTCCCTGCCGTCTTCCGCCTCCCATATAATTTTCAAATAATCCTTATCCTTTAGTGCCATTTTGATACCGTCCCTAAAAATCTTGTGATCGTCGGCAATGGCTACTTTAATTACTAATTCCACGCTCATAAGGGGTTGGTTGTAAAATTGTTACTATGCGTTAGATTATGATGATTTATTATAATATAGCATTAGCCATGTTAATGTATAGCAATTTTACGTGGGATAAGGTAAAAACTGAATATTTGAAATAGAGCAATATTGCGCTGCTAAAAATATTCTGTTAAATGTATATTTGATTCAGATAGTTGATTGATAACGCACTTGTCAAACCATCCAATGTCCAAACTTACCGTCCAGTAAGATTTTCCAAATCCTTGAAAAACCAAAAAGTCCGGTATCAGTCAACTTCTTTTTAATTTTTACTCAAAATAAACGCGGAAACACTTGATTAATTGCGATTTCCGCAAAGTCTGATTTCTGGTTTACGCAAAAGTCCCCGTTTTTAAAATCCTGCCTGCTCATCTAAGTGTTTCTATTTATCCACAACATACTGTCTATTTGGGGATAAGACGCTGATTCTCCCCCTATACCATTGTTAAAATCTAAAAAACCGACCGTAAAAATACGATTCGGCTCCCGGAACTTTACGCTAATTGTATTGGTAAAATTTCTTCGTATATTTACTAGAACCCTCTACTGGTCTGAATCTCAGGCAATTTAAGGGTTTTTAACCTTTATCCTAAGCGTTGTTGAATCTTTTTTTTAGGGTTTAATTACGTAGTCTTTCAGGTAAAAAATCTTTAAAACTCTGATTATGAATAAAGAATTACTCGTTAAGGAAAAGATTGATTTCCAAGCCATTGGTGAAGAAATTACTCATGAATTAGCCGCCAAAATGGTTAAAGATCATCACGATAAGTATACACTTAGATGAATCTCATTCTTATATCATTGGAAAAAATATTATTGAATCAAGTTTTGTCCCAACCAGGTTGTGTAGGAATTGCGTTTTTTTGACGCACTAAATGAAGCAGGCGAAAAACTTTGGTTTATGTTGGAATTGATGCAAAAGGAAAAAGTATTATTGAAATTACAACGTAAATGATAGATGGTAAACTTGCAGTGATCAAAGCTATCGATTGGCGATCAGTTGCTTGTACCAAAACCTATGAATTGGTTTAACTAATTTGATTAATAATTTACAACTTACTTGTAAATCTGCATCTAAGTCTCTATATTTGAATAATATCGAAAATTAGGTGCTAGAAAAAATAAGAATTCTTTCGTCCGCTATTACCCATTATTTTTTTTGTTATTTTCTGTAAAAAGAAAGCATCAAAAGAATTATGGGTTTTTTTTATTTATTGCATATTGTCTTTCTCATTTTGACTTATTTCTGTGCAATTTCAATTTGGGCGTCAGAACATAGATTTCTTGTTTGGAATTTTTATGGTAGTTTTTGAAAATATTTTTCTTTCTTACTTTTTTTATCTAATTATAAATCAAAGACTTATTAAGGTCTACTATCGTTTTACTTTCTCTTTTTTACGTTATTTTTTCATTTTTTCACTTTAAGATCTAGATACATGATCAATTCAATTCAATCAATGAGCGCAATTGGTCTTAGTAATTCTTCTTATTCTATCTCTTTGTTATTTTATAAATATAATGAAACCTACATTCGAACCAGTAAATATTTTTACTCCGGTATTTTTAATTGTAATTGCTATTCTTATTAAGTATTTCAAGTACCTTTTTTTAACTATAATTTCAAATCAGATTTACAATAAATGAAATGCAGAAATATTGGAGTATTAGTAGTTATTCAAATATTTTAATGAATCTGATCTTTTCATCCGCATTTATACTATTTTACAATCAGCAAAAACCTAAACCCCCTGAAAGCCATTCTGTTGATTTTACCAGCCCGAACGACCGGTAAAAAATCATCACCAAAACCCTGCCCTTACTAATGGTACTACTGCAAGTTTCAACCTCGGACAACAATATTTCGATGGTGCTGTTTTTCGGCACCATCGGTATGCTGGCCCTAACCATTGGACTGATCGTATTCATCAGCTTTCACCAGCGGAAGGTTATCCGCTACCAGCAACAACTCCAGCGCATGGAGCAGGATCAGCAAAAGACTCTGCTAAATGCCTCCATCCGGCTCCAGGAAGAAGAACGCCAGCGCATTGCAGCTGACCTGCACGATGATGCCGGTCCCCTGCTCGCAACGGCAAGGCTTTACCTGAACGAAAATTTTGTTAACCTGGACAAACAAACCCAGCTCCAAAGTATTTACAACGCCAAACAGATCATCGACGATACCATTCAGCTCATCCGAAATATCTCCCATAGCCTGATGCCTCCGACCCTGAAGAATTTTGGGCTTGAATCGGCGGTGAATGACCTGTTCCAGAAAATCAGCGGATCCGGCAGCATGAATGCCAGCTCCCGGTTTCACGACTACCGGGAACGGCTGAAAGCAGAAAATGAGCTCATTATTTTCCGGATCATTCAGGAATTGATCAATAATATCCTCAAACACAGTAACGCCAGTTTTATACATCTTACCCAGAATACCAGCGGCCAGCGGTTTTTTATCCGAATGCATCACGACGGACGCGGTCTTACACAGACTGATTTTGAGAAACTGGGCAAAAGCAATGTCGGACTGGGTTTAAAAAATATCCAGAGCCGGCTAAAAGTGCTTCAGGGCAAAATTTTCTTTGAAAAGGATATGTCGCAAACCTATTATAAGGTGACCATCGAAATGAACCGGGAAGATGATTTGAAGCCGGCCAATGAAAGCAATTAATGCTTAATTTTAGTTGTAAGAAGATACAATACCTATGGGATTTATCAAAGTTGCCATTGCCGATGATCATAAAATATTCCGCAAAGGCGTAATCCTTTCGCTTCGCGCATACAGCAATATCAAGTTCGTTCAGGAAGCGGAGAATGGACAGGAACTGCTCGACGGACTTGCCGGTATCCCAGCCGGATGTTATCCTGATGGATCTGCGCATGCCACTGAAAGATGGTATCGAAACCACCAAGATCGATCGCCAAATTATACCCGCAGATCCATATCATTGCCCTTACCATGTATGAAGACGAACGCTTCGTCAGCCATATGATGGAAATCGGTGCCAACGGATATTTACTGAAAAGTGCAGACCCTTCCGAAATCAAACGTGCGATCATGGAAGTCTCTTCCAAAGGATATTATCTCAATAATTTTGTGAACCGGATCCTGCTTAAGAAATCACATGCCCGAACCAAAGTGATTCCCAACCTCAATACGGAAGTTACCCTGAGCGAACGCGAACGGGAAGTGGTAAAATACATTTGTATGGAATTTACTGCCCAGGAAATCGCCCAAAAACTGGAAGTGAGCCCCCGTACAGTGGAAGCGATTAAAGACCGGCTCATGGAACGTTTCGGCGCTAAAAACACCGCCGGTCTGGTTTTCTTTGCCGTGAAAAATAATCTGATCGACTAATCTTATAATCCCTGGCAGACCAGCCTGACGGGCTGCAGGGACGGCGGTATAAACTACACCTGATTTTCCGGAGATAGCCTGATTTTTTTTGAGGCGTCAATTCCCATCCAGCAAAGACTGCAGATAACCAGTACACCAACCATTACAAACTGTGGCGCTTCAAAGCTATGGGTAAGGTCTACGATTGTCCCAAATATAACGCCCATGGCAAATGAACCGGCTTGTCCGAAAAAATTCATAATACCGGCGATCGTTGCTGCGCGGTCACCACCGATATCAACACAGGTTGAATAACTGTTAAGCGTAACCGGCGGCAAAAAGAAATAGGCCGAGATCAGACTAACGGAAACCAGGGAATGATTGGTTGAACGGGCAGATACGAAAATCAGTATCGCCATACAAGTGCAGGAAAGGAGGGCGATCGTTCTCCTGGTAAAGCGGTTTCCTTTACGTATCACCAGCCAGTCACTGAAAACCCCGCATAAAAAGGCAGAAACGATCGCAAAGGCAAACAGATTCGAAGTAGTTGATTTCATTTCCTGTTCACTGAAATGTTTGCCTTCCTGAAGATAGTTCGGCATCCAGCTCAGGAAGAAATAATTGGCCCACTGAATACAGAAATAGGATATGAACAGCGCCCAAAGCATCGGATTACGGAATGTCTGCCGCCACTGAAAAGATTCATGATGGCTGATAAATGAGCGGTTCTGTTCGATGAATTCTTTTTCTTTCGCGGGTATTTTTTTCATTTCTCCGGGATGATCCCTGAACCAGCGATAACATATCCATACCCAGATCAACCCAATCCCCGCATTGACAAAAAACGGCGCCCGCCACCCAAATGCTGATGCTATGGGAATAACGATCAAAGGGGCTACGGCCGCTCCGGAACTGGCACCCATGGAGATCCAGGCATTGCCCTTCGAGGTTTCTGTTGCCGGCAGCCATCTGGAAATAACACCACAACAGTTTGGAAAGGCACCGGCTTCACCGGCACCAAACAAAAAGCGGACGATGATCAGGCTGGTGAGACCATTGATCGCGCCGGTCAATGCCGTAAAGACGGACCACCAGATCACAATTCTCAGGAAAACTCTTTTTTGTCCGATCCGATCTCCCCATACCGCTGTCGGTATCTCGAAAAGCGCATATGCCAATGCAAAAGATCCGAGGACCCAGCCGAACTGGGTATTGCTAAGATGAAAAGCAGCCTTAATCCGGATACCGACCAGAGAAATTGTAGTCCTGTCCAGATAAGTAATAAGGACCAAAAAATATAAAAGTACAATTACCCGGTACCGGTAGGGAAATTTCAAGGCTGAAGGCATTGGCAACGTTATATGTACAATATAAGCCCTTCCTCTCAAAATTACCCGTGTCGGCGGTTCTGACAGATCATACGAGGTCCGCTGCTGATTAATACAGCCTGCATCCAATCCGATCTGCCAGGCGTCTTTCTTGTTCGATACGAGTTCGATTGGAGTTCGATTGGAGTTCGAATACGAAGGTTTTCAAATTAAAGACCTGTTTATATATGGTCTGATAGTGAAACAGCCAAACGCCTGAAATATTTCGGATGCAGTTCATTTCTCTGTTGCTTCATATTGCTTTCTTCATTCCATTTTTTATGGAAAAGCTTCTTCTGAATTTTACTATCCGGTAGTTGTTAAAAGATGTGGTATTTTATATGTTGTTCCACCAAATAATATATAAATAAATTATCCCTGATCCTCCCGATAAAAAGGAGGGTCAGGGATAAAATATACCGGGTGTGTTTAGTATATCACGCCAGGTAAGCAGCAATTACCTTTTTTAATGAAACTGGTATACCAGGTTGATTCCGACGGCCACATTATGCAATGTCTCGCCATCTTCCGTGGTCTTGCCGATGTTCGTTAATCCTGGCATAATCCTGAAGTGAAATACCCAGGCCTACCGGCGAAATATATTCCATTCCGAAAGCTGCAAATACATCAACTGAATTATAGATGTCCTGACTGATACTATTTCCCATCGCTGATTCTTTTGAATTCAGCAAAATGCCAAACGCCGGGCCGGCAAAAAATGCAACACCGGATTGCTTGATATGAATTTTCGGTAAAATGGATAGTGTTAAATAATTTATGGAAAAATCAACCTCTGTTCCTCCCCCCTGTGGCTGGGCCTTGAAGCCCATTCCGTCGTATCCCAGGTCCGTTTCAATGGAAAAATATTTGGCGAGCCGCAGGTCCGCAAAAACATAACCCTTAAAGGCAACCTTAGCCGATGTCGGGTAGGTTTGGCCCTGGTAGGCATCCGAAATATCGGAAACATTAATCCCCGCGCCGATACCGAAAGTTGCTTTTTTCTGGGCATGAAGGGATGAAAATGCAGAAAATAAAATGGCAATCAACAATAGTCGTTTCATGAACTGATGTTTTAGGTTTAGTTATAAAGGGGTTGGGTATGGAAATTCCATACCGTTAACCTATGGTTAACGCATCAATTATCAATTAATTATTCCAGTTAAAAAAAATAAGCAACTAAGTAAATCCCTTAGAGATCCTGAAGACAGGGCTAGAGTTGCATTTCAATTACATTTTTCGGGACTATAAGTTTCCCGGCAGTCTTCTCACGGATTTCGTCAACCGAAATACCCGGTGCACGTTCTACCAATAAAAAACCCTCTGAAGTAATATCGATTACCGCAAGCTCAGTTACGATGCGTTTAACACAACGCACGCCGGTAAGGGGCAGCGTGCATTCCGGTAGCAATTTGGATTCGCCTTTGGGGTTTGTATGCTGCATCGCAACAATAATATTCTTTGCACTGGCCACCAGGTCCATGGCGCCTCCCATACCTTTTACCATCTTACCCGGTATTTTCCAGTTGGCGATATCTCCCTTTTCCGAAACTTCCATGGCACCCAATACAGTCAGGTCTACTTTCCCGGCCCGGATCATCCCAAAACTTTCTGCACTGTCGAAAAAAGCGCCACCGGGTAATATCGTAACCGTTTCCTTTCCTGCATTGATCAGATCAGCATCCAATGCTTCGACATCGGGATAAGGACCCATGCCCAGCATTCCGTTTTCACTCTGGATCATGATCATCATGTCTGCAGGAATATAATTCGCAACAAGGGTTGGAATACCAATGCCCAGGTTTACATACATACCATCCCTTAATTCCTGCGCAATCCTTTTCGCGATCCCGTATTTGTCGAGTGCCATTTTTATTTATTTACAGGAATGAATTCTTTCAGTTCTTCTTCATACTCCAGGAAGTAACCAGCCAGCACGGGATTGACCTCCCGGAGGACCGAGCTGTTTTTCTTCAGCATATCAAATGCTTTTTCGAATCCTTCCGGTCCTTCCCCCATATCTACGACCACATTCTCTTCACCGTTTTCCTTATCTGAAGAATAGTCCCGGATATCGTCCATGATCAGGTAACTGGGATGCAACGCATACCAGTACCGTATTGCCTGTTGACATTGCATTTCAGACAGGGGCAGGTCGCAGAGGATGTATAAAAAAACATCCGCCCTGTTTAATGCCGGGTAATCCATCCCAAAAGAATCCAGTGGTTTTAACAGTTCCTGATCCAGGTACCTGCTTAAAGATTCATAGTATGACTGATCCTGGATCCTTCCCTTTAATAAATTACGGATTTGGACAAGTTCCTCCGTTTTGTTTATTTCATTTCTTTCCTGCAGTATGGCAAAATGCATCAGCTGCTCCATAAACTGAATATGCCTTTCATTCAACAGGATTTCAACGGGAAGGCCTAACCGAAACAGAATGTCATAAAATACCGGGATCGATACAAATCCGTTCCCAAAACCGATATACAATAATCTCCCTTCCCAGAAACTATTATCCGGTGGTGGTTTTCGGTCAACAAAAAAACGGGCAATCGTTTTGTTCACCCCCATCTGCTGTTCAAAATAATTCACGGAAATAAACAAGGGAGTAATTATTAATTATCAATTATTAATTATTAATTGGTCTAATGAAACAGTCTCAACCTTCATGTTTAATGCTTCACGCCTCATGCTTCACGCCTCATGCTTCAAGCCTCATGCTTCAAGCTTCACGCTTTAGTCAGTCGCACGGTTTTGCGTTCTATCCTTTTTTCATAGCCGGTGCCCTGGAATATGCGATGAACATAAATACCGGCTACATGCACCTGATCCGGGTCCAGCATTCCGGGTTCAACCAGTTCTTCCACTTCGGCGATCGTAATATTTCCTGCCTTTGCCATCGAAGTTGAAAAATTCCGGGTGGTCTTTCTGAATACCAGGTTACCCAGGCGATCCCCCTTCCAGGCTTTTACAATTGCAAAATCTGCATGCAGGGCATGTTCGAGCAAATGCATTTTATGGTTGAATTCCCTGCTTTCTTTTCCAATCGCTATTTCAGTTCCATATCCCGCCGGGGTATAAAAAGCAGGGATTCCCATGGCTGCCATCTGAATCCTGGTGGCGAGTGTTCCCTGGGGAACCAGGTCTACTTCCAGTTCACCTTCCAACAACTGTCGTTCAAATTCAGCATTTT
This sequence comes from uncultured Bacteroidota bacterium, assembly GCA_963730655.1. GTDB lineage: Bacteria > Bacteroidota > Bacteroidia > Chitinophagales > Chitinophagaceae > Puia. The sequence continues at coordinate 716,986 of CAVSSI010000004.1, forward strand.
CTCCTACATAGGAACTGATCATTTTTTTAATCTGCCTGGTTTTCAGCAAGCAATCCCAATCCAAAATCATCCACACCAGCATTATTTGAAATGCAGGTGAGGTTTTTCACCCCGGTCCTGACAAGTGCTGATAATGCTGTTTTCCGGAATCCCGCAAAGTCCAAAGCCACCCAGCATCAGGGTAGATCCATCGGGAATATCCTTTACCGCATCCAGTGCGTGGAGATATACTTTATTCATGCTATGAAGTTATGAAATGATGCGACTTATTTATGGGATGCGTTTATGGGATGCGGCTGTAGAATCCTTATGCCGGGAAGCCTGCGGAGAAATCGCAGGTAAATGACTGTTTGCACCCGGTTTATGGGGAAAAGGCACAGGGGGATGAGGTTTCACGATGATATTGCCGGGATGTCCGGGAACGGCAATTGGTTTCGAAGCAGGTGCGTATATATCTTTCTGATGGCGGTTTGCATAGGCAGACAGACTGTCGAATATTTGCTTGTTCAGATCAGGTCTCGATTCATAAAACTGCAGGCTTTGCTTAAAAGTTTCCTTCGTAATATGGTGAATCCTGAATATGTCTTCCAGCATTTGCTGATTGGCTTTTCGTTTGTCATGCTTCAGGGAATCCTTAGCAATATACTGTGCAGAATATTGTGAGGCCGTCAAAACATCTATCATAACCTGCTTCATCGAATCCTGCGGAAGAATATCTTTTGGAATGCCCGTCCGGTTACTACAGGAAACTGTGAAGACAAAAAGAACAAGCGGCGCCAGGCGCATCATTGAAGGTTTTGTTTGTACTGGTTCAGGTTGGAGACGTCGATCCGGGATAGAATGTCCAGGGCCCTGCTTTTTTCGTCGGGTGTACCATGTTTAAATACGTTTCCGATCTCGGTCCCTTTTCCCTGAAAGAAAAACTGCATGAACATAATATTCGGGAATTCATTATTGATCGTGTTCATGCTGATCAGCGAATTCATTACGGCAATGCGCGCATCGGCTTCATGGTCAAACATCTGATCCATTCCCTGCCTGTAATACCCATACATCGCATCGTGGATGGGGTTGTACTTTGGATTGATCAGGTTTTCAACCAGCCAATACCGGTTTCGTAAACCATCAAATGGTTTCCAGCCATTGATGGCGTTGGTTTCCGGAGCATTGTTAATAATGTTTTGTGCTTTCAGATAATACATGTCCCCGCCCCTCAAACCATATGAATCAAAATTCAATCCGAGGATAACATAGGCATAATAAGCGAAAACTGCCGTGAGGTTGGCCGTAAGCGGATCCGTGCCACCCACCCGGTTTTCATTGAAATCCATATCCTGGTACTGTATATACTTAAAAGTAACTGACTCGTCCATATAGTTCATCAATGCACTCTGATAAGAAGTGTTGAATATAGGACGCGCGGCCTGAACGGTCAGGCTGGCAGTATAGGTATTGTTGTCCGTCGCTCCGCTCAGGTTCAGTAAAAAACTGCACTGGATCTTTTCGTTCTGATTGTATGCCACATTCGTCCATTTTTTGCCGTTGATAAAATTATACAGGGCAGACTGCAGGGTGGTAAAAATCTGTTTGTTTACTGTGGTGGAAATGCGGTTAGACAGGACCGTTACATTGGCCTGGAATTCCTGGCTCCGGGCTTGTTGAATCAGAAGGATAATAAAAGAAAAAAGAATCAGGATCTTTGCACGCATCAGAGAAGTTTTATAATCCGGTCTACGATATCACGGGCAACCTGCTGTTTGGATTTTTGTTCATATGGAATTTCAGCCCCGTTTTTTTCAAAAATAGTAACCTGGTTTGTGTCAAAACCAAATCCGGCACCGGTATCATTTAATGAATTCAAAACGATCATATCTGCATTCTTTGACTTCAGTTTCTTTCTGGCATAAGCAACTTCATCTTTATTTTCCAGTGCAAAACCGACCAGTACCTGTCCGGCAGATTTTTTCTCACCGAGCGCCTTAAGAATGTCTTTGGTTTTAGACAACTCCAGTGTAAACGTGTCAGAATTCTTTTTTATTTTTTCGGAAGAAAAAGAAACGGGGGTATAGTCCGCTACGGCTGCCGACATAATCGCGATTTGCACGGAAGGAAATATATCGATGCAGGCATTATACATTTCACCGGCTGACTGAATCCGGATTACCCGGATCCGGGGATCCGTGATTTCTATGGAACTTGGTCCGAGGACGAGTTCTACTTCCGCTCCCCGTTGTGCCAGTTCCCGGGCAAGGGCGATACCCATTTTGCCGGTAGACTGATTGCCGATATACCTTACCGGATCAAAAGGTTCGTGGGTAGGGCCCGCAGTAACCAGGGCTCTCTTCCCTTTTAATGACTGGCTAAAAAAAAAATTCATCTCCAGGAAGGAAATGATATGTTCCGGTTCGGCCATCCGGCCATCCCCGTATAATCCACTGGCGAGTTCCCCCTTTTCCACCGGTATTACCCGGTTTCCAAAAGACTGGATTTTCTCAATATTTGCTTTAGTGGAAGGATGCAGCCACATGTCTTCATCCATGGCTGGCGCAACTACTACCGGACAGGCTGCAGACAGATAGGTTGCAAGTAAGAGATTGTCACAGGCACCGTTCGCCATTTTGGAAAGCGTATTGCAACTCAGCGGTGCGATGATCAGGAGATCGGCCCAGCGGCCCAGTTGTACATGATTATTCCAGGTATCGTTATTGGATAATCCACTCAGTACTTCGTTTTTGGAAATAGTTGAAAGAGACAGTGGGGTAACAAAATCTTTGGCAGAGTCTGTCATCACCACTTTTACTTCAGCACCGGCTTTTACAAGGAGCCTGGTCAGAAGGATGGCTTTATATGCGGCAATACTACCGCAGATACCCAACAGTATTTTCCTGCCTTCTACCATAGCATCAATTAATTCCTAGCTGAAAAGATCGTCCTCGTTCTTGCGATAATAGATTTTATCCTCCATGAATTCCTGCGTGGCGAGCAGTGCAGCATTTGGCATTCTTTCATACGCTTTGGAGATTTCGATCTGCTCCTTGTTCTCATGAATTTCTTCCAGGCTGTCAGTATGTGTTGCAAACTCTTCGAGCTTGCTGTGAAGTTCTTCCTTCATGGTAATACTGATCTGGTTTGCCCGTTTTGCAATAATGGCAATAGATTCGTAGAGATTGCCGGTCTTGTTCTTCAGGTCAGTGAGATTTTTTGTCTCTGCCACGTTCGCAATATGGGTGCTTACCTGTCTTCTTGCTTTGCTCATATTTTTAACTGTTTAACTTATTGTACTCTTTAATGGAATTGTTCGTTAGTTCCTGGTATTCCAGCACCTGCTTTTTCAGTTTACTGTCGGGAAACCGGTCATTAAAATCATTGATATCCGTAAGTACCTGGTCCAGCCGGGCCTTTTTCTTTTCCTCAAGGCTCTGGATCGCGTACAAATAATCTGACTTGATGATGTATAATTTATACTCATCCCCAAATGGAGAATCCGGATAGGTATTCATCAGGGTATTGAATGTAAGAGATGCCGCTTTCAGATAAGCCGGATTGGTTTCACGGAGATTGAAATAAAGCTTTGCATTTTCATATTCTTTTTCTTCCAATTTCGCCCGACATTTTTCTATGATTTCTGTGGCTTCCTTTACTTTATCAGAGTTGGGATGCTGGGCGATAAAAGCCTGCATAAATCCCATCGCCTTGGTTGTATTGGTCTGATCCAGCTGGTATTTAGGGGATTGTTTATAAAAACAGAACGCCCGCATATAGTCCATTTCATCCGACTTGGGGCTGTTTGGAAAAGCTTCCACAAATCCTTTGAACAGGTTCTCCGCGTTAATATAATCCTTCAGGTAAAAAGCACAATATGCATACTTATACCAGATATCTTCAAAATGTTCCGATCCTTTCATTACCCGGTACAGATCATCATAGAGGATCTGGGCGTGGTTATAATCCTTATTCAGGTAATATTTTTCTGCCATCTGCAGTTTGAAAGTATAATCGGTGCTCTTCAGGATCTTATTGAAATTATTGGGCTTGCCATTTTCTGAGGCCTTAAAATAAGAGCAGGAACTGAGGACTGCAAACAGGATTATTACGAGTGAAAATGGTTTCATGAAGGTGGCGAAATTACAATTTTTAGGTAAGAAACGAAAATAGGCGGTTTTCGGGCTGTTTTGCCAGGGGCGTATGTTAAAATATATGCATAAAACAGCGTGGTCCCGCCCCAGCTAAGCCGGGACGGGACCACTACTATTTACCTGCCGGATTATTTCTTCCGAAGGTTTGGATGCGGAGCCGGAACCGTATTTGGTCCTTCTTCTCCGGTACCATCCTTAATATCTATGGTATTTTCAGCTCCGCCGGCCTGTCCGTAACGGAAGATGAAACGATCTGAGCTAACACCTTCTTTTTCAACCAGGTACTTAATAACCTCGTTAACCCGGTCCCAGCTCAGCTGCTGTGCTGATTTGCTGGATTCACCATATCCGATTACGGCAACTTTACAGCCTGGGTTATTCCTCATTTTTTCAGCAATGGTTGAAGCAAGTGCCTTTCCGTCTTTGCTAAGCGTTACAGATCTGCCTTTGAATACAATGCTCGGAAGATCCCCGATAAAGCAACGGGCCTTACCACCTGTGCCAACAGCACCTGCATCAATGCGGGCATTGATATCCTTACAACAGGCCGGATCCGGACATTTACCTACACCGTCTGCATCCACTGGCTGACACTGGGTTGGTGTAATAAGTTCTTTATCCTTACAATCCGGAACACCATCTCCATCTGTATCCCGGCTAACCCCGTGGGTATCCACCGGACAACCGGCGGGTGTATTGGGTTCATGATCGAACTGGTCTGTAACACCATCACCATCGGCATCATCCAATACGGGTTTGGGAAGTTTCATATGCTTTGGAGCATTGATTTCACTGTAGGCATAATCCAGCGGGTTGATCCACCAAAGGGGCTCAACCGCTTTCTTGCCAATATTGTAATTCAAACCTATAGAAAGGTAATTGTAGGCATCATTATCCCGGGTCAGGGCATGATCGGTACTGGATCCTGTTTCCTGGTATTGCTGTCCATCCAGTAAATCTGATTTCGTAATCGTCACTTTATCTTCCAGGGCTATATTGAATTTTTCGGAAAGTTTTACTTCCATTCCAAGTCCAAGATTAAGTATGGGCCGGAAAGGAGTTCCACCAAAGATGGTCGGTTGGGAAGGATCCCGCTGGGCCACCGTTTCGTAAGTATCATCCAGCATTCCTTTCAGCATGTCTTTAATCGCCTTCTTGTTACTATAGGTAAATCCGCTGGGCCCGAATCTGTTGGTCACTTGTGTATAATCGTAAGCTGGTGATCCTGTTACATTGTCATTGGTTAGATTATAAGCCGTACTGTAGGTCATTATACCGATACCTCCGAATGCATAAAATGAAGTACTCGTCTTTGCCTTATGAAACCGTATGTTATTAAAATTGAAGACACCCTGTAAGGAAAGTTCCTGGATGGTGGATTTATAATTATAAAATACAGGCGTATGCGTGCTGGAATTATAATACTGGGAGATCTGGGGATTTGCAGCATAGCCATAGTAAGCAGGCTGCCAGTTCAATCCCTTCATATTTAAGTAATCATATTCCAGACGCAGTGAGAAAATATAACCCAGTGCCTTCCTGGCATGCAGGCCGAATCCAAAAGTCGGAAGGGTTGCGCGAACGTCACCTGATATACTTGACATACCGCCTGATACACCAATTTCCCACTGATTCCTTGGTTTTGCAGGAAAAGGATAAGCATTATTTAAAAATTCATTGTGTTGTGGGATGCGCTTGGCGGGAATGAGTGAGGAATCCCGAATGTCATAACTGCTGCTGCTCTCCGTTGTATTGTCTTGGGCGAAACCTTGTGAAAGAAAAGCCAATAAAAAACCAGCTAGTACTACGTACTTTTTTCCTATCATAAACTGAAGTTTGTATAAAGTGACTTGATTAAAAACAATACTACACTTTAGCAAAAATATAAGTTAACCCTTAAATTGCAAATTTTTTATGTCAAAAGAAACTGGAAACCACAGATTTGTGGAGAATATTGCCAATTCGCCGGTAGGCATTACCGGTATTTATAACCGCCGGAAGATAAAGTAGTAAATTGACGGTCATTTTATGCAACTAGCCCAGTCCTTACTAAAGGAAGAATTGATCGTTTTTGAAAAGAAATTCCGGGAAGCAGTTAAGTCCCAGACTCCTCTTTTGGACCGCATCATGCGCTTCATCGTAAATCGCAAGGGTAAACAATTAAGGCCCATGTTTGTATTTCTCTCCGCCCGGCTTTGCGGCCCGGTGAATGAATCTACCTACCGGGCGGCTTCCCTGGTCGAACTACTCCACACCGCCACCCTGGTTCACGATGATGTTGTGGATGAATCACTTGAAAGAAGAGGGTTTTTTTCCACCTATGCCTTATGGAAAAACAAGATCTCCGTTCTGGTGGGCGACTACCTGCTGGCGAAGGGTTTGCTACTATCCCTGGATCACAGCGATTTCCGAATATTACAGCTCCTTTCCGGTGCAGTACGTAAAATGAGTGAAGGAGAATTATTACAGATAGAAAAAGCAAGGTCATTGAACCTGGAAGAAGCGGTGTATTTTGAAATTATCCGAAACAAGACCGCATCCCTGCTGGCTTCCTCCTGTGCAGCCGGCGCCTATTCTACCAGTGGTGATGAATCCATTACGGAAAAACTCAACCGTTTTGGTGAAGCTGTCGGGGTCGCTTTCCAAATCAAGGACGACCTGTTTGACTATGGAGGCGAGAATACGGGAAAACCAACCGGTAACGACCTGAAGGAGAAAAAACTTACCCTGCCCCTGATTTATACATTGAATACAGTGGCTAAACCGCTAAGGCGGGAACTGATTTATATCATTAAAAATCAAAACCGGGATCCGGAAAAAATCCGGTACGTAATCGGGAAAGTGGAAGATGCCGGCGGAATCCGGTACGCAACAGAAAAAATGAATCTTTACCGGGATGAAGCCCTAAAGATTCTGTACGAATTTGAAGACAATGAAATACGGAAAGCCCTGGAGGAACTGGTACGGTTTACGACGGACAGGCATTACTAAAATAAGCTTAACGCCAAACGCCTAACGCTTAACGCCTGACGCCTAAAGCCAGATGCATATCGCGTAATGCGTAATGTCTAAAATAAATTACGTGAACTAAATGGAGAAGAGGTGGAAAATAAAAGAAGCTGACGAAGAAAAATGGCAATCACTTGCCGGTGCGTTACAAATTAAACCCCTGATCAGCCGGATACTGGTGGCCCGCGGAATAGAAAGTTTTTCAGCAGCCAAAAAATATTTCCGTCCGGATGTCACCCAGTTACATGATCCCTGGCTGATGAAAGATATGGATCTGGCGGTAAAAAGAATTCTGCATGCCATCAGCCAGAAAGAAAAAATTCTTGTATTTGGAGATTATGATGTGGATGGAACCAGCAGTGTTGCCCTGGTGTATCAGATGCTGCGAAAAATAATGGATCCCCTTTGCATCGATTTTTATATTCCGCACCGGCAGCGGGAAGGATACGGTATTTCCAGGGCCGGAATTGATTTCGCAAAGGAAAATGGTTACTCACTGATCATATCGGTGGACTGTGGGATTAAATCCATAGACCTCGTGCATTATGCAAATACCATGGGGCATTGAATTTATTATTTGTGACCATCATTTACCGGATTCAGAACTACCGGAGGCTGTTGCCATTCTGAATCCCAAACAAGCAGGTTGTACTTATCCTTACAAGGAATTGTGCGGCTGCGGTGTGGCGTTTAAACTCATCACCGCATTGTGCATGACGCTTTCTCTTCCGGAAGAGAAATATATGATGTACCTCGACCTCGTGGCCATCGCCATTGCAGCCGATATCGTGCCCATGACGGGTGAAAACCGGGTGTTGTGTTTTCTCGGTCTGAAAAAAATAAATGAAAATCCAAATCATGGAATCCGGGCGCTGATGTCACTAAGCGGACTGAGCACAGTCCGGCTTCTATCCGCTCGCTGGTATTTACCATTGCACCCCGGGTTAATGCAGCCGGCAGAATGGATGATGCACGCAAAGCTGTATTGATGTTCGTAGCGGAGGAATATGAAGAGGCCCTTTTGTTCGCCAATTTACTTCATGCGGATAATGCTGACCGCCGCACGGCAGACAGCAACATTACCGAGGAAGCACTTGCCCTTATAGACGGGGATGAAATCATGCGCGAACAGAAAATCAACCGTATTATACAAAGCCCACTGGCATAAAGGTGTAGTGGGCATTGTCGCTTCCCGTTTGATTGAAAAATACTATCGTCCGACCATTGTGCTGACCCAGAGTGGTGAATATGCTTCCGGAAGTGCAAGGAGCGTTCCGGGTTTCAATTTGTACGAAGCGCTGCACGCCTGTCGCGAGTGGCTGGTTGGTTATGGCGGTCATCTGGCAGCAGCCGGTATGACCCTGGCAACAGAAAATATAAACAGCTTCAGCAAAAAATTTGAAGAAGTTGTTTCTGAAACCATTGATCCGGAATTACTGATCCCTGAGCTGCAAGTGGATTCGCATTGCACTTTTTTCTGAGCTCGACTTCCAGAGTTTCCGGATCATTGAACAAATGGAACCATTCGGCCCTGACAATTATAAACCTGTTCTTGTATCAAGAGGTGTGCTGGATACGGGTTATTCAAAATTGCTGAAAGAAAAACATCTGCGGCTTTTCTTAAAACAGGGTGATCAGATTTTTACCGGAATTGCTTTTAATATGGCAGAAAAATGGCCCCTGGTTCAATCCAAAAAGCCTTTGGATATTGCCTATACACTGGAAGTGAATGAATGGAACGGTGAAAAGAGCCTGCAGTTGAAAATACTGGATATCAAGTACGCAGTCGCAGACTGACAGATTAGAGGATTAGAGGATTAGGGGATTAGGGGATTAATACATTTAAGAAAATCGACTGAATATCATTCATCAATGATGATTAAAAATAAGTAGATCATACTTCAAGGTCCTAATCACCTAATCACCTAATCCCCTAATCATCTAATCCCCTAATCCCCTATCCCTAATCTGCCTCACGCCTCTACGATTATCGGACTCTTTTTATTTTCGATCAGATCCACGCTTCGCTGAATAAAATCAGTCAGTTCAGTGCCCTTCAGCAATCCCTGGCTCAGCAGCGCCAGATCAGCCAGGTTATGAAAGAGTTTTTGCTGCTTGTCAGAATCCTTTTCTCCCAGAAGAGTTGGATAAATAGGATGATTGCCATTTACGGTCAGGGTAACTTCATCCGGCATATTTGCATAAAATGCGCCCATACCTCCATTGAGCGAAGCCATATCTTTCATGCGTCGCATGAATTCAGGTCTTGTGGCAACAACCGGCATGGCGTCGGCACTTAACCCTTTTACTTCAACGGTTACATGAAGTGAAGGAATATTTACAGCGAACAATTATTTTAATTTTTCAACCTCGTCTTTACTCAATACGCTTTCTGCGGAATCCTGCTTGTCAATCAGATTATCCACCACTTCACTATCCACACGGGTGAAATGTACATTCTCCCATTTCATTTCCATCTGGTTAATAAAACCGGCATCCACAATCGTTTCCAGTTTTACAACTTTATAACCTTTCGCCTGTGCCGCCTGGATATAACTATCCTGCTGAACCGGATTGCTGGTATAAATAATAACCAGTTTACCTTCTTTATTTTTCTGTAAAGCTTCTGTTGCTGTTTTATATTCTTCCAGTGTATAAAAACGGGATCCGTCCGCATCTTCCATGATATGGAACTTGTTGGCTTTCTCCAGAAATTTATCATCGGTCATCATACCGTACTTCACAAACAAACCCAGGCTTTCCCATTTTTCTTCATATTCTTTTCTTTCCCTGTTAAAAATTTCTTCCAGTTTGTCTGCAACTTTTTTCGTGATATGGTTATTGATCTTTTTCACATTGGGATCGCCCTGCAAATAACTCCGGCTTACATTTAACGGAATATCGGGACTGTCAATTACACCCTGCAGCAGCATCAGAAATTCAGGTACGATATCTTTTACTTCATCCGTTACAAAAACCTGGTTGCTGTATAACTGAATTTTATCTTTCTGTATTTCGTAGCTCTGTTTAATTTTCGGGAAATAAAAATACCGGTAAGGTTAAAAGGATAATCCACATTCAGGTGAATCCAGAATAATGGCGGTTCGTTAAACGGATATAATTCTTTATAAAAATCCTGGTAATCCTGCGTGGTCAGTTCACTGGGTTTTTTCGTCCAGGCCGGAGTCGTATTGTTGATTTGTTTGTCTTCAAAAAATATCGGAATCGGCAGAAAGCGGCAGAATTTTCCGAGGATATTGCGTATGCGGGCATCTTCGAAAAACTCGCTGCTTTCTTCATGAAATATGAAGAACGATATCTGTTCCCCTGTTCGTTTTGTCAGTTTCTTCCAGGGTAAATTCCGGACTTCCGTCACATTCCCATCTTACTGCCTGTAGCTTCTTCTTTATAAGTTTTGGTAGATAACTTCCACCTTATCACTGACCATAAAGGCAGAGTAAAATCCCAGACCGAAATGGCCGATAATGGCATTTTCATTCTGGCCTTTATATTTATTAACAAATTCTTCGGCACCCGAAAGGGCCACCTGGTTAATGTATTTATCCACTTCTTCAGCTGTCATTCCAATCCCTTTGTCGGAAATCGTAATGGTCTTTGCTTCTTTATCCAGTTTTACCTGGATGGACAGGTCTCCGATTTCCCTTTTGCTTCACCGATGGAAGACAGGGTTTTTAGCTTTTGGGAAGCATCTACTGCATTGCTAATCAGCTCTCTAAGAAATATTTCATGGTCACTGTACAAAAACTTCTTAATGATCGGAAAGATATTCTCTGTCTGAACCCGGATACTTCCTTTTTGCATAAATCGGCTGTTTTAGCCCTTGTTGTTCAAATTCGGTGCCATTTGCCCTTGTGCTGACAGGTTGACGGATTGATACGTGACTGATGATACGTTGGCCGTTGATCGTGGCGACTTTGGCGCAAGTGGCTCACTTTAATAATCTTGCTTTAACTGTGAACGGCCAATGGCCACGATTAACGACCCACATCATCGATTTCCTTTCACTATTTCAGGGAAAAGCACTACTTTCGCAGCCCAATTAATTTTTTTTAAACAAAATCAGGGAAATGAACAATTATGAATTGATGGTGATTTTTACCCCTGTGCTGTCTGAGGAGGACTATAAAGCCGCCCAGAACAAATTCACGGCCTTCGTTAAAGAAAACGGCGGCAAGGTGTTGCACGACAATCCCTGGGGTCTTAAATCACTGGCGTATCCCATCCAGAAAAAAACCACGGGTTTATACTGGGTAATGGAATATAGTGCGCCATCCGACTTCAATGAGAAGCTGAAAATCCAGATTCTCCGCGACGAAACCGTGTTACGTTTCATGGCTACCAAACTCGATAAATACGCCGTCGAGTACAATGCCAGAAAGAGAAGTGGTGTACCTACAGGAACAGAAAAAGCGGAGGCATAATCATGGCAAAGACCAACGAGATCAAGTATCTGACCGCGATCAAGACCCAGCAAAGGGCCAAGAAATTCTGCCGTTTTAAAAAATACCATATTCGTTATGTGGATTATAAAGACGGTGAATTCCTGAAAAAATTTCTGAACGAACAGGGTAAAATGCTTCCACGTCGTATCACCGGCAACTCGCTGAAATATCAGCGCAAAGTGGCCGATGCGATTAAGAAAGCCAGGCAAATGGCTATTCTGCCTTACGTTACAGATTTATTTAAGTAATACTATCCCGCACGGTGCGGGACCAAAATAAGTAATAATGGAAATCATTTTGATTCAGGACGTGGATAATCTTGGCGCCGCCCATGAAAAGGTGAGCGTTAAAAACGGATATGCACGAAATTTCCTGATTCCGCAAAAAAAGGCAATTGAAGCCAGTCCGTCCAACCTGAAGCAGCTGGATGAAAAAATCAAACAACAGAAAAAGAAAGAAGAAAAACTGTTGGCAGAAGTAAATAAGGTTATTGAAGTACTGAAAGGTTCTCCGTTGAAAATTGGTGCTAAAACCGGTACCAGCGGAAAGATTTTCGGTAGTGTAACCTCCGTGCAGCTGGCCCGTGCCATTCGCGACCAGAAGGGCTATGAAATTGACCGTCGCCGGATTCATATTCTTTCAGAAGTGAAGGAACTGGGTTCATACAAGGCAAAGGTGGATTTTGGCCATGGCAACGAAACTGAAGTTGATTTTGAAGTGACTGCGGAATAATTCCACATCATGTATTTTAAACCTCCCCGCTTTGAATAGCCGGGAGGTTTTTTTATTGCCCCCTGCAACGGGCCCGGCACCCCTAAAATTTTAGGTAGTTATAAAAATTCCTATCTTTACAAACGCCCTGTTATTCGAGTTATACGCTGTGCTGGTACCATTCTTAAGGTAGTATCACAGTTCATCATAGCGAAGAAATGCAGTGTTGTTTTATTCATTTTTAATTTTAGCACAATGAACATTTATGTAGGCAACCTCTCCTGGCAAATGACCGATGAGGATCTCAGAAACCTTTTTGAGCAACACGGAGCAGTGGGTTCCGCAAAAATCGTTAAAGACAAAGTATCTAACCGGAGCAAAGGTTTTGGTTTTGTTGAAATGGAAAACGATGCGGAAGCGCAGGCAGCGATTACGGCACTGTATGATTCCGAAGTGATGGGTCGCAAAATCATCGTAAATGAATCCCAGCCGAAACAACAGGGCAGCGGCGGCGGTGGTTTCAAAAAGAGAAGTTTCGGCGGCGGCGGCGGAAACGGAGGTGGCGGAGGTTACAAGAAAGGGGGCTATAACCGCGGAAACAGCGGCGGCGGTGGTGGCTTTGACAGAGACTACTAATCTTTCTTCCGATATAACATACTGAATCCTTCCGCCCTTTGACGGAAGGATTTTTTTCATCTCACCATAACTGGTCATGATCAACAATTTTTGCCGGGTGTCATACCATTTATTTCTGCTTATTATCCCGATTGCTCATTTATCGCCTGTAACTCCGCAGCCTTCTGAAAAAAGAACCGGTCGCCACCGATACCCTCAGTACTACCGATACCTCCAAAACAAAGGATATATCTGTACATGGCTACTTCAGTGAACAGCAGGAGTTCTCACCTGGACAGCAACAAGCTAAATTCATTTTTTAACCATTTTACGGAGCTGAAGAAATACGAACAGGAAGTAAAGGAATTTTATGCGATCCGGAAAAATCTCTTTGCCTGGTATGATTCGGCCGGACTCACGGAACAGGCCAGCAATCTATATAATCACCTGATTAACCTGGATCAGGAAGGCGTGCATGGGAGACATCCCGTATAAAGAGCGCCTGGACAGTCTCCTGAATGAAACTACCATCCGGGAAAGACCCCCGATCCTGATGCAGAAATACTTTTGACCTCATCTTACTTTTATTACGCAGATAAAGTCTGGAAAGGAATTCCGGAAAATGAAACGATAAAAATAGAATGGCTGCTCTCCAGAAAAAAATTAAACCTTCCCTATCTCGCGGATTCCCTGCTGCAGTGATTCCACTGCCGCCCTGTTCTCTTCGGATTATAATTTCAGGCAGTACGACAAACTGAAAAAACAACTTCAAAAATACCGGCATCTGGACAGTACGGATACCTGGCTCCCGTTAAGTGCGGTTGAAAAAGGGTTCAAAAAAAACGACAGTTCAGCGCTTATTGCTGATATCAGACACCGGTTGTTTTCTGCTCGGCGACCTCTCCCATGATTCCTACAGTCATCAATTCGACGACAGTCTGGAAGATGCCGTGAAATCTTTCCAGCAGCGAAACGGGATGACGATTGATGGCCATATCGGATCCGGTTTTCTCAAAGAGATCAATATCCCGGTTAAAGAAAATATCCGTAAACTGATTGTAAATATGGAAAGGACAAGATGGGTGCCCATTCATCTGAGCCATCATTATTTCGTTATCAATATACCGGCTTTTAGCCTGGCGGCCTACGACATGGATACCGTTACGTTTAGAATGAATGTGGTAGTGGGTAAGGATCTGCATCAGACCGTTATTTTTAACGGGGACATTAAATACATCGTGTTCAGTCCTTACTGGAACGTTCCCAATTCCATCCTGAAAAAAGAAATTCTTCCCGGAATAAAGAAAGATCCGGACTATCTTCAGAAACACAATATGGAATGGAATGGTAAGACCGTCCGACAGAAACCCGGACCTTCCAATTCCCTGGGCCTGGTTAAATTTCTGTTCCCCAACTCCCATAATATTTACCTGCATGATTCACCGGCAAAAAATCTGTTTGGTGAAAGTTCCCGTGCATTCAGTCATGGATGCATCCGTCTCGCGGAACCTGAAAAAATGGCTGTTTACTTATTGAAAGATGATCCGAAATGGAACGCCGAAAAAATACATAAGGCGATGCATTCCTCGAAGGAACAATATGTAACCCTGAAAGATCCTGTTCCGGTATATATCGCTTACCTGACGGCCTGGGTGGACAACAACGGAAAATTAAATTTTCGCAAAGATATTTACAACCGGGATCAGCGGCTTGGCGGATATGCTTTTGATGAAATGATTCATGCAGTTGGCGGTTGGCCGTTGGCGGTTGACCGATTGGCCGCGTTAGACTTCATGCCTCACGCTTCATGCTTCACGCTTCACGCTTATTCCAGTCCGAATAATTCCATATTCAATCTTTGCAGGGTTTCATTCTTGTAGGCTGAAGGAATCAACACAGATACATTGTGTTTACTGCCGCCATAACTCACCATGCGTACCGGAATCCGGGAAAGACCTTCAAACAGTTTATTCAGCACGTCCTTGGTTTCAACAATTTCATTTCCGACAATGGACACGATGGTCTGATCAGTCTCCACTTCCGTGGTTCCGAAAGGTTCCAGTTCCTTGAGGATATAGGGAAGCTGGCTGCCATTGTCAATGGTTAGGGAAACAGCCACTTCAGAGGTGGTCACCATATCGATTGAAGTCTTGTATTTTTCAAAGACTTCAAATATTTTCCGGAGGAACCCATAAGCCAGCAGCATGCGGCTGCTTTTGATATTGATGGCGATGATTCCGTCTTTGGCGGCAATGGCTTTTACTCCGGAAGAAGAAGCCGTTTTTTGAATTACCGTACCTGGTGCCGTAGGCTCCATGGTGTTCAGGAGTCTTACCGGAACATTTTTTTGCTGTGTGGGCCAGATGCAGGTCGGATGAAGAATTTTGGCACCGAAATACGCCAGTTCAGCGGCTTCATCAAAACTGAGTTGTTCAATGGGTATCGTTTTTTTCACGATCCGGGGATCATTGTTGTGCATGCCATCGATATCTGTCCATATTTCACATACGGTAGCCGGAATAGCAGCGGCCACCAGGGAAGCGGTATAATCGCTGCCGCCTCTTTTCAGGTTGTCCACTTCTCCCTTTGCATTGCGGCAGATATATCCCTGTGTAATAAAAAGATTTTGGTCAGGATATTTTCCCAGCAATTCGGTGAGACGGGTCCGGATCAGGTCCAGCTGGGGTTCATCTTCCGCATCGATGCGCATAAATTCCAGGGCCGGAAGTAAAATATGCGGTATTCCTTTTTCTTCCAGGTAAACACTGAAAAGTTTAGTGGATAGCAATTCTCCCTGGGCCAGGATATCTTTATTCAGGGCTTCGCTGAATGAAATGCGCAGGATAATACTTAGGAATTCAAAATGTTCCGTGATAATCGCCAGGGCCTGTTCCCGGGCTTTCTCTGTTTTCAGTAGCTGCTCAATAAATGTATGGTAGTGACTGCTGAGTTTGCTGATTTGTTCTCCGGCTTTCTCTCTTTCGAAACGGGCGGCAGACTGACCGATCTCCACGAGTGCATTGGTGGTGCCGCTCAGGGCACTTAATACAACGATCTTTTTTTCAGGATCAGCGGTGATTAATTTTGCCACCTCATGCATACGTTCCGGTTTACCGACCGACGTACCTCCGAATTTCATTACTTTCATGCGAGCCTTTTTTGGGACGCAAATATACAAACGAAAACGCCACTACGGTTTTAAACTGTAGTGGCGTTCAGTGTTTTGATCTCAGATTATTTTTTAACGATCTTCTGGTTGTAGAGATTATTATTTACCATCACCTGCACGATATAGATTCCTCTCGGCAGGAACCCAAGCTGGTCGATCAGCACACTGTTATTCCCATTATTTACCGGGAATGATTTGGTGATAAGCGGCTTACCGGCATTGTCCATCAGGCGCATCATACCGGTTCCGGATTTCTCCGAATGTATATTCATCACTGCGTAGTTGTCTACCGGATTCGGATAAATGGAGAATACATTCTGTGGCTGATCCAGCTTAACCGGAACGATCTTACTATAGGTGTATTTACCATTCTTGTCAACGATACGCAGCCTGTAGTAAATGATATTGCTGTTCACATTATCCAGCTGGTCATTTACATTGTATACGAATGAACCGGATTCGATGTTTCACTTGCGTTCACCTGGGCGATACCTGCAAAACTGGTGGCATCAGTACTTCTTTCCACCACAAAATAGTCTGCATTTATTTCGTCTGTGGTTGTCCAGGATACTTTTACGTTGTTGGCTGATTCATAACTGGCGCTGAAATTCAGCAGTGTAACCGGCAATACGATTGCCTGGCAGGTCTGCATTTTCGGAGGTAACTGGGAGAACGGAAAGGTCTGGGTAATTACACCCGGAGTACCATCGGCATAGCTCCATAATTATCTGTTGCGGTTGTACCATGACTGATACCGGCAAGTCCCTGAGTTACTGAAGATGCCACATTTAAAGCACCGTTTGAAAAAATTACTCCACCACCTCCACCACCACCGGGTCCGTGCTGTGTTGCATCCAGGTCTGTCAGGAAGATTACTCAGAACCGTCTCCACCATTGGCAATCGCCGTGACACCCGCGTGTCCGCTATTCGCATAAATCAAGATACTTCCACCTGCTCCACCACCACCTGATCCATCAACTGTAACCGTACTATTACCGGTACTGCACCGTTTGCTTTAACGGTTCCGGTTCCGATAATTGTGGTTGAATTGATAATCACCAATCCACCGCCCTGTGAACCACCGCTGGCCGCGCCACCATGGCAACACCACCATCTCCCGGGGTACCGGAACCGTTATTGGTAGAACCTGCATCCACCACCACCACCCATGATCAGTCTGTTGGGGCTATAATAAGTTATCTGTTGGCACCATAAGTTTGAAAAGCTGTACCACCTCTACCTCCGGTATAACCGAAAGAAAACCATCCATTACCGCCAAGACCACCTGCACCACCGTTACCACCACCACCACCACCGGAGTTCTGGTCGTTCGAGTCTGGGATTACTGTCTGAACCGCCACCACCGGCATTACCCGGAGCACCACGGGCATAACTACCACTCGGATAACCTTCGCCACACCAGTATTCAATGCGACCAGGTACGGCATCGTATATAAGATATATCGGGGTGTTCCCGCAACACCTTCTCCCTTACTTCCATGGGCATTATTGGTAGAAAGACCATAAAAATCATTTTTATTTAAACCCGATTGTCCACCCAATGCCCGTCCGCCGCCACCGCGAAATCCGGCACCGTCAGCATCAATCGGTCTTACCATTAAAGTCAAATTGGTTTACTGCACTCAGTACGATAACACCACCGGTAGAACCATTCCAATTTGGGTAGCAATGATTGTAGCACCCAGCTGAATATTAAAATACTGTGGAACACGGATAACCTGGTAAGTATACTGACCATTTGTTCCGTAAGGAACATTACTATAGGCATTGACAAGACCGGCTGCAATATTTAATGTACCTCCACCAACCGGAACTGCATTGGTGGCAACGGCAAATTCCATTGTTCCGGCAGTCAGACCGGTGGTGATCATACCCGCTCCTAAACCGGAGGCATTTGCTCCGTAAATGAATTCGTTGTTGAAGCCGGAATCAGTATCTGTGCTCCCTGCATTTGAATGATCAATACGATATCACCCACAGCAATCGGCGTACTGCCAAAATTCGCACCGGATCCAATCGCACCCAATGTGATGGAAGTAGCTCCTGCTGAAACAGCGGCCTGTGTGCCGGGATAATAAGTGTTTTGACTCGTGCTTACTACGGTATGTTCCGGAAGTAGGGCAATTCTGCGCCTGTACCGCATTCGTATTTATAGTAAAAAGGGAAAACAATATAACAGTCAGGACTCCACGCAGTTGTATAAAACCTGACAAAGAACGCTTTGTAGCATCCGGGATGGCTCCCTGTATGATGGTACCGCCTTGATTCACGGTTTTTGAGTAAACATTTTTCATAGACTCGGTTTTTGACACCTAGAGGGTTTCAATTGGCATACCAATTCAAAAAGCCCTGATTCTTAGGGAATTATCCGGCGATTTCGCTCCGAATTTTTCCCATTTTAGGAATGTCATTCCTATATTGGATTTTAAACTACGTAAGTGTAATAACTTAGATCAAGGCGGTATTATTGCGTTTCTGGCAAATAATAGCTATTATTCCAGGGGGGAGATTTTGAATTTTTCTGCCAGATATTCAAGGTCCTGAATCACCGCCTGCATCAGGGGAATCCCGTTTTGCAATCCTTTCCTTTTGCATCACTCTTTCCGGGTCACCGGGTACCAGAACCTGGTCAAATCCTTTGGCTGGTTTTGCATTTCTGAATCTGACCAGCCATTGGTCCATATCTTTTTTAAATTCTTCTGCCGGTCGGAATGCATCTATCCGCATGGCTCCAAAAAAATGCCCGATGCCCTTGCCAGGCATATTTTCAGGTATGGGTACATAGGCCGGGAAAGGAGGAACCCAGGGACCATAATTTGCGCCACTCAATACACCCGAAAAAATATCCACGATGGCACCCAGGGCATATCCTTTGTGACTGCCATGATCCCGGTCACCTCCCAGGGGCAGGAGTGCACCTCCGGCTTTCAGTTCGTGCGGATTGGTGGAAATATGCCCGTCCTTATCCTGGATCCAGCCTTCAGGGGCCTGCTGGTTTTTTCTTTGCAAAATTTCAAGCTTTCCATTGGCGGCGGTGGTGGTTGCCAGATCTGCCACAAAAGGCGGTTCTGTTCCGGAAGGTATGGCAACACAAATGGGATTGGTGCCCAGTAATCTTTCTATGGAAAAAGTAGGTGCCACCAGGGCGCTGGCATTGGTCATCACAATGCCGATCATATCTTCATCCAGGGCTTTCATGGCATGTTCGGCTGCAATACCGAAATGGTTTGAATTTCTGACCGCGATCCAACCGCTGCCTACCTGTCTGGCTTTCTGTATGGCAATATTCATGGCAAACGGCGCTACCACCAGGCCAAGTCCGCCGTCTCCGTCCACAACTCCGGTGGATGGTGTTTCATGAACAAGTTGAATGTTTGGTTTTGCATTTGCCCTTTTAGCCTCCCATAACCTGACATAACCGACTAACCGTGCAATTCCATGAGAATCGATGCCCCGCAGATCCGCTTTTAATAATCCGGTCGCGGCCAGTATCGCATGTTCTTCGCTGCATCCGATACTGGTAAAAACATCCTTTGTAAATTGAAGGAGCCTCTGGTAATCAAAAAATTTTTCCATCATTTTATATTGGGTGCACGAGTTTCATGCTGACCGGATCCCAATGAATAATTTTATTTTCAAAATAACTATCATTTGCCGCGAGGCAGGGAGCCGCAGCACGGAAACCAAATTCCGGATCTTCCACTACCGGGGTTCCATTTCTTACACCCTCAAAAAAATGGGTGAAATGTTCCAGGTGCTCATCATAATTTTCCGGCGTTCTGAAAACAGTATCGGGTTCGGTCGTATCCTTCTGATCTGCAGCAGACCATTTCTGGTTATACGCTTTCATCAGTTCATCCTGCATTTTTTTGGGATAGGTTTCCAGTGCATCCCAGCCACCGATTCCAGGCGCCTTTGACATTTTATGATGGCGAATCGTATACCCATTCTCCTTCCATGGTCAGCACACCTTCCGATCCGATAAACTGGGTTCCGCCGGATTCGCT
Source organism: uncultured Bacteroidota bacterium (assembly GCA_963730655.1). Taxonomy (GTDB): domain Bacteria; phylum Bacteroidota; class Bacteroidia; order Chitinophagales; family Chitinophagaceae; genus Puia. The sequence goes on from CAVSSI010000004.1 coordinate 737,118, forward strand.
GTTACCACTGATAAAATCAACCCGGAGCATCACCTGAAATTCCGGATGTTCGGCTGTTTTCGGATATTCCATAATGCCGGCCATTACATCCGGTACATTCCTTCCGTCATTCCAGTAAGCGATCTGACCGGATGAATAAATCTTATTCGGTCCTTTTGAATTGGTGATCACATTGATGCCGGAAATCAGATGCACAAAAAGATCCCCCGCTACACCTGTTCCAAATTCCCTGTAATTCCGCCACCAGAAAAACTTTTTGGGATCATAGGGTTCATCTTTCATGCCTTTGATATAGGCCTTCCAGTCTACCGTTGCAGGGGAAGCATCTGATGGCATGGTATACTCCCAGGCACCGGTGGCAGACTGCCTGTCAAAATTCGCCACCACCATGGACAATTCACCAATGGCACCTTTTTGAATGGCTTCGCCGGCTTTCTGAACGGCAATACTGCTCACCCGCTGACTGCCAATCTGCATGGTTTTTTTGCTTTTCTTCCAGGCATCAATTACGCCAAGTCCTTCACTGATTTCATGAACCATGGGTTTTTCACAATAAACAGCTTTCCCGGCTTTCAGGGCTTCAATGGATATCCGGGAATGCCATAAATCGGCGGTTGCAACGATAACCGCGTCGATATCTTTCCGGTTAATGATCTCCATATAATCCCGGGTGACCTGTATATTATTACCATACATTTCTTTAACCCTTTCCAGCCGGCCGGAGTATAAATCGGCCACCGAAACCAGTTCCACACCCGGCACTTTTAATGCGGTTTTCGTATCTGCATGACCCATTATACCCATTCCGATGGTTGCGATACGGATTTTATCGTTCGGCGAAATTTTTCTGGAATAGGCATCCACCTGATTCTGCCATTGGTTTGGGTTTGCCAGTCCTGAATTGGTGGCTGCCAGGGCAAGTGCGGTTCCACTCATTTGCTGAATAAAATGACGGCGTGATGAAGCATTTTTCACTTGGTAATTTTTAAGTTGAGGAAGGAAGTTAAATATAATAAATGTCCCCCCGGATTGGCCGGGAGGACATTTATTTCATCGGTAAACTCAGAAAGGAAGGTCATCCACAGGAGCTGTCATTTCACCGGTTGCAGGCACACCTGACATTGATCCGGAATTGCCGGCAGAATAGCTGTCATTACCACCCACCTCATTACTATTGCGGCTGCCCAGCAATTGTACGGATAGTACACGTAGTGTGAGTGAAACACCCTGTGTACCATCTGTTTTCTGATACGTGCGCAGATCGGGAGTGCCTTCTGCATATACCTGAGTTCCTTTTTTCAGATAGGGAGCTATCGCTGTTCTGTCTGTCCAGTAAGCACAATCCACCCACACTGTTTTTTCCTTCTGTTCACCTTTCGCATCGCGAAACTTCTCTGTGTGTGCCACATTGAAATTGATCACATTCTTACCGTTCACGAGATTGGTCACGCAATCTTTTCCAAGATTTCCGATGACTTGCATTTTGATCATAACTTAAAATTTAGCTGCGTACTTAAAATTGTTTATACTGGCAATTTACAGGTTTTGAGGACCCTGTAAAATACTATTTTGCGGGAATAAGTATCTTTGCGGTTATGAGCAGAAAAGGTAAGGTACTCGTGGCCATGAGCGGAGGTATTGACAGTACCATTTCCGCCCTGATGCTGCAGGAACAGGGTTATGAAGTGATTGGGATTACGATGAAGACCTGGGATTATGCCGGTGCCGGCACTTCTAAAAAAGAAACCGGCTGCTGTAACCTGGAAAGCTTCAACGATGCCCGGCTGGCAGCAGTACAGCACGGATTTCCTCATTTTGTGCTGGATATCCGGGAAGAGTTTGGTACGGCCGTTATTGACAATTTTGTTGAAGAATACCTGGCTGGCCGCACACCCAATCCCTGCGTGATGTGTAATACCCATATTAAATGGCGTGCCCTGCTGAAAAGGGCCGATGCACTGGATTGTGAGTTCATCGCCACCGGTCATTATGCTTTTATTCACCAGCATGATAACGGCCGGTATTTTCTGAGCAAGGGAGTGGATGAACAAAAGGACCAGAGTTATGTACTCTGGGGTCTGCAGCAGGATCTGCTCAGCCGTACGATACTTCCGCTTGGGAAAATACAGGAAACCTGAAATCCGCCAGATGGCCGTTGATTACGGATATCCTGAACTGGCAAAAAAAAGTGAGAGCTACGAAATTTGTTTTGTGCCCGACAATGATTACCGTGGATTCTTAAAAAAGAAAATGCCGGGCCTGGAAGATACCGTGGAAGGCGGATTCTTTGTCGATACGTCCGGCAATATTATTGGTAAACATCGGGGTTATCCATTCTATACCATCGGTCAGCGAAAGGGACTGGATATTACTTTCGGAAAACCGGTTTTTGTTACAGCCATTCATCCGGAAAATAATACGGTTGTGCTGGGAGAAGAAAAAGACCTGGCTGGTCAGTCGATGATGGTCACCGGACTGAATATGCAGAAATACGATATCGTGACCGACGGAATGGAACTGGTTACCAAAATCCGTTACAAGGATAAAGGAAGTCTGTGTAATGTTTATGCAGAAGGCAACCAGGTGCGCGTACATTTCTATGAACCGGTGAAAAGCATTACTCCCGGCCAGTCTGCCGTTTTTTACGAAGGGGATGATGTGATTGGCGGAGGCATTATACGCCTAACGCCGAACGCTTAACGCTTAACGCCTAACGCGAATCGTAGATCGTGTATCGTCGATCGATAAACGATACACCAGTTACGATACACGATTAACGATATGCGATTAACGATTTACGAATATGAAAGAACACACTTACAACACCCAATCTTCATTGGACGGGAAATACGGGAAGCGGTACTGAAACCTATCGCGGATACGAAAGATCCCATATCATTTCAGTAGAAGGTAAACCAACCATCGAAGGCAGTTCTGATCCTTCATTCCGTGGCGACAAAACCAAATACAATCCGGAAGAAATGTTTCTCGCTTCGCTTTCTTCCTGTCATATGCTCTGGTTTCTGCATTTCTGTTCGGAAGCTTCCGTTATTGTGCTGGAATATACCGATTCAGCCACCGGAATAATGATTGAATTCGAAGATGGAAATGGAAAATTTGCAGAAGTGATTTTACATCCGAAGGTGAGAGGTGAAGGAAACCTGGATGATCGAAAAAATAACTGCTTCTCCATGACAAAGCCCATGAGTTTTGTTTTATTGCGAACTCCTGTAATTTTCCGGTCAGACATGAAGCAATAGCAAGTGTGGGTTCCTGAATCCATGCGTCGATTGCCTGGATAATCTTCAACGATTGACAGACAAAAAAATGGCCAACGACAGGAACGTCATCGGCCATGTTCAGGGTTCGGAGTTGCCTGGCTTTAGCATTAGGCTTTAAGCTTAGGCGTTAAAAAGGGGATTCAACAACCAGTTATACACCTGGCTTCCGACATTAATGATCGGATTAGCACTCGGTTTCGGCATTTTTTCCACGTATTCTGTCGATTCTACTTTTACTTTTACGGCTACCACGGTATTCTTTTCAAAAGAACCGGCAAATTGTTTTGCAATGGATAAACTATTCATTTCATCAGCTGACCATACAATGGTGGCCACACCGGATACTTTCAGGAAAAATTCCTTGCCTTTCTTAAAGAAATCCAGCCTGGCCGGCATTTCGTTGGAAAAGGATTCAACCACCTGTGTGGGTCTGGGAATAATAAACCATATATTTCCTTCTTCATCTACTTCAGAATTACTCACGATATGTGTTGGCAAATTCACCAGTGTACTGGACTCAGACATAAACAAAGCGTTTTCCAGTTCTTTAATCTTTTCGCTTAAAAACGTTACTGACATATCCTGTATCATGTAGAAAGGTTTGCCACTGGAATTCAATTGGCATACCAAAAAGTTATCTACTGAAAATGAAGGTTTTGCAATTTTGGCAGCCCTGCCAAATTGTTCCGGAATTGGGAGGAATTTTCCGGAAAAGAAATATTTCAGAACATGGATAGTATCTCCGGATCCGTATAGTCCTTAATGAATGACAAGTATATTCGAGGTAGTCCGGGAATTCATTTCGGGTATGCATGGTCGTTAGTACGATACAGGACATGCCGGCATTCCTGGCAGCTTCAACGCCCTTGGGTGCATCTTCAAATACGATACAGTCTTTTGGATCGTATTCAGTAGCGCAGCGGCTTTCAGAAATGTTTCCGGATGCGGTTTGCTGATATCCACATCATCGGCACTTACGATGGCTTTGAAATATTTGCGGATATGCAGCTGGTCAAGGACAAAATCGATATTGAAATGGAATGGCCGCAGAACCGATGGCCATCGGAATATTTTTTCCATGGGCCTTATTCAGGAAATCTTCCAGTCCGTCGATCAGTTTGATATGCGGCAGGTATGCTTTCTGGTATCTTTTTTCTTTTTCGATCGACCAGATAATCCATTTCATCCTCTGAAAATCTTCTGTTCTCCAAATACCCGGACCAGCAATTCAGAATTCTTTCCATACATCTGGCTCTTCACCTGTTCATGGTTCAATCCGGCATTCAGGTCCTTGTTGAGCAGTCCCTGTCCAGGCACGGATATGAAATTCCATATCATTGACCATGGTACCGTTGAGGTCGAATATCAGTGCCCGGGGAGTTTTCATTTGTCTGGTTTAATAAAAAAGCAATGCCACTGTCGAGTTGGCCTCCGGAACAGTGGCATGCAGGAATCGTGATTATCAGAACAGTCTTATTGCTTTTCAATTTTAACGGTCTGGTCATAACTATCTCCGTGGATACGCAGGATATACATACCGCTGCTTCCTGCATTGGGTTGCAGGTTGATATAGATTATCTACCGGCCTGGGCAGGGTAATTCTGGTTGATATAGGTTTTGCCCACCATGTCGGAAACCGTCAGTACCAGGTTCTGTGCCCTGGATACATTTACTTTCAGTGCGGATCATATCGCTGAACGGATTGTTGTAAATGATCAGTGGCCTGGTTGTTGTACTGGTTGACGTAACACAACACCGTTGGGCTGTATTTGAATTTCTGATCCAGGTCAACCATTTTCAAACGGTAATATCCATTGCCATCAATGGGTTCTTTATCCGTAAACTAATAATTGGAGGTAGTGGAAGAATATCCTTTCGCTTTTACAGATCCGAGGCTCGTCCAGTTTGCCTGGTCCCCGCTTCTTTCAATTTCAAAATGACTCGCATTCTGTTCCTGGGCTGTGGCCCAGCTCAGTTTAACGGAACCATCATCATTTTTGTCAGCCAGGAATTGTACCAAGTGCACCGGTAAAACGGGTGATAACTGCCAAATACAACCCCAAATAGTTGGCATTGACGGACCGGTTGTTGCAGGTCCGTTCACTATACCCGATGTCACAAGCATCCGGGTGCAGCACCTGGACAGTTGAAAGGAGTAAAATGGGGAGGCGCCATAAAAGGCAAAATTATCTGATGTAGCAGTTCCATTACCATTCGCATTCAGAATGAGTGAATAAGGCTCTCCATCGATCGGACCTGGCACAAGTGCAGTAAATACCGGCATCTGGTATTCCACCATTGGCAAAATCATGTATAGGGCCATGAATTGGACTTTCGTAACGCCATTATTTGCATCAATATATGACAGATTATTGCCAATCCTGACGCTGGAAGCTGCATCCATCGTCAATCTGATCATTCACGAAAAACGTTTCCAACATCTGTTCGCATTGCTTCCAAGTACAATGGTAACTCCGTTCAGTGTCCAGATAGGTATTTATAGTAAACGGTTGTATTTCCAATTACATTTAATGGATGCCTGTTATTTAAAGTAATATGATTTAAAAAAGGGCAAGCGCCGGGATTGCCCTTACAACCAAAAGTAGTGCTTGAACTGTACCATTATCATGCACCATTTTGACATCTAGCATAAATATTAATCGTGCAATCGGTACAGGACTTGGCGGATAGCGGTTCCACCCACCCAAAAAGCCGGATCATCCAGGGTATAAGTTGCCTGGATTCGACGATAATCGAAGTATAATCATCTGCCCCTGTGATAAAAAAGAACTTGCCAGCAATACGGCTGTAAAAATCGGAATGTAAAATTTTTTCATAATCATTAATTAATCAATTCATCGGTTTACGCACAGAAATTCTTCCGGGACGATTTTATAAATCCAGGCATGCAACAGATTTGGAATTGATTTTCGGAGGGACGGTCAGGCCTTTAAATGGATGGGATTTTGAAAAACGCGGATCTTTAACAGGATATTAGACAAAAATAAGATACTCAACTGAATTATAAGCGATAAGATTCGAATTTTATCTACATTTTTCCGCCTATATTATACCATCAAATCTTTGCCAGCCTGATCACTGATATGTTTAAACGAAGCTGTACCGGGAAACGTTGCTTAGGACTAAGGGTTTTCATCTATCAGATTTTACCGGATTTCACTGCTTCAAAAGTCAATTCCGGCTTCGTGCAGGCATCCAGAAAAGCATTTTTAACGAAGCCGGAAAAGGGGGAAGACAGGTCCGTCATCCGTTCCGGATGCCACTGAACCATCAGCAGCCAGGATTTATTTGCGGGATCCTTCCATTCCATGGCTTCCACAATCGCAGATTCACTATAGGCGGAAATTTTTAAGATCCGGGCCGGCTGGTCGGCAGACTGATGATGGGCCGAATTGACAATCCCGTTCCGTTGTCCGCAAATCTGTCTCAAGCAGGGAATCCGGTTCCACCCGGATGGAATGGACCTGATCCAGACCATTTATTTTACCATGTCCTGCGGAATGAAAAAGGGTCGGAATATCCGGCACCAGGGTTCCTCCCAGATAAACATTGATCAGCTGCAGTCCCCGGCAGATGCCCAGAACCGGTTTTTTCGCCGCAAGTGCTTTTTCCAGCACCTCATATTCAAACTGGTCCCGTTCCGGAATGATTTCCTGCAGATCAAATTCCTCTACATATTCAGGTTTGCCGTATAATGCGGGTTGCAGATCTTCCCCGCCGCTAAACAGTATCCCGTCACAGTTTTCCACTTCTGCAGCATTTTTCAGATGCATACTTAACTTGACCACTTCCACACCCGGAACCGATTCTATCCAGCGGCGGTAGTTGTCGAATTTGCCGCAGTCGGTGATTCCTATTTTGAGCGTTGACTTCATTGAAGTTGACAGTTGATCGTTGACAGTTGACAGATTGACATGGCGTTAAGCGTTAAGCGTTAAGCCTTACGGCATTTATGCGTTCATCACAAATGTAAAGTAAACGCCGATCCTTCATTTTCGACAGACTGAACCTGGATGCTTCCTTTGTGCAGAAGCAGGATCTGCTGGCAAAGACTCAGTCCGATACCACTTCCGTTTTTGCGGGTACTGAAAAAAGGAATAAAAATCCGGTCCATCAGGGCCGGGGGAATACCACAGCCGTTATCGGCTACTTTGATATTGATCTTCTGACTTCCGACGGTGGAAAAACCGGACAGCTGAATTCTGGGATTCGGTTTGTCTTTTACCGCTTCAATGGCATTGACCAGCAGATTGATCAGCACCTGTTCAATCAGGGTCGGGATCCAGTTCATAGGATAAGATCCGGATTCTGCAGAATGATATCCAGCTCCACATTTTTCTGCTCCAGGGTGGGCAGCATCAGCTGGTGCAGGTTCTCAAACAGATTCCGCAGATATACTTTTTTGACAGTGTCGGAGCGACAATTTTATTCAGGTTTCGGTAGGTCTCTGCAAACTTTAACAGACCTTCGCTCCTTCTCCGGATGGTTTCGATACCCAGTTCCAGGTCTTCAACGGCTCCCGGCTGTTCCCGCATAAATTCCGTGGCTTTTTGCAAACGGCTCAGCATGGTATCGGCCAGCGAGGAAATAGGAGCCACAGAATTCATGATCTCATGGGTCATCACACTGAGCAGTTTCTGCCAGGCCTTCGCTTCTGTTTCATCCAAAGCCTCATTTACATTTTGAAATGCGGCCAGTTTATAGGTCTTATTATCCGTTTGAAAGGCCGTGGCTGAAGCCAGCACTTTTACAATACCATTGTCTTTTGAAATGGAAATGATTTTTCCGGCTCCCGGTTGCAGCTGGTTAATTTCCTTAAAAAGATATACATCCCTTTTTTCCAGCGAATGCAGGGTTTTCAGGTAAGGAATACCCAGGATCTTTTTGAGGGAATCATTCATCCAGACTACATCCCCGCTTTCCACTTCAAAGGAAAGAATACCCGTTTCCACCAGTTCCAGAATTTTTTGCAGGTACAGATACTGGGTTTCTTTTTCCCGGCTGATCACTTTGAACGTGCTGTTGATATCGTTAAAGCCTTTACGCATGGTTTTTAGTTCCACCGGCGCATGGCTTACATCAAAATGCCGGGAAAAATCCCGGTAATGAATGGATTCCACGAACTGTTCGAGTTCGTCCTGGGTTTTCCGGAAGAAGCGGTAAAAATCAGCCAGCTGCCAGGCGATGACGGGAACCAGGATGATCAGGTAATATATATTGTGCCTGGATTACCGTTACAGCAGCCAGGCATAATACCAGGAACATGAATATAACGCGGATGATTATGCGAAGTTCAAATCTTTTAAACATGATGAGCGTTAAGCATTTTGCGTTAGGCGTTAAGCGTTAAGCCTTAGGCCTTGGGCTTTAGGCTTACTAAATATCATATTTACTGAGCCGGCGGTATAGGGCAGTGCGGGTAAGTCCCAGTTCACGGGCGGCACGGGATATATTGCCCTGGTGTTTCTCAATCACTTTCAGTATGGTGTTTTTCTCAATGGTGCTCAGGGTAAAATCCTTATCATCCGCCTCATCCTTTTCCTTTACGGTTTCCAGGGGTGAAAAAATAATATCTTCCGCCCGGATCTCATCCCCTTCACACATGATCACGGCTCTTTCGATACTGTATTGCAATTCGCGCACATTACCCGGGAAATGATAGGCCCGGAGTTTTTCAATGGCCTTGTCATCCAGTTCCAGGGAACGTTTCAGGTATTTACCGGCATACATGGTAGCAAATTCTTTGGCCAGGGGCGGAATATCATCCGGTCTTTTCCTCAGTGGCGGCATTACAATCTCCACCGTATTGATCCGGTAGATCAGGTCTTTCCTGAACCGGGATTCATTGGCCAGTTCCGACAAGGGAAGGTTGGTTGCACAAATCAGCCGTATATCAATCGGAATGAGCAGATTCGAACCCAGTCTGGATACCTGCCTGTTCTGCAGAACCGATAATAGTTTGGCCTGTTGCTGCAGGGTGATATTCCCGATTTCATCCAGGAACAAGGTACCCCCTGTGGCCATTTCAAATCTGCCGGTGCGGTCATCACGGGCATCTGTAAACGCTCCTTTTTTATGACCGAATAATTCACTTTCAAATAAGGTTTCGGTAAGTGCACCCACATCTACTTTTACAAATTGTTTGGAAGCCCGGGCGGATCGCTCATGAATGATGCGTGCCATCAGGTCCTTTCCCGTGCCGTTTTCGCCCAGGATCAGGATATTGGCATCCGTCGGCGCAATTTTTTCCACCTTACTCAAAATATCCCGCATCGGAGCCGAATTCCCGATGAAAGGAGTCTGGCCCTGGCCGGCAGGTAACTCCGTTGACTTTGCAGGCAGAGACCCGTCTTTCTTCTGAAGGGTCTCCCGGATGGTAGTCGTCAGCTTCTCATTATGCCAGGGTTTAACCACAAAATCGACCGCCCCTTCCTTCAGGGATCTGACGGCCAGATCAATATCTCCATAAGCGGTTATCATAATTACCGAGGCGGCTGCATCCCATTCCCTTATCTTGCGCAGCCAGTACAGGCCTTCGTTGCCCGTATTGATGGCGCTGTTGAAATTCATATCCAGCAGAATCAGGTCAAAATGGTTCTTATATAAGATTGACCGGATATTTTCCGGGTTTTTTTCGGTCAGCACCTCGGCTGCTTCTGTTTTCAGCAGCAGGCGGACCGCCGTAAGAATGTCGACGTCATCATCTATGACCAGAATACGCGCATTTTTTAAAACCATGGGGGAGGAAAAAATATTCGTACGAAGATGCAACAAAACAATGCCACAAGTTTACTCTAATCTAAGATGGTGACAATTAATTTTTTAAGGGAAATCTACCCGGAATGGCCTGTATCGAAAGCGAACAGTTCCTGTATCAGAAACGACCGGACACGGTCAGTTCCCATTCATAAATAGTTGTAAATCACATTCATTGGGTTCTGGCACGTGGTTTCTTTACCCCTATCCGTATTTTCTAAGTTTTCAGCTATGATTATACCACCGGGTATCTTTATATCGGGTGATTTTATAAAAAACATTTTTTGCTATGGTAGACAGGGTGATTAAAAAGAAGAAATGGTCCACAAAAAGACTGCTCACGATCGGGGGAATTACCGCCCTGGTGCTGCTGGCTTTTGGCAGTTACTATTTTACTTCCGGCAAGAGCCGGCTGAATGTGGACCTCGACCGGATTACCATCGCCACGGTTAGCAAGGGCGCCTTTCAGGAGACCATACCGGTGAACGGCAGTGTAATGCCCATCAGCAGTATTTACCTGGATGCCGTGGAAGGCGGCCGGGTGGAAGAAAAATATGTGGAAGACGGCACCATTATGAAAAAAGGCCAGCCCATCCTCCGGCTGTCAAATACCGATATTGAATTTAACATGGTCAGCCAGCAGACCCAGGTATATAACCTGCTTACCCAGATGCAGATCGCAGCAAATGCCGCCCAGCAAAATACGGTTACCAAACAGAACCAGGTGACCGACGTGGAAAGCCTGCTTCGCGAAGCCAAAAGGATCTATGAACTGGATAAGGTCCTCTACGAGAAGAAAGCGATTGGCTCCCAGGAGTATCAGTCATCGAAAAATAATTATGAATACCTGATGCAGAAGAAAAAGCTGACCGACCAGATCATGGCGCAGGATTCCATCTCTAATGCCCAACAGCTGGCCCAGGCAAAACAAAATGTTGCCGGAGCCCAGCAGGTAATGACCGTTTTGAGAAAGAAATCCGGCGATCTGCTCGTACGGGCTCCTGTTGACGGTCAGCTGACTTCCCTGGATGCAGAAATCGGTCAGAATAAAAATAAAGGCGAAAGACTGGGTCAGGTTGATGTACTGACCGGGTTTAAAGTGCGGGTGGATGTGGATGAACATTATCTGTCCCGGATCTATTCCGGACTTACCGGCAAATTCACCTTTGCCGACAGCAGTTATGATCTTAAAATCTTTAAGGTTTTCACCCAGATCACCGGTGGTCATTTCCAGGTGGATATGTCATTTGTTGGCAAGGTTCCAAAAGGTATTCGCCGGGGTCAGACCCTGCAGATCCTGCTGGCATTGAGTGAAGAAAGACAATCCGTGCTCGTACCACGCGGCGGATTCTATCAGCAGACCGGCGGTAACTGGATCTTCAAAGTCGCCGACGATGGTAAAACCGCTTACCGGGTGGATATTCAGCTCGGCAACCAGAATCCGGAATATTATGAAGTACTGTCTGGTTTGAAACCAGGCGACAAGGTAGTGACCAGCAGCTACGAAAATTATGGCACCATGCAGGAACTCATTCTTAAAAAATAACGCTCATTCACCGTATAAAGTAAAAACAATGATAAAGATTCACGATCTCGAAAAGATCTACAGAACAGAAGAAGTAGAAACCATCGCCCTAAACAAACTTTCATTCTCCGTGAATGATGGCGAATTCGTTGCCGTGATGGGACCATCAGGCTGCGGCAAGTCAACCTTACTGAATATCCTCGGCCTGCTCGACGATCCGGATAGCGGAAGCTTCCTGTTCAATGGCATCGAAGTGGCCGGTTTCAATGAACGGAAAAGGGCCGACCTGCGGAAAAGAAATATCGGTTTCGTATTTCAGAGTTTCAACCTGATTGACGAACTGACCGTTTTCGAAAACGTGGAACTTCCCCTGATCTATCTCGGCGTTAAAGGCGACGAAAGGAAAAAAAGAGTGGAAGAAATGCTGGATAAGATGCAGATCATGCATCGCCGCAACCACTATCCCCAGCAGTTATCGGGTGGTCAGCAGCAGAGAGTTGCCGTTGCCCGTGCCGTGGTAAATAAACCTAAACTCATCCTCGCGGATGAACCGACGGGTAACCTGGATTCTTCCAATGGGAATGAAGTAATGGAACTGCTTACGGACCTCAATGAACAGGGAACTACCATTATCATGGTAACCCACTCTGAACATGATGCCCGTTACAGTCACCGGATCATCAGAATGCTGGATGGACAAACCGTAACCGAGAATATTCTCGTTTAATTATTAATTATTAAGTATTAATTATTAATTCATGTTCATTGCGAAGATGAATGGTTAATACTTATAGTTGACAATTAATAATTAATAATTGATAATTAATAATTGAAAAGTGTTCAAAAACTATTTCAAAATAGCATTTAGAAATCTCTGGCGGCACCGCGTGTTTTCCGGGATCAATATACTCGGACTCTCGGTAGGCATGACAGCCTGTTTCCTGATTTTTCTGTATGTGCGGTTTGAAATGAGTTATGACAATATGCACAGTAAATCGGCGGATATATACCGGATCATCTGTGACATTAAAGACCCCGACAGAAACCACTGAAACCCAGCGGTCCAAGCTGGGCTGTCGGTCCGCATCTGATGAAGGGTGATTTTCCACAGGTCGTGGCTTCTGCCAGAATTACCGGAGATGAAATACTGGTCAGAAAAGGCAATGTGAAATTCCAGGAGAAAAATTCAATCTGGGCCGACTCTACTTTTTTTGAAGTATTTGATTTTAAGCTGGTCCGGGGAAACCGCCATACGGCACTGAATGAAATCCTGGATGTTGTGTTCTCTGAATCTGCCGCGAAAAAATACTTCGGCAAAACGGATCCTTTGGGCCAGACCGTATTGCTGACCGGCGACGGTCTCACCGCAAAGGTTACCGGCATCATGCAGGACATTCCTGAAAATTCCACCATCAAGGCAGACATGATTGTCTCGATGAATACCATCACCCGCAAGTTTAATCCGGATCTGGATAATCAATGGGGCAATTACGGGAATAACACCTATGTTTTATTGAAACCCGGTGCGAGTCCCGAACTATTCACCAAACAGCTTCCTGCCTTCCTGGAAAAAATGAACGGCACGGAAATGAAGAAGCTGAATATGTATCCCACGCTGATGCTGGAAAAACTACATGATGTTTACCTGCGGTCTACCCGCGACGACAGCAAAACGGGCAATATCAAAAATGTTTATATTTTTTCCATTGTAGCGGTATTCATATTACTGATTGCCTGCTTCAATTTTATAAATCTGACCACGGCACGTTCAGCTGAACGGGCAAAAGAAGTGGGCATACGAAAAGTGGTTGGCGCCGGTCGTCAGCAACTCACCTGGCAATACCTGGGTGAATCCGTTATCGTTTGCCTGATTGCGTTTTTCATTTCAATCGGTGCAGCCGCATTACTTCTTCCATCGTTTAATACACTGGCCGGTAAAACCATCAGTGCAGGAATTTTCGAACATTGGGGAATGATTGTTTCGCTCTTTACTGCCAGTATCGGAATTGGCCTGCTGGCAGGCATTTATCCTGCGCTCGTTTTGTCTTCATTCAAACCGGTATCTGTTTTGAAAGGAAGATTTTCTACAGGAACGAAGGGAATCCTTCTCCGGAAAGTGCTGGTGGTATCCCAGTTTACGATTTCTATTGCCCTGATCATATCTGTTCTCGTGGTTTACCTGCAATTGAATTTTATGCGCGGTCAGGATCTTGGTTTTTCAAAAGACCAGATGATGATCCTGGACACTTATGGTGATCCGGCCAAGGAATCATTTATGCAGACGGTGGCTGTCTCTGCCCAATGTAAAATCCGTTACGATGTCTTCCAGCGTTCCGGGAGGCGGAAATACGGGCGCCTATTCGCAGATCCAGAATGTAAAGGGCGAAATGCAGATTGCCAATCTCGACCTCTATTTTGTTGACTGGGATTATATCAAACAGTTTGGAATTAAAATGGCCGCTGGCCGCGCATTCTCGCGCGATTTCCATGACAGATACCACGCAGGCGATGATTCTCAATGAGTCTGCCGCGAAACAATTTGGCTACCGTACACCACAGGATGCTGTGGGCCGGGATTTTGACCAGTGGGGAAGAAAGGGTAAAATCGTGGGGATAATGAAAGACTTTCACTTTAAATCATTACAGGAAGAGATTAAGCCTCTTTCCATGCGTATTGAACCGAAAGGCTGTAACCTGGTATCTGTAAAAATCAGCGCAAATAATTTGCCCGCGACAATTTCCGTAATTGAAAAAAAATGGAATACGCTGATGCCAAGCCGGCCGTTCAGCTATTTCTTCCTGGATGAGTTTTTTGACAAACAATACCGTTCCGAACAAAGATTCGGACAACTATTTTTAAATTTTGCCATTCTGGCGATCATCATATCCTGTCTGGGTTTACTGGGCCTGGCTTCCTACAGCACCATGCAACGCACCCGTGAAATTGGTATCCGTAAAGTGCTGGGTGCCACGGTTCCCAATATTGTGAACCTTTTATCAAGAGATTTTTTGAAGCTCGTGGCCGTAGCCGTTGTGATTGCTTCTCCCGTTGCCTGGCTTGTTATGCATCGCTGGCTGCAGGATTTTGCTTATCGCATTCCGATTTTCTGGTGGATATTTGTGGTGGCGGCATTCACCGCTGCCATCATTGCGCTGATTACGGTAAGTTTTCAGGCAATCAAAGCAGCTGTTTCGAATCCGGTGGTGAGCCTGCGGTCTGAATAAGCGTGAAGCGTGAAGCATGAGGCGTGAAGCTAACTGTCATCTGTCATCTGTCAACTGTCATCTAATAGGAATTAAATAAAAACATGATAAAGTTAGCACATATCTCAAAATGGGTGAACCAGGGAAATATCCGGAATTTCATTCTGAAAGACATCAACCTGGATATCGCCGAAGGGGAATTTGTTTCCATCATGGGACCCTCGGGTTCCGGAAAATCAACCCTGCTGAATATCATCGGCATGCTGGATACGGCTTCTGAAGGAGATTATCAGTTTCTGGATCAGGAAGTATTCAAGCTGAAAGAAAAACACCGGTCAAATCTTTATAAAACGCATATCGGCTTTGTATTCCAGGCCTATCACCTGATCGACGAGCTTACGGTATATGAAAATATTGAAACACCGCTGATCTACCAGGATATCAAAACTTCCGAACGCAAAGGTATTGTTGCCGATATACTGGACCGTTTTCAAATGGTGGGAAAAAAAGATTTATTCCCGACACAACTTTCCGGCGGCCAGCAACAGCTGGTGGGGATCGCCCGTGCACTGGTGGCAAAACCCAAACTTATTCTGGCGGATGAACCAACCGGTAACCTGAATTCAAAACAGGGAGAAGAAATTATGGAACTGTTTAAACAGCTCAATGCAGCAGGATGGTGTAACCATTATTCAGGTAACCCATTCTGAAAAAAATGCCGCATACGGAAAGCGGATCATTCACCTGCTCGATGGGCGCATCGAAAAAACGGTAATCAATTAAACGACGAAAGATGAAGCGGTACAGTAGCTGGATTATTATTTTATTCCTGGTTTTCTCATTCAGGAATTTTGCACAGGATAGTCTGAAATACCTGACAATAAAACAATGCGTGGATATTGCTATCCAGAATAACCTTCAGGTTCGGCAGAGTCAGCTCCAGCTTGAACAAAACGGGGTTTATTACAAACAGTCAAAGGATAATTTACTGCCTCAGATCAACGCCAATCTTTCGCAGGGACAGAATTATGGAAGAAGCATCAGTATTGTAGACAACTCCTATGTTGATGAACAATTCGGACAGGGTAATTACGGGGTAAGTGCGAACCTGGTTTTGTTTAACGGATTGTCACTCCAAAATGCCATTAAACAAAATGCATTGTTTTACAATGCCAGCAAGATGGATCTGCAACAGCAAAAAGACAATATCACGCTGAATGTGATTCTTGCCTATCTGACTGTTTTAAGCAGTAAAGAAACGCTTGATATTGCAAGGAGACAGTCCGCGGTGGATTCCGCGCAGGTAGTCCGTCTGGAAATTCAGAATCAGGAAGGAGCCATACCACCCGCTACTTTATACGACCTCAAGGGTCAGTATGCCAGCGACCTGGTTAATGTAGTGGCAGCCGACAATGCACTACAGACTGCCAAAGTCAGCCTCTTTACCGTGTTGAATGTTCCCTTTCAAAAAGATGCGACCTATGAAATGGTCAATATGAATGCGGATGTAAGTGATTTACAAAACTCGCCCGACAGCATATTTCAGAATGCTCTGCAGATTATACCTAATATCAGGGCCACGGATCTGCGGGTAGCTTCTTATCAAAAAGCTATTGCGGTTGCGCGTGGTAAATATTATCCGACACTGTTATTATATGGAAATCTGAATTCTTCGTATAATTCGACCGCAACAACATCTGTCCAGGGCGCACCGGCTGTATTTCAAACGAAAGATTTTGTAACCGTTGGCGCTCAGGATTATCTGGTAAATACACCCGGTTTCAATGAGACTTCTTATAAAACTTCCTTTGGAGACCAGGTGAAGAATAACCGCTTTCAGAATTTTGGCCTGCAGCTGAATATTCCCATTTTAAATTATCTGAGCGTAAGGAACAATGTGAAAACCGCTAAGCTGAACTATGAAAATTCCAAAATTATTGCCAATTCTTCCCGAAATCAATTACAGCAGCAGGTTGAACTGGCCTGGCAGAATTTGCGTTCAGCGTATGGACAATACAAAGGTTATGTGGAACAGGTAAAAGCCTATGGTGAATCTTTCAGAACAGCTGAAATCCGGTTTAATGCAGGCGCTATCACTTCCGTAGACTATGTGATTGCCAAAAACAATTACGACCGTGCCAATATCAATTTAAGCGTAGCACGATATACCTATATTTTCAGAACAAAAATTCTGGAATACTATCAGGGAAAACTGAGCTGGTAGGTCGGTTGATGGAGGATGGTTGATGGAGATGGTTGATGGTTGACCGATGACCGATGACCGGTCCTAGTTGGCAGTTGGCAGTGCTTGCTTCACGCCTCACGCTTTACGCTTCGACGCTCAAGAACTCATCCATTCCTTCAGGCAATTCCCGATCTTTTCCGTTTCCACCATAAACCCGTCATGGCCATAAAGTGAATCGATCCGCACCAGTTTGCTGTTCGGAATATGATCGGCAAGGAACTCCTGTTCAGCCAGCGGACAGAGAATATCGCTGGTAATGCCTACGATCAGGGTGCGCTGCCGGATGGAATTCAATACTTTTTTCAGGTCCCCGCCGCGGTTCCGCGCAATATTGTGGCTGTCCATGGCCTTGGTCAGCAGCCAGTAGCTATAAGCATTAAAACGCCGGGAAAGTTTATTTCCCTGGTAAGAGATATAGGAAGAAGCCCGGTAATGGTCCAGCTTATTCATTTCCGGGTCTGATTGTTTTTCTTTCATGATGGCATAGTTCCGGTATGTAAGAATCCCAATACCTCTTGCAGCCCGGAGTCCCATCGTACCCGCATCTTCTTTCCGGTCCATCCAGGTGGAATCTGCCTCAATCGATAATCGCTGGGTTGTGTGTACAGCAATCCCCCAGGCACTCTCTGCTGCTGAAGTGGCAATCAGAAAAAGGTCCTGTATGATGGCCGGCTCCATTAAACTCCATTCCAATGCCTGATAACCTCCCATACTCCCACCCATCAGGAGATGAATGGAGTTGATGCCCAGAAATTTTCGCAGCTGAATATGCGCTTTTACCATATCCCGGATTGTGATCCCGGGAAAACTGCTAAAATAGTTTTGTCCGGTGGCCGGGTCAATGGTCAGTGGGCCTGAACTTCCGTAACAGGAACCGATGATATTGGCACAGACAATGAAATGTTTTTCCGGATCCACATACCGGTGTTCACCAACCATTCCCGGCCACCAGCGGATGACATCTGAATTAGCGGTAAGGGCATGGCAAACCCACACCACGTTGTCACCCGCCGCATTCAGATTACCATAGGTATGATAGGCGATCCGGATATCCGGTAAAACCTGGCCGTTTTCGAGGGGAAATGGCTGATAACGATGAAATTCCTCCATGCTACAGATTCATAAATTATGAATGCAAAATAAGGACAAGCATGAATTACCTTTGCAAAAATCTTTTTATGGTCCATGTTGAAATCAACCGGGTCAGCCATGACTTCGGATTCGAAGGGAAAGATGCCAGTGGTCATACCGTGAAAATGGATTCCAGCCCTGAAAGCGGTGGTCTTAATTTTGGTATCCGGCCCATGCAAATGTTGCTGTTGGGGTTGGGTGGCTGCAGTGGCATCGACGTAATTTCCATCCTGAAAAAACAAAAACAGACAGTGGAAGGATTCCGGATCCTTATCGATGGCGAACGGGCAACCGGAAAAGAGGCCACTATCTGGGAGGAAGTAAAGATTGTTTTTGAACTGAAAGGCGCCATCGATCGGGAAAAGGCGACCCGGGCCTGTGCACTCTCCGTAGAGAAATATTGCTCTGTTGCTGCCACCCTGGTGGGGGCAGGATGTAAGATTCAATGGGAACTACAAATCATAGCCTAAACTTCAAAATATGTCCTTGCATCCCGTATCCAAAATGATCCGTACGCGCGTTGAGCAGACCAATGAAATGGAACATTCCTCGCCTGTTTTTCTGACCAGCAGTTTCTGTTTCGACAATTCGGAAGAAATGCGGGCTGCATTTGCAGATGAGACGGACGATAATATTTACAGCCGGTTTTCAAATCCCACCGTGCAGGAATTCACCGACAGGATGTGTGTACTGGAAGGCATGGAATCCGGATTTGCCACGGCATCAGGCATGAGTGCGGTTTTTGCATCCATGCTTAGTTTTCTTAAAAAAGGAGATCACCTGCTTTCCTGCAATGCCATTTTCGGAAGCACACATACAGTAATTACGAAGATCCTGCCGAAATACGGCATTGAATATACCTATGTTCCGGCGGGGGATCTGGCAGCCTGGGAAGCGGCCATTCAGCAAAATACCAAAATGATTTTCCTGGAAACACCCACCAATCCGGGACTGGATCTGATCGATCTTGAGGCAGTAGGGCTAGCTGGCCAAAAAACATAACCTGATTTATTGCGTGGACAATTGTTTTGCAACACCCATTGGTCAGCTGCCCGCACAATATCGGTGCTGACCTGATTGTACATTCGGCAACGAAATGGCTGGATGGACAGGGGCGCGTACTTGGCGGTATTGTGCTTGGAAATAAAAAGCTGATTCATGAAATATATTTATTCTGCCGCAGTACGGGTCCTTCCCTCTCCCCTTTTAATGCCTGGGTGCTGAGCAGAAGTCTGGAAACCCTGGAAGTGCGCATGGAACGTCATTGCTCCAATGCATTATACCTTGCCGGGAAACTCGAAAATCACCCCGCCATCAGCTGGCTTAAATATCCTTTCCTCAAATCCCATCCGCAATATGAGATTGCCATAAAACAGATGAAAAATGGCGGCGGACTTTTTTGTTTTGAATTGAAGGGAGGTTTGGCCAGCGGGAGAAAATTCCTGGACAATCTCAAAATGTTATCCCGCACCGCAAATCTGGGAGATACCCGGAGCATTGCTTCCCATCCGGCCAGCACCACGCATGCCAAATTATCAGAAGAAGAAAGACTCGCGGTAAATATAACGCCCGGGCTTATACGCATTTCCTGCGGGCTGGAACACCGGGATGATATATTGAATGATATACTTCAGGCTTTGTAACATTCACCTTCTATTTTCACAATGTGGGAATTTGGTAATTGTGAAGAATGTGATGGATGTGGAAAAGAAATTTTTAATTGAATCTGGAGAGAACTAATTGAATTCGGAAACGGGCTATTACTATGTTCAAAAGGAGCAAAAAACGCATTCAGAATTGAACACGCGAAAAATGCTCCAAAAGAAAGGGTTAATTGACCTTATCCAACAAAAAATTTTGCAGTAATCTTATCTTCACAACTGAAGAAGATGTCTGAAATGAAAGAAAATGTGATTCTGGTAAAAACGGTTGATTTTTCAGTTGGAATTAAAAAATATTGTGAAGTCCTTTTTTCGAAAAAGGAAACGGCCATTGGCAATCAGCTAATGAGATGTGGGATGGCGATTGGGGCAAATGTGTCGGAGGCGCAACATGCGGAGAGCCGGTCTGATTTCATTCACAAAATGAAAATCGCAGCAAAAGAAGCCAGTGAGACAAATTATTGGTTATCAATTTGCGAAAAAATGAACAATTTCGGATTCCAGCACGCTTTAATTGATGAATTAAAACAAATCACGGCTATCATTTCCAAAATCATTATTTCGGCTAAGAAAAATCAGGTTTAACATCCCAATATGCCGGTTGAATTGGATATTCGTCTGCCGGATATCCAATTTTAATTTGGCACTGTAAATATGAGGCATCTCATATCGTTGAAGATTTCCCGTTGTTTACTTCCCACTCCTCATTCAATTAAACATTTCTTTGCCACATTCATCACATTCTTCACAATTACCATATTCCCACATTATGAAAATAAATCCGTGACTACTATTCACGCAAATACATCAAAATCAGTCCCCCCAAATTTCTTCTTTCCCGTCCAGCCAGCGCTTAACAGAATCCGTGGTCACGGATTTGGGTCTCTCCAGCGAATAACCCAGGGCACGGTCCCAGCAGAGACTGGCTAAAACACCCAGTGAGCGGCTGACGCCAAACAATACCGTATAGAATTCATATTCCACCATTCCGTAATGCACGAGGAGTGCCCCACTGTGTGCATCCACGTTCGGCCATGGGTTTTTTATTTTACCGAGTGATTGTAAAACCGGGGGAACAGCATCATAAATATTCCAGACTGTTTGTACGAGGGAATCATCGGGCAGGTGTTTTTTCCCGAATTCCATCTGGGCAGTAAACCGCGGATCCGTTTTCCGCAATACGGCATGCCCGTAACCCGGAACCACTTTGCCTTCACTCAGTGTTTTTTTCACGTAGTCAATGATCTGATCCTTGGTTGGAAGTTCCGTTTTTAATTCTTCCCGCATTTCCAGTATCCATTTAATCACTTCCTGGTTAGCCAGACCATGCAAAGGACCAGCCAGTCCGTTCATACCCGCGGCAAAACTCAGGTAAGGATCAGCTCAGGGCAGATCCCACCAGGTGGGTTGTATGTGCGCTTACATTACCTCCTTCATGATCAGCATGAATGGTCATATACAATCGCAGGAGTTCATGAAAAGTTTCGTCTTTGTAACCCAGCATATGGGCAAAATTTCCCGCCCAGTCCAGTAAACCGTTTGGCTGGATATGATCCCCCTTTTTATATTTTCTGCGGTAGATATAAGCAGCAACCCGCGGAAGGCGGGCAATCAGATTCATGGAATCATCAAAAATGGCTTCCCAGTAATCTTTTTTGTTCATGCCTTCGGCGTATTTTTTTGCAAATACACTTTCGGTTTGCAAAGCCATGATGGCAATCACAAACTGCGTCATGGGATGGGTTGACTGCGGTAACGCTTCAATCGCATCGAAAACATAATTGGGAACATGGCTGCGGCGCTGCCAGTTGGCCGTTAATTCCAGCACATCTTTCTCTTCAGGTAATTCCCCGAGCAACATCAGGTAAAACAAACCTTCCGGCAGGGGTTCGCTGCCATCCGGGAGCTTTAGGCAGTTTTTGCTGTACTTCAGGAATGGAATATCCCCGAAAACGGATGCCTTCCTGCGGATCAAGCAGGGAGGTTTCAGTAACCAGCCCGGTCATTCCCCGCATACCGCTATATATCTGGGACAGGGTAACCTCGCCTATTTTTTTTGATCCGTGTTTTTTAAGAATATCTTTTATCTCGGCACTGAGGCTCTCCGCTTTGATATTAAATTTTTCCTTGATTGGCATACCGGGCGTTTAAAGGATGATCTGGTATAGGGCTAAAGTTAACCCATGATTGCTGTTGGAACAAATCATTGAATCCGTTTATTCAAAAATTAACCCTTGAATGATCGTTATCCGTGTGCTTTCCAGTACAGGTATACTGGCACCACTGAATAATAGTTTGGGTGTTTTCGAGCATAGGTATTCTGCCACCGCTGAAGGATACTTATTTGGGTGCTTTCCAGTAGAGATATATTGCCACAAAACTAAAAATGAAATTAGGCATCCAGGCCGCAAGCAGAGGTGAAAAATTTCCCTTAGTGGCGAAGGTGACAGAAAATTTATCCATGATCACGAATAAAGCAGCCATCACCAGACCGAGCGCCAGGAGCAGTCCGCTTCCTCCCCGCACCTTACGTGTGGAGATCACGGCGCCGATCATCGTTAATATGATTACCGAAAAAGGAGATGCATCCCGATGATATCTTTCTTCCTTGTAGGTATTTAATCCTTCTGACCCGCGAATTTCTTCCATTTGAATAAACCGTTTCAATTCCGGAGTGGTAAACTTATTTTTCTGGTATTCATCTCTTTTCAGTTCCTCAGGTTTGAAATTGAGATTCATATTCATCGACGGAATCAGTTTGGCAGATTCTTTTAAACCATCATTGGTGTGTTCCACTGAATTCGTCAGCAGCCAGTTTTTCTTTGCCGTATCCCACTTCATGGATTCCGCCCGGAGATTATAATAAACCCTGTTGTTCTTTATTTTAGACAGAAAGAAAGATCCTGCCGTTTTGCGTGCCGTATCATAGTAACGCAGTCCCACATAGGTTTCAGAATTCACCCGTAAATAAAAATTATTTGACCGGTATGGATCTCCGTTATAGCTGCTTCTGGAGTCGATATAGGTGGATTGAAAATTCGTTCGAATTTCCTCCGCTCTCGGTATCCAGTACTGGGTTGCATACCAGTATAAGGCGGAAAGAAGAACCGCTCCTACAAAAAAAGGACGCAACATCCGGTTATAACGTACCCCTCCGGCCAGGATAGCGATAAATTCAGACTGGGAAGCCATTTTTGAACCGAAATAAATGCAGGCGATAAACACAAAGAGCGGAAAGATCATGGACATGATAAAAGGCACAAATCCAATGAAATAATGCGTTACAAGCTGCCAGGAACTCAGTCCCGATTTTACAAAATCATCTGCTTTTTCACTGGTATCAATTACTACGGCAATGGTAGTAAATGTGAGCATGGTGAACACAAAAGTGGTCAGGAATTTCTTCAATATGTACCAGTCCAGCTTTTTCATGCTTTCAAAGGCTGCAAATTACCTTTTCCGACCCAACCTCTGTCATATTTTATCAGATTTAGTAGCAGTTTACCAGTTATCTTCGCAGGCTTAAATTTCAACTGATGTTTGTTAAGAAGATTTTGATCCTGATTTGTTTTTGTGTGCCGGTAACTACCGGGGTATTTTCCCAGTCCGCGGGCAACTTTGATCAGCATGAAGCATTTGCGCCTATTTTCTATCCGGCCTATGGTGACGAAGTAAGAACAGCTGCGGGTACACCCGGACCAAAATACTGGCAGAATGAAGCCAGTTATAAAATACAGGCGAATTTAGATGATGTAAATCAACAAATTTCCGGTGAGGTGCAGATCAGTTATAAAAATAACAGTCCTGAGTCCCTTCCGTTTTTATGGCTGCAGCTGGATCAGAATATTTACAAATCAGATTCAAGGGGAGAAGATATAACTCCGGTTGGTGGCGGACGTTATGCCAATCATGGATTTGAGGGCGGATACAATATTAAATCCCTGAGCGTAATATATCAGGGAAAGGAGCAAAAAATACAATACCGCATCAATGATACCCGGATGCAGATATTTCTTCCCGATGCGCTTAAGGCTCACGGAGATTCCCTGAAAATAAATATTAATTACGATTTTGGAATTCCTGAACGGGGTACAGACAGGATGGGAAGGATGGAAACCGCCAACGGCTGGATATATACCATTGCACAATGGTATCCGCGCATGTGCGTATACGACAATGTACTGGGCTGGAACACGCTTCCATATATCGGTGCCGGTGAATTTTACCTGGACTATGGAAATTATGATTTCACTATTACCACTTCCGGTGATCAGCTGGTGGTTGCTTCCGGAGAACTGCTGAACCCAACTGAAGTACTCACACCAGATCAGGTTAAACGTCTGGAACTGGCACGTCAGTCTGATAAAACAGTTATGATCCGGACGGTTGACGAAGTAAATAAGAAAACGGGTAGAACGAAGAAAGATAAACTCGTTTGGCATTTCAAATGTGATCGTACGCGCGATGTGGCTTTTGGCGCATCCCAGGCTTTTGTATGGGATGCTGCACGCATTAACCTGCCCGGTGGAAAGAAATCCCTGGCTATGTCAGTTTATCCTGTCGAGTCAGCAGTGGATTCGGGATGGAAGCGGGCCACAGAATTTACAAAAGGATCTATTGAAGGTTATTCTGCCCGATGGTATCCGTATCCGTATCCTAACGCCGTAAATGTAGCGGGACTGGTAAGCGGTATGGAATATCCCGGTGTCGTATTTTGTTCTTTGTATAGTCAGGGAAGGGAACTATGGGGTGTAACCAGTCATGAATTTGGGCATACCTGGTTCCCGATGATCGTCGGCAGTAATGAAAGAAAATATCCCTGGATGGACGAAGGCTTCAACACGTTTATCAATTCCGTAGCAGACAAGGATTTTAATCATGGTGAATACTACAGCAAAACAAAATTCAGGGAAGGATCAGCCCGTTTTTTCCAACCCGGCTCTGATCCGATCATGACATTGCCTGATGTTACGAATGCCCGCTATCTGGGAAACGCAGCCTATGCAAAACCCGGAATGGGGCTGGAGATTCTCCGGAACAATGTTTTAGGGGAAGAACGTTTTGATTCTGCATTCCGTTACTATATATGGAACTGGGCATTCAAACATCCTACTCCCTGGGATTTCTTTCATGCGATGGAGAACAGCAGTGGCGAAGACCTCAGCTGGTTCTGGAGAGGCTGGTTTATGAATAACTGGAAACTGGACCTGGCAGTTGCGAATGTGGAATACGTTCAGGGTAATCCTGCCAATGGCTCCATCATCACCATACAGAACCGGGAAAAACTTCCGATGCCCGTAACGGTTGAAATCAAAGAAACCGGAGGGAAAACCGGTCGTGTGAAACTTCCTGTGGAAATCTGGGATAAAGGCGGGGAATGGAAATTTACTTATCCTTCCACCCGCAGGATCGAAATGGTTACCATCGATCCCGATAAATCGCTGCCGGATACCGATGAATCCAATAATGTCTGGCGTCCTTAGGCCGTGGCATGAGGCATGAGGCGTGAGGCGTGAAGCTTCATGCCTCATGCTTAATTTAAAGTCTTTGTTTAAGGATTTCCACCTGTTGCGATTTCCAGCCTGAAAAATCTCCCGCCATAATATGTTCTCTTGCCTGCTCCATGAGATGCAGATAGAATGTAAGATTGTGTACACTGGCAATCGTGAGCGCTGTAATTTCCCTGCTCTTCACCAGGTGGCGCAGGTAAGCTTTACTGTATTTGTTACTGAATACCCCGGGGGTTCCTTCATCGATGGGAGAAAAATCATTTTCCCATTTCTTATTGTCGATATTGATTACACCTTTGGAAGTAAACAGCATACCATTCCTTCCATTTCTCGTAGGCATAACACAATCAAACATATCAATACCCAGACTGATACATTCCAGCAAATTCCATGGCGTACCCACCCCCATCAGGTACCTGGGTTTTTCCACGGGTAAATGGGCACAGCAAAGTGCAGTCATGGAATATAAGATTTCCTCCGGCTCTCCAACACTCAGGCCACCGATTGCATTACCCGGTGCATTTTTCCCGGCAATATAAATACAGGATTCACGGCGGAGCTCCTCAAATGTTCCTCCCTGGACGATTGGAAAAAGATTTTGAGAAAACCCATATGGGTCAGGCGTTTCATTGAATCGGTTAAAACAGCGGTCGAGCCAGCGGTGGGTCATGTGCATGGACTTTTCCGCATACTCATACCCGGCCCCAAAAGCAGGGCATTCATCAAATGCCATGATGATATCGCCACCGATGCTGCGCTGGATATCCATAACTTTCTCCGGACTGAACATATGTGGTGAACCGTCGATATGCGATTTAAACATGGCTCCCTCTTCTGAAATTTTTCGGGTACCGGCCAGGGAGAAAACCTGGTATCCCCCACTATCTGTCAGTATCGGGGCTTCCCAGTTCATGAACCGGTGAAGACCCCCTGCTTTCTCCAATACCCCGGTTCCCGGTCGCAGATAGAGATGATAGGTATTGCCCAGAATAATTTTAGCACGGATATCCTGAAGGAGCTGGTCGCCCGTGACCCCTTTTACACTTCCGGCAGTGCCGACGGGCATAAATATCGGTGTCGGGATTTCCCCGTGATCCGTGCGGATCAGGCCAGTGCGGGCTGAGGAGTGGATATCTTTCCCGACGATATTAAAACTAAGCTGGGGCATGTGGGGCGCAAGTTAAGGCAAGTATGGGAGTGTGAGAGTATGGGAGTATGGGAGTATCAGGTCCACTCCCATACTCCCATACTTTCATACTCTCTCACTTGCTTTAAAACCCGTATTTTTACCATCCCTAACTGTTGAAATTGAATGTTTAAAATGCCCCCCTATTTGTCATGGAGTGAGATTTGGTTTATCCTGTTTTGTCTGATCTGTTTCATTCAGCTTTTTTATTATCTCTGGTTTTTCCGGCGTCTGGCGTTTTTCCAGACACCCCCGAAAGATAAATCGCAGCAACACCCGGTAAGTGTAATCATCTGTGCCAGGGACGAAGCGGCCAACCTGGCCACCAATCTTCCGGGAGCGCTTTCCCAAACCTATCCCAGCACCCATGAAGTGATCGTGGTTAACCACAATAGCCAGGATGATACACGCTACCTGCTCGAGGAATTTAAAAAAACATTTAAGGGTCTTCATATCGTTAACCTGGAATACGAAGCCAAAGGCATCCCGGGTAAAAAATATCCCCTGAGCATGGGTATCCGCGAAGCGAAATATGAAGTGATGCTGCTTACCGACAGTGATTGTGTTCCCAGCAGTGAGTTCTGGGTTGAAAAAATGCAGGACGGTTACCTGGACGGCACCCAGATTGTCCTGGGTTATAGTCCTTACCAGAAAAAACCGGGTGTATTAAACAAACTCATCCGGTTCGAAACCTTTCATTCCGCCCTTCAGTATTTATCCTATGCACTGGCCGGTCAGCCATACATGGGGGTGGGCAGAAATCTGTCTTACAAAAAAGAATTGTTTCTCCGGAATAAGGGATTCTCTTCCCTCAATCATGTTCCGGGAGGAGATGATGATCTGTTTATCAATAAAGTGGCCACTTCAGCCAATACACGAATCGTAATTGATCCCGAATCATTCACCATTTCAGAATCAAAAAAGACTTTCCGGGAGTGGGTTCGGCAGAAAACCCGTCATTACACCACCGGTAAATATTATAAACCGAGGCATAAATTTTTGCTGACCCTTTATTCGCTGAGTCATATTTTGTTTTATCCTGCCTTTATCATCAGCCTGCTATTATCCCAGTTCACGGGATGGGAATGGGTTCTTGGCGTTTTCCTTTCCCGTTTCCTGATTCAGGCACTTGTTTATTACCGCTGCATGAAAAAACTGGGCGAAGCAGACCTTTTTCCAATCTGGTGGCTGCTCGATATCTGGATGATCGGATATTATATCATCTTTGCACCTTCACTATGGAAGAAGCCGCGCGCGGAATGGAGATAGTCACCAAATATTTTTCAGATTTTACTCCGGAGCAAATCCGTCAATTAACGGCGCTGGAAGCGGTATATCAGGAATGGAATGCGAAAATCAATGTGATCTCCAGAAAAGATATCGGAAGCCTGTATGAAAAACATGTACTTCATTCCCTGAGCATTGCCGCGGTATTTCATTTTCCTCCGGGAGCACAGGTAATAGATATCGGCACAGGCGGTGGATTTCCAGGTATTCCCCTGGCCATATTATTTCCGGAAACACAGTTTCAACTCGTGGACAGCATTGCCAAAAAATTGAAAGTTGTAGACGCTGTTGCTGATGCACTTTCCCTGACAAATGTTTGCACCCAGCATATCCGTGCAGAAGAAATAAAGGGCAGAAAATTTGATATCGCGATTTCAAGAGCAGTTGCTCCGATAAAGGATCTCTGGTTTTGGGCCCGGCCCCTGCTCCGGCCACAGAATATGAAAGCAGATATTCATGGGGAATTGCCGAATGCCAGCGGACTAATCTGTTTGAAAGGTGGCGACCTGGCTGCAGAAATTTCGGATAGCGGAACCAGGCCCCGCATATATGAGATCTACTCTGTTTTTCCGGAGGAATCGTTCCGCGACAAATATATACTCCAGGTTCCTTACGAACGAACGGTTAAATAATTCCCGTTTCTTATTCTTCGAACAAACAGCTAAATAATTCCAGTTTTTATTTCTATTAGAACGAACGGTTAAATAATTCCCGTTTTTTATTTCATTCTTTCTTATAGAAAAGAGGTGTTTTAACTTTTTTCTCAACTCCGGCCTTCTTTAATTTTCAGCCGTAAAGCATTAAACCATGATCAAAGTTGCGATCGTAGATGATCATGCGGAGCTTCGTGCCGCAATGGAAAAGCTGATAAACGAAACGGAAGGAACTGAGCTGACCGGGAGTTATGAAGAATGCCAGGAAGCCGTTGTGCTGATACCCCTGATGAAACCGGATGTGGTGCTGATGGATCTGAACCTGGGCAATGGAGAGTCCGGAATTGAATGCATCCGCCAATTGAAACCAGACTTTCCGGAAATAGCATTTATTATATATACCGTTTTTGATGATGACGAGAAAATATTTGAATCGCTTTGTGCGGGGGCCAGCGGGTACATGCTGAAAAGGGCGACCCCGTCAGAACTGTTACGGGCCATCCGGGAAGTAGTTGAGGGAGGATGTCCCATGAGTGCACTCATCGCCCGTAAAGTGGTCAGTGTTTTCCAGGTGAATGATCATGGAGGTGATGGCTGGAATCCATTACATGCGAAAAAAGGAAAAGCGTTGCCTGTTTTATCCAGCCGGGAAAATGAAATCCTGCAGCTGCTTTCCACCGGCTTATTGTATAAAGAAATTGCTGCCAGCCTGTTCATCAGTTCGGAAACAGTCCGTAAACATGTTTACCATATCTATGAAAAACTACATGTGGGTAACCGGGTGGAAGCCATCAATAAATATTTCCGGAGAACCTAGACCCCACTACCATTTCAGCTCTAACTTATTATTATTCCGGTTTACATCTGCCATCCGGTGGGAAGCATCTATTTCAATGATTTTCAGATCGGTGAGTTTGTGGTTTATTTCAAACTCATATTCCAAACTCGTCCATTTCCAGGGTTCATTTACTACCCGGGGAATATTTTTTTCTTCTTCTGGTTTTGCTCCAAACATAGAATAAAGCGGGATGTATGCCAGTTCTTTACTGCCATCCCTGAACTGAAGCATCAGGTCGATGGGCATGGGAACCTGACCCAGGTTACGAAGCCTGATCCTGGTTTTACCATTTACTTCCCACAAGCTGTCAATACCATAATCTATTTTCCTGGTGCTGCCGATCCAGAAATCCTGATACCAGTCGAGTTGCAAGCCGGATACTTTTTCCGCTACCCTGAAAAAATCATCCGCATTCGGATGTTTGAAACGCCAGTCCTGGTAGTAGGTGAGTAAAATCTTATCCAGCGCCTGCTGACCTACAATATATCCAAGCTGTTCCATACATAAAGCACCCTTGCTGTAACTCGATACCACGTATGCCGCATTGGTATTGAAATAGTCTGCGTAAGTCGTCAGGGGTTCCTGCAAATTACTCTTGGCCAGGCGGAAATAAGAAGCAAATTCTCCTTTAAATGTCTGATCCGCCGAAGTATCCTTATTTAAAAAACCCCAGTTTCTTGCTGCAGCATATTGTGTGAATCCTTCATCCATCCAGGGATATTTCAGTTCGTTGGTTGCCAGCATGCCCTGGTACCAGCTATGCATCCACTCGTGCATCCAGGCACCGGGATCTGCCAGTAAAGTAGCCATGGGATATTCCATTCCGCCATCACCCCCATGTATAAACGAATATTGTTTATAAGGATAGGGGCCATAAGTCTTTTCTATATAAGGAAGAATTTTTTCGGCATTGTCAAGAATATTCAACCAGTTTTTCTCGGGTGCATTACTCGTTTTATACAGGAGATGCAAAGTAAGATCACTGCGGATTTTTTTTGTGACATGCTTAAATTCCGGATCTGCTGCCCACACAAAATCATGCACATTCGGTGCTATAAAATGCCAGTTCAGTTTATCGCCGGCAGTCCGGTTCACCTTCGTTCCTTCTGCTTCATAGCCATATCCGATTTCCTGCGGATTCTGGAGATAACCGCTTCCCCCCAGGATATAGGACTTATCGATGTGGATATTCACATCGAAATCGCCCCATACGCCATAAAATTCCCGCGCAATATAGGGGGTAGCATGCCATCCTTCGTAGTCATACTCACAAATTTTCGGATACCACTGGCTCATCGAATACCTGACTTTGGTGACCGGGTTATCCCGGCCGCTTCGACGGATCTGGAGGGGAACCTGGGCCTCGAAATCCAACTGGAAATGAACCGTTGTATTCGGCAAAATAGGTTTGGTAAGATTTACTTCCATAATGGTCTCCTCCACCTGGAATGGCTGGGCCACTCCGTTCATGCTTAGTGAAATGATTTTCTGGTATCCAATTTCTTCAGGAGTCAGGTGCTGAATCCGGTCCTTTACCCGCGGGTCCCAGTCCGGCGAATCCCCTATCATCATTTTTCCCAGCGTGCGACTGCGGTTGTCCATCATACTGTTTGGCTGGAATGCATTCCAGAAAAGATGATAGAAAACTTTCCTGAGTGTATCCGGGGAATGATTGGTATAGTCCAGCTGTTGTTTGCCGGTAAGGCGGTTATTCACCACATTCAAATCAACATCCATTACATATTTCACGTGCTGCTGCCAGTATCCGGATTGGGAAAAGCCGGAAAATAAAAAACCCTGAAGCAGAAATAATATAAATACTAATCGAAATGTTTTCACCTGATTATTCAAAAACATATCATCTTTTCGAAATGTTTTCACCTGATTATTCAAAAACATATCATCCGTTTTTAAGTTTAAGCACGGATCCATGCGGACCTTCTTCAAAATTTATGTTGATTAAAAAATGTTTTAGCCAAGGCCTTCTATAACGATAACGATTTCACCCTTCACCCCTTTTTCTTTAAAGTGGATAATCACTTCTTCCAGCGTTCCCCGGATATTTTCTTCAAAGATTTTACTCAGTTCACGGCTCACAGAACATCTTCGGGAAGAACCAAAATAAACGCTGCATTCTTCCAGTGTTTTAACCAGTCGCATCGGTGATTCATACAAAACCATTGTCCTTTCTTCCAATGCCAGTTTTTTCAATAAGGTCTGCCGTCCTTTTTTTACAGGAAGAAATCCCTCAAAACAAAACCGGTTCATCGGAAGTCCGCTGTTGACCAGGGCCGGTACAAATGCCGTTGCTCCGGGGAGACATTCAACCCGGATATTTACCTGAATACATTCCCGTACCAGCAAAAAAGCCGGATCTGAAACACCCGGGGTTCCGGCATCAGTCAGGAGGGCCATTATTTTACCCTGCAATAACTGGTCAACCAGGTGTCTTAATACTTTATGTTCATTATGCTGATGATACGGTGTTAAGGGTTTGATGATCTGAAAATGGTTCAGCAATTTCATCGAGTTCCGGGTATCTTCCGCCAGGATAAGGTCTGCTTTTTTAAGCACGTCGAGCGCCCGGAAACTGATGTCCTGGAGGTTGCCGATGGGAGTAGGAACGAGGTAAAGCATTTAATGTGGATAATGTGGAATTGTGGAGAATGTGGGAATGGGGAAATGAAATTAAAAATGGAATACGAAAATGACGGGATTCTTCAAAATTATTTCATTTTCAAATTTCTGCAATTTCACAAATTCCCATTATTTACAATATGGAAATCTCGTAATATTCCATCACTGGATTTGCCAGCAACTTACTGCTCGCGTCTTCAGCTATTTTTTTTGCTTCATCAGCCGTAGCTGCTTCTACCTGTAGCTGTATGGTTTTGCCGATACGTACATCCTGCACTGTTCTGATTCCAAGATTCTGCAGACCTCCCATTACGGCTTTGCCCTGTGGATCCAGCAGTTCTTTCAGAGGCATCACTTTTACCTGTACCGAATAATTCATGTAAACCTGTTTTTGAATATCAAAGATATGACAATGTAAAAAAGGAAGATGAGGGGCACCGCCAGCCAATGTAAAAAGATTAACGATAATGCCGATAAAACAATTAAAATGATCCGGGGAAGGGTTTGCGGATCCTGTTTCCCGGCAATTTTGAAGGAAAGCATAGGATACCTGCTTACCATTCCATAGGACAGAAACAGGGTAACTGCATAGAGTACCCATTTATTCAGCAGAAGATCGGGTGCCATACCATTGTTCCGGGTCCAGTAAATAAGCGGGAAAGAAGCCACGGTTAAACCGACGGCCGGTACCGGTACTCCTTTGAAACTGCCCGACTGGCTGTTATCCAGGTTAAAAACGGCGAGCCGGTATGCTGCGGCGCAGGGCAAAATAAAAGCAGGAACCAGGAAGACCATGGATATGTCCATCCCGTTTTCCTGACGCATATAACTCATTCTTAAAAACTGGTAAATGATCATACCCGGTGCGACGCCAAAACTCACCACATCCGCCAGTGAATCCAGTTGGGCTCCCAATGGGGAAGACTGTTTCAACAGCCTGGCCAGAAACCCGTCAAGGAAATCGACCAGCGCTGCCAGGGCGATAAACAAGGAAGCCAGCCAGATGCGTTCCGGAATATCCAGATACTGCGAACCGTCTGCACTATTTACTATCGTGATTCCGTTCTGGAGTATACATACGATGGCAATGCAACCAAAAAATAAATTGAGCAGGGTAAATAGATTGGGGATATGTTTCAAGAATTTGGGAATTTGAAAATTTGAGAATTTGAAAATAAAATTTAAATCATCTTTTACGCTTAACGCCGAACGCTTAACGCCTAACGCTTAACGCCTGAACGCTCAACCGCCAACTGTCAACTGTCATCTGTCATCTGTCATCTAGGCTTCTTCGCTTCATAACCGCTTCTATCTCCTCCGCGGTAATGGGAATATTTTTCATCAGGTCCTTGTTTCCTGATTTGGTGAGCCAGATATTATTCTCAATTCTGATCCCCATTTTTTCCTCCTGTATATATATGCCGGGTTCCACCGTCAGCACCATACCTGCCTGCAGCGGTTCTGTACGCGGACCCAGGTCATGCACGTCAACACCCAGGTGATGGGAAACACCATGGTACATATATTTCCAGTAAGCCGGTTGTTCCGGAGTAGAATTTTTTAAATCTGATTTACTGAGTAATCCGATCTTATGAAAAATAATGTCTGCTTCCAGTCCCACTTTCAGGTGATAATCATTAATCGTTATACCGGGTTTCAGCAGGCTCTTGGCAAACGTATGCAGGTGCAGACAGGCATTATAAACCTGTTTTTGCCTTTTGCTGAATTTACCATTCACCGGAATGGTCCGGGTGAGGTCGGCATTGTATCCGCCGTATTCGGCTCCAAAATCCATCAGCATCAGATCTCCGTCCCTGCACTCCTGGTTATTTGAAATATAATGAAGGGTGCAGGCATTTTCTCCGGAGGCCAGGATACTGTTATAAGCCGGACCGGTCGCCCGCTGTGAGAGAAATGAATGTTGAATTTCGGCTTCCACTTCGTATTCAAAAACACCCGGGCGCATAAATTTCAGTATGCGCGAAAAAGCGTTGGCTGTAATGTCAATGGCCTGCTGGATTACTTCCACTTCTTCAGCCGTTTTAACCGCCCGCAGGTTTTTTAATATCGTTGCTGCACGCAGATACTGATGTAGCGGATACCTTCTCCTGGTTTCTTCAATGAACCGGTATTCGCGGGTTTGCAGAAGACTGGCTTTTCGGTCGTTTTCGTTCGAATCGAGGTAAATATTTTTTGCCAGATGTATCCATACCTGTAAAAGCGCATCACTGGTATCCAGCCAGATCACGGTATTTATTCCCGAAATCTTTTTCCCTTCTTCGGCACGTAATCTTTTACCGTCCCATTTTTCTTTCAGTTCGTTGGGCCGCACCAGGATCAGTACTTCCCGATATTTGGGATCCGGATGATCGGGAAATAAAACCAGCATGGTGTCTTCCTGGACGATACCGGTGAGCCAGTACAGGTCACTGTTCTGCCTGTAAGGATATATGGCATCCCCGTTTGAAGGTATTTCATCATTTCCAACAAAAACCGCTATCGAGGCTGGCTGCATTTCCCTGACAAACCGCTGGCGGTTCTGTTCAAAAATGACCGGATTTAATGGTAGATATTTCATGCTTATTTCAGGCTGGACGGGCTAAACCAGCAGTTTTAGGCCTAAAACCGGACCCGGAGTAGCTAAAAACAAAAAAAAATTAACCTAAACTTGTTTTTTTATAAATATTTTTCACCATCTTGGCAGCCAATTGCTATTCAAACTAACGACCTCTAACATCGTTTGCTATAAAGCTCCTCCAAAAAGGGGCTTTTTTATTGGCTCTATCCGTTAAAATAATCCATACAGCTGGGCATCAATCCGGGTGATGATTTCACCGAGATGTTCCTCATTTTCCGGAAACTTATTCTTATCCACATCAATCACCAGCAGATTTCCTTCTTTATATCCGTCAATCCATTTATTGTAGAGATCGTTCAGTCTTTTTAAATAATCAAGCCGGATATTTTCTTCGTATTCCCGGCCCCTTTTCTGAATTTGCCCAACCAGGGTGGGAACGGAAGCCTGTAAATATATCAGCAGGTCCGGTGGCTGAACCATCCTTTTCAGGGTTTGAAAGAATTGAAAATAATTATTGTAATCCCTTTTGCTCATCAGGCCCATATCATGCAGGTTGGGGGCAAAAATATGGGCATCTTCATAAATGGTACGGTCCTGGATTACCGTTTCCGTTCCGCTATAAATTTCGAGCAGCTGATTCAGTCTTCCATTCAGGAAAAAAACCTGCAGGTTGAAACTCCAGCGGGGCATATCTTCATAAAAATCGTTGAGGTAAGGATTATGATCAACATCTTCAAACTGGGGGATCCATTTATAATGCTTACTCAATAATTCAGTGAGGGTGGTTTTACCTGCACCAATATTACCGGCAACTGCAATATGCTTGGGTTTCTTCGTTTTTGCCATTCCTAAATGTAAAATCTTATGCCCGAATATAAAAAGAATTGAAGGTATCCCCCTATTTAAAACCAAGGACCCTGCGAACTTCCAAAATCGTCTCCGCAGCGCTTTTCCTGGCTTTCTGCGCCCCCATGGCCAGTATCGCATCTATTTGTGCCGGATCATTCTCTAATGCCAGTGCTTTTTCACGGATGGGTTGGATAAACCGGATCATATCTTCGGCCAGCTGCTTTTTCATATCACCATACCGGATCTGGCAATGATTAAAGTCATATTCAAATTTTTCCAGAATTTCCGGTGTACTAACCAGAGAAAGCAGGGTGAAAAGCCCCTGGATATAATCTGGTTTTTCGCTATTGGCTGAAGCCGGACCCTGATCTGTTTTTGCCTTCATTATTTTTTTCGTAATGAGGTCATCATCATCCCTGAGGTAAATGGTATTCATTTGCTTCTCACTCTTACTCATCTTTCCGGTTCCATCCAGGCTGAGAATTTTGACAAGTTCTTCGCTGTAACTAAAAGCTTTTGGAACCGGGAAAACATTTCCATACCGGTGATTAAACCGTTCGGCAAAATTCCTGGTCATTTCAATATGTTGTTCCTGATCTTTTCCAACCGGCACAAGGTGTGCCCGGTGAATAAGGATATCAGCAGCCTGCAATACGGGATAAGTAAGTAATCCGGCATTGACATTGTCGGGCTGGCTTCTTGCTTTTTCTTTAAACGTTACCGTTTTCTCCAGCTCACCCTTATAGGCGAGCATATTCAGATACATATACAGTTCCGGAATTTCGGGAATATCACTTTGGGCGTAAATGGTACATTTATGCGGATCAAGCCCTCCGGCGATCAGTTCGGATACCAGGCTGATGGTAAGTGATCTCAATCCCTGGGTATCCGCATGGGTGGTCAGGCTATGCCAGTCTGCTATAAAAAAATAGCATTCATATTCATTTTGCATCCTTGCCCAATTCTTCAGCGCCCCGAAGTAGTTTCCGAGATGCAGAAAACCGGTGGGCCGGATACCACTTAAAACAATTTCTTTATTTTTCTCCATAGAGGAAGGCGAAGATAATGAAGAGGCACTCAAAATCTCCCCGAAACCATTATTTTTGTCCTAATCCCTTAGCATGGAAGTGAATGATGCCCTCGTTGAGAATTTATGTAAACTGGCCTGTCTGGAATTTGACCCGGCCGGAAAGCAGGAAATTAAAAAAGATCTGCAGAAAATGATCGGTTTTGTTGAAAAGCTGAACGAACTCGATCTCCGGGATGTGGAACCTCTTTTATATATGGGAGAAGAAACCAATGTGCTGCGGGATGATCTGCCGCAGAACGCCCTGAGCCGGGCAGAAGCACTGAAAAATGCTCCTGCCGCTGATAATATATATTTTAAAGTGCCCCAGGTAGTTAAGAATCCTGCTTCCGCATAGGAAGCTCATGAAATTATTAATATGGCAACCTCGTCAATTATTCATTTGGAAAGTATCGTGAAAAGTTATTTCATGGGTAAACAGGCTGTTCCGGTTTTAAAAGGGATCAGCCTGGATATTTTCAAAAATGAATATGTGGCGCTGATGGGACCTTCCGGGTCAGGAAAGAGTACCCTGATGAATATTCTCGGATGCCTGGATTCTCCTACAGAAGGCCGGTATATTTTGAATGGTCAGGATGTAAGTGAGATGGCTGATGACAGTCTGGCCGAGGTGAGGAATAAAGAAATAGGTTTTGTATTTCAGCAGTTCAATTTATTACCCCGCTTAACGGCCGCAGAAAATGTGGCTTTGCCCCTGGTTTACGCAGGCATCAGTAAAAAAACCAGGACGGAAATGGCGATGGAAGTGTTGGAGAAAGTGAGCCTGACAGACAGAAGTCACCATAAACCCAATGAACTCTCCGGCGGCCAGTGTCAGCGTGTGGCCATTGCCCGTGCCCTGGTTAATAATCCTTCTCTTATTCTCGCAGATGAACCTACCGGAAATCTCGATACCAAGACTTCCATAGAAATCATGGAAATTTTCAACAAGATTCAGTCTGCCGGAAATACGGTTGTACTGGTTACGCATGAAGAAGATATTTCCAGGTATGCTCACCGGGTAGTGAGACTCCGGGATGGATTGATCGAAACTGACAAACGAAGGGAAGACCAGTATGCAACTGTCCTTGGTTGAAGAACCTTATAATTGTCAATTAAAAAGATGTCCACCAAGATTTATACAAAAACCGGGGACGCTGGTAAAACCAGTCTGATTGGCGGAACAAAAGTCCCTAAACATCATATCCGTATTCATGCATATGGCACAGTAGACGAACTGAATGCCTATATCGGTCTGCTTCGGGATTATTTAACAGATTCCCATTCCCGGGATCTTCTCCGGGAAATTCAGGATCGTCTGTTTACCATTGGATCCGCACTGGCCTGCGATCCGGACAAAGAGATTGCCATGAAAATTCCTGATCTGAAGGAATCGGACGTTACCCTGCTGGAAAACGAAATTGACGCGATGAATGGAAAACTTCCGGAAATGAAATCCTTTATTCTGCCCGGTGGGGATCTGGCTGTTTCCACGGCACATATCTGCCGGACCGTTTGCCGCCGTGCAGAAAGAATCGTGACGGAACTAAATGAAATTACCCCCCTGCCTCAGCCACTCATTGTTAAATACCTGAACCGGCTAAGTGATTATTTGTTTGTCCTTGCCCGTTATACCGGAATGCTGGTTAATGCTGAGGAGATAAAGTGGAAGCCAAGGAGATTAGATGATTAGGGGATTAGAGTGATTAGAGAGATTATGTGCATACTCCCATACTCCCATACTCCCATACTCCCATACTCTCACACTTGTACTTTCCCATCCTGCATATGTACCACCCGGTCACTCATGCCCGCCAGGGATTCATTATGGGTTACAATTAAAAAAGTCTGGTTGAATTTTTCCCGGAGTTCAAAGAATAACTGATGCAATTCCTTTGCATTTGCGGAATCCAGGTTGCCCGTGGGTTCATCGGCAAAAATGATATCCGGACCATTGATCAGGGCACGGCAAACCGCTACCCGCTGCTGCTCCCCGCCCGATAAGGCGGCCGGCTTATTCTCCATCCGGTGACCCACACCCAGGGTTTCAAGCAATTCCCGGGCACGGGCTTCAATAGCCGATTTGTTCCCTCCGGCGATCCATCCCGGGATACAAACGTTCTCCAAAGCCGTAAATTCAGGCAATAAATGGTGAAACTGAAAAACAAACCCAATATGCCGGTTTCGGAAGGCTGCCAGGGATTTACCCTTTAAACTGTGTAATTCCGTGTTTTTAAGGCGGATTTCCCCTTCAGCCGGTTCATCTAAAGTTCCCAGAATGTGTAATAAAGTGCTTTTCCCGGACCCGGAAGGGCCTACCATGCTCACAATTTCACCGGAATGGATATCCAGATCCACGCCCTGTAGTACGTGCAGCGAACCATAATACCGGTGAATATTCCGTGCTGAAAGAATCAGTTGGCTGGCCGAGGATGGGATCATTCGCAAATATAATGGCTTGTTCTTAGTGCTGAAGGCTTTACCGGCTATAAATGGTATTTGGTCGTTTCATTATAAAAATTACTTTTGCGAAAAATTAAAGGCAGGCGCAGACTTAATGTTCCGGGATCTACCCCTCAATCTGACCTTATTAAAATAACAGAAATTAAATAAAGGATACGATGTTTTGGACACTAGAATTAGCCAGTTACCTTGAAGACGCACCATGGCCGGCAACAAAAGATGAATTGATCGATTACGCCATCCGCTCGGGTGCGCCAATTGAAGTAGTGGAAAATCTGCAGGAACTGGAAGACGAAGGAGAGATCTATGAAGGTATTGATGATATCTGGCCCGACTATCCATCGCAGGAAGATTTCTTCTTTAATGAAGACGAATATTAAGCTTGAAGCTTAAAGCGTGAAGCTTGAGGCAATATTATAATTAAATTAAAAAGTCCTCTCCAAATGGAGAGGACTTTTATTTATACAATCTTTTATTTCAGATTTCCCGCTTCATGCCTCAAGCTTCACGCTTCAAGCCTCACGCTTCAGACCGGCTTCATACTGGCAACAACCGCTTCCGTAACTCCGGTAAAAGAGAATCCTCCATCGTGAAAAAGATTCTGCATTGTAATCATTTTTGTCAGGTCGCTGAATAAAAGCACCAGGTAACCCGCACAATCATCGGCACTCGCATTTCCCAGGGGACTCATTTTTTCAGCATATTCGAAAAAGCCGTCAAAACCTTTTACACCACTTCCGGCAGTTGTTTTTGTAGGCGATTGCGAAACAGTATTGATTCGCACTTTCTTTTTCATGCCATAATAATATCCGAAACTCCTCGCGATACTTTCCAGTAAAGCTTTGGCATCTGCCATTTCATTATAGTCCGGAAATACCCGTTGTGCAGCGATATACGAAAGCGCCACTACACTTCCCCATTCGTTGATGGCATCCATTTCATAGGCAGTTTGCAGAACCCGGTGAAAAGACATCGCCGAAATATCGAGTGTCTTCTGATTAAAGCCATAATCCAGTTCTGTATAGGCTTTCCCTTTTCTCATATTCACACTCATCCCTACGGAGTGTAAAACAAAATCCACTTTGCCACCAAAATGAGTCATCGAATCTTCAAATAATTTTTTCAGGTCTTCCGATTTGGTTACGTCTGCCCCGATAACAGGAGCTTTCACCAGTTCGGCCAGTTTATTGATTTCACCCATTCGCAGGGCAACCGGGGCATTCGTTAATACCAGTTCGGCGCCTTCCTCATAACAGCGCAGGGCCGTTCTCCAGGCGAGTGACTTTTCATCCAGCGCCCCAAAAATGATTCCCTTTTTCCCCTTGAGTAATTGATATGCCATGAGTTGAATGGTTTTGTGGCCGTAAAAATAAGGAGATATTTTCATGGTGGAATAGTTTCATTCCTGCATGGTTTTAACAGAAAGCGTCCCGGAAAAAATGTAACTTTCCGGCATAAGATTGCCTGTTGTGAAACTTCTCCGATTACATAAGAAACTGTGGCTGGTCATGGCTGTTTTGCTGACGACTATCTTGTTTTTTATTTTAAGCACCCACAGTCATCCGGTCGATTTCAATGCTGAGGTAAAACCCATCTTCAATAAAAAATGTATTACCTGTCATGGTGGCGTCCGGCGGAAAGCAGATTTCAGTCTGTTATTCCGGTCCGAAGCACTTGGCAAAACAGAATCCGGAAAACCAGCCATTGTACCGGGTCATCCCGAAAAAAGTGAAATGATCCGGCGGATAAGCCTGAAAGATCCGGAGGACCGGATGCCCTACAAACATGAACCGTTAACGCCAGAAGAAATTGATATCCTGAAACGCTGGATCAAAGAAGGCGCGAAATGGGGGGATCACTGGGCCTATGTACCGGTTAAACCGGTTGAGCCACCCAAACCAAAGGGCAGTTTTTTCGGATTAATTCCGGCAATGAATACCGGCTGGATAAAAAATGATATTGATTATTTTATCTGGGATAAACTTCAGAAGGAAAAAATAAAACCTTCGGGCGAAGCCGATAAGGCAACTTTATTGCGAAGGGTAAGTCTGGATATTACCGGTCTTCCGGCAGAGGACAGCATAGCCCGTAAATTTATCAAAGACAGTTCCGCTGGTGCTTACGAACGACTGGTGGATGCTGAGCTCGCATCTCCTCATTTTGGCGAACGCTGGGCAGCGATGTGGATGGACCTGGCACGATATGCAGATACAAAAGGATATGAACGGGATGCCGGCCGCAATATCTGGCGTTACCGCGACTGGCTGATCAGGGCTTTCAATGAAGACAAACCCTATAATATTTTTCTTCAGGAACAAATTGCCGGGGATCTCTTACCTGATCCAACAGATGCGCAATTAATTGCAACCGCTTTTCACCGGAACACGATGACCAATGATGAAGGTGGTACAGAGAATGAAGAATTTCGCACGGCAGCCGTACTGGACCGGGTAAACACCACCTGGGAGGCATTGATGGGGACTACATTTGGCTGTGTTCAATGTCATAGTCATCCTTACGATCCCTTTACCCATGATGAATATTATAAATTCATGGCCTTTTTCAATGATACGCGTGATGAAGATACCTATGCCGATTATCCGCTGCTGCGCCAGTTCAATTCCCAGGACAGTGTAAGCCTGAAAAATCTGGTAAGCTGGATGGCTAAAAATGTCTCGCCGCAGAAAGCGAAAGAAATAAATGTCTTTTTAAAAACCTGGCAGCCATCCATCAATTCCCTGCGTGCAGATCAGTTCGTCAATAGTGAACTGGCAGATACCAAATGGCTTATTTTCAGAAATCATGCTGTTGCCCGTTTAAAACAGGTTGACTTAAACAGAAAGGACAATCTGATTTTCCGGTATGCCGGTTTTGTAAATGGCGGGGAATGGACCATTCATCTGGATAAACCTTCAGGACCGGTGTTGAAGACCATCCGGCTGGATACCACCAGGGGAAAGGACTGGGCAATTGTACAAACAACCATTCCACCTGGCAACGGAGTACATGATCTGTATTTCACTTATGACAATCAAAATTTAAAAAAGCCAGATGACAGTGGAGTACAGTTCGACTGGTTTTATTTTACACAATTACTTCCGGGTCGGGACAAACCGGGATATGATTCCATACAAAAAAAATTCTGGCATTTACTCAATGCCGGCACGGACGATACGCCCATCATGATGGATAATCCGTCAGATATGCACCGGGCCTCCCATGTTTTTGAAAGAGGCAACTGGCTGGTTCAGGGAAAGGAAGTAACAGCCGATGTGCCGCATTCGCTGACACCTCTTCCCGCCAATGCACCACAGAACCGGCTGGGACTGGCCGTGTGGCTCACCAGCAAACAAAATCCACTTACTGCGCGAACAATGGTAAACCGGTTATGGGAACAATTATTTGGAACCGGATTTAGTAGAAACGCTGGAGGATATGGGTACCCAGGGTGCTACGCCTACCCATCAGGAATTACTGGACTGTCTTTCCTGGAAATTGATGAATGATTATCAGTGGAGCATTAAAAAACTGCTGAAAGAAATCGTGATGTCCGCCACTTATCAGCAGGATTCAAAAGTGAGGCCGGACCTGCTGGAAAAAGATCCTTTCAATAAATTGTATGCACGAGGGGCCAGGGTAAGATTAACTGCAGAACAAATCCGTGACCAGACGATCCAGGTGAGCGGCCTGCTCAATGAAAAAATGTATGGCCCCAGTGTAATGCCCTATCAGCCAAATGGCATCTGGTTATCTCCCTGGAATGGCGAGGACTGGAAAGCAAGTAAAAAAGGGAATGAATACCGGAGATCCATTTACACTTATTGGAAACGAACGGCGCCTTATCCATCCATGATTACATTCGACGGGGTGGCCAGGGAAGTATGTACAGCCAGGCGTATCCGAACCAATACACCCTTGCAGGCACTGGTCACTTTAAATGATTCTTCCTATTTAAATGCTGCGCGGAATTTTGCCTATACTTTGCAAAAGGAAACAGGCGGAAATGTCCCAACGGAAATCAGCAGGGGATATGAAAGGATGATGTACAAACCCATCACAACCGCCAAACTGGCTGCCCTTGAAAAATTATATAATGAATCGCTGAATCATTTTAAAAATGAAAAAGATAAAACCTGTGAAATGATTGGTGAAATGAATGAACATAATAATCCGGAAACAGCGGCCCTGGTTGTCGTAGCGAATGCCATGCTGAACCTGGATGAATGGATTACGAAAAATTAACCGCCGCAACGGATTGATATATGACACAAAAAGAATTACGAAATCAACAGTTGCTGAAAGAAGCAAATGAGCGGACGGCACATTTTTTTACACGAAGGCATTTTTTAAAAGAAAGTGCGATGGGATTCGGTGCACTGGCACTGGGTTCATTTCTCGGGGGTTGCAATTTTGGAACCTCCAATGATTCTGCGAATATTGCTTTTGATCCCGCGCATCCGCTTGCTCCCAAATTGCCGATGTTTCCCGGAAAAGCAAAGTCTGTTATTTACCTGCATATGGCCGGAGCGCCTTCGCAGCTGGAACTGTTTGATTATAAACCTGATTTATTAAAATTGAACGGGCAGGATTGTCCGCCATCATTACTGGAAGGAAAAAGATTTGCTTTTATTCGGGGCGTACCCAAAATGCTGGGACCGCAGGCTACCTTCAGACAACATGGTGAATCCGGTGCATGGATTTCTGATCACCTTCCTCATTTTTCTACCATCGTTGATGAAGTGAGTTTTTTAAAAGCGGTTACTACCGATCAGTTCAATCATGCACCTGCGCAATTACTCATGCATAGCGGGGGTCCGCGTTTGGGCAGGCCCAGCATCGGATCCTGGGTAACCTATGGACTGGGTACGGAAAATCAAAATCTGCCTGGTTTTGTTGTGCTTACTTCAGGCGGAAAATTTCCCGATGCCGGTAAAAGTGTTTGGGGCAGC
The DNA here is from genome assembly GCA_963730655.1 of uncultured Bacteroidota bacterium. Taxonomy (GTDB): domain Bacteria; phylum Bacteroidota; class Bacteroidia; order Chitinophagales; family Chitinophagaceae; genus Puia. The sequence goes on from CAVSSI010000004.1 coordinate 780,958, forward strand.
GGTTTTCTGCCTTCTGTTTACCAGGGTGTGCAGTGCAGAACCGAAGGAGATCCGGTTTTATTTATCAAGGATCCAGAAGGCATGGACCGTGATTTGCGAAAAGCTTCTATTGATGCCATCAATGAAGTGAACCAGCAGGAATATGCAGAATATAATGATCCCGAAATATTATCCCGTATTTCCCAATATGAAATGGCTTATCGAATGCAGATTTCTGTTCCCGACGTGATGAATATCAATGATGAGCCGGATTATATTCATGAGATGTATGGCACGCAGCCAAACAAAGCCTGTTTTGCCAATAATGTTTTGCTCGCCAGAAAATTGGTTGAGAAAGGCGTACGCTTTGTTCAGCTTTTCGACTGGGGCTGGGATAGTCATGGAAGTGATGCCAATCTGGCCATTGATATCGGATTCATCAATAAATGCAGGCAGGTAGATAAATCGATGACCGCCCTGATCCTCGATCTGAAACAAAGAGGATTGCTGGAAGAAACCCTGGTGGTATGGGGTGGTGAATTTGGACGAACGCCCATGCAGGAAAACCGCGAAGGAAAACAAAATCCATTTAAAGGAAGAGATCATCACGTGGATGCATTTACGATCTGGATGGCAGGCGGTGGAATTAAAAAGGGATATTGTCACGGTGAAACAGATGAGATCGGCTACAGTGCCATCAGCGGAAAAGTGACTCCCTTTGATATGCAGGCAACCATGTTGAATCAGCTTGGGTTCGACCATGAAAAATTTACTTATCAGTTCCAGGGCCGTCCATACCGGCTTACAGATGTTCACGGAAAAGTAATTGATGAAATTATTGCCTAGCAGACGAAACAGAAATATTTATTAAAACAAAAGATTGAACCGAAGAAATTTTTTAGGCACCACCACATCAGCCGGAACTGCTTTGTTGTTATCTGCACTCGATGCCTATTCCACGACCCATACATCAACATTTACCATGAATACAAATTTTGAACTGAAGCTGCTGGCAACCAACTGGGGCTTTCCCGGCAGCCTTGATGCATATTGTGCCAAAGCGAAAAGTGAAGGGTATGATGGTATTGAGATCTGGTGGCCAATGGACAAAAAAGCCCAGGATGAATTGTTTGCCGCGTTAAAAAATTACCAGCTGGAAGTGGGATTTCTTTGTGGTGGTTCAGATAGTCATTATCAGAAACATTTTGATCAGTTTACCAAAATGGTTGATGGCGCCGCCCTGCAGACTATTCAGCGTCCTTTATATATTAACTGTCATTCGGGCCGCGACTATTTTAGTTATGATCAGAATAAAACATTTATTGATCATACCCTGGAGCTCAGTAAAAAAACGGGGATTATTATCTGCCATGAAACCCATCGGTCACGGATATTATATTCTGCTCCGGTTGCCAGGCAATACATGGAAAATATTCCGGAATTGCGGATTACCCTGGATATCTCCCACTGGTGCAATGTTCATGAGTCCTTGTTGGCCGATCAGGAAGAAACGGTTAATCTGGCCCTGACCAGAGCTGATCATATCCACGCCCGTATCGGTCATCCGGAAGGCCCGCAGGTAAATGATCCAAGAGCCCCGGAATGGGATGAAGCCGTAAAATCGCATCTGGCCTGGTGGGACAAAATAATAGAACAAAAAAAGAAAAACGGTCAAAGGATGACCATCCTTACGGAATTCGGGCCACCCTATTATATGCCGGCCCTTCCTTACACGCAGGTGCCCGTTGCAGACCAGTGGGCCATCAATGTGCATATGATGAAATTATTACGTAAACGCTATTTACCGTAAAAAAAATCAGTTGGTGCTTTTAACTGTAACAGAATTCATTGGCCATTTACATCCTGTACTCGTTCACCTGCCCATCGGCATTCTGCTTTTGGCCTGCCTTTTCCTGTGGTTGTCCCGTAAAGAAAAATACAGTCATTTCCAGTCATCCATTCCTGTTATTTTATTGCTGGGCGCGATCAGTGCCTGCGCTACCTGTGTAACAGGCTATTTACTGTCCGGTTCAGGGGAATATGACGAAGACCTGGTACAATTGCACCAATGGATGGGAATCAGTGTTGCGGTTTTTTCCACAGCCATATATTTTCTGTTTAAAAAAAATAAACTGGTCAGATGGCAGGTTCCCATTGCTGTATTTTTCACCATTTTAATATTGATAACCGGTCATCTGGGAGGTTCACTTACACATGGTTCAGATTACCTGACCAAACCATTGGAAGATCTGTCTGGCAGCGACACCGTTTTGATCGTAAAAAGAAAACCCATTCCGGACATCCGCCAGGCGATGGCATATAAGGATGTAATAGAACCCATTTTTCAAAGTAAATGTTACAGTTGCCATAGTACTTTAAAGCAAAAAGGTAAACTACGCCTGGATCAGCCCGACCTGATTATGAAAGGCGGAAAAGACGGTGTCGTGATTGTTGCAGGAAAAGCAGGTGAAAGTGAAATGATCAAAAGGGTTAAGTCAGCCAGGGAAGAAGAACACCATATGCCGCCAAAAGAAAAACCCCAGCTCAATGAAAAAGAAACTGCCCTGCTGGAATGGTGGATTAATTCGGGTGCCGATTTCACCAGGAAAGTCAGTGAGCTGAGCCAACCGGAAAAAATAAAACCGATCCTGAAGGATTTGGAAAATGCTTCGGTAACCAAAAAAACAACTCCGGTTATTCCCGGAGTGCCGGTTGAGAAAGCGGATGAAAATGCCGTCAGGTTATTAAAAGAAAAAGGGGTTATTGTTATGCCGGTAGCGCAGAACAGCAATTATCTCCGGGCAGATTTTATTAACGCTTCTGATTTCAGTGACCGGGATATCCGGTTATTGCTTCCCCTTCAAAAACAACTGGTGTGGTTAAATATTGGTCATACTGCCATTACGGATTCCGCACTTGCTGTTCTGGCACAATGCAAAAACATTACAGAACTTCAATTAAATCATACGGCTGTTTCTGATGGCGGAATGGAATATTTGAAACAATTGGATAGTCTTCAAACATTAAACCTGGTGGAAACGAAAATAACCAGAACAGGTTTGATGAAACTGGTCTCATTAAAAAAACTCCAGAGCATATACCTGTACCACACGGCACTCGATAAAAAGGATTGGGTTCTATTACAGAAGGCCTTCCCTAAAACCATGCTGGATTCGGGCGGTTACTCTCTTCCATATATTGAATCAGACACGCAGGTGGTGAAGCCGCCGGCTATGAAGAAATGACCGTTGACGGTTGACGGTTGGCCGTTGGCGGTTGGCCGTTGGCGTTAGGCGTTAGGCGTTAGGCGTTAGGCGTTGAGCGGTATTTAATTTTTAGGCGGCTGAATGGCAATCGACAATTCCTGCAACTGCTTATCATCAATGGTTGAAGGCGCATCCAGCATCACATCCCGGCCGCTGTTGTTTTTTGGGAAAGCGATGAAATCGCGTATACTTTCACTTCCGCCCAGGATAGCACAAAGCCGGTCAAATCCAAAGGCAATTCCGCCATGTGGCGGTGCGCCATATTCAAATGCACCGAGCAGGAATCCGAATTTATGATTGGCTTCTTCACGGCTCATGCCCAGGGCATCAAACATTTTTTCCTGGAGTTCCCGCTGGTAGATCCGGATGGAACCACCGCCGATTTCATTTCCATTCAGCACCATATCATAGGCATTGGCCTTGATATTTGCATAAGGATGTTCGAGGTATTGTTCGGCATCGGCAATAGCAGGATCATTATTGATCATGGTCGCAATCTGATCAGGTTTGGGAGCCGTAAACGGATGATGCCGGGCCACCCAGCGGTTGTCTTCTTCACTATATTCAAATAAAGGGAAATCAAGCACCCAGAGTAATTTGAATTCATCTTTCTTTCTCAGACCCAGTCTTTCTCCCAATTCCAACCGGAGATCACTGATGGCTTTTCGGGTTTTTTCTTCCCGGCCGGCCAGTATAAGTACAGCTTCTCCTTTCTGAGCTGTTGCAGAATGCCGCAATGGCTTTAAGTTTCTCTTCCGTATAAAATTTATCTACACTGCTTTTAAATGTACCATCTTCATTGTACCTGATATACACCATTCCCTGCATTCCGATCTGCGGACGTTTAACCCAGTCCGTTAGTTCGTCAAATTGTTTACGGGTCCAGGCAGCCCCGCCGGGAACAGCAATGGCCAATACCGTTTCTGCATTGTCAAAAACCGGGAATCCGGCGTTGTTGATCAGGAAATCCATCTGCCTCCACGGCACCCTTCCGTTTAAGCGGGGATTTCAGGTTGGCGATTTTCATTCCAAAACGGATATCCGGTTTATCGTTCCCGTATACCCACATCGCATCTTCCCAGCTCATCCTTTCAATTTCTTTCGTATAGTCAATTCCTTTTACTTCTTTGAAAATATACCGGATCATGCCCTCAAACATCCGGAGGATATCATCCTGTTCGATAAAACTCATTTCACAGTCTATCTGCGTGAATTCCGGTTGACGGTCTGCACGCAGATCCTCATCCCGAAAACATTTTACCACCTGGTAATAACGGTCATATCCGCTGACCATCAGCAGTTGTTTAAAGGTCTGCGGACTTTGGGGCAGGGCATAAAACTGACCGGCATTCATCCGGGAAGGCACTACAAAATCCCGGGCTCCTTCCGGAGTAGATTTTATCAGGAAGGGGGTTTCAATATCCATGAACTGGTTCTGGTGCAGGTAATTCCGGGCTGCCCGGTTTACGGCATACCGTAGTTCGATATTTTTTTTAACCAGATTCCGGCGCAGATCCAGGTAGCGGTACTTCATCCGAAGATCATCTCCCCCGTCGGTTTCATCCTGTATGGTAAAAGGAGGGGTAGCAGACTTGTTCAAAATGGTAATCCGGCTGACTTTAACCTCAATTTCCCCCGTTGGGATTTGCAGGTTCTTACTGGATCTTTCAGAAACGGTTCCCGTAGCCTGAATAACAAATTCCCGGCCCAGGGGAGTCTCCGCCAGGGCTTCAGTCTGGGCTTCATCCAGCAATAACTGGGTGATCCCATAGCGGTCCCGGAGGTCAATAAAGGTGATACTGCCAAACTTTCTGAGGGTTTGGACCCATCCGGCCAGGGTTACTTCCCGGTTAACATTACCCAGTCCCAACTCGCCACAGGTATGTGTTCTGAACATGCTTCCTAGATTAGCCGGCAAAGGTAGGGCGTGGCTGGTAGACCAAAAACGTTTAAAAAAAATAAAAACCCGGTTGCCGGCTCTTTCATTTATAAAAAATAGTTTTTATCTTGTATCCATCCGTACGATTCACCTCCTCTGATTAAACCTATCCTGGTTATTCTATTCTTACCAAAAGCACCCTTTTATCCAACCCTTGTAAGGCCATCTGTTTTTTGATCGGACCAACCTGAAGCAATCAAAACGAAAAACGGACCTTATGGAATTCATTATTATCGTTGCCCTCGTTACGGCCGTCCTCCTCCTGCACCGACCTCTGTCAGCTTTATTCAACAAGCTTTATATCAGTCGCCAGCAGCATAAATTCATCGAATGTGAAACATTCTACCATAGTGTGGTATCCAAATATATCCGGTACTATAACCGGCTTAACCTGGAAGATCAGCGGAAATTTTTGTTCCGCACTTTTCTATTCCGCAAAGCCCGGACGCTTTCATTATATAGAAGTAAAGGAAAGTGCAGAAATGCCCATTCTGATCAGTGCAGTGGCCGTTCAGCTTACTTTCGGTCTCGATAAATTCATGCTGAATTATTTCAATGACATCTATGTGTTGAAAGATGACTACCACTACGGTTTTTATTCCAGGCCTTTCATGGGGCATGTTGATCAAAGCGGAATTTATCTTTCCTGGGATAATTTTATAAAGGGAGTCACCGGACAAACACCGAATTGCAATGTCGGGCTTCATGAAATGGGCCATGCGCTGGCTTATGTAACTTTTATTACAGAAACCGAAGAAGACAAACATTTCAAAAAAGAATTTAAAAATTTTTCCAAAGTGGCGCGCCCGATTTTCGCTTCCATGCAGGGTGGAAACCGTAACCTGCTGGGTGAATATGCCGCCGTGAATTACCATGAATTCTGGGCGGTTTCTGTAGAAACCTTTTTCGAAAATCCCGTTTGCCTGAAGCATGAACTTCCTGATTTGTATGAGGCCATGGTCAGTCTTCTCCGTCAGGATCCCCTGAATATGCGGAGTAATATTGGTAAAACCACTTTTATTCTTAAAGAGTCGAGAGCAGACGCTTTAGGCGTGAAGCATGAGGCGTGAAGCTTGAAGCGTGTAGCTGTCGCAACCTTGAGGTGTTCATCCGTCATCCTTCAACTGACAACCGTCATCCGTCATCCACCGTTTCTGCGCAGTACATTTTCAAACCGGTTGATATTGGCCAGCGGATCGATCTCCCCGCCTGCTTTTATATTTTCCACCAGCTGTTTGGCAAAATAGGGAGCCAGGGAACATCCTTTGGTTCCCATTCCATTCAGAATGCCGATCTGCGGATACAGGGGATGAAAACCCACAAAGGGCCTGCGTTCCAGGGTTGCCGGACGAATGGCAGCAAAATGTTCCAGAATGCGATAGGGCAATTTTAAAAAATGACTGAGCCAGTTCTCTGCATTTTTTCTGAAGTTTTCGGAAGGCTGATCATCTGCAAATTCCCATTCATAAGAAGAGCCAAGCCAGAAAATATTTTCCCGGTAAGGAACCAGGCTCATCCCCCTCTTAAACACCAGGTTAGCCGGCAGGTCTTTTATTTCAACCAGGATTCCTTCGCCTTTATTTAAAGCGAAAGGGAGTTTTTCGAAAAACGGGTTTACAGACGAAGCTTTCCCATCACAGAAAATAATATAACGGTACTGAACACCCGAATAAGTAATTCCTTCTTTTCCCGGTTTAAGTTTTGACATATCGAATCCCTCTTCAATAAGTAAATCATTCGACCTAAGCCAGTTCCGCCAGGCCGTCAGCAATTTTTCCACGTTCACCAGCTGACAGGGTTGAATGGCTCCCCATCCCAGGTCATACCGGAACCATTCAGCATATTTTTCCCTCTCCATTCCGGGAACAAGCCATGTCGGGTCTTCTTCAAATCTTTTCCCAAACGCCTGGAGCATTTGCACAGTAGGAAAAAAGTCGATCACCGAAGTTTCTTCCATAAAATTCCCATGCAGAAATTCTCCGATTTCCTGATATGCCTTTGCGGCAAAAGGCATAAGTTCATCGATCATCCAGGTGGTGACCATCCTTCTGCCGGTAACGGGATTAATCAGACCCGCAGCACGAAGCGAAGCCCCGTTCGGATCCCGGTGATCAATGACCCTGAAACGAATACCTGCTTTGAATAACCACCAGCTCAACCAGGTTCCCGCCAGGCCCTGACCTACAATAATGATTTCTGTATTCTCCATTAAATTATTTTGATACGGCTGAACGAGGATGCTTTCACTAAATCCCTTTAACTAAGTTATAACGATATCCGGTTAAACAATTAATTCAACCGGCCCTCTGAGGTGCAAGGCATTTATTCACCTTAAAAAATGTTTTATGAAAACAAGACTTTACTTCCTGATCGCAGCCTCATTTTTTATTGCAAGCGTTTCAAAAGCACAATATGGTGCACCCTGCACAGATAACCGGGTTGTAGTGCAGGGACAGTTTGTGATTCCGGGCCGGGCTGTCGTTTCCGTGAATTATCATAATGCACCCCGTGAACAATATTATGGATATCCTGAACAGAGAGTCGCAGATTATGGATACAGGGATGATCACCGGGATAACCACAGAGACTGGAGGGAAGAAGCCTATAATCGCTATTGCCATGAAAATCGCGGTTACAGAATAAGCCGGGAAGAATTCTATCGTACCCATTGCGCTTACCAAACTGTGCCTTATTGTGCTCCACGGAGAGTAGTGGTTTACAGATACTGAAAAGCTTAAAGCATGAAGGCTTAAAGCGTAAAGCTCAATAATACAGAAGCCCTCCTGAAATCAGAAGGGCTTTTTGTATTAATTGTTTAACTTTTTGGCATTCATGCTTCAAGCTTTATGCCTTACGCCTTACGCTTAAGAACCCGCGCCATCGTGGCGCCGATATCTGCAGGACTCTGTACCACTTCGATTCCACATTCAGCCATGATTTTCATTTTTGCCGCAGCGGTATCATCCGCTCCGCCGATGATGGCACCGGCATGACCCATACGACGTCCCGGAGGTGCGGTTTGTCCGGCAATAAATCCAACCACCGGTTTGCGGCAATTATCTTTTATCCAGCGTGCTGCTTCAGCTTCCATGCTGCCGCCGATTTCACCGATCATCACAATTCCTTCCGTTTCCGGATCATTCATCAGCAATTCAACCGCTTCTTTGGTAGGCGTTCCGATGATCGGATCACCACCGATGCCAATGGCTGTGGATACGCCCAGACCTGCCTTCGCCACCTGGTCGGCTGCCTCATAGGTGAGTGTACCGGATTTGGAAACGATTCCGATCTTTCCTTTTTTAAATACAAAACCGGGCATGATACCCACTTTACATTCATCGGCTGTAATCACACCCGGACAATTCGGTCCGATCAGGCGGGTATTCGTGCCCGTTAAATAATGTTTTGCCTTTACCATATCCTGCACCGGAATTCCTTCGGTAATACAAACCACCAGGGCAATACCTGCTTCTGCTGCTTCCATGATCGCATCTGCTGCAAATGCCGGCGGAACAAAAATGATGGAAACATTGGCGCCGGTCTTTTTTACCGCATCTGCAACGGTATTGAATACCGGGCGGTCCAGATGCTTGGTGCCACCTTTGCCGGGCGTAACACCGCCGACCACCTGGGTGCCGTATTCGATCATCTGGGAGGCATGAAAACTGCCTTCCGTTCCGGTAAAACCCTGTACGATGATTTTTGAATTTTTATTGACTAAAACTGCCATTGTTATTTTTTAGGAGGTTCTATTACGTATCAAAATTAGTTATTTCAGCAATTCATCCATATTCCGGTTATTATCGATCTTTCCCTTCATTTCCAGCATCCGCATATCTTTGGCATCCTGCAGGAATTCAGAAGCAAAAATAAAATCATTCAGTTTTTTATTTTTACTGAAAATGATTTCCTTATTGGATGCCTTCCCATTCTTTTATTCCCTCGTACATATAAATAATATGATCGCCGGTTTCCATCACGCTGTTCATATCATGCGTATTCACGACCGTAGTAATATTATATTCCATGCGTAATTTCCTTGATCAGTTTGTCGATCAGGATGGAGGTTAGCGGATCAAGTCCGGAATTGGGTTCATCGCAGAAAAGATATTTTGGATTCAAAACAATCGCCCGGGCAATTCCCACTCTTTTTTTCATACCCCCGGAAATTTCTGCCGGGAATTTTTTATTGACGTCTTTCATATTCACCCGTTCCAGCACTTCGTTTACCCGTTTGAGTTTTTCGGCAAAAGCTATCATTGGTAAACATATCCAGGGGAAACATGATATTTTGTTCCACGGTCATGCTGTCGAACAAGGCCGAGCCCTGGAAGAGCATCCCGATCTGCCGGCGCAGTATCTTTTCTCTCCTCCTCATTCATCGCGGTAAAATTCTGACCGCTATAACTGATTTCACCGGAATCCGGTTCAAAAAGACCGACCAGGCATTTCATCAAAACCGTTTTGCCGCTTCCGCTGGAACCGATGATGAGGTTACATTTACCGGTTTCAAAAACGGCATCCACCCCGTTGATGACCGGTTTACCACCGAATCCCTTTTTTAAATTTTTTACTTCAATCATGTATACCGCTTATAAAAGAATGGCTGAAAGAACATAATCCGCCAACAGAATCAATACACAACTCACCACAACCGATTTTGTACTGGCCCTTCCGATTTCCAGTGCCCCTCCGTTTACATAATAACCATAAAAAGAAGAAATACTGGAAATAATAAATGCAAAAGTATAGGATTTGGCCAGCGCAAAAAAAACATTATAGGGTTTAAAATATTGAAATAATCCTTTATCAAATTGTGAAGCGGAAACAATTCCGGTTGCTACAGCAGCCAGTTTTCCTCCCAGAATACCCAGCACGGCAGAAATAATCACCAGCATGGGAATGGTAAGCAGTGCAGCCAGAATTTTTGGAAGGATCAGATAGGTGCTTGGTATTGATTCCCATGATTTCCAGTGCATCGATCTGTTCACTCACCCGCATATTGCCCAGTTCACCGGCAATTTTACTTCCCACCACACCGGCCAGTACAATACATACCAGGGTTGGGGAAAATTCAAGGATCACCGTATCCCGCACAATCTGTGCAATGGTGGACAGGGGAATCAGCGGACTAACCAGCTGATAAGCTGTTTGCAGGGCAGATACCGCCCCCATAAAAACGGAAATGATAACCACAATACCCAGGGACCGGATACCGATTTCTACACATTGATGCATGAATTCTTTCCAGTACATTTTCATGTTTTCGGGTTTCGAAAACATACCTTTCAGCATCAAGATATATCGCCCCAGTTCAGTAAAAATATTCATGGTAGTTCCTGCGATGAAAGTACGGTTTATTTTTTGGTTCTTTTCCACCAGGGCGACCTGCGCATGGCTTCTTCAGGTGTTTGCCGGCATTTCATTTGTGCATCGATCACGGCAACCAGCGCCATATTATAAATATTTCTAACAGAACTGCCCAGCTGCAGCACGTGTACCGGTTTTTTCATACCGAGCAAAATCGGACCAATCGCATCTGCAGCACCAACTTCCTTTAATATATTATAGGCAATATTTCCTGCAGCCAGATTGGGGAAGATCAGGGTATTCACTTCCTGATCTACCAGGTTGCTGAATGGATAATTTTCCCGCAGGATTTCGTTATTTAGTGCAATACTTGCCTGCATTTCTCCATCCACGATCAGGTCCGGATCTTTTTGTTTCACAATCTCCGTTGCCCTGGCCACCAGTCGCGCTTCCGGTGAATTGCTGGTTCCGAAATTGGAATAGCTCAGCATGGCTATACGCGGCACAAGATTGAAATGCCTGACTTCTTTCGCGGCCAGCAAAGTGATATCTGCCAGTTCTTCAGCTGTCGGATTAAAATTCACCGTGGTATCGGCCAAAAACAACGGGCCTTTTTTCGTCAGCATCAGGTACATGCCCGCAATTTTTTTTACGCCTTCTTCCGTACCGATAATTTCAATTGCCGGACGGATGGTATCCGGATAATTTTTTGTAAGTCCGGAAATCATCGCATCCGCTTCACCGGTTTCCACCATCATGCAACCGAAATAATTCCGGTCGCGCATGATCTTTTGCGATTCATATTTATTAAATCCGCGTCTTTGTCTTTTCTGAAAAAATAATTCGGTATATCGTTTCCGCCTTTCTTCCTGTTCTTCACTTCTGGGATCAACGATCGGGAATTCTTCAATGTCAATTTTATTTGCCTGCAGCGGTTGCCCGTATCCTTTCTTCATTTCCCAGCAGGATCGGATAGGCCACCCCTTCATCAAAAAGTATCTGGGCAACTTTCAGGATTTTGATATTATCTGCTTCTGCAAAAACCAGTCGTCGCGGATCATTTCTGGCTTTACTGCCCAACACGCGCATCAGCTGGTTATCCAGTCCCAGGCGTTTGTTGAGTTCAATCGCATAGGATTCCCAGTTCTCTATTTTTATCTGGGCCACATTACTGTCAATGGCTGCTTTGGCAACAGCAGGTGCAACGGTGGACAGCAACCTGCGGATCGAGTGGTTTGGGAATAATATACTTTGGACCAAAACTGATATTTTTTTCATTGTAGGCCATGTTCACGATATCCGGAACCGGCGTTTTGGCCAGTTCTGCCAGGGCATTTACGGCTGCCAGTTTCATGGCTTCATTGATCTGGGTGGCCCGCACATCCAGTGCACCGCGGAATATAAAAGGAAAGCCCAGCACATTATTCACCTGGTTCGGGATAATCACTTCGGCCGGTAGCCATGATCAGATCATCCCGCACAGCAATGGCCGCATCATAGGTAATTTCCGGGTCGGGATTGGCCATGGCAAATACGATGGGTCTTTTGGCCATGCTCTTCACCATTTCGGGCGTTACCACATTGCCCACACTGAGTCCGACAAATACATCTGCATCCATCATGGCTTTTTCCAGCGTAATATCTGATTTCTCAATGGCAAAAACTTTCTGGTCTTCTTCCAGGTCCGTCCTTCCTTTATGCAGGACCCCGTCTTTATCGAATACAATAAAATTTTCCGGTTTGGCACCCAGGGCCACATAGAGTTTACTACAGGCCATCGCCGCCGCACCGGCGCCATTGATGACAAATCGTACTTTGTCAATTTTTTTCTTTTGCAGTTCGAGTGCATTGATCAGGGCCGCACTGCTGATGATGGCTGTTCCGTGCTGATCATCGTGCATCACCGGAATTTTCAGGGAAGCACGCAGCTGCCTTTCAATATAAAAACATTCCGGCGCTTTGATATCTTCCAGGTTGATGCCTCCAAAAGTGGGTTCAAGGGCTTTGACGATCTGTACAAATTTCTCAGGATCTGTTTCATTGATCTCAATATCGAATACATCGATGTCGGCAAATATCTTAAATAAAACCGCCTTTGCCTTCCATGACCGGTTTGGATGCTTCGGGACCGATATTACCCAGACCCAGTACGGCCGTTCCATTGGTGATCACCGCTACCAGGTTTCCCTTGGCAGTATATTTATAAACTTCTTCTTTATTCAGGGCAATCTCTTTACAGGGTTCTGCTACACCCGGTGAATAGGCCAGTGAAAGATCCCGCTGGGTTTTTGCTTCCTTGGTGGGAACCACTTCAATTTTACCGGGTTTGCCTTTCGAATGATATTCGAGTGCTTCTTCCCTTCTGAGTTGCTTTTTTTGCATAATGATTATTGGGGCTGGTTATGCTCATCGTAAATACTGGCACCAAGCCAGGCCATCATTCCCATCCCTTTTTCAATGGCGGATTCATCAATATTAAAAGTCGGTGTATGTACACCGGACGTGATTCCCTTTGCTACATTCATTACACCGATCCGGTAAAAACAACCGGGAATTTCCTGTGTATAATAACCGAAATCTTCTGCCCCCATCCGCACTTCCGTTTCCTCCACATTTTCCCTTCCGGCAAATTCTTCGGCTTTTATACGGGCAACGGGATACAAGTGCATCATCATTATTTACGACCGGATAACCCACATCCACCAGCACGTCAATTTCAGCACCCATTCCCTGCGCAATGCCTTTGCAAATCTGCTGAATAAGTTTATGCGCCTGAAAACGCCAGGTTTCATCCATCGCACGGAAGGTACCCATCAGTTTTACTTCCGAAGGAATCACATTGGTCGTATAACCACCCTGAAAAGAACTGATGGAAAGTACGGAAGGAGAAAAAGGATTTTTATTCCTGCTGATTACCTGTTGCAGTGCAACCACAATATGTGATGCAACCAGAATGGTGTCTACTGTCAGATGCGGGGTAGCAGCATGACCGCCCTTTCCCTCTGACCGTGATATATATTTCATCTGCACTGGCCATGGATGGACCGCCACGAAAACTGAATTTGCCAATTTCCAGTCCGGGATGAACATGTAATCCGAAAATGGCCTGAGGTTGCGGATTGTGAAGACACCCTTCTTTAATCAGCAGACTGGCGCCCCCCGGATTTTTTTCTTCGCCCGGTTGAAAAATAAGTTTTACGGTTCCCTCCCATTCCGATTTCAGTTCATTCAGAATTTTCGAAGCGCCAAGTAAAATACTGGTATGTGCATCATGACCACAGGCATGCATGACGCCCTCGTTTTGTGATTTATACGGAATATCATTTTCCTCCCGGATCGGAAGAGCATCCATATCTGCCCGCAGGGCAATTACTCTTTTATCCGGGATTTTTTCCTTTGATCAGACCCACCACGCCGGTAGTCGCTTTTATTTCAAAAGGAATGCCCAGGTCTTTCAGTTTTTCCTGCACAAATGCGGAGGTTTTAAATTCTTTATAACTCAATTCCGGATGGGCATGCAGGTGACGGCGGATATCGATGGTTTCCGGTGCATATTTTTTTGCCAGTTGACGGATTTTTTCTTTCAGCATATTCAAAAATTAGTCGGGCTTTACTTCGATGATATCATGAACCAGGTAAACACCCGACGGAAAATCCCTGGTAAGTTTTTGCAGATAGGGATCCGCTTCTTCCGGTGTTTTAAAATTGCCCACTCTTAATTTATAATTCGGCGGCTGATAAATAAGGTATGGCTTTAATTCCGGATACATCTGGTAGATTTTCGTCTTAATGGCAAAAACCTGATTGCGGTCGTTTGAATTGGCCACCTGAATCCGGTAGCCCGGGATATTCCGACGACTGTCCCTGGTGGTCACCTCATTGATCTGAATCTGTTTTTTAATCAGGGAATCCACCCGGGGATCCACCTGGATCATGGTTGCTGAATCCTGCGCATACATGGCCCCGTTATAAAGCATGGCAAGAACAATAAAAATTTCATCATAAATATGCTTGGTTAACCATTTTTTCTTCTTCCAGAATCTTAAGGCTGGCACTGCAACCCAGTCTGTCTGCCCCGGCTTCTATCAGTTCCCTGGCAAATGCATAATGACGGATTCCTCCGGACGCTTTGATTTTGACCTGATGCGGAAGTTTATTTCTCATGGCCTGCACATCTGAAACAGAAGCCCCCTTTTCAGCATAACCGGTTGATGTCTTCATAAAATCAATTTCCATTTTGCCGTAAATGACACAACATCGTATCAGTTCTTCCCTGGTCAGTAACCCACTTTCGACAATAACTTTTATCATTTTCCCCTTTTCATGAATAAGGTCTGCCAGGTCCTGCATTTCTTTTTCAAGATAAGACCAGTCCCCGTTTTTTAGTGCAATCAGATTTATTACAACATCCAGTTCGTCTGCGCCATCCTGAATGGCCTGCTGTGTTTCAGCAATTTTTGATTCGAGGGATGAATAACCCATCGGAAATCCGATAACGGTTGCCGTTTTTACTGAAGTTCCTGTTAGGGCCTTTACTGCTTGCTTCACCACAAAGGGGGGAACACAAACCGCTGCAAATCCAAATTCGACAGCTTCCCTGCATAATTCCTGAATATCCGATGAAGTGCATATGGGTTTCAGCAGCGTATGGTCAATATAAGGGGCAATCGGATCTTTCATGGGGAATAAAAAGCGAATTTAGAGCATTTAGGCTTAACGCTCAACGCTTAACGTCTAAGGCTTTTTCAATGAAGCACGACCTATGCTTTCAGATTTATACCCTTTTTTCTTAGATATCGAAAAAGCACGATGGCACCGAACAGAAAGAGCAGGAATACGAGCAGGTCCACGCGGATCATGGACGATTTTTTTTCTTCGTTTTGCTGAAGGCGCTTTTCTGCATCTTTAATATAGAAGGCAAGTCCGGGAAAATGCTTGTTCAGTTCGCTTACCTGCCTGAATTTCTTCAGCGCATCTTTATAATATGCGTTCATAATAAACTATACCCTCTCCAAAAAGCAGGGAAATTTCACCTGGGATGGCCGAAACTCCGGCACTGTCGAGATATTCCTGAAGTATGGAAACCGGAATTGCAAAATTCAGTCCGGCAGCCAGACCGCCGCTGTTTTCAATACTTCCAAAAGTGGTGAGTCCGACCACTTCTCCTTTTTCATCGCAAACCGGTCCGCCACTGCTTCCCCTGTTGATATTGGCATCCATCTGGATCAGGGGCCATCCGGAAACTGATTTTTTAAGTGCACTTACAATACCGGTGGTCAGTGTCGGTTCAATGGCGGATTCGGTAGCCACATAATTATTATTGGTCACCGGACCGGGAAATCCATAAACAAATAATTGTTCTCCTACCCTCGGAAGTTCATCCTGGGCAATTTTCAAAGTAGGCAGGGTACTGTCGCCATCCATTTTCAGAATGGCGATATCCTTACCCGGCATGGGCTGACCCTTGATGATGACCTGGGCCGATTTTTTCAGCGAACTGGTAGTACCTGAATCGGAATCAATACTGTATTCAATAAAAATTTCTTTCTTCAGATCATAAAGAGACAAGGAAAACAAACGCGCATATACAGAAGCGTAGGTATTGTATAAAATGGACTTCTGCTGTTCGGAAAAGCGGGTAGCCCAGGCATTTTCCAGAGCCGAAATATTGGCTTCTGTGATCTGCTGAAAGGCAGACAGGAAAAACTGTCTGCGGATAAATGCATTGTCCCGATCGATCAGGTGACAATTGGTAGCTACATATCCATCCTCGGTAACCAGGAAACCGGTACCGCTGGAGGTGATTTCCTCGGGTTCTTTTATATAATCCAGGGAAGCCTTGAAAAAGCGGTTTGGATGGTCATTGATTTCCTTTAAAACAATATCCAGCTTTTGTTCTGCGGTATAAACAACCCCGCTGCTGTCCACCTTTTGAATCGAATCCACGAGGTGGTTAAAATGCCGGGAATCCAGCTGAATTTTATTAACATATACATCCGCAGAAAAAACGGTCCGGACCATCACTACACCCGGGCGGTTCATGCCATAATTCTGAACTGCGGTAAGCTGCTGTGCATAGGATTCCCCGGACAGAGAGATCATTAAGATCAGGAGGGCTGCAAATGCCCTGAAAAAGGTGATTCGGTTTTCATGGTAAGGTCTTCCACTTATATAAAACCCTAAAAGGGCTAACTTGTTGTTGATTAAAGGTAAACTTTTTCTATGTCATCCATTCCGGCGCCGCTGGCAGAACGTCTTCGTCCTGAATCACTTGACCAGCTGGTGGGTCAAAAACACCTCACGGGCAGGGGAAGTATCCTTCGAACAGCCCTTGAACAGGGCAAAATGCCCTCCATGATCCTTTGGGGACCACCCGGAACCGGAAAGACCACGATTGCCAATATTATCGCCCATACGCTTCAATCCCCTTTTTATACCTTAAGTGCCATTTCTTCCGGCGTAAAGGAAGTGCGGGAAGTGATTGAAGAAGCCCGGAAAAAGGAAAAAGTGATCCTGTTTATCGATGAAATCCATCGTTTTAACAAGGGTCAGCAGGATGCTTTGCTGGGTGCCGTGGAAAAAGGCATCATAACCCTGATCGGTGCCACCACGGAAAACCCGTCTTTTGAAGTAAACAGTGCCCTGCTTAGCCGCTGCCAGGTATATGTGTTGAAACCCCTGGGAAAAGAGGAACTG
The DNA here is from genome assembly GCA_963730655.1 of uncultured Bacteroidota bacterium. Classification (GTDB taxonomy): domain Bacteria; phylum Bacteroidota; class Bacteroidia; order Chitinophagales; family Chitinophagaceae; genus Puia. The sequence continues at coordinate 798,148 of CAVSSI010000004.1, forward strand.
ATCGAATTGATGCAGTCGGCCCTAAAAAAAGATGCTCTTTTGAAAAAACGAAATATCGAATTAAAAGAAACAGAAGCCCTGATCAATATTTCCGGCGGGGATGCACGAAAACTGCTCAATCTCCTGGAACTGGTAGCGAATGTGCAGACCGATCCGCTGATCATTACCGATGACCTGGTGATGGAAACAGCCCAGCAGCGAATCGCGTTGTATGATAAGAAGGGCGAACAGCACTATGATATCATTTCTGCTTTTATTAAATCCATGCGGGGCAGTGATCCCAATGCCGCTGTATACTGGCTGGCCCGTATGATTGAAGGAGGCGAGGATGTGAAATTTATTGCCCGGCGCATGCTGATCCTTGCCAGTGAAGATATCGGCAATGCAAATCCCAATGCGTTGCTGCTTGCCAATGCCACATTTGATGCCGTGAGCAAGATCGGATATCCGGAATCCCGGATCATTCTTTCCCAATGCGCCATTTACCTGGCCAGTTCCGCAAAAAGTAATGCATCCTATATGGCCATCAGCGAAGCCCAGGCTGCTGTAAAACAAACCGGTGACCTGCCCGTACCGCTTCATATCCGAAATGCGCCAACGCGGTTAATGAAAAATATGGACTATGGTAAAGGGTTATGAGTATAGTCATTCCTATGAAAAAAATTTTTCGCCCCAGGAATATTTACCGGAAGAAATCAAGGGGAAATCATTTTTTGATCCGGGAAAAAATGCCCGGGAAGAAGAAATGAGAAAACATCTGCGCAGTCTTTGGGACAAAAAATACGGGTACTGAGAAGATTAGGTGATTAGATGATTAGGTGATTAGAAGATTAGATGATTAGATGATTATGTGATTAAATGAAGTCATCTTGATTTCATAATATTGCTGAATCAAAATATTCGTATAATATACACCAATCACCTAATCACCTAATCATTCTAATCATCTAATCTTCTAATCTTCCAATTAAAATGACCTGGATCCTTAAAGCATTTGACGATTTGACTCCAAAGGAACTTTACAAGATTCTCCAATTGCGAAATGAAGTTTTCATCGTTGAACAAAACTGCCCTTATCAGGATCTGGACAATAAAGACTTAACGCCATTTCACCTGATGGGAATGCGTAATGATACGCTACTTGCTTACTCCCGGTTGCTGGCACCCGGAATTTCCTATAGTGAATCTTCTATCGGCCGTGTAGTAAGTTCCCCCTCAGCACGTAAAACAGGCATAGGAAAAAAACTTATGGAAGAAAGTATCAAACAAATCCGGGATCTGTTTCATACAGACACCATACGCATTGGTGCTCAGCTATATCTGAAAAAATTTTACGAATCTTTCGGTTTTTTCCAGGAAGGTGACTCCTATCTCGAAGATAATATTCCACACATTATTATGTTGAGAAAACCAAAATGAAACTGTTTTCCAGTTCTTGGAATTTGTCTCAATAATATAGTTTATCCTGATTACACCATATAAAGAATAATTCCCGTTCTTGTATGGTAACTGGTTTTTATTTATGTAAGAACCAAAATCCAAACCGTCGAAAACTAAATCGATATTCCATGAAAACAGGTTTACACTCCATACGGAAGTGTTTGTGTTCACTGGCCATTGCGCTGGCATTTTACAGCCCTTCCTATAGTCAGCTTTCCGCTGGAAATTATTTCGAAGCAGGTATTACAGTTGGTCCCATGGTTTTCCTGGGTGACCTGGGAGGTCATTATGGAATAGGTACTACTTTCCTGAAGGACTATAATATGAATGCTACCAAATTACCTTTGGTATTTATCTGGCTGCCCATCCTTCTGAAGTGTTAGGTATCCGTCTCTCTGCAAATTTCGGAAGTATTGAAGGAGATGATAACTATATCGTAAATAAAGGTGGCAGAAGAAGTTGCCAGGTTAAACAGAAACCTGAATTTCAAATCTACCATTACAGAAGCAAATTTGATGTTCGAAGTATATCCAACCGCTTTGTTTGAAGATCAGCCCACGGACAAACCGGAAGATTAAGACCCTATGGTGTTATTGGAGTCGGCGTATTTCATTTTAATCCGATGGGCCAGTATGTTGATCCGAATACTTCACAGACCACCTGGGTTTTTCTGCAGCCGCTGCATACGGAAGGCGAAGGTATTGTGGCCGGAGTAAATAATTATCCGCTTACCCAGATTAATATCCCGATGGGATTTGGTTTAAAATATTATGTGAGCGAAAAAGTTAATTTAGGAGTCGAATTTCTTTACAGAAAAACATTTACAGATTATATCGATGACGTAAGTACAACTTTTGTGGATCCTGCCGTACTGCAGGCCAATCTGCCAAACGGAACTTCACAGATTGCTATCGCTATGTCGAATAAAAGCCCTTTGCAGGGTATTGCAGGAACCGGTTACAATCCCGGAGATAAAAGAGGAGACCCAACCCAGACTGATGCATATTTTTCAGTCGGCCTGAAACTCGGAATCCGTTTGGGCAGTGATCATTCTTACGACAATTCAACCCGTTGCCCTTTACTGAGGTTCTAAATATTTTTTGTTGATCCGTACCCTTTTTTTACCCTTATGAAAAAAACTATACACCAAAACATTTCCGGAAAATTCAGGAAGGTCATATTGCCCCTTGCATTTATGTTCACGAGCCTCCTGTCCTATGCCGCCGGATCAATTCCTGTTCCAAACAACACGATTATGATCACAAAGAATCTGAATAGTAAAAAGCACAAAGTGAGGCTTTTTACAGCATCAGATTATAAGACCCTGTTGTTTACCGTAGATGGCGTAGAAGGAAAACAGTATACTTTATTTGTGTTTGACCTTGATGGAAAACTGGTCATTCAGTCTGTTATCCAGAACCGGGAAACCGGTATTCTTCCCGAAATCGGTTCAGGTGCTTATCTGTATGAAGTGCTGGCAGATGATACCCGGGTGGAAAATGGTCAATTGAAAATTAAATAACCCAGAATACAACGAATACCCTTAACGCAACCCAATAAGCAGCGGGAGAGCTGATTAGTAGAATCCTTTTATCCGAAGGTTAAGTAAAACCTGATCCGTTCCCTATTATTTTGTACCCAAACGGTTTTATTAATTAACTCCTGCTTTCCTTATTGGAATTACATATTTTGGTTTGCTCCAATATCCTCAGCAGCCGGCGATGAATAATTGCCGGCTGTTTGTTTGGTTGATGGTAGATGACAGATGGCGGATGGTTGTCGTTGTCCGTTGGCAGTTGGCCGTTGGCAGAAATATCATAATATTCATTCCCGAACTCCCAAATTCCCTGCATTCTCAAATTTTCTTCATCTCTTCCTTTAGAAACTTCGCTGTAAAACTTCGTTTAACCCCCAGCATCTTTTCCGGAGTTCCTTCAAACAATATTTCACCGCCACCATCACCACCTTCCGGACCAAGATCAATCATATGATCTGCTACTTTTATCACATCCATATTATGTTCAATCACCAGTACGGTATTGCCCCGGTCAACCAGTTTATTCAACACATCCAGCAAATGACTGATATCTTCAAAATGCAGACCGGTGGTTGGTTCATCCAGAATATAAAATGTTTTACCGGTATCCCGTTTCGACAGTTCCGTTCCCAGTTTTACACGCTGTGCTTCACCACCACTCAAGGTTACGGCTGACTGTCCCAGGGTGATATATCCAAGTCCCACTTCCTGCAGCACTTTTATTTTCCGGTAGAGATAAGGTACATTCTGAAAAAATTCAACCGCTTCATCCACCGTCATATCCAGTACATCGCTGATGGATTTTCCTTTGTACCGGATTTCCAGTGTTTCGCGGTTATATCGTTTGCCATTGCATTTTTCACAATGCACATATACATCAGGCAGAAAATTCATTTCAATCACACGCATGCCACCACCTTCACACACTTCACAACGGCCGCTTTTTACATTGAAAGAAAAACGTCCGGCAGTATACCCACGGATCTTTGCTTCGGGAACGGATGCAAACAATGTTCTGATATCGGTAAAAAACCCACAATAGGTTGCCGGATTACTTCTTGGTGTGCGGCCAATGGGTGACTGATCAATTTCAATCACCTTATCAATATTTTCCAGTCCCTTAATATTTTTATATTCCAGCGGGGTGCCCTTGGATCCATAATGCATGTTTGCTCAGAATCGGATAAAGTGTTTCATTGATCAGGGTTGATTTACCACTTCCGCTCACACCGGTAACCACAATAAATTTTCCCAGCGGAAACTGAACATCCACATTTTTCAGATTATTTCCCTTTGCTCCTTTTAATTCCAGCATTTTTCCATTTCCTTTTCTTCTTTCTGCCGGAACCGCAATGCTCCGGTGTCCATTCAGATAATCGGCTGTAAGCGTATTCAGTTTCAGCATACTCGCCGGTTTTCCCTGCGCTACAATCCGGCCTCCATGAAAACCGGCCTTCGGACCAATATCCACCAGGTAATCGGCAGCCATCATAATATCCTTATCATGTTCAACCACCAGAACACTGTTACCGATATCCCGCAGATTTTGCAAGGCAACAATCAGTCGCTGATTATCCCGCTGATGCAAACCGATACTGGGTTCATCCAGAATATAAGTAATGCCCTGCAATTGTGATCCGATCTGTGTAGCCAGTCGTATGCGCTGCGATTCTCCACCACTCAGTGTTCTGGAAGGCCGGTTCAGGGTGAGATAGGTAAGTCCAACATCCAGCAGGAATTGCAGGCGTTCACGGATTTCTTTCAATACATCTTTGGCAATCGTATTTTGTTTATTATCCAGTCTTTTTTCAATACCAGCAAACCATGCCGCCAGTTTATCCAGGTTCATATTACTGAGTTCGGAAATATTTTTTTCATCAATCCGAAACCAAAGACTTTCTTTTCTTCAACCTGGTTCCACCACAGGCTGCACAGGTTTTCAGTTCCATATATTTTTCCACCCAATCCGCAGGGTATCCGTACTGGCAGCGCCAAACCATCTCTTTAACATTGGAATCATTCCTTCATATTCTCCTGTCGGAAGAAGCACGTTTCATTTTCATCAATTTCCAGCACCGATTCTGATGCCGCTTCCGTTGTCCCATACAGAATCAGGTTCAGTGCTTTTGCCGGCATATCTTCAATCGGCGTATCCAGACTGAATTTATTTTTCCTGGCAAGTTTCTGCACCTGCTGTATAAGCATAGGCATCCCGTTCCTCACCCAGCGGAGCAATACCACCTTCATTTACTGACTTTTGTTTTATCAGGGATAATGGCGTCCATACTGATCTGGTATACCGCGCCCAGTCCTTTACAGACCGGACAGGCGCCATAGGGTGAATTAAATGAAAAACTATTGGGCGAAGGTTCTTCATAACTGATACCGGTATCCTCACACATCAGCTGTTTGCTGTACTGAACAACTTTATTATCATCATTGATCAGCAGAAACATCAGGTCCTTTCCCATCTGCAGGGCTTTCTGTACACTCTGACTCACCCGCGTTTTCATATCATCCGTTACGGCAAGCCGGTCAATCACCACTTCAATATCATGAATCTTATACCGGTCAACCTGCATCTTGGCCACCAGGTCTTTTACTTCGCCATCCACCCGCACTTTCACAAATCCTTTTTTACGGATGTCTTCAAACAGTTCACGGTAATGTCCCTTTCGTCCGCGAACCAGTGGTGCAAGCACGGAGATTTTTTTACTCTTGAATTTTTCAAAAATATTGTCCACAATTTCTTCTTCACTGAATTTCACCATCTTCTTGCCGGTATTGTAGGAATAAGCCTCACCGATCCGCGCATATAGCAGACGCAGAAAATCATATACTTCTGTAACGGTACCAACTGTACTTCGCGGATTTTTGTTGGTGGTTTTTTGTTCGATGGAAATAACCGGACTCAGACCGGTGATCTTATCTACATCGGGCCGTTCCATATCGCCGATAAACTGTCGGGCATAAGCGCCAAAACTTTCCATATACCGACGCTGGCCTTCGGCATAAATGGTATCAAATGCCAGGGAAGATTTTCCGCTGCCGCTGATACCGGTAATCACCACCAGTTGGTTTTTTGGAATCGAGATATCAATATTCTTCAGATTATGTACCCGGGCACCAAATACTTCAATCATTTCCTCTCCGGCCACAGGAGATGGAGCTTTCGCCTTAATCTTTTCTTTTCCGGCTGCAGGAGACGGACTTTTCACTTCAATCATAATAAATGGAATCGATAAAGATAATAACAATATATGGGGCAGCTTGTTCCCCGTCGCTTTACGAAAAATAATTTTTTGAAATCTGGGTGGCTGGCCTATCTTTGGGATAGTTCTTTTATTTGCTTATCAAGAAAGGCTGAGGGTAATGGCCCTGTGAAGCCTTGACAACCTGTTCCGTCAAAAACGAGACAAGGTGCCAATTCCATCCCGCCAAAAGCGGGACAGATAAGTCAGATTCAAGCTTTAAAATACTCAACATATTGAAAGCTCTTCTGACCATCGGAAGAGCTTTTTTATTTAAGGCGGTTCCCGCTTTAAATCGGAGTACTCCGGGACATTCTTGAAAGCATATTTTATTCACCCAAAAAAAGCCTGAAAAGGTCTGGAGGATTATTTTATGCAGGAAACAACAGCATTCATTCACAGTATTCCGGTAGATCCGCTCACCGGTGCGGTTTCGGTTCCCATTTATCAGACTTCCACTTTTGTACAGGAAGCCCCCGGCGTTAATAAAGGATATGATTATGCGCGAAGTAATAATCCTACACGCGCCGTTCTGGAATACCTGATTGCAGGTCTTGAAAAAGGCGCCCGGGGACTCGCTTTTGCCAGCGGGCTCGCGGCCATCGATGCCATTCTCAAATTGTTGAAATCCGGTGACGAAATCATCGCGGTGGATGATATTTACGGAGGTGCATTCCGGTTATTTGAACAGGTGTATAAAAAATTCGGAATCCAGGTTACTTATGTGGACGCGGCAGATCCGGAAAATGTATTCAAGGCCCTAAGTGAAAATACCAGGCTGATCTGGATTGAAACACCCAGCAATCCAACATTGAAGATCGCCGATATAGCCGCGATCGCCGCGATCGCCAAATCAGGGAACTGCCTGCTTTGCGTGGACAATACTTTTGCTTCACCGGCCCTGCAAAAACCAATTCTTCTGGGTGCCGACATTGTCGTTCATTCGGCAACCAAATACCTGGGCGGTCACAGCGATCTGATTGCCGGACTCGTGGTGACCGCAACCGAAGAACTCGGCGAAAAAATCCGGTTTTATCAGAATGCGGCGGGTGCCATACTGGGACCCTTTGACTCCTGGCTCGTGATCCGGGGAATGGAAACCCTTTCGCTCCGGATGAAACAACATTGCAGTTCAGCTTTGGAAATCGCCCGGTTTCTACAGGATCAGCCGGAAGTAGACCAGGTATTTTATCCCGGTCTTCCGGATCATCCCAATCATGCCATTGCCAAAAAGCAGTCCCGCGGTTTTGGCGGAATTGTATCCTTTACATTGAAAGAAGATAACCTGGCAGCGGCAAGGCTTTTTGTGAGTTCAACCAGTCTGTTTAAACTGGCTGAGAGCCTGGGAGGCATAAAGAGCCTGATCAGCCATTCCGCTGAAATGACCCATAAAACCATCCCTCCGGATCTTCGCCGTGCGGCTGGCGTACAGGACAGCCTGATCAGGCTTTCCGTTGGTCTGGAGGAGGCTGAAGATTTAATAACTGATCTTCGCAACACATTTGACCGTACCGTTGTTAAGTCACACATCTATTCGCATCAATTAGAAAATTGTTGAAACCATATGGACGCACATAAGCAACTCAGGATTGGATTATTCGGATTTGGAACGGTGGGAGAAGGCCTCTATCGGGTTTTACAACAGACACCTTCACTGAAAGCAACCATTGTAAAAGTGTGTATCAAGCACCCGGGTAAAAAAAGAAATGCACCGGAGGATCTTTTCACTACGAACCGGGATGAACTTTTAAATGATCCGGAGATCAATGTAATTGTAGAAGTGATTAATGAAACAGAACCTGCATTCCAGATTGTACGTACTGCATTAAAAAACGGCAAGGATGTGGTGAGTGCCAGTAAAAAGATGCTGGCGGAACACCTGGCCGAATTGCTGGATCTTCAAAAAGAAACCGGGCATTCTGTTTTATATGAGGCTGCTGCCTGCGCGTCTATTCCGGTAATCAGAAATCTGGAAGAATATTACGACAACGATCTGCTGCATTCCCTTCGTGCGATTGTAAACGGATCCACGAATTTTATCCTGACGAAAATGTTTGAAGAAAAGCTTGATTTCAAGGCAGCACTTCTTCTGGCCCAGCAACTGGGCTTTGCTGAAAGCGATCCTTCCCTGGATGTGGAAGGAATTGATGCAGTAAATAAATGGGCTCTTCTGCTGGCACATGCTTATGGCATTGTTGCCGATCCGCATAAAATCGTTTTTAGCGGAATTCAGCATATTCAGAGCGGTGATGCAGTGGTGGCTCATGAGAAACATCTGGAGATCAAACTGGTGGCCCAGGCAAAAAAATTATTGAACGGGAAAGTGGCTGCGTTTGTCCTGCCCCAGTTTGTAAAATCTGATGATCACCTGAGTTTTGTAAAAAATGAATACAATGGCGTGGTCATCGAAAGCGGATTTGCCGATAAACAATTTTTCTACGGAAAGGGTGCGGGTAGTTTTCCAACGGCTTCCGCGGTACTCAGTGATCTGTCTGCCCTCCGTTATCAATACCGGTACGAATACAAAAAACTCTATCATCATGCACCTTTGGAACTCAGTTCGGAGTTTTATGTAAAAACCTATGTCAGTTTCGACGACTGGTCTTTTATTCCCAAGGATAAATTTGAATGGATAGAAGAGTGGCATGCAGAAAGTGACCGTAAATACCTGATTGGCGTGATCTCCTTTAAAGAACTCCAAACGGCCAACTGGTGGAGGGAAAATAAAACTTCACTGATCCTGACCCATGAACCAATTATTGAAGATGTGGAAATCAGGAAACTAAAAAAGAAAAGCCTGGAACTGGCGGGAATAAATTAATAAGGATTTTATTTCTTTATTTCAAAGGCTTTCATTTTATCGTTGTTCACAGCGGTAAGTAAAACCTGCTGTTTATTTACCTGGATCAATTTGAGATCCCTTATGTCTCCGTCCAGGATTAACCCGCTGATTACCGGGGGAACCACCTTAAATCCTCCCTTCCCGTCTCCCAGTAACAGCAGACCATAAGAAGCATCATAACGTCCCGGATCTACGGATGCCTGGTATTCATTTCCCGCAATGATGATGTCGGGAATACCATCGCGGTTTACATCTGTACATATCATGGTATTTACCGGCGCAATCTGTGCCATATCCGGGAATGGATGAAAATGGAAATTTCCCTTCCCGTCATTTTCGAAATAACCGCTTCGGGTTTCTTTGCAATCCAGGATCATCGCGCCATCCATCATCTCTTTCGTAAAAATCATGTCCATAGGTGCTTTGGCATATGCCTCGTTGCGGTCAAACTTTTTTTTGATCACCGGCATTTGTTTTGCCCAGTGATCCCTCGAAATACCGGAATTCAACTGATATACGCCCTCATTGTTTTTGATATAATAACAAAATACAGGCTCCACAATGCCATTGCCATCAAAATCCTTTGCAATTAATTGTGCCGGCTGCTGCGGTGAAATATGATAAGGATTATTCAAACCCATATTTCCGGCAATAATATCCGGATCACCATCATGGTCGATATCAGCAACAACGATGCTTTTCCAAAATCCAGGCAGATTTTTCATACCCGCTTCAGTGAGTTCTGTAAATGTGCTGCCATTATTTTTGAAAATGCGAATCGGCATCCAGTCACCGGCAATAATCAGGTCAGGTTTTTTATCATTGTCTATATCAACCCAAACGGCCGCATTGATCAGTCCCGGATTTTCCAGGGCAGGGCATACACTGGCTGTTACATCTGTAAATTTTCCATGATCATTTCTAAGGATATAACTCGCCGGGGGTTGCGGGAAACTGCCCAGGGAAATTCTGCCCCCGATAAAAATATCCATATCGCCATCGCCATCCATATCTGCCACAGCAACTGTTTTGGCCGGTGTCCGCACAAGGGTTGATATCGCGTTATTGTCCAGATGAAATTCCCCTTTCCCGTTATTTATATATAAGCGGGGGCGATAAAAAGATGAATTGACTTCAAACTCACTGCTTCCGCCTGCAATGAGCAGATCCAGGTCACCATCCCCATCGGCATCAAACAAAACACTTTGCATATCTTCTTCGTTCTTTGTGCCTTCAGTAAGTTCCCTGCTTTTAAAAGTTCCGTCCCGCTGCTGAAAGAAAAGGCGTCCGGATTGTTTGAAAGCCCCTCCAATAAAATAATCCTCCAGGCCATCGCCATTCATATCTCCTGTGCTGATAAATGGTCCTTCCTGGGAATATTTCTGCTGGATCAATGGTTGAATACCATAGTCAAAAAAGAAGGTTTCTTTATGCTGAAAATCTGTTTTTAAATTTGGGTTACGTCCAGAAAAAAAGAATCAGAGAAAGATGTGGTATCGGAATATCCGGACTTCGCATCTGCATAGTTCAGTGTTGTTCCTTTATTCAGATCCGGATGAAGAATTACCTGCATTTTCCGGTCGGGCCAGACAACTATTAATGAATCAACGGATTTATTTCCAAATCCGAAATGTAACCGGCTGTCAACCGACGACAGGTATCCCCGAACCGGATATTGCTCCAGCATTTGCGTCAGGCCCTTGCTGATATGCATAAACCGTAGCGCCAATTCCCTCTTTATTCAAAGAATCGCCATTTAATACCAGTGTCAGATAATTATTATTCCGGGCTGAATCGTTGCTTTTGCGAATATCATTCTGCATAATAAATGCCGGACTGTTGATGTTGCTGGTAATGATATCCAGGTCCCCGTCATTGTCCAGATCAGCATACACCGCTCCGTTGGAAATGGAGAGCTGATCTATACCGGCTTTTTCCGAGATATCTTCAAAAGTAAGATGTCCGGTATTCCGGTACAGATAATTGCGCAGTTTTACTTCCCCCAAAGAAGTCAGGTGCTCCATAAATCCTTTCCGTTGTTCGGAATCATTATCCGGCAAACCGGATTGTACAACGGTATTATGCCGGTATTCCAGAAAATCAGCATTGGTCGGATCCCTTCCCAGGCCGTTGGTAATATGGATATCCTTCCATCCGTCATTATCCAGGTCAGCAATCAGTACACTCCAGCTCCAGTCGGTTTCAGCAATTCCGGCCATCTCCCCGATTTCACTGAAGAAAGGTTCCTCCCGGTTATTCAATTTCCTTATCCCGTTGTTTAACTGCAGCATATTGTGGATATATTCCGGCTCATATCCTTTTTGTATTTCCAACTGGTGTCGCTGTTCACTCAGAAAGGAATACATCATTTTTTTTCGCTCATTGGTTTCCGGCTGCATATCGAGTGTCACGATATCGGGCAGGCCATCATTGTTGATATCGGCAGCATCTGTTCCCATACTGGAATAACTCTGATGCCGGAGGGCGGATGCGATAACGTTTGAAAAAGTCCCGTTTTTATTATTGAGCCATAACAGGTCGTTGCGTATATAGTCATTCGCAACATAAATATCCGGATAACCATCTCCGTTAAAATCGCTTACCACCACGCCCAGACCATTTCCGTCTTCCACAATACCGGCCTGTTTTGAAACATCCTTAAATACCGGATGATTCAATCCCGGAGGATTTCCTTCGTTGTGGAATAATTTATCTGCAGCTATGGACACACTGTCCACTCTTTTATCCCTCAGATCATTTGGACGGTTATCGTTCAGGTTGTGGTTCAGCAGGTACATGTCTATCCTGCCATCCTGGTCATAATCAAAAAATACCGCCTGGGTAGAGTAAGAGGTATCTGCCAGGCCATAGGCGGCGGCTTCTTCCTTAAAGGTGAGATCATGCTGATTGATGAACAGCAGGTTTTTTCTTTTTTCTCCCGGAACATTTCCCGAAACGGAAACATAAATATCCGGCCAGCCATCATTATTGATATCAACAACACTTACCCCGGTACACCAGGAATCCGTGCTGACTCCGGCAGTGCGGGTAATATCTTCAAAATGCATATTTCCTTTATTGAGATACAACTTTGCGCCGGACTGGTTAGCAGCAAAAAAAATATCCTGCAAGCCCATCCCGGTTAAAATCACCTACACCAACTCCGCTGCCCATATAGGTATACTCATTCACAAACATGTTCAGGGAATCATTTTCTACAATGGTATTGTTGAAGTCCACGCCGGTTTCCGAAGCCGGGAGAATCGTAAAATGGAAACCTTCTGCATTTTTTGAAGGAGAATGGCATGACAATGCCGTGAGGAAAAAAATGACAGTCGGTAAGAGGAATGGTTTCAAAAAAAGAATTTATGCAATCTATCCAAATAAAATACGTGAAACAACCAACCATGTCTGGCAGTCGGTCGTTTCACGCAAAATATAATCAGAGCCCTAATCTATTTTTTTTCTGCAACCAGGTACACCACACTTAATGGGGGCACGGCTACCTTAATTGTACCGGTCAGCGGAGCAGAATTCGCTTTGAGGGTTGCATACCCCAGTGGTCCGCCCGAAGCCGTTGAAGGTCCGTTTCCGTTTACATAAACCTTTGCGGAAAAATTCCCATTGTCCGTTCCTCCGGTCAATACATACCAGTAATATTTACTTCCGGCAGGAAAATGCTGGAAGTCTATCGATACAATATGATTCTGACTGCCTGAATTAATGATGACGGTTCCGGCCTGACCGGAAGAAAAGGTTGAAGAATAGGTAGTGATATCGGAATTAACAGCCTTCAGGGAATCCGAAACCATCCGGTCGCCAAAAAATTTCTGGAAATAATAGAGGTAATAAAAGGCAGGCCGGGGATTCCATTTCGGTGCATTGGGTTCATCTCCTACATTAAACATGCCCTGGTCATTCCCATCATCATATCCATTACCAAAGTCCCAGCGGCTTGCTTCGCCAAATTGGTTTTTGATGATGGCTCCGATGGTTTTAGCCGCATGGATACCGGCGATATAGGATGTATTTTGTCCGGAACCAACCGCCTGGATATTCCATTCGGTAAATGCAATGGGCTTCATTCCCACACCGGAAGCCGTAAGTATCTGCTGAACATAGGACATGATGTTTGAAGGAACGGTGTTCCCTGTGTTCAGTATATCCGCAACGGTTGAATTCGTATTGTAAGCCGTAAAATAATTATGTACGATAAAATAATCAGCTGTGCTGCCGGCATTTGCCAGAACACCCTGGTTCCAGGTCTGTACACTGGTATAGTCATTAGCCGCCTGGCTGCTTTTTCATATAACGTAGCGCCAATATAAATGGTCGCGCCCATCTGTTGGGCAGCGGCCCTCATAGAATCTGCAAAAACTTTTACATGCTGTCCGTATAAAGCACCGGTTATCAACTGAGGCTGACCGTCTTTATTCTGGGTCTGGTCAATCCGGTAACCCGCTTCCCAGTTTCCATAGGTTTCATTGCCGATCTCCCAGAATTTTGTTCTGCCATTGTCATAGCGCACCCAGTCCGCTGCAAGATGTGCTGCAGCTGCCACCGGGTCAGCGCTTGTGCCATAGCGTGCATAGCCATAGTTTATGGTAATGATGCCGGTGCTGTTGGTTTGAGCGAGAAGCTGGTAATAATTATCGAGTGAAAAAGTCCATGATGCCGTATTTCCTCCATACCAGTATCCCGAAGGTGCCGGATCTCCCGCGGAATTCAGCAAATTCGCAGGTGCATCGGCTGGAGCCGGATTGGCATCTGTGCCATTCCAGAAATAAACATCACTTACACTTCCGGCAGGTGCCCGGATAATATTGGGTGAAAGATCCTTGATGTACTGCATCAAATCCGGCTGGGTAACAAATTGTCCCATCCAGAGATTGGAATTGTTACCATAGAGATAGGATGGCACTTTGGTCACCACTTTATTTACATTAATGGTCAGGGAGTCGGTCGGCGTGCCGGAAGGCACAGCTCCTGATATATTATCAGGAGCTGTAAATGTTTTCCCGGTCCAGTTATTCAGAAAAAAACCAATGGAAGCAGCTACAGAAGGGTCCACCGGATTATATACAGAGTCTACTCCTCCCGGGTGGGGTCCCCCATCTCCTCCGCCAGGGGCAGGCGATGCACTCTTCTTACAAGCGGGGACCAGTGGCAACGCCACGATCATGGAGATCACGATCCCCCTTATCCATTTAGTTTTCATCGTATACAGTCTGTTCAATAATGGTTTATTGTCCTTTCACGATCCGCACATTATCAACAGCAATATTTACACTGTTCACCGGAGCAGCTGTTGCCTGATCATTGTTAATTAAAAATCCAATTTCCGTGGTTCCATAATCCGAAAAATGCGTTGCCGGAGTACCAGCCGGATTCCAGGACGTTTGCCAGAATTCGTTTCCGGTTATGAACTGGGAAAGCGGAATGGTAATGGTTGTCCATCCGGCAGGCTGATATACTCCGGTCGCTTCTGTCGTCCAGGGAGCAAATCTTCCTGTATAGGTATTCCATCCATACCATCCACCAACTGAAATCCATACAGTACCTGCTTTCCAGGGACTGGCCACGAATACTTCAAACTTCATGGAATAGTCCGCTATCGAAGCGCCGGTATTGGAAACCCAGGGTACCGGATTTAATTGAAGCAGTCCGGCATTTCCCTGCGAACCGGGAGCTGTATTCGGGCCCATGGGGCTTCCGTTGACTAATACGCCGGATCCGCCGGTTCCATTCGGATAATTTGCACTCGTTGTGGGACCGTCAGCATAACCTCCTGTCCATCCGACAAAAGATGTATTATCTGATGCCCATTGCTGATCAAAAGTTGACAGGTAACCGGGAGAAGAAAAAGAAATATAGGAATCAAAGAGCTGGGGTGAAACAGCCGATTCCCAGTACACCTTCCAGTCGTAAGGAATCTGTGGTGGTAATGCCGGCAGGAACCTTAACCGTAATCTCACTCACACTGATCGTGGTAAGCTCCGTTCCTTCCAGGGCACCCGGGAAAATCACTTTATTGATGCCGATAAAGTTTGTTCCCTTTATCGTAATCGTAGTTCCGGCTGTACCATTTTCATTTGACACATAGGTAATCGTCATCGGTGGCGGGTATGCGATAGCGGCCGTTCCATAGGTGCAATATACCCGGAGGGAATCCACGAAAGTTTCTCCCGGCGGAATGGCTGCCGTTATCTGCGTAAATGTTTTATTCACTTTATAAGAGAGTGCTGTATCATCTCCCGCAACTACCGGGAAGGTGATTTTTTTAATCCCCTGGAAATTATACCCGTTTATAAATACCATCGTCCCGCTGTTGTCGAATGTAATGGAAGTAATGACCGGCGGCGGCAGGTACAGGGTGAACGAATAAGTTGTTGTACCATGATCGGTAACCAGTTTGATGGTGCTGGGTACACTGGGATTGGTAGCTGCCGTTTGGGAGCTGGACGGAATGGTAATAATCACATTGGTCGACGTCGCATATGCGGGATTGAAATAAGCTGAGGTATCATTAAAAAAAACAGCCTGCAGCCCACCCAGGTTACTTCCCTGTATTACGATTAAGGTTCCGGGAACAGCCTGTGTAAATACACTGTCCCGCGCGGTGGTATCCATCGATCTGACAGCCGTAATCACCGGCTGGCCGCCTCCGGAATCCGTTTTTTTACAGGCGTAGTTGGCAAAGCCCGCTACGATAATGATTAGGAATAATATTTTTCTCATATAAAAAGCATTTTATTTTTAATGTTTCTCAATATTTCAGTTTGCTAAAGTCAAAGGGTTCCGGAGGCAGGCTAAGCGCCGGTGCTGTTGACAATTCTACTTCCGGGTAGGACAGATCTGCTGTATTCGGGGTTATCGAATAGTTCACGGTTCCCGGAGCCTGGTTATCCGTTCCGAAATAAGTAATAAAAGGATTGCCCTGATTATAGGAGATATTGTAATTGCCCCTGTTTTGCGTACTGTAGTATTGCAGGGCATTCGTCTGATCAAAATAATACCATTGTTTCCAGTCGTACCATTCGTGACCCTCAAAGGCGAATTCAATTTTCTTTTCCAGAAAAATATCCGCATAGGTGATGGACGTTTTGGGTGCAACCCCTGCACGTGTTCTAACAGCATTATAATATTTAAGCGCTTCCGCATCCGAAGTGGCAAGCGGCATTTCCCAGCAAGGCATCTGCATAAATCAGATAAACGTCTGCCAGCCGGAACATATAGGTACTGATATTCTCGTTTTGTTGTCCACCCAGGTTTCCATTGTCAGAAGGCGAACCGATCACGTATTTCTTTACCCACGCATGGTCCGTGCCTCCGTTTCCGCTCTGACCCGGGGTATAAATTTTTCCACTATTAAATGAAGCGGTATCCACATGCCATCCACCCGTTGACTGGGAAATATCAGCGTAATCATCATTGGGCATAAAGAAGGTTGCTTTCCGGCGAACTGAATCATCTTTATTTGCCGGGTCCATATAATATTCCATCAGGCTGGCAGAAGCTCCAAAGGAGCCACCCCATCCGTCACCGGTCTGGGTAATTTTTGAATCGTATGCGAGGTTTGCCTGCATATGATTTTGCACAAACCAGGAACCGCTGGGCACCCATAATAAACCGAACAGACACTCGGAAGGAACGGTGGTTCCACTAAAAAATTTACTGGTAAAAAGATTATAATAGTTGGGTTCAAGTGTAAGTCCGCTGTTGTTGCAAACATCTTTGGCATAATAAGCCGCACTGTCCAGGTCTGACTGGGAACGTTGTCCGCCCGACTGCCCCAGACCGGCCCGGACCAGGTAAGCCCTGGCCAGCATACCTTCTGCACTCCATTTGGTAATACGACCGGGTTGAAGCGGGAAAGTCCCCAGGTTATTCATTGCCCAGGACAAATCTGAAATAATGAATTTCCATACATCCGGGATATCATTTCTCCGGATAGTAGTATCCCCAAGTTGTTGAATATTATCATAAATAATGGGCACCGCACCCCAGTCCAACACCAGGTAATAATATGCCGCTGCCCGCATGAACCGGCATTCTGCTAATCCGGAATTTTTACCCGATTCGCTTGCACCCGGGGCTGCATGCTGGATATTGTAGGCCACCACATTGGCATTGGCCACGACCGACCATAATGCAGCATATGCGCCCTGCAAACTGCCACTCGGATCGGTAGCCGAAACAGAGAAGGTAAGAAATGCTGCCCGGCCATTGTAATTGTCCGTGAGACTGTTTCCTCCCATTACATCTCCGATGGCCTGCAGCGCAGAACCATTGTATGGACCCCAGGAAGCATTATAGAGCGGCCCGGTGCCCGACAAAACATCGGCGTCATTCGCATAAAAAGTTCCCGATGTGGGTGCAGATAGTGGCGGACGGTTCAAAAATTCTTTTGAACAACCCTGCATAACCAGTACCACCAGCAGGGAGACGGTTATTTTTACAATACTGTGTTTCATAATTTATTTTTTTTCTAATGCTGTCTTATCGGTTAATCAAAAATCTAGGCTAAGGCTGAAGGAATAGGACCGGGTAACCGGGTATCTTCCTTCATCCATTCCCACCATATTCACAACCCCCTTATAATTGATACATGCCGACTTCCGGATCAAATCCGGTATAATGGGTGATTGTAAATACGTTTTGTACCTGGAAGGAGGCAACGATTCCCCTGAATACATGCGTGGGCGCAAGCATTTTAGACGAAAACCGGTAACTCAGTCTTATATTTTTCAATTTTAAATAAGATCCGTCTTCCACATTCCATTGGGTAATCCGTATGTTGCCGTTGGGATCTCCCGGAGTGGCTCGTGGAATGGTCGCCGTTGGATTCTTCAGAGTAACCGTTAGCGCATCGGCAGGAAGATTGCTGGTTGGTGTAGCAAAATTCGCGACGGACTGGTAGTGATTGCTGTATGGACCCGTTCCCAACGGTTGTTCATTCTGATAGCGCGTCAGGTTCAGGATCTGATTACCATATACCCCGGTAAAGAAGATATTCAGTTCAAAACCTTTATAGGTAAAAAAGTTATTGAAGTTATAAGTGAATTTAGGCCAGGGATTTCCAACAATAACGCGGTCATTGTTATCTATCACGCCGTCTGGTTTACCATTAGCCCCGGGCATATCCTTGAATTTCACATCCCCTACCCAGGATCCCTGGATGGGGTCGATGGTCAAAACTCCGTTGGATGTTTGTATGGCATGACTGGAAATATCCTGATAGTTCTGGAAAAGTCCCTGCCCGATATATCCGGTAAACATATTCAGGGGCTGTCCCACTTCTGTGAGGAATTGCGCCTGGCTGTTGTTGGTGGTAGAATAATACTGGGTGATGATAGGTGCGTTCAGTTGGGTTACCTTATTTCTGTCTTCAGAAAAATTCACACTGGTTCTCCATTGAAAATCTTTTGTGTCGATATTGACGGAATTAACAGTGATACCAAATCCCTTGTTCTGCATTCCGCCGACATTCTAAGTGGGCCAGCTGATCAGTCCGCCATATCCGCCACTTATATTTCCCCCCATGTACTGCGGTCCGGGCGATAAAAGTATCAGGTTAGTTATATTTTTGACGTAGGCATCGCCAATCACTTCTACCCGGTTATTGATGATGTGCAGGTCGAAACCGATATCGGTTGACTTGTCTTCTTCCCATTTCAAATTTGGATTGGGAAAGTTGGCTGGAAGGAAACCTGCACCCCAAACGGTAGGGGCAGCATAGAGATTGGAATAGATGGCACTACCGTTATTCCCGGTATTTCCGGAAACACCGTATTCAGCCCGCAATTTCAGGTCGTTCAGCCATTCGATACCCTGCATAAAATTTTCATCCGATATTTTCCAGGCAACTGAAGCGGCCGGGAATGTCCCAAATTTATTATTTGCACCGAAATTCGAACTGCCATCCCGTCTTACTACCAGTTGCGCGATATATTTATTATCATAGATATAGTTCAGACGGGCAAAAAATGATTCGCTCGACGCATCCCCCCTATAACTGGAAGTTTGCTGCGTAAGAGGCGCAGCAACACTGAGCTCCTGCACGGAATTGGTGGAATATTGCTGACCTTGGCCACTCAGTCCCTCCCAGGCAGAAACCGATGCTTCATGACCAGCCATGATCATAAAGTAATGTTTATCGTATTTCTTTTCATACTGGATTCTTGTATTCAGTGAGGTCCAGTAATTGTTGGCGCTCGCGCGGCTTCCCTGCGTATTGGGATTTACAAATGCGCCAAAAGTATAAGAAGGATTGAAGGTGTAATTATTATTAAAACTATAATTCCCGTTCACTTCCGTATGCCATAGTAATCCTTTGACCGGAGTAATATCCATGTAAAGATTACCGATTACTCCGTAGGATGAATTGTAATTATTATTGATATTGGCCAGGGCTACGGGATTGGTCTGGGAATATTGGGCCGTGGCAGGTGTAGGTCCTCCCCAGGTGCCATCCGGATTTTTAACCGGTATCGTCGGGTTCTGTGTGATCGCGATATTGATGATATTCCCGTTGGTGGTATTCACTTTTTCCCTGGTCACGTAGGAACTCAGGTTCACGCCGAATTTCAGCCAGTTATTGGCCTGGTTGTCTACATTTAACCGAATGGAACCCCGTTGAAATCCCGAACCCTGCGCAACACCCTGCTGGTTCAGGTAGTCACCGGAAAAGTAAAAGGTCGATTTTTCGGATCCGCCGCTGATGGCCAGGGAATATTTTTGCAGGTTTGTAGGCCGGAAAAGTTCATTCTGCCAGTTTGTACCCTCACCGAGTATGGTGGGATCTCCAATTTCCGGAGGCTGAACGCCAACCGCACCAATAGCCTGGAGTTTTTGGATATACACTGCGTACTGCTGTAAATTCATGACGGGGCGGAAAGTCGGTTGTTCCTGTACTGTGAATAATCCGGTGGTATTGATTCTCGTCGCACCGGCCTTCCCGTGTTTGGTGGTAATCATCAAGACCCCGTTGGCTCCTACAGCTCCGTAAATGGCCGTTGCGGCCGGGCCTTCCAGCACACTGATATTTTCTATATCATCCGGATTGATTCCGGAAATTTCATTTGCATATCCTGCCGGCTGGTTATAAGCACCGCCCGATCGGTGTGCTCGGCCTGATCTGAACCCCGTCGATTACATATAAAGGCTGGTAGTTTCCGCTGATGGTACTGGCGCCCCGGATAATTACGGAGGATCCCGCACCCGGCTGACCACTGGTTTGGGCTACATACACGTTGGCCGCCTTACCCTGTAAAGCTTCATCGAGGGTTACGTTCACCGTACGGTTGAGTTCGGTATTGCTGATGGCTCCCACGGCGCTGCTGAGATCCGCTTTTTTCATTTTACCATATCCTACCACGACCACGTCGTTCAGTTTGCTGAAGTCCTGCAATAGATTGACACTGACCCCATTCGTGGTAGCTCCAATGGCTACTTCCTGCTGTTTGTAACCGACCGAGGTAATAACGAGCACATCGCCGGTTGCAGCAATAATGCTGAACTCCCCGTCATCTCCGGTTACGATCGAATTCCTGGTACCTTTCACAGTAACACTGGCACCCCCCAGGGCGGTCCTGGGAAACATCGGCAATGACTTTACCGGTAATGATCCTGCCCATTGGCTTCTGGGCAAAGGATGGTGAATAAAATAGAAACGAGGCTATGAGACCCCATATTATGGGTTTCATTATTCCCGAAATCTTTGACTGTCTCATACACAAGCAATTATTGGTTAAAAAATAAAAACGGTAAATAAGTTTGGGGGCCTTTGATGGAAATTCCGGCTGTTTTTGCGCATATCCCTCTTCCCCTGCCCGATAATATAGAGATGCAGGATTGCATTTTGAAATAAAAGCTTGGTGTATTCCGGATGCAGATTGCCAGGAAATGGCTGATCCGGTGATTCAGGGAGTTTGACAAATAATAGAAAAGAGATAAAACCCAAAAAGGACTTTATTTTCATCATGGCAGTCGTTTGTGATGCTTATTAAGTCAGTCTTTAGGAAGACTGCTTTAATAAACAGTTCGTTAAAATTAGGGGAACCAACTGGAGATCAGGGTATGGGATTGTTTATCTCAGGGTATCCAAATGTTAACTTAATTGGGAAATTATAGTATTTTGATGGTATGCTTTGTTAACCGGAAGTATAATCGTGCTATGAAATTGATGAGGATCAAGATCAGGGTCAAAATCCTTCTTCCTGCCGGGAGCTTTCTGTAATGGCCTGCTCTTTCCTTTTTTCTGCCTGATAGGCGGAAGGAAGCATGTTGAATTCAATTTTGAAGAATCTGGAGAAGTACTTGGGGTTGTTGAAGCCCACTTCATACGCAATTTCGGCTACCGTGAGCTTACTTTTCTCCAGTAACTGGGCAGCTCTTTTTAATCGGATGAACCGAATGAATTCTATGGGTGTTTTACCGGAAAGCTGGAGAAGCTTTTTATACAGGGCTACCCTGCTCATAAATAATTCCCGGCTCAGTTCTTCAACGGAGAGGCTCGGGATTGGAGATATTCTCTTCCACAACTTCCAACGCCCTTTTCATGAATTTCTCATTAGGCGATTCGATCACAATATCCCGGGGATCTGCTTTTATTTGTTTTTGGTATGTACGCTTTGTCGTTTCCTGTTGGGCCAGCAGGTTTCGGACCTTAGAAATTAGTATTTCCAGATTGAAAGGCTTGGTCACATAATCACTGGCACCGGTGTCAAGGCCCTTCAACTGCTGTTCTTCCCCTGTAAGCGCCGTTAATAGTATAACGGGAATAAAGGAGGTCCGGTTATCCTGCTTTATTTTCCGGCACAAATCAATACCATTCATTTCAGGCATCGTAATATCACTTACGATCAGATCCGGGTGTGAGGAGAGTGCTTTTTGCCATCCGCATTTTCCGTTTTTAGCTTCCACGATATTAAAGTGAGGCTTCAGATTTTCTGTAAGGTAGAACAGCAGGTCCTCGTTGTCTTCTACCAGCAACAGGGTGGGTCTTTTACCAGTCAGTTTTCTTTCCTTATTACGCAGCGGTGGTTCCGGATTTCCACCGGACCATTCCTCCCCGATATCGGCGAATTCAGCTTCTGCTTCTTCCAACTCCAGGGGCCGATTCCCCGGGGATGGGAGCTATTTCTTTCAGGGGTAGTGACACGATGAAACAACTTCCCTGATTCACTTCACTTTCCACTATTATGTTTCCATTGTGCAGTTTTACGAATTCCCGGGTGATGGCAAGACCGATTCCGCTACCCTGATTCAGCATATTTCCCGGAACATCATCCTGGAAGAACCGTTCGAATATTTTTTCCTGTTTTTCGGGCGGAATACCAATACCGGAATCGCGAACCCTTATTTCCAAAAGCACATCATTCCCGTCTTTTATTGTTTTCAGGTTTACACTTACTTCCCCGTTTTCCGGAGTGAACTTAAATGCATTGGATAGAAGGTTGAACAGTATTCGTTCAACCTTATCATGGTCGAACTCGGTTATGAGGCTGATCGGCTGAAGAGGAAAAGGAAAAAACAATATGATTTTTCTGCGCCAGGTCAGTAAAGGAATAGGATAAGTCCTTAATAAATTTCAAAATATCCCCTTTCACGGGATTCAGTTTCAATTCCCTTTCTTCCATTTTTCTAAAATCGAGCAACTGGTTTACCAGGTTCAGCAATCGCTTTGCATTCCGGAAGATCATCCTGAACTGGTATTTCTGCGAAAGATTTGTTTCGTTTTTGATGATCTGATCCATCGGTGTCAGAATCAGGGATAACGGCGTTCTGAATTCGTGGCTCACATTGGTAAAAAATCTGATCTTCATCATGTCCAGGTCATGAAGCCGCTGCGCTTCCCGCCTTTCCTGTTCTATGGCGAAGCGCATACCCGCTCTTTGTAAAATCATACGTCTTGCCAGATACAATATTCCACAGGTAAGCAAAAAGTAAATCAGGTAGGCCCAGTTGGTTTTCCACAAAGGTGGCAGTATCCTGATTTTAAGACTCGCTTCTTCGTCGTTTTGTAATCCGTCCCGGTTCGTTGCACGAACCTTAAAAGTATAATCCCCCGGATCCAGATTGGTATAGGTGGCTTTACGCGTTTTTGAATCTGCACTTAACCATCCGTTATTAAAACCCTCCAGTTTAAAAACATACTTTATTTTTTCTGAAGAAGAGAAATTCAATGACGCAAATTCAATTGAAAATATATTTTCATTGTATTTTAATTCAATCCCGCGGGTTTCTGAAATGGATTCGGGAAGAATGATATGACCATTTTGTTTCTCTCCGGCTTTAATCGTCTTATTAAATACCTGCAGATCGGTAAATACCAGGGCTGCCTTTTTATTATTGGGAACAATCTTTGACGGATCAAAAATGTTGAATCCGTCAGCACCGCCAAATACCATTTCACCTGCACTGGTTTTTAAAGCCGCCTTTTCATTGAATTCTTTTCCCTGCAACCCGTCAGACTCATCATAATTCTTGAACTGGAAAGAGAGTTTTCCGGTGGTCTTGTTTTCGGAAATGAGAACATTACTCAGCCCTACCGGTGTGCTGACCCATAGATTATGCTTATTATCTTCCAGGATGGTGAGTATCAGGTTATCCGGCAGCCCGTCTTCTGTTCTGAAGGTTCTGAATTCATGGGTGCGCGGATCATATAGATCCAGCCCCACACGGGTGCCAATCCAGATATAGCCCCTGCTATCGGGTTTTATGCTCATCACATTGTCGTTGCTTAAGCTGGTGGCGGGATTGTTCTGATCATGCATGAAATAGTGAAAACTATCCGAACGCCTTTCTCAGAACGTCCACTCCGTAGGAAGTTGCCAGCCATATGTTTCCTTCGTGGTCTTCTTCAATGGAAGTGATATATTTAGAATGAACAGAATTATCACCAACCCGGTAATGTTTAAATATATTTTTCTTTTTGTCGAACAGATCCAGGCCGCTTTCGAAAGTGCCGATCCAGAACCGGTTCCGGCTGTCTTCCTTTAGTGCCCAGATCCTGTCGTCCGCAATACTGTTGGTGTCTGCTTCATTATGCCTGTAGTGAGTAAATTTTTTGCCATCATAACAATCCAGTCCGCCATAATAGGTTCCGATCCACAGTTTTTTTTCCCGATCTAACATTAAGCTCACAATCACATCATTGCTCAAACTGTTCCGGTCTGCCGGATTGTGCAGGTACTGTTTAAATTTCCCATTCGCCCGGTCGAAATAAATCAGTCCGCCCCCGTTTGAGCCTATCCATAAATTGCCCTTATCATCTTCCACAAATCGGTTCACGTCATTATAACTCAGGCTGTTTTTATCCGTAGGCTGATGTTTATATAGAGGAAACTGAATGGCATCGGGATGATAGTAGCTAACTCCCTTTTTAAAAGTACCCACCCAAATGATATTGGAATTATCCTTGTAAATAGCGTTTATACTGTTCTGACTGATACTCTGTTCATCATCTTCCCGGTTCAAAAGATATCGTATGGAAAAATCTTTTTTGTCCAGCAGGTTTATCCCTCCGTGATCCGTTGCAATCCAGATCAAACCTTCGGCGCCCTGAATTATCCCATTCACAATATCGGTATTCAAGCGGGCTCCGGTACCTGACTTACTGATGTGCCGCAGCCCGCCTGTGGAAGTTGTATAACAGAAAACACCCTTTGCTGTATTGGTAGCGGCATAAATCCAGAGGTCATCATCCTGATCCGCATATAAACGGTAGTCCGAAGATTCCCCATGGTAAAAGTTTTTCAAAACTTCTGACCTGAAAATAATTTTATTATTGGCTGCAGTCATTTTTTCTATCATTCCGTTCTTATGCATGATCCAGTAGTCACCATGTGAATTCTGAACGATCGCAGAAACATCATCCGAAGAAATAGAACGGTCATCATTTTGCAAATGCCTGAAATGAATTGTATTACCGTTGTGTGGATTGTATTTATATATTCCGGCGTTTACTGACAGGAACCAGAAATTTCCTTCTGCATCTTTGTTAATACTGTTTACAGAATCCCCGTGAATATGAATACCATCAAGATATTCCCGGATATTATGATTGAATTTTTCCGTGCGCGGGTCATAAATATTAAATCCGTTTCTTGTACTGACCCATAATTTATGATCGGGGCCTTCCATTAATTTTTCGATATAGTCATCACTTATGGAACCGGTATCTTTCTGATCATGCCTGAAAACCCTGAATTTATACCCGTCATACATATTCAGACCGCTCATGGTGCCAATCCATAAAAAGCCATTTTCGTCCTTTAATATGGAATTGATATAATCATGTGAAAGCCCCTGTTTTATATCAAATCTGGAGAAACGGAATTTCCCGTTTTGCGCATGCAAAAAAGAACAGACCAGGAAAACTAAAATGAAGAATATGGCTGATTTGAATCGCATGATTTAGGGGACTGGTAAAAATATATAAAAGCAATGGTATTTTATATAGTACAAAATCCCGCTATATCTCCGGATTTCAGGCCTTTGGCTTGATACGAATGAAAAAACCGATTCTGAATATCAGCGCTCCGGCGTGGTTAACTCCGTTTTGACTGTTTTTTTGCAGGCCAATGAACCCATAATTTCCCCCGCCTTCTATAAAGACTGCCGTATTGTTCATCTGGCAGAGCAATCCAATATTGCCTTCCACCCCGAAATTTCCATTGTGCAACTGGTTCTTAATACTCCCCGTACTGTCAAAATTCACGATCACGTTACCAACCTGCTGGGTTTCTTCCTTATCAAAATACACTTTACTTGAGCCTGCTGCAGAACCCGTAGCTGTAACCAGCCAGGCACCAAACAATCCTCCGTCTGCATATAATTTCCAACGATCTGAATTACCGAGAGGCATGGTATATTTTATTAGTACCGGCAGCATGAGATACTGAAGTCTGACGGTACTTTCAAAATTTGCATATAAAAAATCTGTACTTGTACCCGGTGGAAAATACTGGGCCAGTTCAGGGGATGCCGGAATGGTTTGTAATCCTGATTTCTGACCTCCCTGCGTGGACCATTCCAGTCCGGCTTCGACGGATAAATTTTCCCTGATCTTATAATCAGCCACTATGGCTGCATCCGGACCGGAAATGGATAAATAACCCTTGCTTACTTCCGAACTTCCGGAGGAAGAAAGCTTGGGCAGACTCAATCCGCCTTTCACTCCCCATTGCCAGGTTTGCGCATGACTTAGTTCTGATATTGCTAAAAATGAAATGAGAAATATTAATCTGAATATTTTATTCGGCAAGAAATTGATTTAGGGTTAAGTGTAATTTGTTTAATGTTTAGAATATTCCACCTTATAATCGATGACCGATAACAGATAACAGATAACCGAGAAAGGTTCTGTCATCTGTCATCTGTCAACTGTCAACTAATATGAACAATCCCCGCTTCGTCCACCTGCATTCTGTTCTCCGCCACTGCAAAATCAATCACTTTGCGCAGATGCTCAGCATGAATATCGGAAAACCGGTCGAATAGTGCCGGTGCGGTAAGTGCATATAAGCGGGTTCCTTCCCGCAGTTTCTGATAAATGGACTCAAATTCCGCGTCACTGAGAACTTCCTTTTCCTTCTTCACACAGTTATCACATATTCCGCATTTTCCGGCATCTTCTTCCCCGAAATAAGCGGCAATAGCCGTACTCCGGCAACCCTTCGTTCTTACATAACTCAATATTCCCTGCACCCGCTTTACAAACTGTTCCTTTCTGAATCCATATGCTTTTTCATCTATCCGGATATCAGAAGATTTTCTCCGTGGCTGGTTAAAATAAACCTGAGGGATTTCCTTTTGCGGATTGTATTCAACAACCTCCAGGCTCCGTAACTGATTCAGGCCCTTCCCTAGTTCTTCGGGAGAAATTTTCATCAGGGAAGCCAGTACCTTTTTCATGGATCGCTACCGGCTGATCATAAATTCCTGCATAGGTTCTCAGCAGGGTTTTGATGAGGTGATCCAGCAATGGATTTTCCTCTCCAGTTGATTGAGCCTGTTCCGGTCGCAAATAAAATAAAGGGTTGAGGGAATAAAAACCGGATCATTCAGGGTAATAAATCCTTCCTGCTGCAAAACCTGGAGAGCAGCCTGTGCCGGTTTTGGCTGAAACGAAAACTTTTTCAGAAAATCATTCAGGTTAAAATCATAACCCACCTGCTCCGTACCCAGGGGCACCTGCAGGTAATTCGCGAGTCCCTGGTAAATTTTCCGGATATATTCCAGCGTAGGGTATTGACTTTTATGAACGGTTTCCAGCTCTTCCAGCATTTCATCATTATATAGTAAAACCGCATATGATTTTTTACCATCCCGGCCTGCACGTCCCGCTTCCTGGTAATAATTTTCCAGGTTATCCGGGACTTCAGCATGTATCACCAGTCGCACATCAGGTTTGTCAATGCCCATTCCAAATGCATTTGTACAAACGATAACCCGGATCCTGTTTTTCATCCAGCCTTCCTGCTTCTCATTCCGTTCTTCCTGGGGCAGTCCCGCATGATAATAATCAGCACTAATCCCGTGCATATTCAGCAGGTCGCTGATTTCCTTTGTCCGTCGCCGGTTGCGGCAATAAATAATTGAGCAGCCTTCAAGCCTGCTGCAGGATGTCCAGCATTTTATTGGAGACTGAACTCGTTTTATGTGCACTGAACGAAAGATTCGGTCTCAAAAATGATTGTGTGAAAATGGCCGGCTGAACCATTTTCAGTTTCCGACAGATATCTTCCCGGATAAGGGGTGTGGCAGAAGCGGTCAGCGCCAGTACCGGAACACCCGGCAGTTCATCCCGGATATCTGCAATCCGCAAATAGGGCGGCCTGAAATCATAACCCCATTGGGAAATACAATGTGCTTCATCCACCGCAATCAAACTCACCTGGAGAGCAGGCAAAAATTCCTTAAACAGATCTGTTTCCAGCCGTTCCGGAGAAACATACAGGAAACGGCAGTTTCCCGTGGCTGCCAGTTTGAAAGTGGAGATCACATCTTTCCGGCTCATTCCGGAATAAATCGCAAAGGCAGTAATGCCTTTTTTACGGAGATTCTGAACCTGGTCCTTCATCAGGGCGATCAGCGGACTGATCACCAGGCAGAGTCCTTCTTTCACCAGAGCCGGCACCTGGAAACAAATGGATTTACCACCACCGGTTGGCAGAAGGGCCAGTGTATCCTGGCCGGCCAATACGGAATTGACAATTTCTTCCTGTTGCGGACGGAAGGAATCGAAATTCCAATATTGTTTTAAAACTTCAGCAGCGGTGCGGTTCATGTGCAGGAATGTCCCTCAATTTACAGTAGCTTTTTTACAAATAATCGTGAAGAATTGATCAGCAGTACTACATCGCTGAACGCCATGGCCGCTGCGCCACAGGCTGGTGTAAGCAATCCAAATGCCGCAATCGGAATGGCAAGGACATTATAAAAAAATGCCCAGAAAAGATTTTGCCGGATCGTGATAAATGTATGCGCCCCCAGCTGCATGGCCAGCGGTAATTTTTTCAATCCCTGTTCATCAGCACCACATCTGCCGTTTGCATGGCAATCTGCGAAGCATCACTCATGGAAATACCAAGACTGGCTTTGGCCAGTGGCAGGTGCATCGTTGATGCCATCTCCTACCATTGCTGTGGGCACTACAGCATTGAGTCTTTCAATCTGTTGCAGTTTTTGCAGCGGTGTTTGTTCAGCAATCACTTCATCGATTCCCAGGGCTGTCGCAGTATCCATGCATTTTTGTTTACGGTCACCACTGAGCAGGATGGTTTTGATATTTCGTTTTTTAAAATAATGTAATTACCTCTATCGCTTCCGGCCGGATTTCATCCTGCATATCCACCCATCCCACCAGCTGATTATTTTTCATCAGCTAGCATGGTATGATCTGCATCCGCATGCATTTATCCGGTGAAAGCAGCTGATCCGGCTTTGAATTCATCTCCCTGCATACTGGTCGCCTGACATGCCCTGTCCTTTTATTTCTTCTATTTTTTTCCAGCGAATTTCCGGTTGTCCTTTCCAGTCCCGGGTCAGCGACTGGGCAATCGGATGATTGGAATATTTTTCCAGGGAAAAGAGTATTCTTTTGAATTCTGTTTCATCCAGCGATGGATCCAGGATTTTAAATTCTTTTATACTGAATGCACCGGTGGTCAGTGTGCCGGTTTTATCAAATACAACCTGTCTTATTTTTTTAAACAATTCCAGACTGTCTGCATTCCGGAACAGAATGCCATTCCCGGCTGCACGTCCCAGCCCAACGGCGATAGCAGCCGGGGTGGCCAGTCCCATGGCACAGGGGCAGGCAATCACCAGCACGGCAATACTTCGCATAACGGAGGAACTAAGATCGTGCAGGATAAAATAATTCAGCAGAAAACAAATGAGTGCAATACCGATAACAACCGGAACAAAAACAGCGCTGATCCGGTCTGCCAGCAACTGGATCTTCGGTTTATCACTTTGCGCTCGTTTTACCAGGTCGATCATATTGGATAAAACGGAATCTTTGGCAGCAGCCGTTACCTGCGCTTTCAGAATTCCATCGGTCAGAACGGATCCACCGATAACGCCGTCTTTTGGCTTTTTATTTACCGGCAGACTTTCCCCGGTAATGATCGCTTCATCAACCTGGCCCTCGCCCCAGAGAATTTTTGCATCTGCAGGAACCTGTTCACCGCTTCGGATCAGGAGCAGATCGCCGCTTCTCAACTGGAGGCTGTCAACCGGAAACATGATCTCCTGGTGCTGATCATCAAATGCAATCATATTGGCCGTTACCTTTTGTGATTTGACCAGTTTGTTCAGGGTGCGCTGGGTTGTTTGCAGGGATCTTTCTTCCAGATAATTTCCAAAGAATACCAGCGTAATGATGGCAGCAGCCGTTTCGTAAAAAATATAGGATTCTCCGATTCCAACAGGGTACCGGCCAGGCTATAAATAAATGCTGCCGTGGCGCCCAGGGCAATCAGCACATTCATATTTGGTGAACCCTGCAGGATGCTATTGATGGCAGCTTCTTCCAAAATAATACATGCCTGTTATATAAACCGGCAGGCATAATAGCAATTGTACCCAGGGATTCATGAGCCAGTGCAGGAACGGCAGGTGCCCAAACATGTGCAATTGCAAAAGAAGGGTAAAGGGAACGCAGATAGCGAGATAACGAAGGAATTTATTGGGATGTTTTTTACCGGAACCGCTTCATCCGCAATATGATAACCAAGTCCTTCGATCCCTTTTTTCAGTTCCTGCTCCGGAATGCCGGCCTCATTGCGAAACTGTGCTTCGCCGGCTGTCAGGCTGACCCGCACTTCCTTCATTCCCTTTTTTTCGAGAAAACCATTGATCGTCTGTGCACAGGCACTACAACTCATTCCTTCTACCTTCCAGTTGACTGTTTCCATGCTATATACTTCAAAATGCCACTGCAAATTTACCAAAAAACAGGCTGATCCCTTTTTCAGATCAAAAACGGGCCGGGAGCTATCTTTGCCGAATGGAATGGATTTTTACCCTGTCCGAAATCGATGCAATGGCCCTGGCTTTCTGGAAATCCTTCCCGGACAAAAAAATATATGCTTTTCAGGGAAAAATGGGAGCGGGTAAAACCAGTTTTATCCGGGCGCTTTGTGCGGCAAAAAACGTGAAAGAAACCGTGGGCAGTCCCACTTTTTCCATTATCAATGAATATAGTTATCCCGGGCGGCATAATTTTTCACCTGGATCTTTACCGTTTAAAAGACGAGGAAGAAGCCATTCGGGCGGGGGTGGAAGATTGTTTGTATTCCGGGGAAATCTGTCTGGTGGAATGGCCGGACCGGGCACCCGGTATTTTTCCGGATACGACGCTGATCATTTCCCTGGAAGGACTGGATGAAAACACGCGTAAAATACGGGCGCCATCAGTTCTTGGAAAAAATTCAGGATAAAATTGTAATTTCCATTCCCGGGTCTGCATTCCTGAGCCGAGGTCAAAGTCCTTACAACATGTCGCAACACAGAAACCTTATATCAGCACTTCCTTCAGTTATGAAACCTTAGAAGAAACCCTGGATGTAAAGCCGAAATCCAGCATGCTGCTGATCGGTGTTCCCAAAGGAAACTGCTTTTCAGGAAAACCGGATCGGGCTGACGCCGGAAGCCGTAGGTGTACTGGTCAGCAATGGTCATGAAGTGCTGATCGAACACAATGCCGGCGAAGCTGCCCATTACCGGGACAAGGATTATAGTGAAGCCGGCGCACGGATCGTTTATGATAAAGCAGAAGTATATAAATGCCCGACCCTGGTTAAATCTGCACCTGTGGTAGAAGAAGATCTTCCCCTGTTGCAGATGAACCAGACCATCATTTCCCCCATTCATCTATCGGCCCTGAAAGCGGAACTGCTGCAGAAAATGATGGAGAAACGCATTACGGGCATTTCATTTGAAAATCTAAAGGACGATAGCGGCAGTTATCCCATTGTCCGCAGCATGAGTGAAATTGCCGGCGGTGCCGTGATGCTGGTCGCGGCGCAGTACCTGAGTTCGGCCAATCATGGCAAGGGTGTATTGCTGGGAGGCATTTCCGGTATACCGCCAACCAAGGTCATCATCCTCGGAGCAGGTATTGTAGGTGAATATGCTGCCCGTGCCGCACTGGCACTGGGCGCTTCCGTAAAAGTTTTTGACAACAGTGTTTCCCGGTTAAAAAGACTTCAGAATAATATTGGTTTTCGCATATAGACTTCCGTTATTGAACCGCGGATTCTGTCCAAACAATTAAAAAGCTGTGAAGTGGCCGTTGGTGCGCTTTCTTCCCAGTCCGGCCGAACGCCGGTGGTCGTTACGGAAGAAATGGTGAGCAATATGCGCCCGGGCAGCGTGATCATTGATGTCAGTATTGACCGGGGCGGATGTTTTGAAACTTCCGAGATCACTTCGCATGAACATCCCATCTTTATCAAATACGGCGTGATCCATTATTGTGTTCCGAATATTCCTTCCGGTTTTGCCCGAACGGCTTCACAGGCCATCAGCAATGTGATGACGCCGCTGCTGCTGGAAGCCTCGGAAGAAGGCGGGTTTGATAACCTGGTATGGCATAAGATCCACTGCGCAGCGGTATATATCTGTTCAAAGGAGCGCTGACGAATTTCCATCTCAGCCAGCGGTTTGATCTGAAATATACCGATCTGAATCTGCTGATTGCTACACAGCGATAATAATTGCAATTCTCCGATTTCCATAATGCGGGAATATGGAATTGTGGAAATGTGACGAATGTGAGAAAGAAATGTTCAATTGAATTGGAAATTCAAAATTTAATTAAATTTCTTTCCCTCATTTCCACATTCACTACAATTTCACATTCCTACATTGTGACTTTAAGACTGTTCATATTAATTACGGTCTTGCAAAACGAATACTCTAACGGATCATTGGAACTGACAATGACCAGCCGTTCGCTTGCAATAATCCCGGATCAGTTCATGATACAACTGAATACCGCCTGCATCCAGGTTGGTTGTAGGTTCATCCAGCAGCAATACCGGCGTATCGGAAAAAAAAGCCTGAGCGAGTTTTACTCTTTGTTTCATACCGGAGGAATAATAACGGATCTGTTTGTCTGCCGCCTCCCCCAGTCCACCCTGTCCAATATCTGCGGAATACCCAAGCCCGGTATACAAAGGTTTGAAATCCCTGGTGAAAACGGAAGAATTCACTGGCTGTCATTTCCTCAATGGTTTCCAGATAAGGTGCCGCAATGGAAAACAACGGATACAATACAGAAACCGGTGTATCGTTTTCGTGTATAATAGGTGATTTTGCCTTCACTGGGCATAATGGCTCCGGCAATAAACTGAAGTAAGGTTGATTTCCCGGATCCGTTGGGACCTGTGATGGCATATGCATGTGCAGAAAAGAAACTATAGTCGAAATGCCGGAATATCCATTCGCGGTTGAATCGTTTACCTGCATCAGACAGGGTAATCTTCATCGATATTGCCTTTACTAAAGCGTTTGATGATGCCACGGCCGCTTTCCCGGATAAAGGTTACAATTTCATCACGTTCATCGGTAGCCGAAAATTCTTCTTCCAGAAATTCAAGCGCCTGGGAGGTATTCAGTCCCTTATTGTAAATGATGCGGTAGATATCCAGGATATGATTGATCTTGTCGATACTGAATCCTCTTCTTTTCAGACCCACGGAATTCACACCGCAATAACTCAACGGCAGTCTTCCGGCCTTGATATAAGGAGGGATATCTTTCCCCACCAGGGATCCTCCCTGCAGAAAACTATGTCTGCCGATCCTTACAAACTGGTGAATGGCACACATGCCGCCGAGAATGGCATAATCTTCAATGATCACATGACCGGCCACCTGGGTATTATTGCTCATCACACAATAATCACCCACGATACAGTCATGGGCCAGATGGCAATAGGCCAGGATCAGGCAATTACTGCCGATAGACGTTTTTTCCCTGTCTTTTGTGCCCCGGTTTACGGTAACAAATTCGCGGATGGTAGTATTATCTCCGATAAATACATTGGAATATTCTCCCTGAAATTTCAGATCCTGCGGAATGGCTGCGATTACCGCACCCGGGAAAATCCGGCAATTCTTTCCGATACGTGCACCTTCCATGATCGTCACATTGGAACCAATCCAGGTACCTTCACCCACTTCCACATCCTGATGAATCACGGAAAAAGGATCAATTTTTACATTGGTGGCAACCCGGGCATTCGGATGAATATAGGTATGGGGATGGATCATTCTTTCATCGGTTGATGGTGTTGAGGTTTTCTGCCCGCCTGAAACTATTTCTTTGATAATTGCAGGTTGCTTCATAAAAAATGCTGAGCACAACCCAGCTGCACAAAAATAAACTTATTTGCCACAAATCCGCTAATTTAACTTCGCTTTACCAGCTGCGCCATCAGGTCGGCTTCAGTTACAACTTTATTGCCCACAAATACAGTTCCGCGCATTTCCACAATCCCTCTGCGGATCGGATTCAGCAATTCCATTTTCATGACCATGGTATCACCCGGCACTACTTTCGCTTTGAACTTACAATTATCTATTTTCAGAAAATACGTATCATACTGGCCACCGCCTGCCATGGCATTGATGGCAAGGATACCACCGGTCTGCGCCAGCGCTTCTACCTGTAAAACACCGGGCATAATGGGATTACCCGGAAAATGACCGACAAAAAAAGGTTCGTTAAACGTCACATTCTTTATTCCGACAATATGCGTATCTGTTAGTTCAATGATCTTATCAACCAGTAAAAAAGGATACCGGTGCGGCAGCGTTTTTTCGATCTGCTGGCTGCTGAAAATCGGCGGCTGGTTGGGATCATAAACCGGTGTATTCTTCAGGTGTTTATTCTTCCGGATATACTGTTTTATCTTTCTTGCAAAATCCACATTGGTGGAATGACCCGGCCGGTTGGCAATCATATGCCCCTTGATGGGATAACCGATCAGTGCCAGGTCACCAATTACATCCAGCAGTTTATGCCGGGCCGGTTCATTCGGAAAACGCAGTTCCAGGTTATTGAGATATCCTCCGCTTTTTATTTCCATCTTGTCGCGTCCAAATGCTTTGGCAAGCCGGTGCATTTCTTCATCCGTCACTTGTTTATCAACGACCACAATGGCATTATTGATATCTCCGCCTTTAATGAGGTTATTTTCCAGCAGCATTTCCAGTTCATGCAGAAAACAAAATGTGCGGCAGGGAGCGATTTCCGTTTTAAAATCCTTCATCGATTTCAGGCCGGCATGCTGGGTGCCCAACACCGGGCTATTAAAATCGATCAGTGTGGTCACTTTATATTCCATGGAAGGCATGGCCATCATTTCCACCCGTTTCTTTTCATCGTAATGGGTGATATTGTTGTCGATACTGTACCAGGCTTTTGCGGCATCCTGTTCTTCCAGTCCGACTTCTTCAATGATCTCCACAAAGGGTTCAGAACTGCCGTCAATGATGGGAATTTCAGGGCCATTGATTTCAATCAGGCAATTATCGACGCCCATACCCACCAGGGCCGCCAGAATATGCTCAACCGTGCTTACCCGGGCGCCATTGTCTTCCAGGGTGGTACCGCGGGAAGTATCCGTTACCAGGTCACAATCTGCCTTGATCAGGGGTCTGCCGGCCAGGTCAATACGCTGAAACTGAAAACCATAACCGGGATTTGCCGGGCGAAGGGTCATATCGACCATAATACCCGTATGCAGTCCGGTTCCTGAAATACTTACTGCCTGTTTAAGTGTATGTTGTTTATCCGGATTGAATTGTGCGTCCATCAGTTGAATTATAACCCGCAAAGATACAGTTTGGACTCGACTTCCATTCCCCCCTTCCGGGAGACTATTAACAAAAAATTACTCCCTGATCCCCCTTAACTGGAAATGATTTAATTTTATTTGTATACAAACGAATATATGGAAGGAAAAAAGCCTAAGATCTTATTGTGCGAAGACGACACAAACCTCGGAATGGTATTGAAAAACTATCTGGAGTTAAATGATTTTGATGTGACTCTGGAGCGGGATGGCCGCCTGGGACTTGCTGCATTTCAGCGCGAACATGTTGATCTCTGCCTGCTCGATGTCATGATGCCACATATGGATGGATTTACACTGGCCGAAGAAATCCGCGATGTAAATCCGGATGTTCCTCTGTTTTTTCTCAGCGCTAAAACAATGAAGGAAGACATCATCCAGGGATATAAACTGGGTGCGGATGATTATATCACCAAACCATTCGACAGTGAAGTATTGCTGCTGAAGATCCGGGCTATTCTGAAACGAAATGATGATCTGAATAAAGAAGCGGATAATAAGGAATTTGACCTGGGTTCTTATCATTTCCATCCCAAACTGCGGCAGCTGGTGCATAACGGGCAAACACAAACGCTTTCTCCCAAAGAAAATGAATTGCTGAAAATGCTGTCCGAACACCTGAATGACCTGCTGCCCAGGGAAGCCGCACTGAAAAAAATCTGGGGAAGTGATACTTATTTTAATGGCCGCAGCATGGACGTTTATATTGCCAAACTGAGAAAATACCTGCGCGACGACAGTACTATTGAAATCGTAAATATTCATGGAAACGGATTCAGGCTGGTGGCACCCGTTAAAGTATAGACTGTCCACCATGGAAATTCAGATCGTTGAAGTTTCCGGCAAGGATGTCAAAAAACTGCAGGAAATTTCCTGCCAGACCTTCATTCAGACTTTTGCATCAAAGAATACAGCAGAGAATGTGCAATTCTTCCTGGCCCATAATTATGCTGAAGAAAAACTTTCATCGGAATTGATGAATCCGGAATCGCGATTTTTTTTTGCAAAGGAAGGAGCAGAAACCGTTGGCTACCTGAAATTAAATTCCGGGGAAGCACAAACTGTTTTACCTAACAGCGAAGGGTTTGAAATTGAAAGGATTTATATTGACCAGGATTCGAAGGGCAAAGGAATCGGAAAAATGTTTATTGATTTTTCAATCCGGGAGGCAATCAAATCCAACGCCGGATATATATGGCTGGGGGTTTGGGAAAACAATCTGCCCGCGATCCGTTTTTATGAAAAAAATGGATTTAGAATTTTCGGAAAACATGGATTTCAGCTTGGTGACGACCTTCAGACAGATCTCCTCATGAAGAGAATACTAACAGACCACTCATGAAATTAGCCATCCGGTTCATATACATTTCCCTGTTCTTCATTTTAACAGGTATTGAGGATGGCTTAGGTCAGCCATCAGAAAAGAATTCTGTTATCTCATTATCTGATGAACTCAGAACTTTGAATGATATATCCCTCCTGCCTGCATATCTCGATAACTCAGTCGTTGCGCAAACATCCACATACGATATAACTGGTGGAAATGAAGATGGATTCAGTGGAAAGTATTCCTTCATCAGAAGAAACCCGGATAGCAGCCTCGTAATTTTTGATATGCAGGGACCCGGCGTTATTACCCGGATCTGGACACCCACGCCGACTGAAGACAGCTTTGATTTTATTATTGATGGCAAAAAAATCTTATCCATTAAATATGATGATCTTTTTTCAGGCAAGGTCTTCCCATTTGTAAATCCGCTCTGCGGGCAGCAGCTGGGGGGCAGTTATTGTTATTTCCCCATTTTATTTCAAAAAAACTGCCTGATCGTCTGCAGAGGGAAGAAAATGCAGTTTCATCAGATTCAGTATAAATTATATCCGGCAGGTACGAGGGTAAAAAGTTTTAATTCCATCCTGGATTCAATGGAAAAAACCAACCTGGAAAATGTTATCAGTAGTTGGAGCAGCTTACCGGGAATATGGGAAACATTCGCCCTCTTCCTCCCGGTGAGCTGCTTACAACGCATGGCACGCTGGAAATAAATCCAGGTGATAATAAAATAATTTTTGACGAAGGTGAAGCAACGCAAGGTGGCAGAATTTTGGGAATTGCGCTGGATCCTGCGGATGCATTTGAAGGACCATATAAATCTATGGACATCAAAATAAACTGGGATGATGAAAAAATTCCCGCCGTTTATTGTCCGGTGTCAGACTTCTATGGTTATGGATTCGGAAAACCTTCCATGCAGAGTCTGTTACTTGGCAGTCTTCATGGAACCAATTATTGTTTGTTTCCTATGCCATTTGATAAAAAAGCTGTTATCAGTCTGATCTACAGAAAAGGATATGGCAACAGTAAACCGGTTAAAATAAATTATAAAATCTATTACAGCAGATCAAAACGGAACCCTGGGAAAGAGGGTAAATTTTATTCATTCTGGAACAGAAAAACCATTCCGGGTCAGTCGCATGTGTTGCTGAACATACAAGGAAAAGGACATTATGTAGGAACCATCCTGCAGGCCCAGGGGATCAATCCGGGAATGACTTATTTTTTTGAAGGGGATGACTCAACCAGTGTGGATGGACAAATGAGGATCCATGGTACCGGTTCGGAAGATTATTTTAATGGCGGCTGGTATGCGCTGGCAGACCGCTGGGACCGGAAAATGAGCCTGCCTTTACACGGCTGCCTCGAATATTCTCTTCCTTTCGCCAGGACCGGGGGATACCGTTTATATATGAGTGATAAAATTCCATTTGAAAAAAGTATCTATCAGTCTATTGAACATGGCCCGCAAGGAAATAAAATATTGGTAGACTACACGTCGCTCGGATTTTATTATGGTGAACATCCGCCTGATGGTATTACAGAACCTGCCGATAATCTGACTGAAGTGAATATGCCGGATACCCTGATCCTTTACCCCCAGCTGATCTATTTTGGAATTCAGGGTACTATCGCTGCCCAATCTGACTGGAAATATAGTACGGGCGGACTGAGTTATTCGTTTAAAACCACGGAAGAATCAGCACTGAAAATATCGCTGGCTGAAATACCCTACGGACGATACCGGTTACTGATGGATTTTGTTCAGAATCCCAAAGGATGCCGTTTTTCCATATGGCAGGGGCAGACAGTTATATCGGAATCCATTTCCGGATATAATGCACAGGAGAAGCCGCTAAAAAATTATTATCTCGCCGAATTGGAGAACAACGCATTTAAAAATGCGATTACCATCCGGTTTAATACAAAACCGGAACAGGATAATTTCATCTTAAACAGGTTGATTTTTGTACGCAGGACTGAATAGGGACGAATAAGCATTTCGACATTAGAGCATTGTTTTAAACCTGTATTTTCCTCACTATTTATTGCCGGAAAGTTCCACTTGGTCGAGTGGTGTATGGAAGAACATTTTTGTCAGCCCCTTCTTCCCCATTTTCCGCTGCACGATGGAGAATGCATTGTATACAAATATGGATCCACCCGCACCAATGGTAGTCGCCCACACGTGATAAATATCCCTGTTTCCAAATACATACTGAATCTCATTCCAAAATCCCTCCACTTTATGTCTTGATTCAAAGGCCTTTTCCAGTAGTACGACAATGGCAACACCGAGTGTATATAGAATGGTGCGGATGAGAACATCTACAATTGGCGGTTTCCTTTGTACCGATGGTCCGAATGAAATCAGTTCCATCAGAATTATAACCTTAGACATGATGAGGGCACCAATTATGGCCTGTGATAATCCGGTAAATTCGATATGATAATCTTCCAGATCCAGTTTTTTTATTACCATCAGGAGGATAAATACAATAGCGAAATAGGCAGCGGTTCGGGAAACAACAATGATCTCTTCAAAAATTTTATGCAGAATTTTCATGTTATTTCTTGACAGGCCCAGTGTAAGTTAAATTAACTTTAATAAAACCCGTGGGGGGCCGAATAACATATTTACTACAAAGGAAATTGAATTACCTGCTAATTTGAGTGCATAGCGGAATTACCTTCGGTGATCCCAAAAAAGGGGGAGCTTCAAATAAAATAAAGCAGATGCTACGCTTCGCGTCGTCCATTTTTTCATTCATTCGCTTTTGAAAGCAGGCTTTCAACGCTCATGAATAAAAAAATGCCCTTACGGGCATCTGCTTTGTATTGCGGAGAGGGCGGGATTCGAACCCGCGATAGCGTTTCCACTATACACACTTTCCAGGCGTGCTCCTTCAACCACTCGGACACCTCTCCTTCCGCTTAAAGGACCGCAAAAATAAGGTTTCGGCCCTTATCGTTCGAATCTTTTTATAAGCCCTGGAATCGGTACCTGACAACGCGCTTAAGCCTTAAGCCTTAGGCTTTTTGAAAAATTTTCAGGGCATTGGCGGTCGTGATCTCTGCAATGCTTTCCGTGCTGACTCCCTTGATTTCGGCCAGTTTTTCCGCCACATAAATAAGGTAGCTGCTTTCATTTCTTTTTCCCCGGTAAGGCACAGGCGGAAGATAGGGGGAATCGGTTTCCAACACCAGGTGTTCAATACCAATATTTTTCAAAACTGCGGGTAGTTTACTGTTCTTATAGGTAAGCGGGCCACCAATCCCCATATAAAAACCCAGTTCCACAATCTGTCTGGCGGCCGTCTCCCCCTCATTAAAACAATGAAAAATGCCACGCAGATTTCCTTTCTGATGTTCGCGAACAACACCAATCGTTTGTTCTATGGAATCCCGCGAATGAATGACCACGGGCAGGTCATAGTGTAATGCCCATTCAATCTGTTGATGAAAGGCCCGGTATTGTTCTTTTTCAAAACTGCGATCCCAGTAGAAGTCCAGACCGATCTCTCCAATCGCCGCAAACCTTCTCTCAGAAAGGCTTTGCTCTAAATATTTCAGGATCTCATCCGAATCTGCCTTAACTGAACAGGGATGTAATCCCTGCATCGCAAAACATTTTCCAGGGTATTTTTTTTCCAGCTCCAATAATGATTTTTCATTCTCCCCGTCAATCGCCGGAAGGTAAAAACGCACAACACCGGCAGTCAATGCCCGCTGTATTACAGAATCGATGTCTTCTGCAAAAGCAGAAACATATAAATGACAATGTGTATCAATTAGTTCCATAAATAATTGCCTGCAGAATCACTGTTTTTAAAAAAATTTTTATGGCCCGAAAAGGGTACTAATGGAAAACACTTACCCTGATTTTCCGGGTCTGATTTCCCCTTCATTGTCCCATTGTAATATGCTGCTAAATAGCTGTATAAGCATGGTTATCTGCGAAATATGTTTGGTGAATCAAAAAAAGTTCTACCTTTAAATCAGTTTTCATAGGGTACGGATTAAAAACGGGCCAGGGTGTCTACCCCGGCCCAATTTTTTTTATCCCAGTAAAGCCCGCAATTCTCCACCCATTCTCTTTTATTTAATTGTTTCAAAAGAATAACCTTCACCCGAAAAATATGCAAAACCAGTGGTAATGCTTCCTGCATAACCGGAAACGCTTTCGCACTGTCATGAAAAACAACAATACTTCCGGGACCTGATTTTCCAATCACATTTTCAGCCGCATTTTTGCCATCCACCGACTGGATCGAAATCTCCGCTCAGCACATCCCACATCACGATTTTATAATTTAATTTTTCCCGGCAGGTTGCGAATCTGGAAGGCACTTGTCCTTCCATACGGAGGCCGGAATAAATCGGAATCAATATAGTTCCCGGGCCTGTTCAATATTCTCGGATATAAACTTTACTATCCGTCTTCCAGCCATTGAGGTGATTAAACGTATGATTGCCCACCCGATGTCCTTCCATCAGAATCCGTTTATAGAGCGCCGGTTTCTGCAATTACATTTTTACCAATGCAGAAAAAACTGGCTTTGGCATTATATTTTTTTAACTGATCCAGTACAAAGGGAGTCGCAACGGCATGCGGTCCGTCATCAAAACTGAGATAAATTTTTTTTCCGTCCTTCCTGGGGAAATTCCAGAGGCAGCTCGGATAAAATTTCTTCAGCCAGAAGGGTGTTTTCGTAAAATAAAACATATGCAAAGTTACTCAGAAGCTGTTGATATGAATAACCTGTCCATGCTGCCGGAATATCTTTCCGTTATCTTTTAAAAACTTTTCCTGGCTAACCTTATCTGTCAGGAGTTTATCCAGGTATACTTTCTCCTCATCGCGGGTAATGGTAACGGGTTTACCCATATATACGGCCTGGTCGCAATATCCTTTCAGCAGGGGATCCAGCTGGTTATAGAACAGATCGGTGGAAGCATAAATATCCGATCCGATCACCTTATCGCCGGACATGCAGACAAATCCGACGATCGTGCTGTCCGTCGTTTTAAATTTATTGCTGGAAATACTGGTAATATTCATCATTCGAACTGAATCATGCTTCTTATCGGTTACCCGGGACAGGTAGGACAGACTTTTATTCGGTATTTTATTTTCTTCCAGCTGCTTGGCAATTTCTCTCCAGATCAATACCTGGTTCTTGCTTTCATCCAGCACTTTCCGCAGCTCCGGATTAGCAAAATTCTCATAAGCGAATTTTTTTTCTTTTTCGCTCCACCGCAGTTCTTCCACACACATGGCCGATACATACTGGTCCCTTCCATTAGGCTCCAGCAAGGTATCCTGCGCAAGCATCCGGTCCTGCCGCCCTCCTGAAACAATTTCACCGGCTGATATATAAATCGTCTGGTCCGAATGATTATTGATCCGGAGGAAATGTACATTTTCCGTGGAAGCAGACTCCTCTTTCGGAAACGGTCGCAATCCCCTGTTTCATCGCCTGACTCAGGGAAATCACACGGGGCAGGCCATTTCCAAATCCATGTTTTGGACGTATGGGAATGATCCGCAGGTTTTTATATTCAATGGCCGAATCATAATCCACATATACATTATCATAGGTAATTTCCTGTGCCTGCAGGAGGCGGCAGCATCAGTAAACAAAACAATGGTTACCAGAAATTTCACGGGTGAATATACCATTTCAACCCACATTGTACAAGCCATGGAACCGGCTTTAACAAAAATCTCCGCGGCTCCTGATCCGGACCATGGATTCCTGCCTCATTGATTATCTTTGCTTCCCATGGAAAAAAAAGTAAGGGTACGATTTGCACCCAGTCCCACCGGCGGTTTGCACCTGGGCGGAGTCCGGACCGTTTTATACAATTACCTGTTTGCAAAGCAGCATCGGGGCGATTTCATTTTGCGTATTGAAGACACGGATCAAAGCCGTTTTGTAGCCGGTGCTGAAGAATATATTTATGAAACCCTGAAATGGTGCGGTCTGGAACCGGACGAAAGTCCGCTGAAAGGCGGACCCTTTGCACCTTACCGCCAAAGTGAAAGAAAAGAAAATTACCGGAAATATGCCGAAAAACTGGTGCAGGAAGGGAAAGCGTACTATGCTTTTGACACACCGGAAGAACTGGAGGAAATGCGGACATCGCACCGTACCACCCAAAATCCTTCTCCCCAATACGACCATCAAACGCGCATGCATATGCGCAATTCACTTACCCTGGATACGGCAGAAACAGAAAAATTGTTATCTGCCAAAACTCCGCATGTGATCCGGATCAGAATGCCGGAAAATGAAACCCTGCACCTGTACAGACATGATTCGCGGTGAGGTTGAATTCAATACCTCCCTGGTGGATGATAAAGTATTATTAAAAGCCGATGGCATGCCTACCTATCACCTGGCCGTGGTGGTGGATGATTATCTTATGCAGATCACTCATGCTTTCCGCGGCGAAGAATGGCTGCCCAGTGCACCGGTTCATGTTTTGTTATGGCGA
The DNA here is from genome assembly GCA_963730655.1 of uncultured Bacteroidota bacterium. Classification (GTDB taxonomy): domain Bacteria; phylum Bacteroidota; class Bacteroidia; order Chitinophagales; family Chitinophagaceae; genus Puia. Next base: position 841,429 of record CAVSSI010000004.1, read on the forward strand.
TATTTATTTGGTGAAGAAAATATGCCCGCCTGGGCGCATTTTCCCCTGATCTTAAAACCGGATGGAAATGGCAAACTCAGCAAACGGGACTCGGACCGGCTGGGCATTCCCATTTTTGCGATGGACTGGAAAGATCCGGCATCGGGGGAAATCATTTCCGGGTTCAGGGAAAAAGGATTTCTGCCGGAAGCATTTGTAAATATGCTGGCTGTTTTGGGATGGAACGACGGCACCGAACAGGAAATGTATTCACTGGCAGAACTGATTGAAAAATTTTCCATCGAACGAGTGCATAAGGCCGGCGCCAAATTCAATTTTGAAAAAGCCAAATGGTTTAACCAGGAATGGATCCGGAAGACTGCCGGTTGATGAACTTGTGCCGGAGGTTAGAAAAATATTTGCATCCCACCAGATTCTTAACCCGGATGAAGTGCTGCTCCGTTCCGTGATCGGACTGGTCAGGGAAAGATGTCACCTGTTGCCGGAATTTTACACACAGGGAAAATTCTTTTTCCAGGCGCCGGAGAAATGGGACCTCGATGCCATTAAACCAAAATGGACAGCGGCCAAAACAGAATTTTTCAAAACATATACCGGATTGTTCCCCGGTATTACAGAATGGAATGCAATGAATCTGGAAGGCTTGTTTAAAGAAACTCGCCCTTAGCCAACAGATCAAACCCGGAGAACTTCAGCTCCCTTTACGGATTATGCTGGTAGGCGAAAAATCCGGACCTCCGGTTTTCGATATTGCTGCTCTTCTGGGGAAAAATGAAACTGCAGCCAGGATAAACAAATTACTGGCCGAAACCACGAACTGGTAAAATATGAAAAGGTTAAACAGGTTACTGTACTTGCTTGCTTTCCTCAAATTCCTGCTGCCCTTTTTTTTACAGAAGCTCTGTTTATGAACCCCACCGGGATGAATTTCTTTATCTCGCGGAAGGCGACCATCCGGCTTTCGGGTTTATGGAAGTGCCTCCCCTGCTTTCGGTTTTTGCATGGATTACCCGGCATTTGGGAAATAGCATGTTCTGGATAAAATGCTGGCCCTCCCTTTTCGGGGCACTCAATTTTATCCTGGTTGGCAAAATCATATTATCGAGGGGTGGCAGTGCTTTTTCCCTGTTCCTGCTTTTCTGTTGTTTTATCTTCAGTGCCTTTATCCGCGTCCATTTTCTTTTCCAACCCAATTTCCTGGAGATATTTTTTTATACCCTGATCGGTTATGGACTGATCCGGTATATCCAGACTACACGAAAACAAATGGTTATATGTAACGGCCCTCGCTGCAGGTTTTGGACTGTTAAGCAAATACTCTGTTGCTTTTTACCTGATCAGCCTGGTACCGGCATTGCTGCTCACCAAACAGAGAGCCATTTTTTCAAATAAGCATTTCTATTTTGCGCTGGGCCTTGCTTTTTTAATCTTCCTGCCTAACCTGATCTGGCAGTGGGTAAATCATTTCCCGGTAATTTTTCATATGCATGAGCTGACCACCACCCAGCTTCAGTATGTACCCCCTGCACAATTTCTGATCGAACAACTGGTCATGTTTTTCCCTTGTTTTTTTATCTGGATAACCGGATTTTTTTATTTGCTCTTTAACCGGAAGGAAAGACCGTTTATTTTTTTGTGCTGGGCCTACCTGGGGGTGATCGCTTCTGCTGCTGGTGTTCCATGGAAAAAATTATTATTCCCTCGGTTTATATCCTATGCTGCTGGGATTCGGAAGTCTGGCCATTGAAAAATGGACAATCCCCCGTTCCCGTTTTTTTCTCCGGTATGTATTTTCCGCGATCATTATATTGGTGGGAATTTATTTCACTTTCATCGGATTGCCCGTTATGAAACCGGCAACACTGGTCGGATACTATGAAAAAACACATGCTAAGGCAAAGGGGCTGCTCCGATGGGAAGACCAGAAAGATCATCCCCTGCCACAGGATTTCGCAGACATGCTGGGATGGGAGGAAATGGCCCAAAAAACAGCCACTGCTTTTCATTCGCTCGACAGCAGTCAACAGGCGAATACCATTATTTTCTGTGACAATTACGGTATGGCAGGCGCAGTAAACTATTACGGGAAAAAATATAATTTACCCGAGGCATATAGCGATAATGCCAGTTTTTTGTACTGGATCCCGGACTCCATTCATTTTCGAAACCTGGTGCTGGTTGAAAGCGATCCGCATGAAATGGAGTATGATTTTATAAAACAATTTGATCAAAGCTTATATAACAGATAGTGTTACAAGCCCCTATGCCCGGGAACGCGGTACGGCCATTATGCTACTGACCGGTGCCAGTGATGGATTCAGAAAATTTTATACCGAGAAATTAAACGCAGACAAGCTAAAAACGCATCCTTATTAAAAATGGATTCCGGAAAAACAGTTGCGTAAATTTGACTTATGAATAAATCCCTGTCACGTCCGATCCGGGTATTGGTGGCCAAAGTGGGCCTGGATGGTCATGACCGGGGGGCAAAAGTTATTGCTACTTCCCTCCGGGATGCCGGAATGGAAGTTATTTACACAGGACTTCGGCAGACTCCTGAAATGGTGGTGCATGCAGCCATACAGGAAGATGTGGATGCCATCGGCATCAGCATTCTGAGCGGCGCGCATATGACAGTGTTTCCGAAAATCATCACCCTGATGAAAGAAAACGGGATCGGACTGATGTTTTACTTACCGGTGGCGGAATTATTCCTGAAGCCGACCGCATCCAGTTACAGGAATTGGGTGTTGGAAAATTATTTGCACCCGGTGCAGCCACCACGGATATTTCAGCCTATATCCGGGATTGGGTAACCGAAAACCGGGGCTAATTAAATTATAAAATTATGTACGAAACTTTAACAACCGAACTTGCCGGCAGTATCTATATCATCACGATCAACCGGCCGGAAAAATTAAACGCACTCAATAAAACCGTTATCCGTGAAATCGGGGAAGCGGTTGATGAAGTATACGAAAATCCCCTGATCCGGGCAGCCATCATCACCGGAGCCGGCAATAAGGCATTTGCAGCCGGCGCGGATATCCGTGGATTTGGCGGACTTACCAAAGAAGAGGGCATGGCACTGGCCAAACAGGGCATGGATGTTTTTTTCAAAATTGAAAATGCACACCAAACCAATCGTGGCAGCGGTAAATGGATTTGCCCTCGGGTGGCGGTTGTGAACTTGCCATGGCCTGTCATTTCAGGCTATGCAGCGAATCGGCACAATTCGGACAACCGGAAATAAATCTGGGTCTGATTCCCGGATATGGCGGAACCCAGCGGTTAACCAGGTATATTGGAAAAGGCCCGGCCATGGAAGCCATGCTGACCGGAAATATGATCAGTGCTCCACTGGCACTTCAATATGGACTGGTCAATTATGTAACCACCCCGGAAGAACTTATAGATAAAACCAAAGGCATTCTTCAGCAAATCATCAGCAAAGCCCCGCTGGCCATTGCAAAATGTATCGCTGCTGTGAATGCCGCGATGGGTAACGTGGATGGTTATGCGCTGGAAACCGAACTCTTCGGAGAATGTTTCGCTACAGAAGATATGAAGGAAGGCACCGCGGCTTTCCTGGAAAAAAGACAGCCGGTTTTTAGGGGTTTATAGTTTATGGTCGATAGTGTATGGAATTTTGAATTCATCCATAAACCATAGAACCATATGCTATCCTCCATAAACCCGAAAAATTTCCACTAACCGGTAATTGACTTTAGCATAATACCATATTTAATTTCGGGATAAACGGTGCATGCTTGTTAAAACCTATGGCAGTGCAGTATATGGCGTGGATGCCATAACCATTACGGTGGAAGTGAACGTGATGAAGGGCAAGAATTACTTCATTGTGGGCCTGCCGGATAATGCCATCAAGGAAAGTCTCCAGCGCGTCGAAAGTGCACTGAAAACGAATGGATATTTGATGCCCAGGATCAAATTGCTGGTGAACCTGGCACCGGCCAATATCCGCAAATCGGGTTCTGCATTTGACCTTCCCATTGCCATTGGCATTCTGGCGGGAAGCGGACAGATAAAAAATCTGGCTGCCCTTCAGCCAGTATGATGATGATGGGAGAATTAAATCTGGACGGAAGCATACTGCCTGTAAAAGGCGCTCTGCCCATGGCGATTCAGGCGCGCAAAGAAAAGTTCAGGGGATTTATTGTGCCCCGGTCCAATAGCAGGGAGGCAGCCATCGTAAATCAACTGGCAGTTTATCCGGTATCACATATCCGGGAGGTGGTTGAATTTCTGGATGAACGGACATCCTATAGATCCAGTAGACCCTGATACCCGGCAGGATTTTTTTTCCACCCAGTTTCAATTTGATATTGATTTCAGGGATGTGCGGGGCCAGCAAAATATTAAAAGGGCACTCGAAATTGCAGCAGCCGGAGGACATAATGCCATTCTGATCGGTCCGCCCGGTTCCGGAAAGACCATGCTGGCCAAAAGACTGCCAACGATCCTGCCGCCCCTGAATCTTCAGGAAGCACTGGAAACCACCAAGATTCACAGTGTGGCAGGTAAACTGCAGCCCGATGCCATGCTGATCGCACGGCGTCCTTTCCGGTCACCGCATCATACCATCTCGGATATGGCACTGGTTGGCGGTGGCGGTTTTCCGCAGCCCGGTGAAATTTCACTGGCTCATAACGGTGTTTTGTTCCTGGATGAACTGCCTGAATTCAGAAGATCCGTTCTTGAAGTGATGCGCCAGCCGATGGAAGAAAGAAGGGTGAATATCAGCCGGGCACGTATGAGCATTGATTTCCCGGCCAGTTTTATGCTGCTCGCCAGTATGAATCCCTGTCCCTGCGGATTTTATAATCATCCGGAAAGAGCCTGCAGCTGTCCCCCGGGTGCCGTTCAGAAATACCTGAACCGGATTTCCGGACCCCTGCTCGACCGGATCGACCTGCATGTGGAAGTAACTCCGGTGGGTTATCAGGAACTGTCTTCTGCCGATGCAGGTGAATCCTCTGCTGCCATCCGAGACCGGGTGATCCGGGCAAGGGAAAAACAAAATAAACGATTTGCTGAACAGTCCGGTGTTTATGCAAATGCCCAGATGGATAGTGGCCTTTTGAAAAAAATCTGCTTCATTGAAAAAGCCGGATCCATGCTGCTAAAATCAGCGATGGAAAAATTAAATCTGTCCGCCAGGGCATATGACCGGATCCTGAAAGTTTCCAGAACCATTGCAGACCTGGATGAAAAAGAAGAAATCAGAACGGAACACCTGGCAGAAGCCATACAATACCGAAGCCTGGACCGGGAATCCTGGGCCGGCTGAATATAAAGAGGTCAATCTGTTGCCATTTATTTATTTTCTGCTGTTTGAAGCTTCAGCAGTTTGGCATATTTGGAGAGTGTTTGATAGGCAACGGATGAAGCAATAACAAACCCGTCACTGCCATCCAGAAAACCCAGCTTGAAAATATAACCGCTGAGAAATGCCCATAAAGGATTAAACATCAGATTCAGCCAGGTTGCTTTTTTACCCTGATTGAACATGGTCCTTGCAATAATATTTGTATAACTATTATTACGGATGATCACTTCATCCAGGGAGTTATAACTGTAGTGTAAAATATCTCCCCGCAGGAGACCCGTATCGGCCGGGGACTCGATCAGGATTAATCCGTGGGGTTCATTCCCTCCCCACCTGCCTTTTCCTGAACGGTAAAGCCTTAATTTTTTATCCGGGTACCACATACCATGTTTGATCCAGTGACCACAATAGTTAGTGCACCGGTTCATGATATAGCCATCCTTGCCGAATCCCTTTTCCTTTAATAAAAGCATGTTTTTCATCAATTCACCACTCAGGATTTCGTCAGCATCCAGGCTCAAAATATATTCATGGGTAGCCAGTGAACAGGCAAAACTCTGTTGATGAATATTTCCTTCAAATGGATTTTTAAAAAATTTAACGCCAAATTCACGGCATATATTTTCTGTTTGGTCCGTTGAAAAGGAATCTACCACAACGACTTCATCCGCGAGCCCCTGAATATTCTCAAGGCACCGCCTGATATTTTTTTCCTCATTAAACGTGATAATTACTACCGAAAGTTTCATCTGATGCATTCATTTGGAACCGTTAAATCCATAAGATCCTTTGAATCGTAAATCCTTAATTTATAATAGTATATAAATCTAGCACATTACACAATAAAAGTTTCTCACATAAACCTCCCGCAGTTAATATCATGATCAGTCATACCTGTGTCAAAGAAGACACGCAAATGGTCAATCGCTGTTTTTATATAACTTGTAGAGATTTTCTGCCAAAAAAGGCAGTCCGGATCATCACTATAAACCATGAAGATTTTATTAAATTATCTCAAACCATATAAATGGCTGGTAACGCTTACGCTTTTTCTGGCCGCCCTGAATATCGGGTTTTCCTTATTGGATCCTGTTATTTTCGGTAAAATTGTAAACCTTTCCAACGATTATGTTCAGGCCAGAAAACTGCATAGCAATTTTCCGGCCGATAAATTTTTTACTGCTTTTTCCTGGAAACATCCGGGTGTAATTAACCTGCTCCTGTTGTCGGTGGCTGTGGCCATGATGAGCCGGATCGCAAAAAATTTCCAGGATTATTTCATGAACGTGGTGGTTCAGAAATTCGGGGCCAAAGTGTTTACAGATGGATTGCAGCATGCCATGAAACTGCCTTATCAGGATTTCGAAGATCAGCGAAGCGGGGAAACCCTGGGGGTATTGCAGAAGGTGCGTACGGATACTGAAAAATTCATCAATTATTTTATCAATGTACTTTTTGGCGTAATCATCGGTGTAATTTTTGTTTTTACTTATGCTGCCATCTGGATACACTGGAGTATTCCGCTGGTTTATCTGATTGGTATCCTCCTACTTACCTGGATCAGTAACCTGTTGAGTAAAAAAATAAAAATCATTCAGAAGAATATTGTTTCCCAAACCACCTCACTGGCCGGTTCAACTACGGAATCCCTTCGGAATATTGAACTCGTGAAAAGTCTCGGACTCACCCAGGAAGAAGTAAACCGGCTGAATAAAAATACCTATAAAATACTCGGACTCGAACTCACCAAGGTAAAACGGATCCGGAGCATCAGTTTCGTACAGGGCACTTTTGTGAATACCCTGCGGCAGGTTATTCTTTTTATCCTGATGTGGCTGATTTTTAAAGATAAAATGAATGCGGGCCAGCTGGTTACCATGCAGATTTTTTCATTTTTTGTTTTCGGCCCGCTCCAGGATATCGGGAATATCGTTCTTTCATACCGGGAAGCACAGGCATCGCTCAATAATTTTGAATTGCTGATGCAAAAAGTTCCTGAACCGGAAGCTGCAAATCCCAAACACCTGGGTAAGGTTGAAGAACTGAGCTTTCAGGAAGTCGTATTCAAACATAAAACGGCCCAGCATTATGCCATTGACCATATCAGTTTTGACGCAGGGGTAGGTGAAACCATTGCCTTTGTAGGCCCTTCCGGATCAGGTAAATCAACCCTGATGAAATTACTGGTAGGTTTATATCGTCCCCTGCAGGGAAGAATTTTATACAATAATCTGGATGAAAATTCAATCAATTTTGATGATCTGCGCAACCAGATCGGATTTGTAACCCAGGATACCCAGCTTTTTTCAGGAACCATTCGCGAGAACCTGATTTTCGTAAACCCCGCTGCCACAGAAGCAGATCTTTTCGACGTCTTACAAAAAGCATCCTGTCTCAACCTGCTGGAACGAGCTGAAAAGGGACTGGAAACCATGATCGGTGAAGGCGGTCTGAAATTATCCGGCGGTGAAAAACAACGTTTATCCATTGCCCGGGCTCTTTTACGAAAACCCCGCGTATTGATTTTTGATGAAGCCACTTCATCCCTGGATTCACTTACGGAAGAAGAAATTACCAAAACCATCCGTCAGGTTTCTTCCCAGAGAAATCAGATCACGATACTGATTGCCCACCGCTTGTCTACGATTATGCATGCTGACAGAATCTATGTGCTGGAAAAAGGAAAAGTAGTGGAAACCGGAACCCATAACAGCTTGCGGGATGAAAAAGGTTTATACTATGCCATGTGGCGCCAGCAGATCGGAGAAAGGAAAATTGGCCAGGATATTCCCCAACCGGCCATGATCACAACAGGTTAAATTCAAGCGATTCATGGAAAAATTATCTGTCGTCATCATCAGTTTGAATGAGGAAAAAAATATCGGCCGGTGTATTGATTCCGTTAAAGCCGTTGCGGATGAAATTCTGATTCTGGATTCCTTTTCAACCGACCAGACGATCTCTATTGCAGAAAGCAAGGGCGCCATTGTAAAACAGGAAGTTTTTCAGGGATATATTCAACAAATTAACCGGGCGGCTGAATTGGCTTCCTATAATTATGTTTTAAGCCTGGATGCAGATGAAGCCCTTGATCCATGCTGGCTGAATCCATTCTGAAAGCAAAAGAGAATTTTACAATCCGTGCTTACCGGATGAACCGTTTCAGTAATTATTGCGGAAAATTTATTCGTCATGGCAGCTGGTATCCGGACACAAAAATCCGGTTCTTCGACAGAAGAATCGCCCAATGGGGAGGAACCAACCCCCATGACAAAATCGTGTTGAAGGAAAAATTTCCGGTAAAACACCTGCGGGGAAATATTCTGCATTACTCATATCATACGATTTCCGAACATGCAGCACAGAACAATAAACTCAGTACCCTTGCGGCGGAATCCCTTTTTGCCAAAGGAAAAAGAACAAACCTGTTTAATATCATTGCCCACCCATTCTGGGCTTTTTTCACCAGTTATATCCTTCGGGCCGGTTTCCTGGACGGTTTATTTGGTCTCGTTATCGCTATTCAGATCTCCCATCTCACTTTTCTAAAACACCTAAAATTATACCTGCTCAGTAAATCAATTAATAGCAGGTACATTTGCAGAAATGTTTAGTATGGCCGCAAAACCGGGATATTTATGGAGTTTGTTTACAATGAAATGCCCCAGGTGCAGGAAGGGGTCCATGTTTAGTGATCCAAATCCCTGGCATCTGAAGAATACACTCAAAATGCCCACCCATTGTCCGGAATGCAACCAGCTATTCGAACTTGAAGTAGGGTTTTGGTATGGTACTGCCTATATCAGTTACCTGATAACCGTGCTTTTTTGTGTATTTAGTTTTATCCTCTGGTTCCTTACCCTGGGATTTTCGCTGTCCGATAACCGGTTTTTCTGGTGGCTGGCCATCAATGGCGTTCTGCTGGTTATTTTACAACCCTGGTTCATGCGCCTGAGCCGGGCGATGTACCTGTATTTTTTTGTTTCTTATAATGCAGATTATAAAAATGCAGCCCCAAAAACATTTGACTATACATCGGAGGATTCTTTTTAAAGGGAGATGCTGATGAAAAGCATAAAGCTTAAAGCATAAAGCTTAAAGCATTTAATGTAAAGCGGCAGGACTTAAATTCCGGAAAAAGTAAAAGCCACCAGTAGTTGGCTGATGGCTCTTTGAGATCTATGCTAGGGGGTTAGTAAGGGTGAATAACGTAAAATTATAAATATTATTATATAAAAGATCATCAAAGATCTTTTAATCTAAAAAAATCTTTAACCCGGATGCCTTTTTCAGTTTTTTGCAGCGTACAGCACTCATTTACCGGATCATGTTCAAAAAATAATATATAGTCCCCCGCAACCGCTTCTTCCAGGAAATATTTTTTCTCTTTTAGGGAAGTCAGCGGAAACATATCATAAGCCATTATATAAGGAATCGGAAGATGTCCGGCAGAAGGTAACAGGTCAGCCATAAACACAATTGTTCTTCCTTTATATTCCAGCTGGGGAAGCATCATCGCTTTCGTGTGACCGTTTACAAAACGAATTTGGAATCCTTCTGTAAACAAGGCAGTTTCTAAACCGGTCTCGTTTTTCGTTTCGGGTACAACGATCATATTCAGCTTTCCACTTTCCTGTATGGGCAGGATATTTTCTTTCAGAAAAGATGCTTTTTCCCTTTCATTCGGGTTCGTTGCCCAGGTCCAGTGTGCTTCATTACTCCAGTATCGGGCATTCGGAAAAGCAGGGACCAGTTGATCATCCCTGCGGACAATGGCACCTCCACAATGATCAAAATGGAGATGGGTCAGAAACACATCGGTGATATCTTCCCTTTTGAATCCTTTTGAATTTAATGAATCTTCAAGTGTTTGATCTCCATGCAGATAATAGTGACTGAAGAATTTCGCATCCTGTTTATTTCCGATTCCGGTATCGACCAGGATTAGCCGGTTTCCGTCTTCAATCAGCAGACAGCGCAGCGCCCAGGTGCAAAGATTATTGTCATCTGCCGGATTCGATTTATTCCAGATGCTTTTGGGAACCACGCCAAACATGGCACCGCCGTCGAGTTTGAAAAATCCGGTATCGATGGTATGGAGTTTCATTCGTTGACCGTTGACCGTTGACCGGTAATGATAAATTTATGCTTCTATTCAATTTATCATGAACTTACAATTCATTCGTCAACTGTCAACCGTCAACTGTCAACGGTCAACCGCCAACCGCCAACTTCTTCTGCGCCCTCACCAGCCACAACAATCCAATCACAAAAAATACAATCAGGGACAACACGGAATTCTTCATTCCCGTCACTTCTTCAATGAACCCAAAACTGAACATGCCGATTACGATGGCGATCTTTTCTGTAAAATCAAAATAACTGAAATAAGAAGCCGTGTCCCTGGTTTCGGGCATTAACTTGGAATAGGTAGAACGGCTGAGTGACTGTATGCCACCCATGACCAGACCGACAGCAATGGCCAGACCATAAAAACCAAACTCAGGATTACCGCCCTGCTCTTTATAATATGCGGTATAATAAGCAGCGAGGCAGATGAGAATCCAGAATATGATCATACCGATCAGTACCCGCAGATTCCCGAATTTTTCTGATAGCCGGCTCATCCATATGGCACCCGGAATAGCGACCAGCTGAATCACTACGATCGTAATGATCAGTTTGGTATCTGCCAGCTGCAGGAGTTTGCTTCCGAATAAAGTGGCCGCCAGCATCACGGTTTGCACACCCATGCTGTAAAAGAAGAATCCCCGCAGAAAATTTTTCAGAACGGGCAGTTTTCTTATTTCCTGATACACTTTTTTCATTTCAGCAAAACTTTCTGAAATCACATTCTTGCTGATGGATCCCGTTGTCTTTGTTTCCGGCAGAACGGAAAATGTAATCTGCGCAAAGGAAGCCCACCAGATACCCACCAGCAGGAAGGTAATTCTCGGCGCCAGCAGCGGATCCCGGGTCATAACGACCACCAGCACAAATCCAATGATCTGCAAAATCACACTGCCGATATATCCATAGGAAAATCCTTTGGCGCTTACCCGGTCACGATCTTCCGGTGCAGCAATTTCAGGAAGAAATGCATTGTAAAAAACCACACTGCCCACAAAACCCATCGCTGCCATCATCAAACAAAGAATTCCCAGCCACAGATTGGACCCATTGAAAAAATACAGCATGGCACAACCCAGTGAACCCATATAACAGAAAAACTTCATGAAAGACTTTTTATTCCCCCTGGTATCTGCAATGGAAGTAAGTACCGGATACAACAGGGCAATAAACAGATAAGCCACCGCGATGGAATAATCGTACAGGGAAGAATTGACAAATTTCCTTCCCAGAAAAGTAACGATTTCACCGCCAAATTGCTTTTTGGTAACAGCCAGGAAATAAATGGGGAAAAAAGTGGTGGTAATAACGAGATTGTAAACAGAATTTGCCCAGTCGTACATAGCCCATCCGCGAATTACTTTTTTGGAGGCTGTCTGCATTACCGTTTATTTTATTAATGAATAATCCCTTTCCACACCAGGAATAATATCAGGGAGCCGGCAAGTATCCTGTAATATCCGAATAATCTGAATCCGTGACGCTGTAAATAGGTAATAAAGAACCGGATGGCCAGCAGGGCAACCACAAAAGCAACCAGACTGCCGATGGCCAGCAGGACCATACTGTCTTTTGCAAATACTTCCGGATTGGTTTTATGAACATCCCAGGCACTTTTCACCGATGCGGCGAGCATGGTAGGAACCGCCAGGAAAAAAGAAAATTCAGCAGCTGTGCGCCTGTCGAGTCTCCGGGAAAGTCCTCCGATGATGGTTGCGGCACTGCGGCTCAGGCCGGGAAATAAAACGGAAAGCACCTGGTAACAACCGATAATAAAAGCATTTTTATTCGTTACGCCATCCTGTGAATGAATCCTGGGTCTGGTAAACAGTTTGTCGATGAACAAGAAAATAAATCCACCTGCAATCATCACCACGGCAATAAATACAATATTACCCAGCATGGCATCAATATGTTTCTTCAGCAGAACACCGGCGACAATCGCAGGAATCAGGGCAATGACCAGTTTGAAATAAAATCCAATCTTCTTAAAATCGAAAAACTGTTTATAATACAAAACCACTACAGCCAGAATCGCTGCGAGCTGAATCACAATTTCATACAGATCAGCGAAAGCACTAGGCTGCACCCCAATCAGCGGATTGGCAAACTTCATGTGTGCGGTGGAAGAAATAGGAAGAAATTCTGTAATGCCTTCAATGATTGCAATGATAATTGCTTGAATCAGGCTCATTGGGGATTCTGCGCTTTGGATTTTTTGAAGATCCCGACAATTTCCAGAACCAGGCCGCCCAGAATCAAAATCGGTGCAACGGTTATCCGGCGGAAACTATATACTTCTGAAGTATCAAATACATTGGGGTCCTTACTTTTTCCTCCGATCATCAACAACAAACCGAGTATGATTACGGCCAGGCCGATCATCATCCAACGATAATTCTCTTTTCCAAACAATGGTTTATAATTTCTTGATCCGGAAGCTTTTACTTGTTTTGCCATATACAAAAATCAGTTCGCAATGTACTAAAATCAATACAATTCGTCCAACTTCATCTTCAGGTATTTCAATACGCTCCGATGGGTACTGAAGAAGGAAATACAAATACCTAACAGAATGATTACAATAAATAACATGAGGAGCATCGGATAGTCCCGCAGGGCTTTCAGGTAGGGCAGCTGGTTTTCGGCAAAAATGATGATGGCAATCAGGCCGCCTACAGCCAGCAGTCCGCTGATCAGTCCGTTAATGAATGCCCGAAGATCCATGGGCCGGGAAATAAATCCCCGGGTGGCACCAACCATCTGCATGGTTTTGATCAGGAACCGGTTACTGAACATGGCCAGTCGAATGGTATTGTCGATCAGGAAAATGACCAGTATCGAAATAATAACAATCACGGAAAGTAAAATGATACTGATCTTATTGATGATATTATTCAGGTTGGTTACCAGGGACTGCGGATACTGAACATCACTCACTGCGATATTCTGAAGCAGGTCATTTTTTATTTTGGAAAGGGAATCAATGGAGGCATATTCCTTGGTAATCCTGAAATCAATACTGGCCGGCAGTGGATTCCGATCGAGCAATGCACCCCAGTCCTTGTTCCCGTCCTGCAGGTATTTCTTCTTTGCCAGGTCTTTGGTTACATACTCATAGTCCTTCACATAGGGCTGGCCGATGATATACTGAACCAGGGCTGCACTGTCTTTTGCAGATACATTTTCCCGGATATAAACATTCATCGCAATGTTTTCCTTGAAATACTGGCCGAGTTTGTTCGCATTGATGATGATCCATCCTAAAATGCCCAAAAGAAAAAGCACCAGGGAAACACCGACGATGGCCATAATATACGAGGGTGCGGAACGTTTGGCTGATCCTTTACGGGTTTTTGCCATAGTTGAACAATTTCCTATTTGTCTGTTTGCAGGAAGTGGCAAAAATAAAAGATTTACCCGCACGATGCGTATTTTTGTTGGTGCATATGGAGTATTCATTCAACGCCATCGAAAAAAAATGGCAGGACAGGTGGAAATCAGATCAGGTATATCCGGTTAGCAACAACAGCACCAAACCTAAATGTTACGTTCTGGATATGTTTCCCTACCCCAGCGGAACCGGGTTGCATGTGGGCCATCCCCTGGGATATATCGCCAGTGATATTTTTGCCCGGTATAAAAGGCTGAAAGGCTTTAATGTGCTGCATCCGATGGGATATGATGCTTTTGGCCTTCCGGCTGAACAATACGCCATCGACCATGGAATTCACCCTGCCGTCAGTACAAAACAAAACATCGCAAATTTCAGGGAACAGCTGGACCGGATCGGATTTTCGTTTCGACTGGAGCCGGCAGGTGAATACAGCGGAACCCGCTTATTATAAATGGACCCAGTGGATTTTTTTGCAGTTGTTTAACAGTTGGTACGACCGGCGAAGCAAACCAGGCAAGACCAATTGCCGAACTGGTGACCAGATTTGAAAAACAGGGCAGCGGGGGTTTAAACGAATACCGTTCCCTACCTTCTTTTACAGCATCCGAATGGAAATCCTATGCTGAAAAACAACAGCAGGATATACTGATGGAATTTCGCCTGGCTTATTGTGGTTATGGGGAAGTGAACTGGTGTGAAGCCCTGGGAACCGTGCTGGCCAATGATGAAGTGATCAATGGATTCAGCGAACGGGGAGGTCATCCGGTAATCAAAAAGAAACTGCGCCAGTGGTATCTGCGCATTACGGAATATGCCGACCGGTTACTGGAAGGCCTGGATAAAGTGGCATTCAGTGAAGCCATGAAGGAAATGCAGACCAACTGGATCGGAAAAAGTTACGGCGCTGAAATGGATTTTGCTTTCGAAAATAATCCGGCAAAGAAATTACGGGTTTATACTACCCGCCCGGATACCATTTTCGGTGTTGATTTTATGGTGGTGGCTCCTGAACATGAACATGATACAGGAACTGACCAGCGCATCGGAAAAATCTTCGGTAGAAGCTTATATCAGCTTATGTAAAAAGCCGCAGTGAACGGGAACGGATGGCAGAAAAAAAGATCACCGGATGTTTTACCGGATCTTATGTGCTCAATCCGTTTAACGGAAAGAAAATTCCGGTCTGGATTTCTGAATATGTGCTGGCAGGTTACGGTACGGGTGCGATCATGGCTGTTCCCTGCGGTGATGAACGCGATTTCAAATTCGCCAGGCATTTCAATATTCCCATTACCAATATCATCGGTTCGCATTTTAACGGAGAGGAAGCCAACCCCACGAAGGATGCCTTGCTGGAAAACAGCGGATTCCTCAATGGGATGCTGATGCGCGATGCGATTCCCGTCGTCAATGCGAAACTGGAAGAAATGGGTATCGGCAATACCCGCGTGAATTATAAAATGCGCGATGCTGCGTTTAGCCGTCAGCGTTACTGGGGAGAACCCTTTCCCATCGTATGGAAAAACGGAATTGCCTATCCGCTGGATGAAAAAGACCTGCCCCTGGAACTTCCGAAGGTGGATTCTTACAAGGCAGGACCCGATGGAGAAGGCCCGCTGGCCAATCTGCCGGAATGGACATCCAGACATCTGGAAACCAATACCATGCCCGGTTATGCCGGCAGCAGCTGGTATTTTCTGCGGTATATGGATCCGCACAATTCAGAAACTTTCTGCAGCCGCAAGGCTTCGGATTACTGGGGTCAGGTAGATCTGTATATCGGTGGAACCGAACATGCCGTGGGTCATTTGCTGTATAGCCGCATGTGGACGAAATTTCTTTTCGACCTGGGATATATCGGTTTTGATGAGCCTTACAAAAAGCTCGTGAACCAGGGAATGATACAGGGAAGCAGCCGGTTTGTTTACCGGGTTGATATGAAAGGATCAGAACAGATGGAATCATTCCTTAGCAAATCCCCTTTATTTATTTCGCAGGTATTGTAAACCTGCCGCCGCAACCGTTTTCAGAAAAAATACAGGTAGAGCTGGGTAAGATTTTTCCCGGACTGAACCTGGATACCTGCAATATTTCTATTTCCACCCTTCATGTGGATGTGAATCTGGTGGACGGACTGGAACTGGATACCACGGCATTCAAAAACTGGAGAACGGAATATGCGCGCGCCCGTTTCGTTTTGGAAAATGGAAAATACATCTGCGGTTCTGAAGTGGAGAAAATGTCCAAGTCAAAATTCAATACGGTAAACCCGAATGAACTGGTTGAAAAATATGGTGCGGATACTTTCCGGATGTATGAAATGTTTCTTGGTCCGGTAGAACAAAGCAAACCCTGGGATACCAAAGGAATCGAAGGCGTGCACCGTTTCCTGCGCAAACTCTGGCGTTTGTTTTTTGATGAAAACAAAGGAAGGGTCTGGACGACGGCAACTGCTACAGATGCGGAATGGAAAGTATTGCATAAAGCCATTAAAAAACTGGATGAGGATACTGAGCGTTTTTCCTTTAATACGGCGGTGAGTGCGCTGATGATTACGGTGAATGAACTCGGGGATTTAAAAAGTCACAAAAAAGAAATACTGGAAAAACTGCTGATCATTCTCACACCCTATGCTCCGCATATCAGTGAAGAACTCTGGCATGAGCTGGGTAATGAATCCAGCATCCTGGATGCAGCCTATCCTGCTTTCGAAGAAAAATACCTTATCGAATCAACCAAATTATATCCCGTAGCCATCAACGGGAAAACCAGGACCGAATTGAATATCAGTCTGGATGCCAGTCAGCAGCAGGTGGAGGAAATCATTCTTGCAGATGACACCGTGAAAAAATGGCTGAATGGAAATTCACCGAAGAAGGTGATCTATGTGAGGAATAAGATGATCAACATTGTAGTGTAGCCTTCGGCTACACTGCCTAAAGCCTAAAGCTTAAAGCTTTTCCCTGATTCATCTGTCATCTGTTATCTGTCATCTGTCATCTAAACTTCACAATATGAAAGTTACCAAAGACAGTCCCGGGGTGTATGTTCCACCGCCCCTGGTTTATATTGCCTGTTTTCTGCTTTCCTTTTTACTCCAGGGATATTTTACCATTCGAAGCGCATTCTTTTTTCACAGTCCGGCAGCGAATATTATCGGATTGCTCATTATTATTTCCGGACTGATTTTCGCCATTCCTGCCTTACGTCAGTTTTTCAAAACAAAAAATACCATTATCCTGATTAAACCCGCCAATTCCTTACAGACCACCGGCATTTATTCTCTTACCCGGAATCCCATGTACCTGAGCCTGCTGTTGCTATATCTGGGGATGGCTTTTATTTTCGGAAACTGGTGGACGTTATTCCTGATTCCCTTACTGGTTATCGTTATCCTGTACCGGATCATTTTACCGGAGGAAAGATATTTGACCCGGGCATTCGGAGAGGAATATGCGGCCTACAAGACAAGGGTAAGGCGCTGGATCTGAAAGCTGAAAGCCTACAGCTTAAGGCCTAAAGCCAGATAGTTTATTGAAGGTATTCGGTATCCATTCTCAATAAATCCCGATAATTAATTGTGCTAATACATTGACTGTATACGGTGCAAAATGTAATCGCGTAAGCAATAGGTTTATTCGTTTGGCTTTAAGCTTTAGGCTTTGGGCTTTAAGCTTAATCCGGTTTTACCAGTCGCACCAGTGCACTGCTTCCTTCCGTGCTCTGCAGATGCGCTTCATATCGTTTATCTTCTACAAGGGCGACCATCAGGGATGTATTGGGCGGAATGGATCCCAGATTTTCGGCAACCATCACCAGTTCATTGTCTGATTGCAGATCTCTGATCGCGATTTTCATGATATAGGCCTGTTCGGCCAGCAGGATATGTTCCTGCAGTAAATGGCCATTTAAAAAAACGGCGATGGAATCACCGTCAATTTCCGCATTATCATAAAAACGGAGTTCGATGGAATCCCCTTTCACCGGAATAACCTGTTGGAGAATTTTTTTTCGGCCCGCATATCTTTCTTCATTTGTTTGCTGAACAGGAGGGCTGATGCGATAACCGTTGGCCGTTGGTCGGTTGGCCGTTGGCGGTGGATTGGTGACTGTCATCACGGTTGGCGGTTGGCGGTTGGCAGTTGGCGGATCAACTACGGCGGCTGTGGAAATCGTATTCGTCGTCACATCCTGCGGAACGGGATGAAATGCATATTGTTCAATACTGTCCACTACTTCGGGATGGTTCACCCCATACACATAATTTTCAATCAGGAAATCCCATTCGTCGGGAAAAATCGGAACGGTATTCCCTTTTACCAGATGTAGTTCTTTTTTTTCTTTGGTTTCATCGTCTTTTCTGGAAGTATTTCCATCGAGTTTCATGATCCCTTCACCCGGACAATTAAAATCGGCCACGGCCAGTAGGGCTGCTGGGCGGTTCCCATAAAATGTTGCGAATTGTTGTCTTCAATCAAAACATCATCCCACCAGATCACATCGTTGTTCTTATCATCAAAATATCCCTTCACGGAATAACGCGATAAAGTTAGATTTGGAATCATAATAATAAGATGTACCGATCAGGCTGTCGCCTTTGCGAACCAGTTTGAGTTCCACTTTGTAGTTCCCATTTTACCCTTCCAGATTCCGGTAATCGGCTGTGCCTGAACAGCTGAACAAATAAAAGAAAAATGACCGTTTTGGGAATGTATTTTTTGAAGATAAAAAGGATCTGCATCTGAAGTCAACGCAGGCGGGTTGGTTATATTTTATGAACTCTGTTAAAATCGTTGACATGCGTATGATCGTGACCAATCGATAGATCGATAATCGATGAACGATATGCAGATTTCAACATTAACCCAGGTACACTTCCAGCAATCCATCCGGAAGTCGGAGCATCAGGGTTTTTGAGGATGATCAATTTTCACCAGGGTTTGTTCATTGACGGGAATCAGTACTTCCCTGGATTCCATTTCCAGCCGGCAGAGCACCTGGTGGGGTTGTTCAATAATTTCGAGAATGGGACCCAGATCCCGTCCCTGATCATTCACCTGGTATCCCACCCAGCCGATCGGATTGTCTTTTGCGGTATGCAGCTGTACTTCTTCTTCCCTCATCCATACTTCCCGGCGCAGAAATTTTGAAACGGCTTCCTTGGTATCAATTCCTTCCAGTTTCAGCATCAGTTCATCATCCCTTTTTTTCTGGCAAATGTTACAAAATAAGGCAGCAATTCGTCTTTTTTCTGTTCCAGGAAAATCACTTTGATTTTTGAAACGGCCATTTTTTTACCCAGGTGATGAAGAACGATCATTTCGCCCTTCAGGCCAAAGGCAGAAACGATTTTGCCGATATTTCTGTAACTATTTTCCATCGTTTTATAACATAAAAAAAGGCTATCCGGTAAAAGATAGCCTTAAGAAAAATATATGATACAGGTCTTTAACCCTGAGTTTCGTTCTCCTGTTTTCTTTCCACTCTTCTTCGGAGCCGGGGCTCGTCTGCCACCAGGTCTTGCTTTGCGATGATCTTCCTGACGTTTCTTTACGCTGTAATTCATGTTCGCTATGCCATTTGGAAAATTTTTCCATGGCAGCCGCTTCATCAAAAAGACCCAGTTTAACACCACGTCAAAAGATGTTTCAGGTACAATACTCCTTTATAGCTCAGGATGCGGCGAACCGTATCTGTCGGCTGGGCTCCTTTGTGCAGCCAGTCAAGCGCCTTTTGGCGATCAAGCTGAACGGAAGCAGGAACAGTTAAAGGATTGTACGTACCGATTTTCTGGATGAATTTTCCGTCTCTTGGTGCCCGGATGTCGGCAACGACGATGAAATAAAATGGTCTTTTCTTAGACCCATGTCTTTGGAGTCTGATTTTTACTGGCATCTTAAATAAAAATTTAAATGCGTTATTTAATAAGGTTTACGATCAGATCGAACGAATCAATCTGTTGCTGCAAATGTAATGAATCATGGATAAAATGCCGAATGATTTACCGTATTTTTTGATGAACGGAAAATTTAACGTTTCCCCATTCCCATGCCACCCATGGGCATTTTATTCATGGTTTTCATCATCTGTTTCATCTGTTCAAACTGCTTCATAAATGCATTTACTTCCTGAAGTTCCTTACCACTGCCCTTGGCAATCCGTTTCCTCCGGCTCTGATCAATGGAATCCGGATTGGCCCGTTCAAAGGGCGTCATGGAACCGATCATGGCTTCAATGCCTTTAAAGGAATCATTGCTGATATCAATATCTTTTATGGACTTTCCCAACACCGGGAATCATGCCCAGCAGGTCCTTGATATTGCCCATTTTCCGGATCTGCTCCAGTTGCTGTTTGAAATCTTCAAAATCAAACTGGTTTTTCCGGATTTTCTTTTCCAGTTTCCTGGCCTGTTCTTCATCAAACTGGCTCTGGGCCTTTTCCACCAGGGAGGTGATATCACCCATGCCCAGGATCCGCTGGGCCATACGGTCGGGATAAAACACATCCAGGGTATCCATTTTTTCCCCGCTGCTGACAAACTTTAATCGGTTTGTTTACCGTGTATTTGATGGAAAGAGCCGCCCCACCCCGGGTATCACCATCCAGTTTGGTCAGTACCACACCGGTAAAATCGAGCCGTTCATTAAAGGCTTTTGCCGTATTTACGGCATCCTGTCCCGTCATGGAATCCACCACAAACAGGATTTCCTGCGGATCAACAGCTTTTTTGATATTGGCCACTTCGGTCATCATGGCTTCATCGATGGCCAGACGGCCGGCGGTATCCATGATTACTACATTTTTATTCTTGCTTCTGGCTTCTGTCAACGGCCAGTTTGGCGATGTTCACCGGATCAGTACTTTCCGGTTCACGTAAATACATCCACCCCGATCTGTTCTCCCAGTATTTTCAATTGTTCAATGGCAGCCGGACGATAAACATCTGCTGCTACCAGCAGGGGAGAAAAGCCTTTTTGTGTTTTGAGATAATTGGCCAGTTTGCCGCTGAAAGTGGTTTTACCGCTACCCTGCAAACCTGCAACCAGGATAACAGCCGGGATTGCCTTTTGCATTGCAGCGGACTTTCATTTCCACCCATCAGCTCGGTCAGCTCATCCTGCACAATTTTCACCATCAGCTGACCCGGACTTACCGCAGTAAGCACTTTCTGGCCCATGGCTTTTTCCCGGATCGTATCGGTAAATTCTTTGGCAATTTTAAAATTCACATCGGCATCGATCAGTGCCCGGCGGATATCTTTTACCGTTGCCGCAATATTCAGTTCGGTGATCCTTCCCTGTCCTTTAAGCTGTTTAAAGGCGGAGTCGAGTTTCTCACTAAATTTTCAAACATAGACCTCCTGAAATTTAAAAAATATTGAAATGAAAAAACGTGAATAAACATCTCGTTCTATCCACGTTTTTCAGAAAGGCAAAGGTAAGAAAATGAAGTGTAATTTTATCTCAATCGCAATGGTTTCGTGATTAAATTCCCAGATAATTCCTCAGCGATTTGGCTCCTGAATTGCTTCTGAGTTTGGTGATGGCTTTGTCTTTGATCTGCCGAACCCGTTCCCGGGTCAGGCTGAACCGGTCACCGATATCTTCCAGGCTCATGGGATGATCCACCCCGATGCCAAAGAAAAAGCAGATGACTTCTTTCTGTCGTTCGGTAAGCGTTTTCAGGGAACGGTCAATATCCTGTTTCAGGGATTCATTGTGCTCAATATTGGTTTCGGCCCGGTCAGCATTCGGATTTTCCATCACATCGATCAGGGTATTGTCTTCGCCTTCAGACAACGGCGTATCCACACTGATATGACGGCCGCCAATGCCCAGGGTGGAAGAAACTTCTTCAATATCCAGTTCCAGCACTTCGGCCAGTTCTTCTGCGGAAGGTTCCCGTTCAAACTGCTGTTCCAGCAGGGAATAGGCTTTCTGAATCCGGTTGGTCAATCCTACTTTATTCAGGGGAAGACGAACGATTCGGGATTGTTCTGCCAGGGCCTGCAGAATACTCTGACGGATCCACCATACTGCATAGGAAATGAATTTGAAACCCCGGGTTTCATCAAAACGTTGTGCAGCTTTGATCAGTCCCAGATTACCTTCATTGATCAGGTCGGGCAGGGTTAAACCCTGATTCTGGTACTGTTTGGCTACGGAAACTACAAATCGAAGATTGGCTTTGGTGAGTTTGTCGAGGGCTTTCTGATCTCCCTGCTTGATCCGGATGGCGAGTTTTACTTCTTCTTCCGGAGTGATCAATTCAACTTTTCCGATCTCCTGCAGGTATTTTTCCAAGCTCTGAGATTCACGATTCGTAATACTCTTCGTGATCTTGAGTTGACGCATACTCATAGGCAGGTAATTTTAAAGGGTTTTAGGTTAAACTGGTTTGTTCAGGATAATTGGATGTTATAAAAACGTATAAATGAATCTTTTCTTATCAGCTCGTTAAGAAGATTCGGTTTGAACCTCCCAATTTAAGGATCTTAGGTCAATTTACCAAACTTCATACAGTCGTAACGTATTGATATTCAATGTATTTCCCAATTTTGGAAGGTCAATGATTCTTTCATTATCGGTGTTTTTGGCAGGATTAAAAAAAATTTCAGGTCATGAAATATTTATCTATAATTGCAGCCCACGATCAATAGAATACTTAGATGAGCAAGAAACAGCAGTTTACGTTAGAATATTCGTTAAAATGCCCTCCTTCCATTTTATACGAATTTTTGAGTACCCCCGCAGGACTTCAGGAATGGTTTGCAGATAAGGTTGATGAGCGGGATAATATCTTTAGTTTTTCCTGGAATGGTTCCACAACCAAGGCGGAGGTTTTGGAAAGTGAACTGGATAAATATATCCGTTTTCACTGGTCCGATTCACCGAAGGAAGAATTCTTTGAATTCCGGATTGAAAAATCAGACATCACCAATCAGACAATTCTGCTGATCAAAGATTTTGCAGATAAAAAAGATATCAAGGACCAGACCCAGCTCTGGAGTTACCAGGTGAAGGATCTTTTTCACCGGCTTGGGAATTAGATGGTGTGTTGACAGTTGACGGTTGACGGTTGGCCGTTGACCGTTTTGAATTTCAAAATTTTCTACATTTTCTACATTTGCGTTAGGCTTTAGGCTTTAGGCTTTAAGCGTAAATTTGCACCGTGATAAAAAAGCTCGACAAACTCATTATCAGCGCGTTCATCGGTCCGTTCATCGCCACCTTTTTTATTACTGTCTTTGTATTGGTACTTCAGTTCTTCTGGCTTTATATAGATGATATCGTTGGCAAGGGCCTGGATATGTTTACCATCGGCAGGTTTATTTTATATGTCTGTGCAACCCTTGTCCCGCTTGCACTTCCCCTTGCGGTTCTGCTTTCTTCCATCATGACTTTCGGAAACCTGGGTGAAACATTTGAACTGGTTGCCATCAAATCGGCCGGCATCCCCCTGCTCCGTTTTATGCGTCCGTTGTTTATCTGTTCGCTGTTCATCTGCGGTATCGCCTTCATGTTTAATAATTATATTATTCCGGTTGCCCAGTTAAAAATGCAGACGCTGAAATATGATATTATCGTTTCCAAACCGGCATTCGATATTAAGGAAGGTGTTTTTTACGATAAGATTGATGGCTACATTATTAAAATCGGTAAGAAAGATAAAGACGGATCGACCATTCACGATATCCTGATTTACCAGCACAACTTACAATCTGCTCCAGGATAATGCCATCGTAGCCCAAAGCGGGAAAATGACCATTTCACCGGATAAAAAATTTCTGGAATTCAATCTGAAAAACGGCTGGAACTACCAGGAGAAAGGCCCGCGCAATTCAACCAATACCCAATTTATCCGGATGGGCTTTGAAGAATATAAAAAAGTATTTGACCTGAGTTCTTTCAAACTGAATAAAACCGACGACAGCGCATTCAAAAATAATTACCAGATGCTGAATATGCGTCAGCTGGGCACTACCATTGATTCCCTGGAAAACACCACAGGTGCTTATCGCAGGCAAACGCAGCCTGATGATGAGCACGCAAATACCTATTCTGAAATACCTGGACTCTCCCTGGAAAGCGGAAACATCAAAAGGCAGTCAATAAAACTTCTTTTGTAAAAACTGTTGCCGGATTCAACCACCCGGAATGTTCTGCAGACGAACTTATTCTACCATAAATAACATCAAATCCAACCTGGATATTTCAGCCGCTTACTTACGAAAATGACCGGACAAATCTGCGCAATGCACCTGATGACCTGGCATGAAAAAATTACGATGTCCATTGCCTGCCTGGTGCTTTTCATGATCGGCGCTCCACTCGGTTCCATCATCCGCAAAGGCGGTATCGGACTTCCGCTGATTTTTGCAGTTATCTTTTTTGTGATCTTTTTCCTGCTGAATAATTTCGGAAGAAAATTTGTTAAAGCAGGATGTGATGCAGCCCATTGTCCGGTATGTGGATGGCCACTTTTGTACTGATGCCCATCGGCATTTTTCTTACCTACAAAGCCATGAATGATTCGCAGCTATTCAATAAGGAATTTTATTACCGGCTGTTGAAAAAATTCCGGACGCGAGAAATCAGAAGCAGAACAATATATAATTGAATTCCGTTACTTGTAATAAATACGCGAGGATTCCTTTTACATTTGCTAACAAATTATTCCGTGGATAAAAGCAAAGAAACTCTCCGCATACAGTCCTGGATACTTTTTGTTGCCATCATTCTTTTTTCCATAAAAATCACTGCCTGGTATCTTACCCGTTCCGTGGCGATCCTCACCGATGCCCTGGAAAGTATTGTAAATATTATTGCCGGTGCAGTCGGTTTTTACAGTTTATCCATTGCATATAAACCCAGGGACAGTAATCATCCCTACGGTCATGGCAAAGCCGAATTTCTTTCCGCAGCCATTGAAGGCACACTGATTATGCTGGCCGGGGTTTTCATTATTTACGAAGCCGTAAATCAATTGTTCCATCCCCGGGAACTGCAACAACTCAACCTGGGTATCATCCTGGTGGGCATTTCTGCGGTGATCAATTTTGTTGTCGGTTTCATTGCCGTAAAAAGAGCTAAAGCAAATGGTTCTGAAGCACTGGAGGCCAGCGGACGTCATCTGCAGTCAGACACCTATTCCACCCTTGCCATCATCGTCGGACTGCTGCTGATTTATTTTACCGGTATTCGTCCTTGGATAGTATCATGGCCATCATTATGTCCGTCGTGATCATGATTATCGGTTACCGCATTGCCCGTAAATCCGTCGCTGGCATTATGGATGAAGCCGATGAAAAAATGCTGGGAAAAGTAATTGCCCTTTTAAATAACAGCCGGCTTCCGAACTGGATCGATATTCATAATCTGCGGGTAATCAAATTCGGAAATGTGCTCCATATCGATTGTCATATGACGGTACCCTGGTACCTGAATGTACGGGAGGCGCATGCCGAAATAGACAGCCTCGAGATCCTGATTGAAAAAGAATTTGGTTCCGCGATGGAATTTTTTGTGCATGCAGATGATTGTGTCGGCAGTTGCTGTCCCATCTGTATTAAAACAGATTGCAAAGTGCGTGAACATCCTTTCATCAAAAAAATTGAATGGGATATGGAAAATGTGATCATGAACAAAAAACATGAATTGTCCACTCCTGTCACACCAGGAAATGCACATTTCTTAAAAGGGCCTAATTTAGCAGACATTCACAAATAAACAGTACCGCATGCAGGCTTGGAAAACATATCAGGAAAATAATCAGGAAAGATTTCTGGAAGAATTAAAAGAATTATTGAAAATTCCTTCCATCAGTTCCGACAGCACCCATCAGCGGGACATGCAGATCTGCGCAGAAGCTGTAAAAAAATCACTGCTCGATGCCGGCGTTACGCGAGCAGAAATTTATCCAACCGCAGGGACATCCGGTTGTGTACGGGGAAAAAATCATTGATCCATCCAAACCAACTGTTCTGGTATATGGTCACTATGATGTGCAGCCCGTTGATCCGCTGGAACTCTGGCATACGCCCCCATTTGAACCAACCATTAAAAACGGAATGATATTTGCCCGCGGTTCTGCAGATGACAAGGGCCAGTTTTTCATGCATGTAAAGGCCCTGGAAATCATGAATCAGACCGGCACACTTCCCTGCAATATAAAATTCATCATTGAAGGGGAAGAAGAAATCGGCTCACCCAACCTCGGTGCTTTTGTTTCTTCCCATAAAGAATTACTGAAGGCAGATGTGATTCTGATCAGTGATACGTCCATGATCAGTCTCGAGACTCCTTCCATCGAAATCGGGGTGCGCGGACTGGCTTATATCCAGGTGGAAGTAACCGGTCCTAACCGGGATCTGCACAGTGGGGTTTATGGAGGTGCCGTGGCCAATCCGGTTACCATGCTGGCAAGGATGATTGCCAGCTGTCACGATGAAAATAATCATATTACCATTCCCGGTTTTTATGATGATGTGCTGGAATCGTCTGCAGCAGACAGAAAAAAACTGGGCGCTGCACCTTTTGATGAAAAAGAATATATGAAAGATCTTGGTGTGAATTCCCTGTGGGGGGAAAAAGGGTATAGTCCCAATGAACGCACAGGTATTCGTCCGACGCTTGAACTCAATGGCATCTGGGGCGGATTTCAGGGAGAAGGTTCCAAAACCGTACTGCCTTCCAAAGCATCGGCAAAGATCTCTGCCAGGCTGGTACCCAATCAGCAGTCTGGAAAAATTGCGGAACTGCTGCTGAATTATTTTCGAAAAATTGCACCAGCCGGCGTAACGGTTGAATGTTTCGAATTGCATGGCGGGGAACCCTATATGACACCGCTGGATTCACTTGCCTATATCGCTGCCGAAAAAGCCATCGAAGCAAGTTTCGGAAAAAAACCGGTACCCCAGCGGGGCGGCGGAAGTATTCCGATCTGTTCCTTATTGGAAAATGAACTGGGAATAAAAATTGTGTTTATGGGATTCGGACTGGACAGCGATAACCTGCATTCTCCGAATGAAAAATATAATATCGAAAATTTTTATAAAGGCATTGAAACGATTCCGTATTTCCATAAGTTTTTTGCGGAAGGATTTGGGAACAAGCCTAAAGCCTAAAGCCTGAAAGCCTAAAGCAAAACCGTCAACTGTCAACTGTGATCTGTCAACTGTAAACAAAATGGCTGAAAAAGAAAAACTTCGTATCGACAAATACCTCTGGGCGATCCGTCTGTTTAAAACCAGGAGCCTGGCGTCAGAAGCCTGTGAAAAAGGGAAAGTAAAAAATGTGGCCGGACAGGTAAAGCCCTCCAAACCCGTTCATATCGGGGAAGAGTATGAAGTAAAAACAGAAGCCAAAAGATGGCGCATCAAGGTAACCGGTCTGCTGGATCACCGGCTCGCCTTTTCGGAAGCCATCAAATATTATCTCGATATTACACCGGAAGAAGAAGTGGAACGGATCCAGTTTCAGGCAGCCAGTTTCCATACCGGGAAAAGACTGAGTAAGGTGGGCCGGCCAACGAAGAAACAGCGGCGGGACCTGGAGGATATGACGGATGAGGGATGACGCCTGCCATGCCGGCAGGCAGCGGTTGGCCGTTGGCGGTTGAATCCTCTAATCATCCTCTAATTATCCTCTAAGCTTCCTCTAAGGGTTAAATTGATGAAAAATGAAGATTTTGATGCCCTGAACGCCATACATATTCCCAAATTTTCAAATTCAAATTCCCAAATTTGCGTATAGACATCATCAGTGTATTACCGGAATTGCTGGATAGTTTCTTTGCCCATTCCATTTTAAAAAGGGCCAAAGAGAAGAACCTGCTTGAAGTATTCGTTCATCCGCTCAGGAAATGGGCCATTAACGAATATGGCCAGGTGGATGATTATCAGTATGGAGGCGGTGCCGGCATGGTGATGATGTGTGAACCGCTGGCCAATGCCATCGAATCCCTGAAAAAAGAAAGAGATTATGACGAAATTATTTACATGAGTCCGGATGGAGAATTGCTGAACCAGCCCATGGCCAATGCCCTTTCCCTCAAAGAAAACCTGCTTATCATTTCCGGTCATTATAAAGGAATCGACGAACGTATTCGCGAACATTTTATAACCCGTGAAATATCCATCGGCGATTATGTGCTGAGCGGAGGCGAACTACCCGCTGCTGTATTATCAGATGCCATCGGAAGACTTTTGCCGGGCGTGTTGAACGACGAAACCTCAGCTCTGTTCGATTCATTTCAGGATAACCTGCTTGCACCACCGGTATATACCCGCCCGGCTGATTTTCGGGGCTGGAAAGTACCCGAGATTCTGCTGAGCGGAGATCCCGCCAAAATCGCCGCATGGCGTTATGAAACGGCCCTGCAAAAAACAGCTGAAAAAAGACCCGGTCTCCTGAACGATTAAGCAGCTACCATGAACATCAGAGGAAAATTCGTAGATATCAGGGCTCGCAGAATTTATCCCGCTGAAATCACCATCCGGGATAAAAAGAT
Organism: uncultured Bacteroidota bacterium; assembly: GCA_963730655.1. Taxonomy (GTDB): domain Bacteria; phylum Bacteroidota; class Bacteroidia; order Chitinophagales; family Chitinophagaceae; genus Puia. The sequence continues at coordinate 869,818 of CAVSSI010000004.1, forward strand.
ATTCGGGATCCGCGAACTGCCTGCCGGAGAATTCGTTCCGGAACAATATATCTGCACCCGGTTTTATTGATGCCCATGTTCATATAGAAAGTTCCATGCTGGTACCCTCGGAATTCGCGAGGCTCGCAGTGGTGCATGGTACTGTCGCCACAGTGAGCGATCCGCATGAAATTGCGAATGTGCTGGGCGTCAGCGGAGTGGAATTCATGATAGAAAACGGAAAAAAAACTCCCTTTCATTTTTATTTCGGTGCCCCCAGTTGTGTGCCGGCAACGGTTTTTGAAACGGCCGGTGCAACCCTGGATTCGAATGAGACAGAGCGGTTATTATCCAGGCCGGAAATAAAATATCTGAGTGAGATGATGAATTTTCCGGGCGTGTTGCACGGGGATAAAGAAGTGATGCGAAAAATTGCTTCGGCAAAAAAATATCAAAAACCGGTAGATGGTCATGCCCCCGGACTGCGTGGAGAAGAAGCCAGGAAATATATTCAGGCAGGCATTAGCACCGATCACGAATGTTTTACCGAAGATGAAGCAAGGGAAAAACTGGAGATGGGTATGAAGATCCTGATCCGGGAAGGCAGTGCGGCCAGAAATTTTGAAGCACTGGCAGGCCTGCTTCCGGATAACTGGAAAAACATGATGTTTTGCAGTGATGATAAACATCCGGACAGCCTGGTGAAAGGACATATCAACCAACTCTGCGCCCGGGCCGTGGCAAAAAATATTGATGTATTTAAAGTGCTGGAAGCAGCCTGTATCAATCCCATAGAACATTATAAACTGGACCTGGGCCGGCTGCGCGAAGGAGATACCGCAGATTTTATCCTGCTGAAAGATTTGAAAAATTTTGAAGTAATACAAACCTGGCTTTCGGGCGAACTGGTGGCAGAAAATGGGAAAAGCCTGCTGCGTTCCGTAGAGCATATTTCCACACCCAATCTGTTTGAATGTGCAGAAACCCGTCCGGAGAATTTTATTTTCAAATCCTTCCCATCTGCACATTCAACTTACCCATACCCGGTTATTGAAGCATTTGACGGACAACTGATCACCCGAAAAAACCCAGCCATTATTCAACCGGTAAACGGTTTGTGGCAATCAGATATTACCAGGGATATTCTCAAAATCATCGTCCTCAACCGGTATAAAAATGCCCCCGTGGCGATAGCGTTTATCAAAAATTTCGGATTACAGTCGGGAGCGATTGCTTCTTCGGTTGCCCATGACAGTCATAATATCGTAGCTGTTGGAGTAGATGACGCGTCACTTAGCCGGGCAGTAAATGCAGTGATTGCAGAAAAAGGAGGAATCAGTGTGGTCGGATGAAAAAGAAGTCTCCACCCTTGCCCTTCCGGTAGCCGGGCTCATGAGTATTGAGCCGGGATACCAGGTTGCAGCCATCCTATACCGACCTGGATATTCAGGCAAAACGTCCTGGGATCCACGCTCCAGTCACCTTTTATGACGCTCTCTTTTATGGCCCTACTGGTTATTCCCCACCTGAAACTCAGCGATCTGGGTTTATTTGACGGTGACCAGTTCCGGATAATCTGATCCCCAGGATTTTTTACCGGAAAAATTCCGGCTTTCACCGCCATTCAACGGATTATGACCTATCTCCGCTTGAAACCTTTGCAATCCCGGTTTAGTTTTACTTCAAATTTTAAGAAATGGACAATTTAGGATCAGATATAAAAGAAGATATTAAATCCGGTGAGAACGACGATGTCCGCAACAGGATGAGACGGCACACCGGCGGACGGATCTGGGTCCCTGTTTTATTGGTTTTTACCGGAATCGGTCTTTTACTCAGGCAAATGAATCTGGGTATCCCCGAATGGATATTCAGCTGGCAGATTCTCCTGATCGCAGTAGGTATTTTTGTTGGTCTTTCCCATGGATTTCGCGGACCAGGCTGGCTGATTATGATCCTGGTCGGAACTTTTTTTCTGATGGACCAGCTCATTCCCGGAATGGATATACACCGTTTTATGTGGCCGGCCATCATCATCCTGGTCGGGCTGATCATGCTTATCCGTCCGAAACATCCCCATTGGATGGATCCGGGTTGCCAGGGAAGGTGGAAACAGCGGGATATTGAACGCTGGCAACGGAGAAGAGCAAGACGCGGATATCCGGGTATGCAGGGATTTCCGGGTGAACCTTTTGGAAGCAGTACCGGAACAGCCGGTGGCACAAATACTGGTTCCACAACCGGTATGGGTTATAATTCCAAAAGTTTTTCATCCGAAGATTATATCGATGCCACTACGGTATTCGGAGGAATCCATAAAAATATTTTATCCAAAAATTTTAAGGGTGGTGACATCACCATCTTTATGGGGGGCGCCGAACTTAATCTCAGTCAGGCGGATATTCAGGGTACAGCTGCACTGGATATAACCCAGATTATGGGTGGCACAAAAATAATTGTTCCCCCGAACTGGGAAGTCAGGAGTCAGGTGACTTCTGTATTTGGAAATATTGAAGATAAAAGGCAGAATATCAGCGCCACCAATCCTGATAAAGTACTCATCATCGACGGATCCTCTGTATTCGGAGGTATTGAAATCAGAAATTATTAACCACTTATCTAACACTTTTTAAATCGAATCTATGAACTGGTATCTTGCAAAAATTGTTTACAGGATTATTTGCGGACAGGGAAACCACACGGCCCAATTTGATGAACAGCTGCGCTTAATCCAGGCCGATAGTACACAGGAAGCTTTTGAAAAATCAACAGCTCTTGGAGAGAAGGAAGAAGATAAATTTTACAATGAAGACCAGAAACTGGTTCAGTGGAAATTTATCAATGTGTCTGAGCTATATAAGCTGAGCGGACTTCTGGATGGTGCAGAACTTTATTCCCGTATTCAGGAAACAGACAATGCAGATCTGTATATTGAACTGACGAATAAAAAAGCAGCACACATTCTGCATAACAGCAAACACGCATTCCTGGAAATCATTTAACCCCATTCTTTGACAAGGTCACCCCTCAGCGTAAGCAGGTTTCGCAACATCTTTTTTGGTTGGTGGATAGTTTGGGCTTCCCTTCACTGTCTGCTGATTATGGGATATGGGTATTCATTAGAAGAGGCCCTGGTCGACAGCCTGATCACCAATGGTTTACTCGCGGCCTTTTGTGCAGTGATCAGTAATATTCTACGGTATTATCTTCCTTACAGCAACCGTTATGTATATGTTTTTATTCTCTGCCTGATTTTCAGTTTGATCACCAACGCGCTGGGTAAATTCTTATTGGTTCTCAGTATAACGGAAGCCGGATATGCCCAATATATTCCGTTCCTGGCCAACGCTTACTGGTTAAGACTTGGATTTGCATTTCTCATGATCGGATGCATGGCGGTTATTTGTGTACTCTGGTATACGCAGGAAGAAGAACAGGAAAACCGCCAGCGTAAAAATGATGCTGAAAAACTCAGCCGGGATGCTGAATTGTATAAACTCCGCCAACAGCTGCAACCCCATTTCTTATTCAACAGTCTGAATTCCATCAGCGCCCTGATCGGCTCAAATCCTGTACAGGCCAGGAACATGATACATCAGTTATCCGATTTCCTGAGAACCACCTTGCGCAAAGAAGAAGAACAATGGGTAAAAATGGAAGAAGAACTCCAGTCGCTGGAACTATACCTGGACATTGAAAAAGTCCGTTTCGGGCACCGGCTCTCGACCGTCATTGAAAAAGATGAACATATGCATGCAGATGCTTATTCCACCGATGTTGTTGCAGCCCGTTGTTGAAAATGCCATTAAATTTGGGCTTATACGATACGACGGATGAAGTGACCATATATATATCCGTACTCACTGAAAACGACGCGCTTAAAGTAATTGTACAAAATCCTTTCGATCCGGAAACCGCCAGTCCAAGACATGGCACGGGCTTCGGATTGAATTCAGTAAAACGCCGGCTTTATTTGTTATTTGCAAGAACGGACCTGGTGGAAACACAGGCCAGGGACCATGTTTTCACCACGACTATAAATATTCCCAAGCATGAAAGTTATAATAATTGATGATGAACCGCTCGCAAGGTCCATCATCAAAGAATACCTGCAATACCATCCTGAAATGGAGTTAGTCGCTGAATGCAGTGATGGCTTTGAAGGGGTTAAAGCTATTCAGCAATTCCAGCCCGATATGATTTTTCTGGATATACAGATGCCAAAAATAAACGGCTTTGAAATGCTGGAACTGATCGAAGATCCCCCTGCCGTGATTTTTACGACTGCCTTTGACGAATATGCCATTAAAGCTTTTGAAAGTCATGCGGTCGATTACCTGCTCAAACCTTTCAGCAGGGACCGTTTTGATAAAGCCATATCAAAATGGTCACAGTCCGGTAAACAGGTCAACAAAGAAAAACTGATACCCCTGCTGGATTCCGCTTCCAAAAGTCCCTCAGAACAACAGCGGGTTGTTGTAAAACTGTCCGGGAAAATCCGCATCATTCCGGTGGAAGACATTCATTACCTCGAAGCAGCGGATGATTATGTAAAAATCCATACCCGGGAGGGATCATTTCTGAAAAATAAAACCATGGGACATTTTGAAAATGTGCTGAATAATAATCAGTTCGTCAGAACGCACCGGTCGTATATCGTAAACGTTACCGAAATCACCCGTATCGATCCATATGAAAAAGATAATCACCTGGCTATTTTAAAAACCGGCGCCCGTGTTCCGGTAAGTAAAACCGGATATGTAAAGCTGAAGACGGTGCTTGGGCTTTGATTGGTTTATGGTACATGGTTGATGGACGTATGGATATTCTATATGACCATCAACCATAAACCATATACCTCACTATACCGACCATACCGCCCCGTTGATGCTGTCTTTAGAAGCGCCGGTTACGGAATGCATTACATTGATATCTTCCCGCCAGCGCAGGGCACCCATCAGGGCAATCACAAGTGCCTCTTTGTAGTCAACCAGGTTTTTGTCAGGCACTACACATTCCACTCCGTCAGACAGTATTTCTTCCTGAAGACTCTTTACCAAAAACCGGTTATGGGCACCTCCACCGGTGATGAGTAAACGCAGATGTTCTTTTCCCGGATCTGTTTTCTTTAATTCACGGATGGATTTTGAAATCTGAAATACGATATGTTCTGAATAGGTTCGTAATGCATCCGGTAGGGAAAGTCCTGATTTTTCAAAAAGCGGGAAAAGTTCCTGTACGCCAAAATCATTCGAGAGGGATTTCGGATAAGGCAACTGATAATATGGAAAAGCATTCAGAACCTTGAAAAGGTCTTCATTTAGTCTGCCGGATGCAGCCAGGGTTCCGTTTTCATCAAAACCTTCAGTCATGTCCGATGCCAGCAAATTCAAAACCCGGTTTGCCGGACAAACATCAAAACCAATAAAAGAAGTGCCGTTGACAGACAGGTTTGCGATTCCCCCGATATTCAGGTAAAGATCAAATTCCGGGAAAAGAAGTTTCTCTCCAATCGGCACAACCGGTGCTCCCTGACCGCCCAGGGCGATATCCACACTTCTGAAGTCAGTAATGGTACGGATTCCCGTAACCGCAGCTATCGCTCCCCCTTCCCCCAGCTGGGCCGTCATATGTCGGGCCGGCAGGTGAAAAGCCGTATGTCCGTGGGAGGCAATTAACTGAACCTGGTAAGCCAGGTTTTTCTCTTCCAGAAAATCATTTACACATTTGCCCAGATAGTGACCATATTCCGCATGTAATAAAAGGTAATCTTTGGCAGAAACCGTTGTTAATGAGCTTAGTTTCTGTTTCCATTCCGCAGGATAAGGAATACAGGCAGATTCCAGCAGTTCAAATTGCCATTTTCCGGCTGTTTCTTCAAATTGAACAAAAGCGATATCCAGGCCGTCAAGCGAGCTTCCACTCATTAATCCGATCACTCTATACTGCATGGGAAATGATTTTCAGATTCAATCTTTTATTCTAGTTTTAAGTGCGGCTGAATTCCGAATATCGGATTTTTAATCTTTATCTATGGTGATAAATCTGAGTCAGGATTACTCTGTTCTATGCGACTGGATCGCTGAAATCCGGGATCAGGAAGTACAAACCGACCGGATGCGTTTTCGCCGGAACCTGGAAAGGATCGGGGAAATCGCAGGTTATGAAATCAGCCGGAAGTTGCCCTGGGAAGAAAAAGAAGTACAAACCCCGCTGGGTATTTCCAATTCAAAAATGCTTAAGAATCAGCCTGTGCTGGCTACCATACTCCGGGCCGGTCTGCCCCTTCATCAGGGTCTCCTGAATGTATTCGACAAGGCGGACTGTGCCTTTATTTCAGCCTACCGGAAACACGACCGGGATGGTTCATTCGAGATTAACATGGGTTATATGACCAGCCCTGACCTGGACGACCGGATCCTGATCCTGTCAGATCCCATGCTGGCGACCGGGGCCTCAATGGTTAAAACCGTCCAGCAGCTGAAATCTGAAGGCAACCCGGCCCAGATTCATATCGTTACTGCCATTGCCTGTACGGTTGGTATTGAATATCTTAGACGATCCCTACCTGCCTGTATAATCTGGTGTGGCGCCATTGACGATGAACTGACGGCGAAAGGGTATATTGTACCCGGATTGGGGGACGCAGGCGATCTGTCTTTTGGCAATAAAATTCAGTTCTGATGCGTTGGGGTATACTTCGGATTATCAGGTATTTTGACTATTTTCAATGTGTATCCAATTGAGATTCCTATGAACCTATTCGCCTGATCCGACCCCGGCTTTCATTTTTTTAAAATGTGCAGCCCGGACAAATAAAATCTGCGAAACGGTTGTAACCAAAGGATGGTGATTATGAGAAGAATTATTTATGTGCTGCTTTGTATAATTTACTTTTCCCCGGAATCTGTCCAGGCCCAGGATCCTGCATTTTCTCAATTCTTCGCTTCTCCGCTTACCTTAAATCCGGCACTTACCGGAAAATTTAATGGTACGCTTCGGGTTGCCGGAAATTACCGGAATCAGTGGCCCCAGATCAATAATGCATATATCACTTCAACCATTTCTGTTGATGGAAATATCATGGCTAATAAAATTACCAATGGAGATGCCTGGGGTGTTGGTTTGATGACGATGACCGACAGAACTGCCAGCGGGATCCTGACCAGTAATTATGTAGCTCTTTCCACTTCATATCAAAAAGCACTTGATGAAAACGGCTGGAACCAGATTGGATTAGGTTTCCAGGGTTCATATGCCAGTAAAAGACTGGATGGAACCAAACTGAATTTTGAAGATCAGCTGGACCAGCAGGGTGGCTGGACGCTGCCCAGTGCGGAAGCGGTAAGTGGTCACCAGGTAAACCTCAGTTATTTTGACCTCAATGTAGGCGTATTGTATAATGGCTCTTCGGATGGAAATAACAATTATTATCTGGGTGTTTCTGCTTATCATATCATCCAGCCCACAGAATCTTTTACGGGCCAGTCTGTGTACACGCTTCATCCCCGGTTTACGGTACATGGCGGTTACTCGTTCCCGTTATCCCAGTCGAATAATAACAATTTTATTCATTTGAGCGGATTGTACAGCCGGCAGGCCAATGCTGTTGATGCGATGCTGGGCGGTGCCTGGTCCTATAATCTGAATGCTGACCAGGAGGGATCCCCACCCATCAATCTGTACCTGGGTGTCTGGGCGCGTTTCAGCAATTTGACTGATGCGGTAATTCCTTACCTGGGCCTGGATGTTGGATCTTTTACCTTGGGGATGACATACGATGTGAATGTGTCTTCTCTGAAATCGGCTTCCGAAAGCCAGGGAGGATTTGAAATTTCGCTCATCTATATCAAGAAACCGGCAGACGGTGGACGGAAACCGATTCCCTGTCCGAAATTCTAAGATTTTTTCGCACTCACATACGGATTACCCTTTACAATAAAACGATAGGGCAGTTCTGCGTCTTCCCTTGCAGATTCCACACCGATTCTTTTGGTGACGATGATCTGATCTTTTTTATAGCGCAGTTCCGTCGTCTTCAATAAAAATCTCATCAGAAATTAATGACATCCCTGAATGTAATTTGGATATAGCCCATGGCACGTGAAAGATTCCCGGGACCTTTTGTGAGTGTAAAGTCTCCATGGCTTTTCCCGGTCCGGATCAGCATCTGATCAATTCCTTCCATCGGTTCGAGGGCCCGGATCAGAACGCCGTGCGGAATATCTTTTTTATTGGTGATCACATTAAAGAGATGATGCATACCATAACTGATATAAACATACGAAGTACCGGGATCTCCGTATAAATGTTCTGAACGTGTAGTTCGCCTTCCGCCAAATGCATGACTGGCCCTGTCCATTTCGCCGGCATACGCTTCTGTTTCTACAATCCGTCCTGAACTGCGAATACCATCCCATTGGCGTAACCAGTATTTTCCCCAGCAGTTCCCGGGCAATCAGCACAACATCTTTCCGGTTATAAAAAGATAGGTTCAGTTTTTGCGGCACTCTCCCCATATAAAGTCTTAAAATGTAAATTAGTGTTATATTGAATGTCGTTAAAAATTTGCTTTGCTGAAAGAAATTGTTATTGCTATTCAGGCCTATCGAAAGGCCCATATTTTCATTGGTAAACACCGCTTATGGAAATGGATCCTGATTCCGGGTTTGTTATATATGATCCTGTTTACCATTGGACTATATTTTTTCTGGATATCGGCGGATACGGCTGTTTCCCACCTGAGCCAGATTTCCGGTGTTGACCACTGGCTGCACCAGCAACATAGTGCGGCATGGAGTTTTATCTTGATCATGGTAGGCATTATGGTCCGGCTGATCATGATGTTTTTTTATTTTTCCCTTTTTAAATATTTGTTCCTCATACTGGGCAGCCCGATTTTTTCCTATCTCAGCGAAAAAACAGAATCCATTATGGAAGGCACGGGAATTTGTTTTCAGCTCCGCTGTTTTTTTTCATGATATCCGCCGGGGTATCCTGCTGGCGTTGCGAAATTGCGTCTGGCAAACTGTTTATACGATATTCATTCTGCTGCTTTCCCTGATTCCGCTGATCGGATCCATTGCACCTGTTATTTCCGGTCTTGTTGAATGTTATTCTTATGGTTTTTCCATGCTCGATTACAGTTGTGAGCGTCATAAGTTATCGCCTTCCGCCAGCATCAATTTTATCAGCCAGCGCCGCGGGCTGGCGATCGGAAATGGCCTGGTATTTTACCTGATGCATTTTATACCATTTGTAGGTTGGGTGCTGGCACCTTCTTATGCATTGGTTGCTGCAACGATCAGTCTTTATCATCAGAATATTGATACATGAAAATCCGGGCCACCGTGTATTTGATTCCCAGTTTTCTGGATGAAGAAGGCCTGGAGGCAATACCTGCTTATATTCTGGGTGCGGTAAAGGATACTGAAGTTTTTTTTGTGGAGAATGAACGCAGTGCCCGACGGTTTTTAAAAAAAATCTGGAAGGAAATGGATATTGACCGTTATCCCTGGTTCGTGATTCATAAAGCGGAGGAAGAAGTAAAACAGGAATTTCTTCAACAGGTAAAACAGGGAAAAAAGATCGCCATTCTGAGCGAAGCCGGATGCCCGGGTATCGCAGATCCGGGACAGATCCTGGTGGCTGCTGCACAGGAAGCAGGAGTGCTGATAAAACCCCTGGTCGGTCCAAATTCCATACTGCTGGCCCTTATGGCGAGTGGAATGAATGGACAGCATTTCCAGTTTCACGGCTACCTGCCGATTGAAACGGCAGAACGCGGAAAACGCATCCGGGAACTGGAAACCATATCACGAAAAGAAGGATCTGCCCAAATTTTTATTGAAACCCCTTACCGGAATCTCACCCTGCTGGACAGTTTATTAAAACACTGCAGCGGGCAAACGCGGTTATGCATTGCCGTGAACCTGACCGGAAAATGGGAATCCATTCAAACAAAAACCATTGATGCCTGGAGCAAAGCCGTTCCGGAAATTAATAAACAACCGGCTATTTTTATTCTTCAGTTTTAAGCGTGAAGCTTAAAGCTTGAGGCGTGAAGCTCCATAACGTCATGCTTCAAGCCTCACGCTTCACGCTTCAAGCTTATCTAAGGTCGATAAGGCGTCGGCAATCCCCTTGGGTCCCGCATGGACAAAATACTGTCCACAATAAAAACTGAAGTTCCCCGCCAGGGTAAGGGTGCCCATATACTCTTTGTAATGCAGTTCAAATTCCTTTCCGCTGTTTGACATGAGTTTAGCGGCTACCGATTCATTCGCCACCGAAAAGTGGAATTCATAAGACTGGACCGAACCCGGTGTGCCGCCCTGAAAACCGGTCTGAATCAGTTTGCCTTCATAGGTTTTAAATACATATCCTTTCTTGATGAAATTATTCAGCTGACCGGCTTTTACCCCTTCTCCAAAAACCCAGTAAAAATGCCAGGCAAACCAGGCGCCTCCGATAACGATAACGACCAGTAAAAGAACAGTAAAGAATTTTTTCATGTTGCCTTATTTACAATCCGTATTTGTCGACCAGGTAAATCAGGGCGGCCATATTGATGGCTCCCAATTCCAGTTCTCTTTTATTTACTTTTTCAAATACATCATTTGCGGCATGGTGATAATCGAAATAACGTTGGGAGTCGGGAATTAGTTCAGCTGCCATAGCACCGGTTGAATCAAACAGCGGTTCAACATCTGCCCCCGCCCCGCCTGCAACAAATGCTGAAACTCCATAAGGATTCAGCAAAGGCAACCAGGCGCGAACCGTATTCATCTGGGATTCTGTTCCCATAAAACTAAATTCCCTCGGTGTAAATCCGCCTGCATCACTTTCCAGTGCAAATATATGTTTCTCATGATTTGCTTTGGCTGCCGAACTATATGCCTTCGCCCCTCTTCCTCCGTTTTCTTCATCTGTAAACAATACGACCCGGATCGTATGTCTTGGTTTGTACCCGATCGCTTTCAGTGCACGCAGTACTTCGATGGAATGAACACATCCGGTTCCATCGTCACTTGCTCCTTCTGCCGGATCCCAGGAATCCAGATGTCCACCAACTGTAATAAACTGATCGGGAAAATCTGATCCCCGCCATTCTCCAATTACATTATATCCAACCGTATCCGGTAATGCATGCGCATTGGTGGAAATAAAAAGTTGAAGATCTTTTTGTGATGCCACGGCTGCCGCCAGTTTATCTGCATCCTGCAAACCGACCGCCAGAGCCGGAATTTTCGGAAAAGAATCATTGTAGATCATCGCTCCGGTATGCGGGAAATTATCGGTGGAATCACTCATCGACCGCACCACAACGCCGACTGCTCCATATTTAGCAGCACGGCTTGCACCAAATACCCGGTAAGGAACGGCTTCCCCATATGCATTAAATACCCATACAAAATCAACATTAAACGGATGATTGTAAAAAACAATTTTTCCCTTGATTTCATCTTTTCTTTTTTCCAGTTCTTCAAAATCATGAATGAGGATCATTGGTGCGGTAATGCCGCCCGGCTTTGTTGAAACAGAATTTCCCAATGCAATCACAGCCAGCGGTATCCGGCTTTTTCCGGAAATCAGGGCTGCCTGATCCTTACCTCCCCGTACCCAGTGCGGGATCATTGCTTTTTGTAAATAAACCGTGTCGGCGCCTGCCTGTTTCAATGCTTCCTTTCCCCATTTTTCCGCTGTATAGGTTTGCGGAGATCCGGAAAGACGCGGACCAATGGTCTTGGTTAACGTAAACAGATTACTGTATGCCGTACTTTTCTGAAAAATTTCATCTGCAATTTTCCTGATGAAAATGGAATCTGATTGTGCTTTCGCTGCACCGGCAAATAAAAGCAGGAAGCCGCAAACAAAAACGAACGCATATGCTGTTTATTTCCGCTAAGATAAGTATTGCGCAGATCTTATGAAGCTCTGGAAAATCTGTTTAACTTCGATTAATAAAATCAGCACATGCGGATAGGTATTGTTTGTTATCCAACTTTCGGCGGAAGCGGTGTTCTGGCAACAGAACTGGGCAAAGCCCTTGCCGATAAAGGACACCAGGTGCATTTTATTACTTACCAGCAACCCGTCAGGCTCACTGAATACAATGCAAATATTTTCTATCATGAAGTGCGGGTAACTACTTATCCGCTTTTTGACTATCCTCCCTATGAAACGGCTCTCTCCAGCACCATGGTGGATGTGATCATGAATCACCAGCTGGATTTACTGCATGTACATTATGCCATTCCGCATGCATCGGCTGCCTATATGGCGAAAAAAATTGTGGCTACCCAGGGAATAACGATTCCGGTGATCACCACATTGCATGGAACGGATATTACGCTGGTCGGCCGAGATAAAACACTGGCACCGGTTGTTGCTTTTTCCATCAATGAAAGTGATGCCATAACAGCCGTTTCAGAAAATCTGCGGGATGAAACCTATGAGATTTTTGATATCAAGAAGGAGATCGAAGTGATCCCGAATTTTGTGGACCTGAGCCGTTTTCAAAAAAAAGCGATTGATCCTTTCCGTAAAGTGATTGCTCCCAACAATGAACGCATTATAGTGCATGCTTCCAATTTCAGAAAAATTAAAAGAGTTCTGGATGTGGTGAAAATTTTTGCGGAAATTAATAAACAGATCCCTTCCAAATTATTATTTGTGGGCGACGGACCTGACCGTCACGATGCGGAAAATCTATGCCGCGAACTGAATATATGTGATGATATCCGTTTTATCGGAAAACAGGAACAGATCGAAGAAATACTGGCGGTCTCGGATCTTTTTATTCTTCCTTCAGAATATGAAAGTTTCGGTTTGGCCGCCCTGGAAGCCATGGCTGCCGGTGTGCCCCTGATTTCATCGGATGCAGGCGGGTTACCTGAAATAAATATCAATGGCAAAACAGGTTATATGAGTCCTGTCGGCGATGTGCAGTCCATGAGCCGAAATGCCATTACGATTCTGGAAAATGATGATGTTTTAAAAACATTTAAAATGAATGCCGCTGAACAGGCAAAAAAATTCGATATCCATCATATTGTTCCGATTTATGAAAAACTGTATGACCGATTTCTGATGAAATCCACTGCCTGTTAAAAAATTTACTCCGGAAAAAATTTAATGAAGAGCTGCCTGTTATTTTCTCAGCCATTTTTCAGGATCGAAGAGACGATCCTTATCATCAGACAATACAAATTCAAGCTGGCCGATTTCTGCGAGTTTCCCAAGCAGCTGTCCCGTTTTAACCGCCTGTCCTTTGGCAACGGAAACCGATGAAAGATTACTGTAGGTGGTAAAATATTTTCCATGCCGGATCATAACGGCACTCACATCCCCAACAATAAATACACTCTGCACTTCACCGTCAAAAACGGCAGTAACAGAAGAACCCGGAGCACTTTCAATCGTTATTCCCTGATTATTATGAATCACTCCCTTGATATATTCATGCGGACCAAACCGCATGGCAATAGTACCGGAAGCAATGGGCCAGGGAAGATGTCCCTTGTCTTTTTCAAAATTTCCAGACAAAGCGATATCTGCCGTCGTATCAAAAATAACCGGGGCGGCTGTTTTAACCGCGGGTTTCACATTGGAGGGCATCGCACCGGCAGAGGAAACACCGGATGGATTTTTAGCAGGATCTGATTTTACCGGCGCTGTACTGGCAGCATTTGATGCCGCCTCTGCAGCAGCTTTTTTCTTGGCTTCCCGAATGGCTTCTTCCCTCGCCCGCCGGATGGCAGCTGCAATGGCATTGCCCAGTTTCTGATCCTGGCGTTGCTTGGCATTCATTTCTTTTTTCAATTCTTTTTCCCTGCTCTGAAGTTCTTCAACCACCTGGTCCTTTTCTTTTTTCTCAACTTCCAGCACCTGTTTTTCCTTGCTTTGTTTTACAAGCGCTTCATCTTTTTCGACGCGTTTTATTTTGAGTCCGTCAATTTTATTCTGCAGAAGCACCTGTGTTTTTAATATATTCTCCGCTCGCTGTTCCCGGTAAGCCCGGTACGATTTCAGATATTCAACCCGTTTGATGGCATCATTAAAATTGCTCGCTGCAAAAATAAAATTCAGGTAATCGTAGTTGGTCCGGTTTTCATATGCATACACCACACTTTCTGCATATTGCTTGCGAAGGGTATCCAGTTCTTTTTTCAGTTTAATGATTTCCTACCAGGAGTTATTCATATCTGCCTGGATAAAATTCAGCTGCTGGTTGATATTCGAAATGGCTGCCTGGCGCAGACGAAGTCTTTTTTGCAACAGGGCGAGCTGACCAAGGGTCTGTTTCCGGTTTTTATGGGTTTGATCCAGGGAAGTTTTTACATCTTCGATTTCTTTTTGAATAGAAGCCCGTTCTTTTTCAAGGTCACTGCGGCTCTGGGTTTGAGCCTGGGATTGACAGATCGTTACCGAACAAAGAATAGTAATGAACAGGAATATCGATTTGCGCATATGCGTTGTACGTTCGGGATGAAGTTAAGGTATAACGCCTATTTGCGTTTATAATTTTTCGGAATGGAAAAAGGAAACTCTAAATTATCGTTAAAAGAATATTTGTTGAAACTCATTTCCACATCGAGCCTTGTTTTTTCTGCAACAGCGATTTTACGATAGGTGGAAAAAAGAATAGTGTCTTTTTTTTCATACTGACCATAGGTGATATCACAGGAACGGGTTTTCAACGGATCCACATCATCCAGTTTACTGTGTTTTAAACTGAAATCACTATTCAGTGTCAGATAATTTCTGAAAACTGATCCGATACTGAGAATGGATATACCCTGAATGTCTTTCCGGTAATAAAGAATATTGCTGTCCAGGAAAATGGGATTACCCAGAATGATGGATTGTAAAATATTAAAATCAAAAGGAAGATGACTTATTTCCTGCAAATAGCTGACCGACCTCAGCTGGTATACTTTATCCAGTTTATTTAAAACTTTGACACTGTCTGGTGTAATGAGAACCCGGAATACTTCAATACCCAGCAGGGTGGCATTGATAGAAATCCAGATTCTCTTGTCTTTTTCAAGCCTTACAAAAGCCGTTAACTCATAATCTTTCCCGTCACTTCCTTCATAATGCACTTTCAGTTTAGCTGAAAAAGTTTTGCAATCAATTATACCGGCCTGAATATGTTTATAGACCTGCTGAATATATCAAAGTGAATCCCGGTGCAGATCTTCAGCCGTGGCAGTATCCGTCTTTTTCTGGACTGTATCTTTTTTGCTGATGGCCTTGGTAATTGTTTTGGTCGACCGGCAGGAGACGCCAATTATTACGACACAGCCCAAAAGCAACGAAACGCAAAACCCCTTTTGAAAAACCTTTCCTGCTGTATTCATTTCTATATTTATGCGACCGTGTCAGATGACAGATCACAGATGACAGTTTAAGTTTTAAGCTTTAGGCTTTACGCTTTAAGCTTTCCCGGTATGTCCGAATCCACCTTCATTTCTGGCTGTTTCATTCAATTCCGTAACCGGATGCCAGACAACTTTTTCAACCGGACCCACAACCATCTGGGCAATCCGATCACCCGGATGAATAGACTGTTCCGAATCGGAAAGGTTTATCAGTATCACTTTCAGTTCCCCGCGATAGTCAGCATCGATCGTGCCCGGTGAATTCAAACAGGTAATTCCCTGTTTGAGGGCCAGCCCGCTCCGGGGTCTTACCTGGGCTTCATACCCCGCTGGCAATTCGATAAAAATACCAGTGGGTATCAATTGTCTTTCCAGTGGCCGGAGAATGATGGTTTCGGGAATATTTGCTTTAAGATCCATGCCGGCAGCACCGGGTGTAGCATAAGCAGGGAAAGGAAATTCTGACTGATTTATTATTTTAACCGGAATGGACATGGGCGCAAAGGTAATTAATCCGACTTCCTCAGCAATACAACTGCCTGCGCCATTATACCTTCTTCCCTTCCGATAAATCCAAGTTTTTCCGTGGTGGTTGCTTTGATGGAAATATCGTCCGGCTGAGATTTCCAAAATCGTGGCGATAATCTTACGCATTGCCGGGGCAAACGGCATGATTTTGGGTTTCTCCAGACAAACCACCGTATCCAGGTTGACGATCCGGAATCCTTTTTCCGGATGAGTACAAAGGTTTTTTCGAGCAGAATTTTGCTGTCTATATCTTTCAGGTTTTTATCCGTATCCGGAAAATGAATTCCGATATCTCCGAGATTCAGTGCACCCAGCAGCGCATCGCAAATGGCATGCAGGAGCACATCGGCATCACTATGACCCAGGGCACCCTGTTATGCGGAATTTCAACACCACCCAGCCATAATTTTCTTCCGGTAACCAGTTGATGAAAATCCGTTCCGATTCCGATCCGGTAAGACATAGAGGAATTTGAGAATGTGAGAATTTGGGAATTCGGGAATTCATTTTCAAATTCCCGGATTCTCAAATTTTCTATTGACCGGTATCACTTGTTCCAACAGCAGGTCCGTCCAGGTCAAATACCAATCCGAAGCGAATCGTATTCGAAAGAGGATTTCTGGTGATACCGGATCCCGAAGGAATGAGGTAGGAGAAATTCAAACCCAGCATATTATATTTCAGACCGACACCCATGGTGAAATACTGCCGTCCGCCCTGGTCTTTATTTTCATAAAAATATCCGAGGCGAAAAGCAAACTGGTCGTTGTACGTATATTCAGCTCCGATAGAAGCATTTACGGTATTAAACTGGCCGTTGAAAGATTTGAACCAGCTGCTTACCACACTCTGATTATAGTAGTTGTTGATCTGCTCGGTACTGAAGGTATCAACTCCGGATGCCTTGATGGAAATGCCGGCACCAGCAGTTTGTTCAGGTCAAGACCAAAACTGATTTTATTTTCTTCGTCAAATACCTTGGTATAGTTTGCTCCCAGCCCCATATTGGCCGGAATAAATTCCTTTTGGGTGGCATCGTTGGTATACCCGATTTTGGTTCCGAGGTTCGACAAAACAAATCCAAAGGTCCAGCCTTCCTGATTGGCTTCCACATTTTTATAGGTCAGGGAAATATCAGCAGCAACTGCTGTTCCGGCTTTATAGGATGTATCCGCCGGAGGCAGCGTAACCAATGGTCAGATTGGAATTGATATACCGCATGGTGAGTCCAATTCCCGAATTTGTCAGAAAGTTTGCGGGAATACCCCAGGTCAATAGCATATTCACGGGGTCTTCCTTCACCCCAGTTGGTCCCCGGAATGATCGGAAAACTGAATACTTCCCAGACTGAAATATCGAAGGGACGCGGTGAGCGCCTGATTATCGTCAAGTTTATGGTAACCGGTTGCGGCCAAAAGATATACATCATTCAAACCCAGGTCTTTAAGCCAGGGTGTATAAGTCAGACCGATACCGGTTTTATATTCTGAAAACGGAGTTTTGGAAAGATTGTAAAAGGCGGAGTTCGCATCCGGGGAAGTCGCAATACCCTCTTCACCCATACCACCGGCACGTGCGTCCGGGGAAATTCTCAAGAAAGGCACCGCGGTGGTTATCACATTCTGATTTGCAGCCGTGATTGGGCATTCACCCCATAAACAGAAAACAAGCCGCACAGTAAAGCAGTTAGTCGGAAAAACAGTCTTTTCATGAAATTTAATTTAGCTTTAAAAGGAACTGACTGTAAAATGAAGCCTTGACCTTAAAAAAATATCAGGCCCCGGAATCATTTTAACTTTTAGAGGGTAGAAATTTTCAATAGCTAATTAGTTGGTTTTTAGTTAGTTCCAATAATGGTAGTCGTTTAGATTGCCTGCCAGGACAGATTCTTAAACAACATACTGTTCTTCCGGTAATCCAACGGAAACACAACCAGAATATTGCGCAAGTTAAAGGTTTCCCGGAATCAGCAGACGACCTAGCAAAAAGACTGCCATTCTTCAACAAGGCTTTAACATTCCCAAAACGGGATTTTTTCCACCAAACAAACTAATTTCGTCCTCCCTGCGTATTAAACTAAGAGGCAGGCCGGTTTTTACAATATTTGTTTCAAAACCACGTTTCTACACTTAACATATCACGGTTAAATGCGTTTTCTATGAATCTCAAAAATCTCGTTATCCTTGCTTCCTGTGCCGCAGCAATGTCGTCGTGTAAAAACGGTGGTTTGTTCGGAAAGAAGTCAGAGTCTTCCGCTGTAACCGGCTGGAATTACAATGATAAGAACATGGGTGGCTACCAGGTATCCAAAGAAAAAGAACAGCGTACCGGTCCCGGTCTGGTGTTTGTTCAGGGTGGTACCTTTACCATGGGTGCTACTGAAGAAGACGTAATGAGCGACTGGAACAATATTCCCCGTCGTGTAACCGTGAACTCTTTTTATATCGACAGAACCGAAGTGGCCAATGTGCACTATCGTGAATATCTGTACTGGATCAATAATGTATTTGAAGGAGATGAATACCAGGCCGTGCGCAATGCAGCCCTGCCGGATACCCTGGTATGGAGAAGTGAACTTGCTTATAATGAACCGCTGGTGGAATATTATTTCCGTCATCCATCTTATAATTATTACCCGGTTGTAGGGGTAAGCTGGAAACAGGCTCATGATTTTTGTTTGTGGAGAACTGACCGTGTGAATGAAAAAGCACTGGTTGACCGAGGTTTCATCAACAAGAATTCCCTGAAAAATATCCAGGGTCTTGGTCAGGAAAATTTCAATACCAAATCTTACCTGGTGGGTGAATATCAGGCAACTCCTGGTCCTGCCGCAAAATCAAAAAAGAACGAACTTAAAAATCCAAACGGTACACCACGTACACAGGTAACATTTGAAGATGGTATCCTGCTTCCGCCTATCGTCTGCCAACAGAAGCAGAATGGGAATATGCAGCGCTTGGATATATCAATCAGAACCCTGCTCCCAGCACATAAAGACAGCAAAAGAGGTGAAGAACTGATTGCCAACAAACAGGTTTATTCCTGGAGCCAGAATGTAAACGGTCTGCGTGATTCACGCCGTGGAACCTGGCAGGGTACCTTCCTCGCCAACTTCAAAAGAGGAACCGGTGATAATATGGGTGTTGCCGGTGGTTTGAATGATAATGCCGTATACACTGCAGATGTAACTTCTTTTTATCCCAATGGATTCGGTTTATATAATATGTCAGGTAACGTGAGCGAGTGGGTTGAAGATGTTTATCGTCCGCTTTCTTCTCAGGACGTTGACGGATGTTGCTCCTTTCCGTGGTAACAAATTTGAAACCATGGATCTGGGTAAAGAAGGCAAACCGGAAAGAGATAGCCTGGGCAGAATTAAATACCGCGCTGTAACAGATCAGAGAAAGCGAAACCAGAAGAAACTATCAGAAAGGTGATGTAATCAACTACCTGGATGGTGACTCCCTGATTGCCGGTGTAAGTTACGGTTACGGTAAAACAACCCTGATCAGCGATAAGAGTCGTGTAATCAAAGGTGGTAGCTGGAATGACCGCGCTTACTGGCTCGGACCCGGAACACGCCGCTTCCTGGAAGAAGACCAGGCAAGTTCTACCGTTGGTTTCCGTTGCGCCATGGACCGCGTAGGTAGTCCGGCTGGTAATGGCAGACAAACCGGTATCAGCTACAAAGCAAGAAAACAAAACGCACGCAAGCAATAATACGATCCGATAAAACTTTAAAAAAGCCATTCCGTCCAACAACGGATGGCTTTTTTGTTTATTAGATTTGTGACCTAAAAGCTTAAGGCAAAAAGCTTAACGCTTAAGGCACGGCGAATGCGAAATGAAATTGGCCACCCCGCAACGAAATAATTCTTTTGAACAATGGAAATACCTGGTTCCGAATCGAAATTTAATTCCTTCAGTTCCATTGAACCCTTATACCAGCTTTATCTCAGATATCCTTCCATATGTACCGATACCCGAAAAGTTCAGGCAATGATCTTTTTTTCGCCCTGAAGGGGGAAAATTTCAATGGCAACCATTTCGCCATTCAGGCCCTGGATAACGGTGCCGCCTATGCGATTATTGATGAGGAAGTCCCGGATGCCGGCGAGTATTCCAAACAGGCTTGTTCTGGTCGACGATATACTTTCCAGTCTTCAGCAGCTTGCTGCCCATCACCGGAACCAGTTCAGCATTCCATTTATCGCTATTACCGGAAGCAATGGAAAAACAACCACCAAGGAACTCATCCATGCCGTTCTTTCGGAAAAATATAAAACCTATACAACAGAAGGCAACCTGAATAATCATATCGGCATTCCCCTTACCCTGCTGAAAATTAAAAAGGATGCGGAAATGGCCATCGTGGAAATGGGCGCCAACCACCTGGGTGAAATCGAAGGATATTGTGTGTACACCCGCCCTACACATGGACTGATTACCAATTGCGGCAAGGCACACCTGGAAGGATTCGGAAGCATGGAAGGCGTAAAAAAAGGAAAAGGAGAACTCTTTGACTATCTGCGCGCGTATGGGGGAATTGCATTTGTGATGTGGGATTACGAATATCTTCAGCAGATAAGCAGCGGGATTCGGGAAGTTTATTCCTATGGAACCAATCATGCAGACATTACCGGAATCACGGAACCTACGGACAGCTATTTAAAGGTGAGGATCACCAAAGGAAAATCAGCCGGAATCATTCAGACTAAACTCACCGGGAATTATAATCTGCCCAATGTACTGGCAGCTGTTTGTCTGGGTAATTATTTTAAGGTAGATCCGGCCGCTATTAAAAAGGGTATTGAAAATTATACGCCTTCCAACAGCCGTTCCCAGTTAATAAAAGCCGGGACCAATACCATTATCCTGGATGCCTATAATGCAAATCCATCCAGTATGAAACTCGCTATTGAAAATTTTATACGGTTTCCTGCCGCCGATAAGGTATTACTGCTGGGTGGCATGGCAGAACTCGGTGCAGGAGAGCATAAACGAACACAAACAGATTCTTGATCTTATCGGAACATACACCTGGAAAGAAGTTATTCTGGTTGGCGGAGATTTTTTAAAAATAAAACATCCCTACAGAGAATTTATAAATGCGGCCGAAGCGGGGAAATGGCTGGAATCCCATCCCTTTCAACATACGGCTTTCCTGGTAAAAGGATCCCGCAGCATGCAGATGGAGCAGGCATATAGCAAGTTGGAGTTGAGAGTGTGAGAGTGTGAGAATGGAGAAATACTCTATACTCTCACACTCTACACTCTCACACTTGTTAATCCGCTTTCCACTTCACCACCGTATGGCTCATGGGTTGCAGGGTTCTCAAATACGCATAAATATTCCCCAGATCCTGATCCGTCATGGTACCGTATAAGGTCCAGGGCATGAATGGTTTGAATATCTCCTTTATTCATTGCCCGGTGAGCGATCGGCGCTGTCTCTGTACATGGCAAAACGCTGTATGAAACATATCCTTTGACCAGGATCCGATACCGGTTACCTTATCGGGAGTGATATTTGCGGACGTAGCCATTCCGCCGGGAACCGGAAATACCCTTCCTCCGGCCATAGCCATTGATTCAATGAATTTTCCTTTTTCAAAGGGTGTATGACAATCATGACAGGCTGCTATTGTAAACAGATATTTCCCATGAGCCACACTGTCTGTAACGGAGGGAATCGTAATGGGATGTGCTTTTTCAGGAACGGTATTCAGGATAATATTCATGGGGAAATCCGCCGAAGATTCCGGCACCTTATTTTGCACCGGATTCAGGGACCGAAGATATACGATCATGGACTTGACGTCTTCCGGATCTGCAAACCCAAATTCATGATAAGGCATAACCGGAAAGATTGGCTTTCCGTTTTTACGAACACCCGTAGTAATGGCCCGGTATATTTCCCCGTCTGTCCAGTCACCTATTCCCGCCGGGGTAATATTCGCTGCATAAAAAACCCCCGGGAATCCCATGGTCTGATCAAACCTTTCACCTCCCTGACCCAGTGTGGACGGAACCAGGGGCATGGTGAACTGGGTCAGGTTGCGCTGACTATGGCAATCCATGCAGGCCATAACACTTTTTGCCAGATAGTTACCCCGCTTAATCCTGGCTTCCGTTTTCTCGATGGTCATTTGCGGGGCCGGACCAACATTAGGCAAAGCAATTTTGATGTAGGCGATAACGATGAGAAGGAGGACAATGACGGAAAGGACAAGTATGCCCAAAATCCGAAGGATTTTTTTCATTACGGTTGTTTTATTAGAGAGTTAATAATTCTAGCGACGGGTGATCAGAGAGGTCAGGGGCCAGCGTAAGTTATGGAAGTCCATCATATCCACTACAACACTTCCCACGCTGATCGGGCTCTCAACGCGCAACGCGGCATGGTTTGCATCATCTGCTATCCAGACGTCCATCTTTTCCCCTCCCTCAAATATAGTTCCTTTAATGAGCAGTGGCTTAATTTTTATGGCGTGGAATTTACCATACCTGGTTTTAATGGTTTCTTTCCCGATATACCGGATATAAATCGAATATACCTGGTTGTCCAGGAACATGGAAAATGGAATTTTATCCCCCGGTTTATATTTATCAAAGTCAATATTCCGGGCATAATACATGGAACTCAGTACATCCTGGATACAGTCCGGTGTTTTATACACACCGGAATTCGTAATGGCTGTATGCGCCGTTTTATTAAAACTTACATTTTCATATTTCTTGTAGGATCCCTCATTTACATTTCGGATAAACTTCATCGGCTGAAGATTAGACGTATCAATATATGTTTCATACTTATCCCTTACCTTAAAAAAATTATCATAGAATGAATATGTCTTACCTTCACCGGTTACATGATAAACCGGTTTGTTGTTCAGATTTTCAAGAGCAACGCTGAATTCCGCTTCACCTGCGGCTATATACATGCCAACAACTTTATAATAGACGCGGTAGGTAATACTTTCACCGGATTTAAATGCATGATTCAGCAGACCGCAAAAATCATCACCTGCTCTCAGGGGAATGGACAAGGTAACTAGTAAGCCAACCACAATCCCGGTAATCGATTTCATCTGTTGCTGAATAGTTTGATCCTTAAAATTAATAAACTCCCTACTAACGCAGGGATTATTAAATTGATTACCCAGATTCCTAGAGATACCGCGAGAATTCCTGCCGTATTGCTGGTAAATACGTGAAAAATCTGAATACCCACCGTCCAGCGAAATCCGATATCTGTTAAAAACGTTAACGTTGGTACAATGGCCATCAAAACAAACATCACACTAACGCCCGTGAATACCTGCATTCCTGTGAAGGGAATGCCAAATAAAGAAAATAACAGGTAGTACTGGAATATGAAAACCCCATATCGGATGACCGAAACCATCAGTATGGCTGCCAGACCCTGGAAATTGAAATTTATCCGGTATAGAAAATTTTTTTTTATTTCTTTCCAGCCATCTGTTTATTCTCCTGACCAGCGGATCAAATCGGAAATATACCAGACCCAGCAGAAGGGCACCGCATACAGTGAGTATAATGGCAGATGAATAAAAGGACTTCCCGATTTCCTTTGCCCCGAATAAACTGTCGCTCGATGGTAAAAATGAATACAGGTATAACCCAAAGGATCCGGCGATAAGCGTTACCAGCATTTGCGCCATACTGCAGAGAATGGTGGGTGCAATGGAAGAAAGTTTGTTTGACGGTTCAACAAATAACATCCTTCCCAGGTATTCTCCAATCCGATTGGGCATGAATGATGCGATGCAGGTACCGGCCAGAATGGCTTTGAATGCCCGGAAAAATGGGATGGACTGAACCGGGCGGATTGCGATCTGCCATTTATAAGATTCAAGTCCCCAGTTTACCAGCATTAATCCAAACATGCCATATAATTTCCATGTGAATACCTGTTACCTCCCGCCAAATCTGGCCAGCTGAATCCTTCCAGTCGGGCTGTTTCTGAAGTTGCCTTGCAACGAAATAGAAAAGAAACAACATAATGAGGGGGCCGGCCACATAGTTGACTATTAATTTGATATTTTTGTTTAACGTCACAATCAAAAATAGCGTTCCCTCTGCAAAAGAACTCCAAAATAATCCTGGGCATTGATCCCGGCACGCTCATGATGGGATAGGGACTGATTTGTGTGGAAGCACAGAAAACAAAATTCATGGAGATGGATGTGTTGCATGTTCCTGCCAGCCTGGATGCTTATCAGCGGCTGGAGCTGATTTATTTTACCGTACAGCAGCTTATTCAAAAATTCAAACCGGATGATTTTGCCATTGAAGCTCCTTTTTTTGGAAAAAATGTTCAAAGTATGCTCAAACTCGGGCGAGCCCAGGGAGTGGCCATCGCTGCGGCCATGCAGTCTGGTATTTCGGTTACCGAATATGCTCCCAGAAAAATTAAACAATCCATTACCGGAAACGGGAATGCCGGCAAGGAACAGGTATGGAAAATGCTGCAGCAGATTTTGAAGATCCAGATGGAGATCGATCGCTTTGATGCTTCCGACGCCCTGGCTGTGGCTCTTTGTCATCATTATCAATTCCGCTTCCCCGCTTCAACCGGAAAAAAACTGAACGGATGGAGCGAGTTTGTTTCCAGAAATCCGGGGCGGGTCCTGGGAAAGTGAGGAAGTATGGGAGTATGGGAGTATGGGAGTTGAAATATCGAATGTTTGAAAACGAAACTATATTATTAATTTTAATGCTGCACTCCCATACTCCCATACTCTCACACTCTCACACTTGCTTTTATGACCATTTTCACCCGAATAATAAATGGCGAAATACCTGCTTACCGGATTGCAGAAGATGAATTTTTTCTGGCTTTTCTGGATATCAATCCATTGAGGGAAGGCCATACCCTGGTGATTCCTAAAACGGAAACAGATCATTTTTTTGATCTGGAGGAAAAATATCTTTCCCGGATACTTGTTTTTGCAAAACCCATTGCCAATGCCATTGAAAAATCATTTTCCTGCAATCGCTGTGGCATTTCCGTTGTCGGACTCGAAGTTCCACATGCGCATATGCATTTAATTCCCATCGATCGGTTTGCATGATATGGATTTCAAAAAACCAAAACTGAAACTGAGTGCGGAAGAGTTTCGGAATATTCAGGAAAAAATCATCGGGAATCTGAAAATCTGAAAATGTATTTACGGACTGATTTAAACCGTAATATTTTCAACTTTAAACTGAAGTTTCCCGGCAGGAACAATTACGTCGGCCACTTCACCAACCTGTTTACCCAGCAGACCCTTCCCAATGGGTGAGGAAACAGAAATTTTTCCCAGTTTGAGATCGGCTTCTTTTTCAGAAACCAGGTGATAGGTTGACTGTTTTTTATTTGAAAGATTGGTTACCGTTACTTTGGTAAGAATGGATACTTTACTGGTGTCAATATTCTCTTCTTCCAGAATGCGCACATTCGCCAGGTCTGATTCAAGGCGCTGTATTTTTGCTTCCAGCAAACCCTGTGCTTCTTTGGCTGCATCATATTCTGCGTTCTCCTTTAAATCTCCTTTTTCCCGCGCCTCGGCAATAGCCCTTGATGCCGCCGGGCGGTCAATACTTTTCATCTTCTGCAGCTCACCCCTCAGTTTCTCGAGTGCCTCCTTTGTCAGATATGTGATTCCACTCATAAATCCT
Source organism: uncultured Bacteroidota bacterium (assembly GCA_963730655.1). Classification (GTDB taxonomy): domain Bacteria; phylum Bacteroidota; class Bacteroidia; order Chitinophagales; family Chitinophagaceae; genus Puia. The sequence continues at coordinate 895,398 of CAVSSI010000004.1, forward strand.
CCTCTTGTTTATTATAAAAGAAAAAAAATACAACGCCCTTTGGGAGGCGTTGCATTTCTACAAAGATAAGGAATATTAAAATTTTTCCGACTTATAAACCCAGTTTATCCAGGATTACTTTGGCCATCCCGTAAAATGCTTCCCGGCTATAGCCGGCAATATGAGGTGTAATTAATACATTATCAAAGTGTAAAAGACGGTCAAGTTGTTGTTTTTCAGCGGCCGAATAGGTGTCAAGTTTTTCATTTTCAAGCACATCCAGCGCAGCCCCGGACAGGGTGCCGTTTTCCAGGGCCCGGATCAGTGCGGCGGTATCCTGTGTTTTCCCGCGACAGGTATTAATAAAAACGGGCTTGTTTTTTAACCTGGCAAAAAAATCATCCCCCGCCAGATGAAAGGTTTCTTCCGTAAGCGGAATATGCAGACTGATTACATCGGCATACCTGCCCAACTGATCCAGATTGGCTTCCTTGATTTTTCCGGCTCCGAAATTGAATTTGTATTTATCATAGGCCAGTACGGTGACATTAAAAGGAGCCAGCAAACGGGCAAAAGCCGATCCGGTATTTCCATAACCGATAATACCAACCGTTTTGCCGGTGAGCTCCGTGCCACGATTGGCATCCCGGATCCATTTACCTTCCTTTATTTCCCGAAATGCCCGGGGCATATGGTTTAATAGGGAAAGCAGCATACCCAATACGTGTTCAGCCACGGCATTTCGGTTTCCTTCCGGACTGCTTACGCAGGGAATCCCTTTTTTTTCTGCAAATTCCACATCGATGAGTTCCATGCCACTGCCCAATCGTCCGATCCATTTCAACTTATCCGCTTTTTCCAAAACGGGCCGGTCAATTTTTAACCGGGTGGTAATGATCAATCCTTCTATGGAAGGAATAAGACCAGCCAGTTCTTCGTAGGTAATTTGCGGAAGGTAGAGCACTTCATAGCTGTTTTTCCGCAGCCTTTCGATCATGTATTCATGCACTTTCGCCGTTACCAGAACTTTTGCCATCATTGATTTTCATTTTATGTCTGCGGATATTCCCAGGTAAAAACTTCACCAATTAATTATATATAACCCTGCTATACCACAACACTCCCATACTCCCATACCCCCATACTCCCATACTCCCATACCCCCCATACTCTCGTGCTCCCTGGTTGATTATTTCATTTTCCAGGTGAGGGCTGCAAATTCCTCAATCTTTAGCTGTTCTGCGCGACGGTTGAATAATGGATCAGCCAATATTTCTTCCGTAAAAAGTCCTTTCACGGCATTTCTCAAGCGTTTTTCTTCGTTGGTTAAATGCCGTTTTTACCAGCAAAAAAAACATTTTTTCCGTTCTTAATTCGGGCGGATCTTTCCTGGGGGTTAACCGGATCACGGCACTTTTTACTTTGGGAGGCGGAAGAAAAGCCTGTTCACTCACTTCGAACAGATATTCCACTTTAAAAAAAGCCTGCAGCAATACACTGGTAACCCCATAGATTTTATTTCCTTCCGAAGCGGCGATACGCAGGGCCACTTCTTTCTGAAACATACCGGTGACCCGTTCCACATTTTCGCGCCAGTCCAAGCACTTTAAAAAGAATTTCAGTTGAAATATTATAGGGAAAATTTCCAATGATGGTAAAAGGTCCTTCAAAGGGCTTTTCCATACTGAGAAAATCTTCCTCAATGATCCTGCCTTCCAGGGCGGGAAAGGTCTTTTTCAGGTAGGCCACTTTTTCACGGTCTATTTCCACCGCCCTGAAATCAATATCCCCGATCGTCAGCAGGTATTTGGTAAGGGCACCGGCACCGGGACCGATTTCCAATAACTGTTTAACGGGATTTTGACGCAGAGAATCTATGATCTTCACGCAAACAGACTCATCTTTTAGAAAATGCTGACCCAGGGATTTCTTGAGATTAAACGGACGGGGAAGATGCGGCATCCGGCAAAAATAAACCTTCCTTCAGGCTAATAATCGTATTTTTATCCATCGAAAAATAATTCATGAGCATCCCACAACAAAGACCCGTAATAGGCATTTCCATCGGCGATCTGAATGGCATCGGAACCGAACTGGCCATCAAAACATTTTCAGATAACCGGTTGCTGGAAATATGTACTCCCGTTCTCTTTGCATCCAATAAACTGATTAATTTTTACCGTAAATCCATACCCGAATCTACTTTTAATTACCAGCATATTAAGGACCTTTCCCGGCCATTTCATAAACAGGTAAATCTCTACAACTGCTGGGAAGAAGAAGTGGCCATCAACCCGGGTCAGCTTACGGATACCGGAGGGGCATATGCCGTAAAATCCCTGGTGGCGGCGGTGGAAGCGCTGAAGGACAAAAAAATTGACGGGCTCGTTACTGCGCCCATACATAAAAAAAATATTCAGTTACCCTGATTTTTCTTTTACCGGGCATACCCCTTATCTGAGACAGGCTTTCGGGGTGAAAGACGTGCTCATGCTGATGAGCTCCGAAAATTTCCGGGTGGGCCTGGTTACAGAACATGTTCCGGTTAGCGAAATCACCCGGCATATTACCCGGGAAGCCATTCTTTCCAAATTAAATATCCTGAAAGATTCCCTGATCCGTGATTTCGGAATTGATAAACCCCGCATTGCGGTTCTCGGGCTCAATCCGCATGCCGGAGATGAAGGGCTGATCGGTTCGGAAGAAGAAGAAATTATCAAACCGGCGATCAAAGATGCCAAACACAATATGCTGGTATACGGTCCCTATAGCGCAGATGCATTTTTTGCCCGTAACCAGCAACAAAAATTTGATGCTGTACTGGCCATGTACCACGATCAGGGACTGATTCCCTTCAAATCCCTGGCTTATGGAGAGGGAATCAATTATACTGCAGGCTTACCTGCCGTCCGCACTTCACCCGATCATGGGACTGCTTTTGATATTGCCGGAAAAAACAAAGCGGATACCGGATCCTTTCTGGCCTCGGTTTACGGGTGCCTGGATATTATCGGGAAAAGAAGGGAATTCGCTGAAAATCATAAAAATCCGCTGAAGAAAATGGGATCCGTTGTGCTCGCAGGGGCACAGGATGAGAAAATTGAGGAAGAATAGGAAGCAAGTGATGGGAGTATGGGAGTATGGGAGTTAACTAAATAACTACGACTTCCACACTCCCACACTCCCATACTCCCATACTCCCATACTTTTTTCCCCTTCCCGCTTGCATTATTCAAAACTGCAAACTATCTTTGAAACCTACCCCTTCCTAACTGATCGTTACCTATCTAAACTATCCGGCAGACTGGCCAATCCGCCATCTCGGCAATGAGCATATCCGATCCCTTTCTTTTGAATGACCTGCTGTTTTTCCCTTTAAGCTGAGCATCATCAAATTGTTCACTTCCTGAAATTTACAAAATGAAAAGGATCATTCCGTATTCAGTATTTACCTGTTGATGGTATTGCCGGCAGGTTTATTTGCCCGCTCCGCCAGCTCCATTTCCAAAGAAAATTCCGATACCAGTTCCAATAGTAACGGTCGACAAAAGCCTGATTCTTCGCGGAAGCCTTTCTGCATTTAATGCCGCTTATGGTAAAAATTATTTCGAACTCAACTGGAATACGGTTGCGGGAAATTTCGATCATTTTGAAATTGAACGAAGTCTCGATGGTGAGAAATACGAAACAATCGGAACAGTAAACAACGGGAAGGATATTTCTGCAGATGGCCAGTATGCTTTCCGGGATCATTTCCATTCTGCCCTTGCCAGTAAACAATGATTTTTATTACCGGCTTAAACAGGTGGAAGCCAACGGAAATATTGTTTATTCCAAAGTGCTGATCGCAAGAATGTTCAATACCCGAAGCCTGGCTTCCCTGAGTGTAACACCTGATCCGCTGGCCAATGATATTCTCGTAAACGTGCAGCTGAATGAGAATTCCTATGTGATGATGAAAGTGAGTGATGAACAGGGAAACCTGCTGCTAAAAGAAGGAAAGAAAGCGGAAAATGGCGCAAATACCTATACGCTGGAAGGCACCCATATCCTGCATCCCGGTATGTATACACTGGAAGTTACCGTTAACAGCAAGGAAAAAATGATCATGAAACTCGCCAAAGGATAGGCTGATAGTCAAAAAAACTATCCGGTAGCCGAACACCGGAAATGTAAAGCCCTCCCGTTGTACAACGTGGAGGGCTTTCTTATGTGTGAGTTAAATTAATTTACCGTCAGATAAGATTGCAGACTTTTCACGTACTGGTCAAATGCTTTTGATTCCGGCCGGCGTGATTTTACAAATCGTATGCGGATAATTGTCTTTGAAATCCTTGATCACTTCAATATATCCCGCTTCCCGCAATTTATTGATCTGTACACTGAGATTTCCGGCAGTGGCTCTGTGTTTTGTCTTTCAGCACGATAAAATCTGCTTCTTTCTCACGCATGAGAAGAGAAATGATGGCCAGCCGCAGTTGGGAATGCAGAATGGGATCCAGATCCTTAAATGGATTCATACCTGTTTTAATTTATTGGCATTTGGCTAATTCAATCTCCGTTCTTTCCATTCCCCAGTTCGGCCATAAGGGTTTGGGTTTATCTGTTTTAAATAATGCAACGCGCTTTTTCAAACATCGGTTTTGCCTTATCCTTTCCTCCGCCGAAAGCCGCAGGTGTATTCAATAATACTTTCTCCCTGCAGATAATATATACGCGGATTATCCGGATTCAGTTTCGTCCTTCTTCAAGGTCCTTTGTCGCCTTGACTCCATAGGTCATGCCAGCGGGTTTGCGGATCCACCATCATTTGCTGGGTGGCCGACATATTTCTCAGCACATAAATTTCAGAATTTTTATCCAGCGCTTCCGCTTTATCGCAAAGCGTATTGATACGGGTGGAATTTGCATCCTTGTCCAGTTTCGAATCATTCCATCCGGCGGTGGACAAAGCCAGACCGGCATAATAATAAGGAAGCCATTGGGTTTTTTCCGCATCGCCGATTCGTTCAAAAGTATTGGCCAGCGTCTGAAAATCAGCGGTTGTTTTTGCCGCTGAATCAAAAGCATGGCAGGTTTTTTTTCATGGCAGCAACATACTTATCGCTTTGGGCAGACGAAACCAGTGTTCCCAGCATCATGAAAAGAAAAAAGAATGGATTTCATATCAGGTTTATTTATAGTGAACAATTAAAGATTATTATTAATGGCATCCTGTGTTCTGTCAACACCCCAGCTTAAAAAACATCCTACAAAATAAAATCGGGATGCCGGCGGTGTAATCGGTTGTTTGACGGTTCCGTCAAAAGAATAATGATACCCGTAAATCGGGTTATACCCCAGCACATTACTCATACTGGCAAACAATACCACAAAGGTTTTGGGTTTTACTTTGCCCAGGCTCGGAACATATTCACAACTGAAATTCAGGCTCTGATAGATCTTTGGTATGGCCTTCATCTGCGCAGTATAATATTTACCGGTCTTATTGATCATGAAATTATAGTAGGGCCGGCCGGTGGCAAATGTATAGGTCAAATTGAAACCTGCTTTCCAGTCGGTAATAAATCGTTTCATGACCAGGGAAGCCGTATGGGTTGCAGCAAAATCGGGAGTAAGTTTTGTCGGATAATTCAGAAAATCCCGTTTTGTATTCAGGTAGGTATAACTGATCCAGTAATCGAAATCCTTAAATGTTTTTTTATCCCGCCAGAATAATTCAATTCCATCGGCATATCCGCTGCCACCGTTATTATAGCCAAAATAATTATAGCTGAGCGGGAGCTGTTTTTACAAGATCCTTATATAATTTATAATAGGCTTCTATCCGGAAAATCTGTCTTTGTTCATTTTCTGATAGTTCAGAATATAATGGGTGGCCTGGGTAAACTTCAGATTGGGAGTAGAAAAACAACTGCTGGTTATCCGGTTTCTCATAAAAAATTCCATAAGCCGCAGAGATCTGGGCATCCTTTCCGGTTTTGTAGGCAAGCGAAATCCGGGGAGCAATATCAGACTGGTTCGAGTAAAGTTGAATATTCATACCGGACGCCCAGTTTGGCAGCCAGTTCGTTGGTAACATAAATATCCGTTTCGGCAAAAAGGGAAATCAGGTGATCCCGCAACGTTCGCAGTGTATCATTATAGATAAGCGGATTATAACTATACCAGTATTCTCCGCCGAAGCGAACGGCACTTAATCCGGATATTCTTTTTTCGAATACCGCTTTTCCCTGGGCGAGATTTTGTTTGTTGGACAGGATAAAATTTTTTGTTCTCATCCAGAATATGGAATCGGGAAACGGATGGTTGTTGATCTTTTGCATTTCCGTTTGCTGCTGAATATTATCCAGGTTCGTGCTGTAACTCGCGCTCAGCATCATTTTCCAGCCATTGTTTAAATTTTCCCGCCAGCTGAGATTATTATACCAGTTGTGGTTGGCCAGATTAAATGCATTCTTCAGGTAAGCACTGTCAATATCCGCTGTTCGAAGTCCAAGATCATTATATGCAAACGTTGTATAATATTTAATCATGCCTCCGTTTTTTGTCTTGATCCGGAAATTTGCATCAGCATTATGAAAAGCAGGCAAACGGAAATAGTCGGGTTTCTGACTTACCAGCCCGAAATAAACACCCACATTCACATAACTGTAGCTCATTCCCCAGGAAAATTTTTTGTTCTTTGCCAGTTGCTGGGTTCCGACACCCACGACGATGGGGGAGATGGATAGCATCAATTTCAGAACGTTCCGGAAGATCAATGGATTCCAGCAGCACGACGGAAGAAAGTGCCTGACCATAGAGTGCCGAATAGCCACCGGTGCTGAAATACGGTTCCTTTGAAAAGAAAAGGAGAAAACCGGCCCCGGGTGGCGATATCGGGTACACTGGTATAGTAGGGATTATTCACCAGGCTTCCGTCGATGAATTGTTTTGTTTCCTGTCCGGTACCACCGCGTACAAACAGTCCTTCCTGTTCTCCTACCTGCTGGGCTCCCGGAAGTGTTTTGAGGGCTGCAGTAATATCGGCATTGGAACCGGCTGTGGTGGCAATATCCAGGGAACTCATTACAGCGCCCCTTTTGGCATCCCCGGCAGCAAAGGAACCGGCAGAGATGGTAACGGCTTTCAGTTCATTGGGCTCTTCTTTTAAGGAGAGATCCATATGGATGGTTTTACCCGTAATCTGCAGGGTTACTTCTATGGGCCGATATCCTACGGAACTTACGGTAAGGGTTTGCATTCCGGTATCTGAACTGTTGAAACTGTAATTCCCGGAGGAATCGGAAGTTGCTCCGTCGAAACTGTTCTTGACTGAAATGCTGGCCCCGGGTATGGGTCTCCCTTTATCATCCTTTACTTTACCGGAAATCACTGTTTGTGAAAAAGCACCAGTTGTCCAGCCGAGCAGAAATATGCCCAGAAGAAAAGCCTTTTCAGGCAGGTTCCGGCGATGGGGGGCAGATGGGGAAGGCATTGCAGTGAATTTCATAAGTACCGGATACAAATATAAATTAGTTTATAATATAAACCAAATATTAATTAAAAAGGCCAGGCTTAGACAAGCCCGGCCGTTGTTGATCGTACCCTTTAAAACTAAAACTTCAAATATTTTTTAAGCCTTGATTCCCGGCCCTGTTAATGATTTTCGTTGGAAGCGACCCAGTTTACAGGTTGCTTTTTAACTGTCGGAACATCATAAGCCAAGTGACTTAAATAAAAGTCCATACATCCTGTCTGATTTCACAGAGGCGGCATTTCCTGTTTCTGCCCCAAGCCGCACAATTATGCTGCTGGAATCGGTATAAAAATTATTTACCATGGCATCTGCCGCTACCATTGAAATACCGGGATAGTTTACCGTTGGCCCGTCGAACCGTTTGCCCCTGATCAGCGGATCTGTTTCTGAACCCTGTACAGAAGAAGCAAAAATGGCGGTTTGTTGTTCCAGTGAAAAAAAATGCAATTTGTAATACGACTGGAACTCATGTAATTGATTTCCATCCCCGTCAATATCCAATCCTGAAACAAAGAACTGATTCACGGATAAGGCCTTGTTCCTTTCGAAATGTTTTACAAATGAAATCTTAAATTCCATCCACCAGCTCTGATGTGCCGGTGCGTGACCATCGGCAAACTTTATCCTGGGCTGCCAGGCATTGTCATATCCGGTACCCCGGGCAGCATCTTGTTCCGGTCCTTTTATATCCATATCCGTCAGGGACACTTCTGCACTGCTGCGGCCCAGTATGGTAACCAGGGCATCCACACTCCATCCCACATTTTCAAAAATATAAACAGCTCCATCCAGGCCATCCCCCGTGCATCCCTTCCCTGTTTTTAAAACAGGATTCTTAAAAGAGAGCTCAGGAATCAGCGATTGTGCCTGAGTGGTAGCTGCTATAAAAATTATAATAAAAACTGAAGTTATTCTCAAAATAAAAGGAAGTTTCGAATACTGATAAATGTTCAGACGGCCTTGCTTCATAACTTGTTTTAATCCGGATTTACCGATAACCCATAGTGATTGGAAACAAGCAATTCTTCTGAAGGATTGGAAAGCTTATTGAACAAAAAAGAATAAAAACAGACTGAAGGAAAATTGGAAGGAAGTTAATCAGGAGATTGGTACGGCTTAACGACAAGACAAAGATTGCAAGCGTTTTTCAATAATGCAAGCGTTTCAAAAAATAATCTTTTGTCAATGTTAAATGTCAATTGCTAATTGTCCATTCAGCATGAAAAAAGGTCATCTGGTTTAGGGTGACCTTGTACTATTTTCATTGACAACTAAGATTTACTATTTGTATTGCGGAATCAGTTCGTTGGCCAGCTGAACCGTTTTCCGGATGGCCTCATCAGAGAGATTTCCTTTCTTGAATTCTGCCAGCACATCGGGCAGTTTGTTTTCCATTTCCATCAGGAAATGTTCTTCAAATGCCTTCACTTTACTCACGGCTACTTCGCGCAGCAGACCCTGTGTTCCCAGATAAATAATGGCTACCTGTTTTTCAACTGCAACCGGCGAATACTGTGGCTGTTTCAGGATTTCCACATTACGGGCACCTTTATCCAATACGAGTTTTGTAGCTGCATCCAGGTCACCTCCAAATTTGGAGAATGCTTCCATTTCACGGTATAAGGGCCTGATCGAGTTTCAGTGTACCGGCTACTTTCTTCATCGATTTGATCTGTGCATTACCACCCACACGGCTTACGGAAATACCTACGTTAATTGCAGGACGAATACCTGCATTGAACAGATTTCCTTCCAGGAATATCTGTCCGTCGGTAATGGAAATCACATTGGTCGGAATATAGGCAGATACGTCACCTGCCTGTGTTTCAATAATCGGCAATGCGGTTAGTGAACCACCACCTTTTACCAGATGCTTTGATAGATTCAGGCAGATCATTCATATTTTTTGCCACGTCATCATCCTGAATGATTTTGGCAGCACGTTCCAGCAAACGGCTATGCAGATAGAATACATCACCCGGATAGGCTTCACGTCCCGGCGGACGACGAAGCAACAAAGAAACTTCACGATAAGCAACAGCCTGTTTTGAAAGATCATCATAAATGATCAGGGCAGGACGACCGGTATCCCGGAAAAATTCACCGATGGCAGCACCGGCAAAAGGAGCATAGAACTGCAATGGTGCAGGATCAGATGCAGAAGCAGCAACGATAATTGTATATGCCATCGCGCCATTTTCCTTCAGTGTTTTCATTACACCGGCAATGGTAGATGCTTTCTGACCAATCGCAACATATATACAATAAACCGGTTTACCTGCTTTATAAAATTCTTTCTGATTGATGATGGTATCAATCGCAATCGCTGTTTTACCTGTCTGACGGTCACCGATGATCAATTCACGTTGTCCGCGGCCAATCGGGATCATGGCATCAATAGCTTTGATACCTGTTTGCAAAGGTTCTTTTACCGGTTCACGAAAAATTACACCCGGCGCTTTACGCTCCAGCGGCATTTCATAACTTTCACCGGTAATCGGTCCTTTACCATCAATGGGTTCACCCAGCGTATTGACCACGCGGCCCAGCATACCTTCACCTACTTTAATAGAAGCGATTTTTCCGGTACGGCGCACTTTTGCACCTTCTTTAATATCTCCGCTTTCTCCCATCAATACCACACCCACATTGTCTTCTTCCAGATTCAGTGCGATGGCTCGAACTCCATTTTCAAATTCCACCAGTTCCCCGCTGCCCACATTGTTCAATCCATATACACGGGCAATACCATCACCCACCTGCAGTACAGTACCTACTTCTTCCATCTCGGCAGTCACATTAAAGTTGCTCAGCTGCTGACGCAGTATCGCTGAAATTTCATCTGGTTTAATTTCTGCCATATATTAATTTTTAGGATGGTTCTTTTAATCGATTAGCGGAACCGGTAAATAAATTCATTTGTCAGAAACCGATTTTTTATTTTAGTCAGATCATAGGCTACACTGGCATCTACCCTTCTCCCATTGCCTTCCAGTATAAATCCACCAATGATATTTTCCTGCACCACGCAAACCAGTTCCACTTCTTTCATTACGCCTTCCCTTTTGATTTTGCTGATGAAGATATTTTTCACTTCATCACTGACCGGAATAGCTGTAGTTAGCGTAACCGTATATATTCCTTTATATTCTTTGTACTGCTCAATAAATGCATCGGCAATTTCAGGAAGATAGCTTTCCCGGCCTTTTCTGATCAGCAGGTTGTTAAATGACTGCGTAATCTCACCGGTCTGTCCGGATCGCATGCGTCTGGATAATCTTCAGTTTTTTCTCGCTGTTAATAACCGGGTTATTCAGAAAGTTTACCAATTCCCTGCTTTCCTGCATAATGCCTTTTAAATACAGCATATCCTTGTATACCTGTTCCAGCTGACCCTTTTCAATGGAAAGATCAATCAGGGACTTTGCATATCTGGCAGCAAGTCGGGGATTAGGCATATTTTTAAAAATTTGATCCCGTTACTAACGGGAGAAAACAGGGACCATCTTCAGGTTCCCGGATTTTTAATTCAGTTTTACTTCTTCAGCCAGCTGCTTAATATATTTTTCCTGCTCCGCTTTGTTGTCCAGTTCCCGGCGCAGGATTTTTTCAGAAACTTCCACGACGAGAATTCCGATTTCGTTTTTCACTTCAATGAGTGCAGCCATCTTTTTCTGTTCAATCGCAGACTGTGCATCGGCAATGATTTTTTCAGCTGCCAGTTTTGCCTGTTCTTTGGCTTCGTTGATGATTTTATCCTTTGCATCCCGGGCTTCTTTCAGCATGGTCGCTCTTTCTTCACGGGCCTGGGCCAGCAGGGCTTCATTTTCACTTTTCAACTGCGCCATTTCTGCTTTTACTCTTTCAGCGGTAGCCAGTGAATCCGTAATGCCTGTTTCCCTTTCTCTCAGTCCTTTAACGATTGCCGGCCAGGCAAATTTTCCCAGGATAAAAAATACGACAAGAAAGGCCAGTAAGGTCCAGATCAATAATCCGAATTCGGGGAGAAGTAACTTCATAACCTATACATTTTGAAAACTTCCAGATTGATTTCTTTTAAAATAACTGCATCCTCCGCCCTTTGCTTTGGATGCAGTTAATTTGACTGCAATGATTATAACACCATTGCCAGAAAGCCTACAATGATCGCGAACAGGGCAGCACCTTCAACAAGGGCAGCTGTCAGGATCATGTTTGCTCTAATGTCGTTGGATGCTTCCGGCTGACGGGCAATGGCTTCAACAGCGCCTTTACCAATCTGACCGATACCAATACCGGCACCAATTGCAGCAAGACCAGCACCAATAGCACCACCTGCGTTGCCAACCGGTGAGCTGAGCATAATAGTTAATAAATCCATAATTGTGGCTTTATATTGAGTGAAAAAAAACGTTTACACTAACATGGCATCATGATCGTGCCCATCCTTTTTATGCAGTTTACCTTCAATCGCCTGACCGATAAATACCGCTGTAAGCATGGTAAAAATAAATGCCTGTAAAAAAGCGACCAGCACTTCAATCAGGTAAATAAATATGGTAAATGCAATTGAAAACGGCGCCGTTCCCCAACCTGCAAATTTATTCATGTTACCAAAAATAAAAATCAGCGAAATCAGGCAGATAATAATAATATGACCCGCCACCATATTGGCAAACAGACGTATGATCAGGGCGAATGGCTTGATGAAAACACTGATAAATTCAACCGGAACCAGAATGAATTTCACCCCGAGCGGTACACCGGGTGGATTAAAAATATGTCCCCAGTAATGTTTGTCGGTACTGAACAAGGATCACGACAAATGAAATTATACCCAGTACCGCTGTAAAAGCAATATTGCCGGTTACATTTGCCGATCCCGGAATCAATCCAAAAATATTATTGATCAGAATAAAAAAGAAAATGGTCAGCAGAAAGGGAAGATATTTTGCATATTTATTCCCAGGTTTGGTTTTGCCACTTCATCCCGAACAAAAGTAATTACCGGTTCCACAGACTTTGGGATCCTTTCGGAGCTGAAGTAACACCCTGACCCTGTTTATATTTTTTTGCAATCGCCAGCATCACCCACAGAAATAAACCCAGCGCGATAAGCATCTGAACAACGTTCCGGGTCAGGGACATATCATATATTCTCACCGAAGGATCAATTTCTCCTTTTTCATTTACGGCAACAATATCCTGGGCGTAATATTTTGTCGGATCGAGTTTAAGTTCGGCAATTTTCTTATCCGTGAGCAACATGTAATTATGATAGTTCTCTTCCCCATGATGAAAATGGGACGACATGAAAGCATCCCAGCCTCTTTGTTTGGAATACAGGATCACCGGCAGCGGAATGGAAACCGGATGCAATTCCCCTTTATCATTCGGAATATCTATGATATGAAAATCATGGTTATTCAGTACATGCCCGAAGATAATTTCCTTGGCATCAAAGCCTTTTTTTTCAGGTGTATGAACACTATCCTCCTGTGCGGATGCACCATTGAAAAATGACAGTAAAAAAACGCTGAAAACCGCTACCAATAAAGATTTGAACCTTCCTGAAATCATGCGGTATCTAATTTTGCCGCAAAGATAAGGGTCGGGGGGTAATTTTCAAACGTTTTTTAGAGGCCAGGAAAATTTGAAAATTCGGGAATTCGGGAATTTGAAAACTGGAGATTTTTTGCAGATTCATGGTATTATTTTGGATCTTAAAGGTTAACAATTAGGCAATTAAGACAGATATTCCCGAATTCGCGAATTCCCGAATTCTCAAATTTTCTCAAACTGCATCTGGTGCAGTTTGAAATAGAATCCTTCCTTTTCCATCAGCTGATCATGGGTTCCGATTTCCCGGATCTCCCCTTTATCCAGTACCAGGATCTTATTTGCCTTACGGATGGTACACAACCGGTGTGCAATCACGATGGATGTACGATTCGCAATCAGTTTACCGATGGCTTCCTGGATCAGTGTTTCCGATTCGGTATCCACAGAAGAAGTGGCTTCGTCCAGAATCAGGATGGAAGGGTCAAATAGTAGTGCCCGGATAAAGGAAATCAGCTGACGCTGACCCAGGGAAAGTGTGTTTCCCCGTTCCATAACATCATAATCATATCCTCCCGGAAGACGCAGAATAAATTCATGCATCCCGATCAGTTTGGCTGCATCAACCACCTGTTCAAAGGATATTTCCGTGTTCCGCAGGGTAATATTATCCAGGATAGATCCGGAAAACAGAAATACATCCTGCAGTACCACACCGATGGATCCCCGGAGCGCATCCAGTTTATAGGTTTCGATGGGCCGGTCATCAATCAGTATCCTGCCTTTCTGAATGGCATATAGCCGGTTGAGGATACTGATGATGGAAGTCTTACCGCTGCCGGTATGACCAACAATCGCCAGGGTTTCACCCGGCTCAATATGAAATGAAATATTCTTCAGCACATAACGTTCATCAGTATACGCAAAATATACATTTTCAAAATTTACTTTTCCCGCCAGTTTACCCGGAGCATATATTCCCTCATCCGGCATGGTATCTTTATTGTCGAGTACTCTGAATACCCGTTCACTGGCAACCATCCCCATCTGCAGGGTATTGAATTTATCGGCAATCAGCCGAAGTGGCCTGAACAATAAATTGAGGTATAAAAAGAAAGCAATGATTTCTCCCGTCAGTGCTGCGGCCTGTTTTCCGGGAAGGTGTAAAACCTGACTGGCGCCCCACCAAACGAGCAGACCCGTTGAAAAGGCCAGCACGATTTCAACTACAGGGAAAAATACGGAATAGGCGAAAATCGCTTTGATATTTGCATTCCGGTGTTCCCGGTTTATTTTCCGGAAATGGCTGTACTCCCTTTCTTCTGATGCAAAAGCCTGTACAATCTGCATTCCGGTAATATGTTCCTGAACAAAGGCATTCAGGGCGGCTACCGCATTCCGCACCCGGATAAAAGACTTGTTCACCGTTTCCTTAAAAAAATAAGTGGCCACGATCAGTATGGGAAAAGGGATCAGGCAAATCAGGGTGAGCTGCCAGTTGGACAGAAACATGAATAGCAGAATCGAAATAATGGAAAGCAGATCGGATACAATGGGAATCAAGTCCTTCAGAAAAAATATCATTGATGGCTTCAATATCATTGATGGTGCGGGTAGTGAGGGTACCGATCGGTGTTTTATCATACTGGGACAGATTCAGGGTAAGAACTCTTTTATAAACGGCAATCCGGAGATCCTTCACAACGGTTTGTCCAAGCCATGCCGTAATAAATGAAAAATAGAACCGGAGTGCCGTTTCAATCAGCAAAATCCCGATCTGCAGGATGGTTATATAAATGATCAGCTGAATCATCCGGTCGCGGATCGTTGCATCTGCATTGAGTCCTCCCCGGATATAAGTATTTACCGTGTACTGGATGAGAAAAGGACGCAGGGGAGAAATAACAGCCAGGAGGATGGACAGAGTGATGGATCCGTAAAACCATTTTTTATACGGGCTGGTATATTGCAAAACCCTGCGAAGCTGACTAAAATCGAAAATCTTTTTTCTGGAAACGGACAAGGCCATCGAAGATAAAAATTAATATCAAAGGTCTGCGAATAATTATGAATTATTAATTATTAATTATTCTTCTTCGCCCATGGCATTCCGGTAGGCTTTGATAAAGATCACACCGAGATTTTTATACGGAGGTATATAATCTTCAAAGCGTTCCTTTGCTACGGGATCCTTACTGAATCTTTCCGTTAAAGACTTCCAGATGGGCAGCCAGTCTATATTTGTGCCTGCCAGCAGGTCATTATTGATTGCCTGCAGAATCGGTTCATTCACCGATTTGGTTCCCACCTGTTTGGACGAAATGATATGCGCATCCGGACTGATACTCAGCACTTCACTCAAATTGTTATAGCCACCGCAGGATCCCAGGATCACAATCTTCGCTGAAGGCTGAATTTGTTTAAGGCTGTACCGTACATGATAACTATGTCCGCGATGAATATAGATGGTAGGCTGTAATTTGTTATCAAAGAGATAATCTTCCAGGTGATGCTGTGCCTTATCATCCGGATCATCTTCGCCGTATAGTGGCCGGTTGGCAAAAATCCAAACCGGTTTTCCTTTCAGCGACTGTATTGTCAACCCATTCATTCGTTGGATTCACGGTAATTTTCCATTCCGGCTTTTTTAAAAATAACCGGAGAAAATCCTGATAGGAATTCTGACCGTCCTTGTCTTCATCCCCATAAAAAAATACCTGCTGAATCACCCGGCCGCTATCGTCTTTCAGGGAATCATAGTTCACTGTATATACCGGCGGAATACCCAGTTTGGCGGAAAGATCGATCTGGCTTGTTGTATCGGCGGATTCAAAAAGCGCTTCCATCAACTGGTAGATTACGGTACCCCGCTTGTCGCTGTTCAGCATATTCCTCTTATAGTTCCACTTCACTTCATTCAGTACAAAA
Organism: uncultured Bacteroidota bacterium; assembly: GCA_963730655.1. Lineage (GTDB taxonomy): Bacteria > Bacteroidota > Bacteroidia > Chitinophagales > Chitinophagaceae > Puia. Next base: position 911,365 of record CAVSSI010000004.1, read on the forward strand.
GCCGCAAGCGGAGGATTTTTATCGAAAATGCTGCTATAGGAATCCGCCACATCCACGGCATCTTCTTCATTTGCTCTTTCCAGACCGATGATAAAGGCTTTCATGATCGTCGCTGCATTGTCCTTATCCATGGTGGCCAGAAAATAATCCAGCTTATTATAAGCCGCAGCCATCTTGATGAATTTCCTGAAATAGTCACCATGCATTTCAATAATCAGGCTGTCTCCGCGCGGCACGTTCATGCGTTGAAAAATCCTGTCATAAACACCCAGGTAACTGGAAGTATAAATTTCATCTTCACTCAGCACCACGAGGTAATACAGTTCAGCGGGAGTGAGCGGATCCAGGATTTTAAATCGTACGGAAGCCGGTTTATCATGAAGGGCATTGATTTCGCGAACAAAAACATCCTTTCCCTTTCGTTGCAGCATATTGGTGAGCGCTTCCATTTCCAGGGCCGTATCGTACCGGGGCGGGAGCATTCGCTCCGCATAGTCCATGCGCGTGTTTGACCAGGAGTTTGTAGTAAAGCAGGTTATCGTCCTTTACTTTGTTTATATCGGCAATCGTAATCCGGTGATTGATCAGGTTATCCAGAAAAGGAAGATAAAGCTGGCCGCTTTTACTGGATGCGATCTTACTTACCATCAGAATCAGGGAATCCGGGCTGTTTCGGATGCGTGTAGCCAGAACCGTATTTCCCGAGGCATAATCGTATAATTTGCCGATATTTTTTTTGCCGCCGACAATGATCAGGCTGTCTGCAAACGGCAGGTTAGGGTTTGCACTGAGAATAGTGAAAATATCTTCCGGATGCAATTCGGCATATTTGCGGATCAGCAGGATACGGGAGGCTTTAACACCGGGATTTTCTACCGGCAATAAAAAACATTCCACCAGAATTTTGCCCACACCATAATTATATTCAGCAATTACGGGCTGAATACTCTTGTTATGCTGGTCCAGGGCTCATAGCTTTTACAAAGGCATCAAATAATACAGGTGCCATGGATGGCGGGAAATCCTTTTTCCTGAAATTATTATTGTATCCTTTGACCATGGATTCCAGGGAACGGAGATTCTTGATCTTCATCTGCCCGCTAAGGGTGGAATCCATTTCTATACTTTCCTGGAGAAGATCTACCTGCCGGATCATGACATCGGCGATCTGAAGATTGATATTTTCATCTTTGCTGGCCTGGATGATATCATCCGGATGGCCATCGAGGGCCAGAAGCCGCTTTTGCTCCCGGTCAATATTTTCATGCCATAATTTCCGTTCCTGTTGAATTTTAAAAGCCAGGGCTAACAGTTTGTGCAGTCAGCGGGTACGCCAGCAATAGGAAAAACGGAAAAAAGAGAAAACGGATAAATCTGTTCATATTTTAATTGTCCACCCCGATTCAACAAAAATACAGCCAATTATGGGATGTCCAAGCCCAATTAAGGATGACGGATAACGGATGACGGATAACGGATGACGGTTAACGGATGACCGTTGGCGGTTGACAGTTGGCGGTAGAATACTTGATCTTTACATTGGGTTTTAGGCTTTAGGCTTTGGGCTTTAGGCCTTAAGCTTAATTAAGCCAGTATTAAAAAATTGTAAACTCGGACCTTTTCCCCGTCATGACGCCATATTTCTATTAGGTTTGCGTAAATTATTTGTTAATGGATGCCAAAGGCAAGAAAATTCTAATCGCAGATGATGAGCCCGACATCCTGGAAGTTCTCCAATACAATCTGGTTCGGGAAGGATATGAAGTAACCACGGCCAAAGACGGGGAGGA
>CAVSSI010000005.1:0-50336 GCA_963730655.1 uncultured Bacteroidota bacterium
GGTGGAAGATACCCGCATGGTCAATATGCAGCTTACGAACAGTAAACTGATCGACCGGGGTACCCGTATGCTCATGAATCAGACGGGAATTGCAGATTACCCCCTTGCAAAAGATTTATTATTGAAATATGGAAGCGTTAAAAAAGCGGCCGACAGCCGGAGGAAATAATGCATAATATAGAACCATATTATAACTGGCGCCACATCTACGTGAGCGAAGAAGATGAGCGATCCCCGTTTTTCGGACGGATCTATTCAGAATTTGAATTTACCCAGGCGATTTATAATTACCTCATACATCCGCAATGGGATGAATTCGGTTCGAAAACACTTTACCTCAAAGTGCTGTTGGCCGACTATGAAGAAAAGTATATGATCATTGAATTGATCGGGGAATGGAATGATGCGATTGAAAATGATATCATGAGCCTGAAACGGGAAGTGGCGGATAAATTCATGGCGGAGGGTATTTATAAGTTCATCCTGATTGCGGAAAATGTTTTGAATTTTCACAGCGGGGATAAGGATTATTATGAAGAATGGCTGGAAGAAACGGGAGAGCAGCAGGGATGGGTGATTTGTATCAATATGCCGGAACAGACGCAATATGACTTCCGGCGGGCCAAACTGGACCGGTATATTGACCTGATCGAACAGCCGGACTGGAGAATTTACAAGCCTTTTCATCTTTTCAAACTTGTTAATTCCCTCCAGGAACGGAGACTTAACAGCCAATAGGGAGCAGCCGGTCAAAATAAATTTGCTGAATCGCCGGAATCATTTATTTTTGAATACATATATGTCAATCGCAAAAGCATACCGTTATTTTGGATTTTATTTTTACTTCTATTTTAGAAGCAGACCGGGAATGCTTTTGTTAATCGCCAAGTAATTTTTAAAACTTAACAATAGAATCCCGGTCAAAAGCCGGGATTTTTTTTTATCGTATGCAATACCCCATTCAACGCGTCGCCATTCAGGGATATGAAGGAAGTTTTCATCAGGAAGCGGTCCGTATTTTCTTTGGAGATAAAACCAATATCCTGGCCTGTGCCCGTTTTCAGGATGTGGTTAAATCTGCAGCCGATCCTTCCCTTTGTGATGCCGCCGTGATGGCCATCGAAAATTCCATAGCCGGAAGTATTCTCCCGAACTATTCCCTGCTGCGAAACAGTGATCTCGTGATCGTGGGTGAAATTTATTTACAGATCCGGCAGAATCTGTTGGTAAATCCCGGTATCACCTTTAAAGATATCAAAGAAGTTCATTCGCATCCGATCGCCATTCTGCAATGCATGGATTTTTTGAATCAGTACGACTGGAAGCTGGTGGAAACGGAAGATACCGCCCTGAGTGCAAAACATATCCATCAGCGCAAAAGCAAACATATCGCAGGTATTGCAAGTGTTCTTGCGGCGAATTTATTTCAGCTGGATATGTTAGCTCCGGATATTCATACGATGAGAAATAACTATACACGTTTCCTGGTATTATTCCGCAGGGAGAATGCGGAACCGGTGAATGATGCCAATAAAGCTTCGGTTACATTTCATACCGATCATTCCCGGGGAAGCCTGGCCAAGGTACTCACGCTGATTGCCGATGCAGGCATCAACCTCAGTAAACTGCAGTCATATCCTATTCCCGGAAGCGACTGGAAATATAGTTTTCACGCAGACATGGAATTTGAAAACCCGGACGAATTTGAAAATGTGATCGAAGTAATTAAACCAGCGATATCGGAATTGAAAATTTATGGTGTATATAGGAAGGGAATAAATGCATAGGTGGTTGACGGATAACAGGATGACGATGATTGACGGATGACAGTTGACGGATGACAGATGACGGATGACAGATGACAGATGACAGATGACAGAAAGAGGAGTTGCAAATTATTAATAAAAGGCGTTAAGCGTTAAGCTTTCCGCGTTAAGCTTAAAAAATGAATACGGCTGAAAGACTAAACGGAATTGGCGAATATTATTTCTCTAAAAAATTACGGGAGATTGAAGAGCTTAACCGCAGGGAAAAAATATTATCAGTCTGGGTATTGGCAGCCCGGACCAGGCACCTCATCCGGAGGTTATCCGGATTTTACAGGAGGAGAGCAGTAAGCCAGGTTCGCATGCTTATCAGAGTTATAAGGGATCACCTGTATTGCGTAAAGCCATGGCCGACTGGTACAGGCAATGGTACCAGGTTGAGTTGAACCCTGACCTGGAAATTTTACCCCTGGCCGGATCCAAAGAAGGAATCATGCATATCTGCATGACCTATATTAACCCGGGTGATCTGGTACTGATTCCGAATCCGGGATATCCTACCTATCAAAGCGCGGCAAAACTTGCGGGTGCAACCCTTGGCAGCTATGAACTGAAAGAAGAAAATAATTGGTTGCCTGACTTTTCAGCATTGAAGGATTTAATTCAGACCAAAAAATCAGGTCAGGAATTTGTTCTGATGTTTGTGAATTATCCGCAGATGCCGACCGGACAGTTGCCAACCCTGAAACTTTTTGAACAGCTTATCACCTTTGCAAAAGAAAATCAGGTTTTACTGGTACATGATAATCCCTATAGTTTTATTTTGAATGAGGAACCGATGAGCATATTGCAGGCTGAAGGGCTGACCGACCAGGTAATCGAATTGAATTCGCTGAGTAAATCGCACAATATGGCCGGATGGCGAGTTGGAATGCTGATGGCAAAATCGAATCATATTGAAAATATTCTCCGGTTTAAAAGCAATATGGATAGTGGCATGTTCCTGCCGGTGCAGCTTGCGGCGGCCAAAGCACTTTCCCTGCCAGGGTCCTGGTATACCGGAGTAAATGAAGTATACCGGCGACGTAAGAAAATTGTTGAAGATATGCTTGAGGGCCTTGGCTGCCATTTTTCAAAAAACCAGGCGGGACTTTTTGTCTGGGCCCGCGTTCCGGAAGGAATTTCAGACGGGTATGCATTGAGTGATCTTTTACTGTATAAGGCAAATGTTTTTGTAACACCCGGCGGCATTTTCGGGACTGCCGGAAATCAGTATATCCGGGTAAGTCTGTGTGCAACAGAGGAAAAAATTCAGGAAAGTTTTGAAAGAATTAAGCAGGCAGGATTTATTAAATCAAAACATCATGTTTAATACCGTTACCATCGTAGGGGTAGGTCTGATTGGCGGATCATTCAGTCTCGCACTGAAAGATCATAAGCTGGTTAAAAAAGTTATCGGTGTGAGCCGGAGCGGGGCTACCGCACAGAAGGCACTGGAACTCGGGATCATTGATGAAGTAATGTCACTCGAAGAAGCCGTAAAACAAAGTGATTTAATTTATGTGGCGATCCCGGTAGATGTCACCCTGCCGGTAATGAAAACAGTACTGGATCTGATCACACCGGAACAGATCGTGGTGGATGCCGGTTCAACCAAGCAGGCCTTATGCGCGTCTGTTGCTGATCATCCGAAAAGATCCCGGTTTGTTGCCACGCATCCGATGTGGGGAACCGAATATAGCGGTCCGGAAGCGGCGGTACACGATGCTTTTCACGGACGCTCCTGTGTGATTTGTGAACAGGAAAAATCAGATCCGGAAGCTGTGGAGATTGTTGAAAAAATTTATTCCATTCTGGGAATGTCACTGGTATATATGGAAGCAGAAAGTCATGATATACATGCTGCCTATGTTAGTCATATTTCCCATATCACCTCATTTGCGCTGGCCAATACGGTATTGGAAAAGGAAAGGGAAGAAGATGCCATTTTTGAACTGGCAGGGGGTGGTTTTGAAAGTACGGTAAGGCTGGCCAAGAGCAGCCCGGCGATGTGGGGGCCGATTTTTATGCAGAACCGGGAAAATGTGTTGGATGTGCTGAATGAACATATCATGCAATTGCGAAAATTCAAAAGTTGCCTGGAAAAGGAAAACTATGCGTATTTGCAGGAACTGATGGAAAATGCGAATAAAATCAGGAGAATTCTGGAATAAAACTTAAGGCTGTAAAGCTTGACGCTTAACGCCAAATGCCTGACTCCTGACCTGATGAATTTATTGACAAATCTGTCTGGTAAGAAAAAACACATAGATGGAATCTGGTTTATATTTATAAAGCGTTAAGCGTTAGGCATTAGGCGTTGAGCTTAAAAACGTACCTTTGCGCAAAATTTTAGAACTGTATGAGTACATTTGAAGGGCTTGGATTACATGAGAACCTGTTACAGGCTGTAACAGCTTTAGGTTATACCCAGCCCACCCCCATCCAGGAGAAGGCCATTCCTGTTTTATTAAGTGGCACCAAGGACCTGGTTGGCCTGGCACAGACGGGAACCGGTAAAACAGCTGCTTTCGGACTGCCCCTGTTGCATCTCCTGGTTACTGGAAAATCGTTTTCCCCAGGCCCTGGTGGTTTGTCCCACCCGGGAACTCTGTATGCAGATCGTTATCAGAACTGGAGCTCTTCAAAAAATTCATGACAGGTGTGCAGGTGCTTGCGGTTTATGGCGGTACATCCATCGGTATGCAGATCAGGGATTTGAAAAGAGGTGTTCAGATCGTGGTAGCAACACCGGGCAGACTGATCGATCTGATCGAACGAAAAGCCATCAACCTGGAGGAGATAAAATATGTGGTTCTGGATGAAGCCGATGAAATGCTGAATATGGGATTCCAGGATGATATTGAATTCATTCTGCAGAATACACCCAAACGGGATGCAACCTGGTTGTTCAGCGCAACGATGCCTCCGGAAATAAAACGGGTGAGCCGTAAATACATGAAGACTCCGATGGAGATTACCGTTGGAAAAATGAATACGGCGAATAAAAATATTGATCACCAGTATTTTATTACGAATGCGCATCACCGTTATGAAGCCTTAAAACGGATGATCGATTTTAATCCCGGGATTTACGGTATCATTTTTACACGTACCAAGGCAGATGCACAGAATATTTCAGAAAAACTTACCCGGGAAGGATATGATATCGATGCCCTGCATGGCGATCTCACCCAGCAGCAGCGCGATAAAGTGATGGGCGAGTTCAGGGAAAAATCACTTCAGTTGCTGATCGCAACCGATGTGGCTGCCCGAGGGATTGATGTAGAGGGAATCACCCATGTGATCAATTATGAACTGCCTGATGATGTGGAAGTGTACACGCACCGGAGCGGAAGAACCGGCAGGGCGGGAAATACCGGGATTTGTCTTTCAATTGTTAATACCGGGAACTTGGGAAACTACGACAGATTGAACGTATGGTTCAGGTGCCTTTTCATAAAGTGGAAATTCCACCGGAAAAGATGTTTGCCGTAAACAGTTTTTTCATTTTATGGAAAAATTATTTCAGGCCGATATCAGTCATGGTGACTATGAAACCTATGTTCCCATGCTGGAGGAAAAATTTGCTGATGTAAGCAAGGAGGAAATTTTGAAAAGGGTTGCAGCCAAGGAATTTTACCGCTTTCTAAAATATTATGAAAATGCGGAAGACCTGAATGTTCGTGCAGTGCAACGTGACAAGGAAGCTCCGGGCCGTGGGCAAAGGGAACGCATCCCCATCGGTGGAAGCCGCAGGGAACCATCACGTCCCGCTTCCAGTTTTTCACCAGGCAATGGCGATTTTGTAAAATTATTTGTGAACCTCGGAACCAAAGATGGTTTTTATAAAGCCAGTTTTCTTCAGTTTATCCTGGATATGAGTGATCTGCGAAAAGAAGTGCTGGGAAAAATCGATATGAAGGAAATGAACAGCTGGATCGAGATCGACAAAAAATCAGCCCCCCAGATGATCAGGGCAATTGACGGGAAGAATTATAAAGGCAGGAGGATCAGGATGAATGATGCGAATTCGAGGTAATGTGGTAAATGTGAATTCACATTTGACAGATCAATAAAAATAAAAGCGACAAATCAATAGTCATGGTAACAGCAACTAAATCAATGAAAGAAATCACGCAGGAAGCCTGGATGAAACGTCCCCTGATCATTTCCGGTCCCTGCAGTGCAGAAACCGAAGAACAGGTAATGCAAACAGCAGCGCAGTTACAGGAAACCGGCAAGGTGGATATGATGCGGGCAGGTATCTGGAAACCCAGAACCCGTCCGGGAAGTTTTGAAGGCATTGGCACCAAGGGATTGCCCTGGCTGCAAAAGGCACGAGAACTTACCGGCATTCCGGTGGCTGTGGAAGTGGCTACCGCCAAACAGGTGGAAGATGCACTGCATTTTGATGTGGATGTACTGTGGATCGGTGCACGCACAACGGTAAATCCGTTTAGCGTACAGGATGTTGCTGATGCACTGCGCGGAGTAGATGTTCCGGTACTGATCAAGAATCCAATCAATCCTGATCTGGAACTTTGGATCGGAGCAGTTGAACGTGTGGCCAAAGCAGGAATCAAACAAATCGGTCTGATTCATCGTGGATTCAGTTCTTATGGAAATACAGAATACCGGAATGCACCGATGTGGCATCTGGCCATCGAAATGAAACGCCGCCATCCGGGTATGTTATTCATCAATGATCCTTCCCATATCTGCGGACGCCGGGATATTCTGCAGGAAGTTGCACAAACAGCGATTGACCTGGATTTCGACGGATTGATTATCGAAAGTCATATCGATCCGGATAAAGCCTGGAGCGATGCCAAACAACAGATCACACCGGCAAAACTGGGTGAAATGATGTCGGCAATCCGCTGGCGCAAGGAAGATGTTGCATCCGAAGAATATCATGCGCAATCTGGAAAAATTGCGTCAGCAGATCAATCAGCTCGATGATGAACTGATGCAGATCATCGGAGAAAGAATGAAGATTTCTGAAAAGATCGGACAGTATAAAAAGGATAATAATATTACCATTCTGCAAACAAATCGCTGGAATGCCATTCTGGAAAGGGCCTTTAAAAAAGGTGATAAACTGGGCTTGAGCCAGGAATTTATTACCAAATATTTTGACGCGGTGCACATGGAAAGTATCAATCACCAGAATAAAATCATGAATTCTTAGTAAAGAACCCATCATGCTGAAAAAGACTTTTTCATTTTCCGCTTCAAAAACCACCTGTTATTTTGATGCATCATTTGCACAAATCGGAGAGTTGGTGGAGAAAGACAGGTCTATTTTTATTACTGACCAGCATATTTACGATAGTCACCGGAAACATTTTAAAGGCGTACGGTTCATCCAGATTCCCGCCGGTGAAACTTTCAAGGTTCAATCCACAGTCGATCAGATCATCGATCAGCTGATCAGTTTCGGTGCTGACCGCAAAACAACCCTTATCGGGGTGGGTGGTGGTGTGGTAACCGATATTACCGGTTATGTTGCCTCTGTGTACATGCGTGGTGTTCCATTTGGTTTTGTACCCACTTCCATTCTGGGTATGGTTGATGCTTCCATCGGAGGTAAAAATGGAATCGATGTCGGGAATTACAAAAATATGGTCGGCGTGATTCGCCAGCCCGGATTCTTATTTTATGATGTCTCCCTCTTAAATTCACTTCCTGCCGAAGAATGGGTGAATGGTTTTGCAGAAGTGATCAAACATGCTGCCATAAAAGATGCCACGCTTTTTCGCGAGCTCGAAAAAAAATCCATAAACCGTTACCGGAAAGATAAAAAAGCCCTGACGGAACTCATTCGTAAAAATGTTATGATCAAATCAACCATCGTACAGAAAGATGAGTTTGAAGGAAATGAACGGAGGCTTTTGAATTTTGGACATACTCTTGGTCATGCAGTTGAAAATGTATACCATCTTCCACATGGTCATGCCATTTCTATCGGCATTAAAGCAGCCTGCCTGATTTCAGAAGAAATGATGAATTTTAAGGAAACAGCCCGGGTTACCAGTCTGCTTCAGCAATATGGATTGCCCATTGATATACCGGTTGATTTCGGAAAAGTGATTGAGATCATGCGCATGGATAAAAAGAAAATACGGGATATCATGCATTATGTAGTACTCGAAAAACTGGGTAAGGCAGTTATTAAACCTATTCCGATGGCACAGCTCGAAAAACTTCTTTATTCCATAGCCCGGGCCAGATAATAACGATGAATGTTACGATTTCCCCATCCATTGTCAGGGGCAGTGTTCAGGCACCTGCTTCCAAAAGTTCCATGCAACGGGCTTGTGCAGCTGCATTGGTTTCACATACAAAATCCCATATCATTAATCCGGGATCTTCCAACGACGACCTTGCAGCTCTGGGGGTTATCCGGGTCTTGGTGCGGTGGTGGAAAATCTTCCGGATGGTTCACTTGCAGATCGAAAGCCAGGGTATACTACCTGCAAATGATTTTGTGAATTGCGGTGAAAGCGGACTGGGCATCCGGATGTTTGCTCCGCTGGTGGCCCTGAGCCGGAAGACGATGACAATTGAAGGTGAGGGAAGTCTGTTATCAAGACCAATGGATTTTTTTGATGAGATCCTGCCCAGACTGGGAGTGGAAGTGAAGTCCAATATGGGCAGACTGCCGCTCCAGCTGAAAGGACCCCTGGTACCTGCCAATATTGAAACAGACGGTTCCCTCAGTTCGCAATTTCTGACGGGACTGTTAATGGCCTATGCGGCTGCAGATGCACAGGATATTTCCATTACCGTAAAAAATTTGAAAAGCCGTCCTTATATCGATCTAACGTTATCGGTTATGCGCTCATTCGGGCTGAAGGTTCCTGAAAACCGGGATTATCAGAGTTTTTATTTTTCACCGGAACCCTGGGTTAAACCAACCGGAACAATAGAATATAAAGTGGAGGGCGACTGGAGCGGAGGCGCTTTCCTGCTGGTGGCCGGGGCCATAGCCGGGAGGCAACGGTGCGGGGCCTGGACAGGGATTCCACACAGGCAGACAAAGCTATTTTGCAGGCACTGAAGGATGCAGGAGCCGGGATAAAGTTTAATAAAAATGAAATTCAGATCGGGTCAGGAGAATGAAAAAAAATTAAAAGCATTTCATTTTGATGCCACGGATTGTCCGGATCTTTTTCCTCCGCTGGTTGCACTGGCTTCGGTTTGTCAGGGGACCAGTTTTATTAAGGGGGTAAGCCGTCTTGCACATAAAGAAAGTGACCGGGCCCTTACCTTGCAGGAGGAATTTGGTAAAATGGGCGTTCGTATCCTAATTCATGACGATGTAATGGGTATTCATGGAACGGACCTGTTGCAATCTGCAACCGTTCATTCCAGGCATGATCACCGCATTGCTATGGCAACGGCAGTTGCTGCACTAAGAGCAGAAGGACCGGTATTTATTGAAAAAGCGGATGCCATTAATAAATCTTATCCGGCTTTTTTCGATGATCTTACCAAACTTGGTGTTTCAGTTAATATATTAGATAAGATTTTTTAATATGAATTCATTTGGACGCATATTCAGGATGACCATATTTGGTGAATCACACGGTATCGGCGTGGGTCTGATTCTGGATGGTTGTCCTGCCGGATTATCTTTACGGGCAGAAGATTTTATATCTGATATAGAAAGAAGAAAAGGTGGCATCCAAAAAGGCACCACCCCAGGCAGGAATCTGATCTGCCCATTTTTAAAAGCGGCATCTTTAATGACAGAACCACCGGTGCACCCATTACCATTCTGTTTGAAAATAATAATACCCGCTCAGGTGATTATGAAAAATTAAGAGCCATCCCGCGACCGGGACATGCAGATTTTGTGGCGCATGAAAAATTTGGTGGTTTTGAAGACTATCGGGGCGGAGGTCATTTCAGCGGAAGACTTACGGTGGCCCTGGTGGCGGCCGGTGTGATTGCAAAAAAAGTTCTGGATCTCATTCATACGGAAGTGAAGGCCGGAATAAAGGAAATCGCCGGATTAACAGATCTGGAAGCGGGACTTCAAAAAGCCATTGATGCAAAAGATTCGGTAGGGGGTATTGTGGAATGCCGTGTCCAAAACCTGCCTTCGTCCCTGGGCGAACCATTTTTCGACAGTGTGGAATCATTGATTGCCCATGCTGTGTTTTCTATTCCTGCCATTCGTGCCATCGAATTCGGAACCGGTTTTGCAGCCGCACGGATGTTCGGTTCGGAACACAATGATGCCATTGCTGATAAAACCGGCAGAACAATGACCAATCATGCGGGTGGGGTTGTGGGCGGCATCAGTAATGGAAATGAACTGGTTTTCAGAATTGCCGTTAAACCAACTTCATCCACTCCGAAAGAACAGGAGACTTTTAACCGGGAAACGGGAAACCTGGAAGTATTTTCAGTAAAGGGCCGTCATGATCTTTGCATTGCACTTCGTGTTCCGGTAGTGCTGGAAGCGGTAACCGCACTTGTATTGGCTGATCTTCTGCTTTTGGAACAAAAAATTCCCCGGGTTTTAAAAGGCTAGTTTGCACTATTGTTTTTCGCCAAATCAGACAATTGCTGAAAACTCAGATCCAGTACTTCAAAATCTTCCGGTGCCGGCCAGCTAAAATGCCACCATTCAGTAGATAAAGGGATAAATCCATATTTTTCCATGGTCTGCTTTAACAATTCCCGGTTGGCTTTGCGTTTTGCATCCGTCCCGGAAAAATTCTGATGCGCAGAATCAGAAAAATTATCAAAATCTGTGGGCATAGGAAGCAACTGGTGTGTTTTCGCATCTGCCAGGGTCAGATCCACTGCAATGCCACGATTATGCCCGCTTCCTTTTGCCGGATTCGCTGCATATCGATCATCTTTTACCCGGTTCCATAATTCAACAGTGACGGAATAGGGACGATAGGCATCAAAAATGACCAGCATTATTCCCTGGCGGGATAGTTCCATGGCCACACTATCCAACGCCATGATACACCTGTTTTCTGAGGAAAGTGGATGTTGTGCCTGCAGGATACAATCTTTTATGTGTGAAATTATCTGTGTCGCATACCGGAGGTCCAGTACAAGGCCCCGGATTTTTCCAACCGGAACCATTTCCTTTTCCGGATGATTTATAATACTTTTTTTATATAAGGAAATGTTATTGATATAAGTCAATCCATAAGTGCTCACTGGCAGATTTTGTGCGTAAACCATTGAATTCAAGAGGAGAAAAATGGCTGTGAAAACATGTATTTTCTGATCACCCTTCAATATTTTGTTATTCATCCAATATGTTGTTTCTTTAAAGGCCATGGCCGGAGGATCGTTCCCGCAGAAGGTCCACGGTTAATTTTCAAACCCGGTATACTTAGATGAGAAATCGCAGATCGTATTTTTTATTTTTTTGTGTTGCAGGTATTTTTTTCTTTCAATGTAAAAATAAAGAAGACAGGGCACCGGAAAAACACATTGTGGTCAATCCGGTAAAACTCTCGGAAAGTACAGCGGAAGATATTCATCGTACCCTGGATTACCTGAAGACACATCAGAACCGGCTGAACGATTCTGTGATCATTTCATTTACGCAGCTGATTGACAGTCTGTATGCCGCCAGTGATTATCAGCCCATCTGGCTCAGAAATGAAAAAACCACTCCGGAAGGAGTGTCGTTCATCAATCTTATTCAGAACAGCCGGCTCTGGGGGCTTTTCCCCAACGATTATCACTATTACCTGCTGGCTTTTATTGACCGGGCTTTTGCCCTGGATACCAATGCGGCCCGCAACGCGGCTCTCTGGGCACGAAAGGATCTTCTGCTGACGGATGCTTTTTTCCAAATGGCCAAAGATCTGAAACAGGGCCGGATTCCTTATGACACGGTTACCCTTCGAACCGATACCATTCTGCGCAATAATTTTTATACGGCTGCCCTGAATGAAGCCTTACAAACCGGTAATGTTTCCCAGGTGCTTCATAATCTGGAACCTCGTTCAAAAGGTTACGATTCCCTGAGGGCATATATCGGATCATTCCTGGACTCTGCCTCCTTTGCTCCGTATACTTATCTTCCGTATCCCTATACGGATTCTGTAAGTTTTTTTCACCTTTTACAGAAGCGACTGGTGGAAACGGGGAATCTTGCGGATACGGTACCTCCGATGAGTTATCGGAAATTCAGGTCGGCCATCATCCGCTTTCAAAGGAAATATGAATTTAAAATCACGGGGGAGACTTCCAATTCCCTCGTTGATAAACTGAATAATACAGACCTGGAAAAATTCAAACGTATTGCGGTTACGCTTGACCGTTATAAACAGTTACCGGATTCCCTTCCGGAAACATATGTATGGGTAAACCTGCCCGCGTATTCACTTCGCGTGATCAATGCTGATACAGTTGTTTTTTCATCCAAGGTAATTGTTGGCGGACCCGTTACCCGGTCTCCCCAGCTGACCAGTGAAATTTCGAATTTTATCACCATGCCACAATGGACCGTGCCGTACAGCATTATTTTTAAGGAGATGCTGCCAAAAATTCAAAAGAATGTGGAATTTCTGGCCGAACAAAATCTCATGGTTGTCAACGACGAGGACAGTGTGATTGACCCTACAACAATCAACTGGTATAAACTCAACAGGGAACATTTTCCATACCAGTTAAAACAACGACAGGGAGATGATAATTCCCTGGGGGTTATTAAATTTAATTTCAGGAATAAATACAGTGTTTATATCCATGATACCAATGTGCGCTGGATGTTCGGCAAATCTTACCGGGCCATCAGTCATGGCTGTGTTCGTGTGAAAGAATGGGAAAAACTCGCCAATTACCTGGTTCGGAACGATACCCTCCGTATCCCTGCGGATACCATTAAAGCCTATATTGCACGGGGCGAAAAACATATGTTTAGCGGATTTCATAAGCTGCCGCTCTATATCCGTTACTTCACCTGTGAAGGGAAAGACGGTAAAATCCGGTTTTATGAGGATATTTATGATGAGGACAGAAATCTGATTCAAAAATATTTTGCCAATAAAAGCGTTTTTTAATAATTGTTAGTTGTTAATGGTTAATTGTTTATGAAGGGGAATTTTTCTCCCGGCTATTCATGCGTTTACAAATTGCCATTTTCTTAAACTGCCATTATGAAAAGATCCATTCTCTTCCTGACTTTTATGGTTTCCCTGGCAATGCTGAAAGCACAGGAAACATCGGGAATGGCAAATCTTCCACGGCAAAACATGGTTCTAAAAAATCTAAAAGGTCTGTAAGCAAAGAAAAAATTCATTACGGCACGGCGAGTTATTATGCAAATAAATTTGAAGGCAGGCAAACGGCAACCGGGGAAATTTTCAGTCAGAATAAACTAACCGCGGCCAGCAATATTATTCCCCTGAATCAATGGGTACGGGTAACCAATACACGAAACAATCTTATTGTGGTTGTACGCATTAATGACCGCATGCATAAAAACAATAAACGGCTGATTGATCTCAGTAAATCAGCAGCTAAAAAATTAAAATTTACCGGCCATGGCCTGGCGCATGTCAAAGTGGAAGTGCTCGGGAAAAAACGACCGGAAGGAATTGTTAAGGACTGATCAGGCAACAGCTTTATTCACCAGGGCCGCTGCTTCACTGAGCAGGATGGCAGACTGAACTTTCAATCCGCTTTCTTCAATCAGTTTTTTTGCTTCTACGGCATTGGTGCCCTGCAGCCGGACGATGATGGGCACATTAATAGTGCCGATGGAATTATACGCATCAATAACACCCTGTGCCACGCGGTCGCAGCGAACGATACCGCCGAAGATATTGATGAGGATGGCTTTTACTTTGGGATCTTTTAAAATGATCCGGAATCCGGCTTCTACCGTTTGTGCATTGGCAGTACCGCCCACATCCAGGAAATTGGCAGGTT
This sequence comes from uncultured Bacteroidota bacterium, assembly GCA_963730655.1. Classification (GTDB taxonomy): domain Bacteria; phylum Bacteroidota; class Bacteroidia; order Chitinophagales; family Chitinophagaceae; genus Puia. Next base: position 13,731 of record CAVSSI010000005.1, read on the forward strand.
CACCACCGCTGAGTTTGATCATGTCCATGGTGGCCATGGCCAGTCCGGCGCCGTTCACCATGCAACCTACATTGCCGTCGAGTTTTACAAAATTCAGGTTGTATTTTCCGGCTTCCACTTCGGTAGGATCTTCTTCACTGATATCGCGCATGCGCTTCCAGGTCGGGATGACGCATCAGGGCATTGTCGTCCAGATTCATTTTACAATCCACCGCAATGATTTTTTCATCACTGGTTTTGAAAAGCGGATTGATCTCCAGCATGCAGCAATCCAGTCCTACATAGGCATTGTAGAGATTGGTGACAAATTTCACGCAATTCTTAAACGCTTCGCCGCTCAGTCCCAGATTAAAGGCAATTTTTCTTGCCTGGAAGGGCTGCAGGGCGGCTCCCGGGAATGACCCATTCTTTAAATATTTTTTCAGGTGTTTTATGGGCCACTTCTTCAATATCCATTCCACCTTCGGTGCTGTACATGATCACATTCTGTCCTTTGGCCCGGTCCAGCAAGATGGACAGATAAAATTCTTTTACCGGATTGGCACCGGGATAATAAACATCCTGTGCAACCAGGATCTTTATTCACCACTCTTCCCGGCTTCTCCGGTCTGTATGGTAACCAGGGTGCCACCCAGCATATTGGATGCAAATTGCGACACGTCTTCTGCATTTTTCCCAACGGCCACACCTCGTTGTTCAGTTCCCTTGATCTTACCCTTTCCACGTCCGCCTGCATGAATCTGCGCTTTTACCACGGCAAAAGAATTGCCGGTATTTACTTTGATTTGTTTGTAGGCTTCTTCTGCCGCATTGGCGGTATCTACCGGAATGCCTTCCTGTACGGGTACATTGTATTTTTTCAGTAGTTCCTTAGCCTGGTATTCATGCAGATTCATGGAAAGAAAATTTTGACGAATGTAAGCGATAATCAGGAAACCAGGAAGAAGACCTGCCTATGGCGTGGTGGTTGTTTTCAGTTTATTCTTAAATACCTTTTCAAATTTTTCCACCTTGGGCCGGATCACAAAGGAGCAGTAAGGCTGGTTGCCGTGCAGACGGTAATAGTCCTGGTGATAATCTTCAGCAGCATAAAAATGACTGAAAGCGGTAATTTCTGTTACAATGGGATTGTCATAGGCGCCACTCTTGTCCAGTTTGATTTTATATTCTTCAGCTTTGTGTTTTTGTTCGGCATTATGATAAAAAATAACACTGCGATACTGTGTTCCCACATCATTGCCCTGCCGGTTCAGCGTGGTGGGATCGTGGGCTTCCCAGAACACTTCCAGCAATTCATCAAAACTGATCATTTTGGGATCATAAATAATCTGAAGGCATTCGGCATGTCCGGTTGTTCCGGAACAAACATCTTCGTAAGAAGGGTTTTTAACCGTTCCGCCGGAATATCCCGAAGTGACTTTTAAAACACCTTTTAGTTCCTGGAAAACTGCTTCGGTGCACCAGAAACATCCGGTTCCGAAAGTAGCCGTATCTGTCTTTGTACCGGCAGGAATGGTTTCTTCGAACATAACTTTATTTTGCGTTGATGATTGATTACAGGAAACCAGGGAAATTGCGCTGAATAGGATTGCGGTAAACATATTGATTTTCATTCTTTTTCTCCTGCAATATACGCGGGGTTCCAAAGGCCGGATTGCAAGATATATGACAATTGAAGGCTTTTAAATGTTCGTTAACTAACTTTGTTTTGAATGATACGATATTATCCGGAATCCGCCCTGGGGCAGCTTGAATTTGATAAAATCAGGGATTTGCTCACTGAAAAATGCAAGTCTGCCTATGCCAGGGAAAAAGCAGCTTCGCTCAGGATCCATACGCGGCTGGAATATATTCAGATTGAATTGCAAAAAACCAGCGAATTTAAAACCCTGCTGGAACAGGGACAGTATTTTCCAAATGAAGAAAACCTGAATCTTGCCCGCGAAATCAGGTTGCTCGGACTTTCCGGTGCTTCCCTGAGTGGTGAACAATTCCTTCAGATCCGCAAACTGGCGGACGCGCTTCGTCAGATTTTTCACTGGTTCGACCGGGAACGCAGACTGGCTTATTCAGGACTGGCTTCGGTTATTAAAGACAGTTATTACGAAAAAGCAATCATTCAGTATATCGATGAAATACTGGAAGAAAACGGTCAGGTACGGGATAAAGCCTCCCCGGAGCTGGCCGATATCCGGATGTCCCTGTTCAGAAAACGAAATGAATTGCGTCGCTTATTCGACCGAATCGTGGCAAAACTGAACAAATCCGGATTTGTTGCTGAAACGGAAGAAGCATTTTTGAATGGCCGGCGGGTGGTGGCTTTTTTTGCAGAACATAAAAGACAGGTAAAGGGAATCCTGCACGGAGAAAGTGACAGCCGCAAAACCAGTTTTATTGAACCGGAAGAAACCATCGGGCTGAACAATGAAATTTTTTCACTGGAACATGCAGAAAGCAGGGAGGTAAACCGGATCCTCAGGGAATTGACAGGCCGGCTTTCTGTTTATGCACCCTTTACTGAATACCTATCTTGAAATTGTAGGAGAATATGATTTTATTCAGGGGAAGGCGAGACTGGCGATCGATATCCAGGGAATTCATCCGAACCTGCAGGACGGATCCCATATTCATCTGATCAGGGCATTTCATCCCCTGCTTTTTTTATACCATAAAAAATCACAGAAACCGACGATTCCGGTCAATATTAAACTGGATGAAAAAAACCGTATCCTGGTTATTTCCGGTCCCAATGCCGGCGGGAAAACGGTTACCATGAAAACGGTGGGATTATTACAGTTGATGGTGCAGGCCGGACTTGCTGATCCCGGTTCATCCTGATTCTACCCTGGGTATTTTTAAACAGATCATGATCCATATCGGGGATACCCAAAGTCTGGAGTTTGAACTTAAGTACCTACAGTTCGCACCTGATCAACATGAAATATTTTATGGAAGATGCAAATGGGCGGACATTGTTTTTTATTGATGAACTGGGAAGCGGTAGTGATCCCAACCTGGGAGGTGCTTTTGCCGAAGTGATCCTGCAGGAACTTGTGAAAAAACATGCGTTCGGAATCGTTACCACCCATTATCTGAACCTCAAGGTGATGGCCAATAAGACACCGGGGATCGTAAACGGTGCGATGGCATTTGATGAAAAAAGTTTGCAGCCCCTGTACCAGCTGATTATCGGTAAACCGGGCAGTTCCTATACTTTTTCCATTGCGGAAAGAATCGGACTGCATCCGGACCTGATCAAGAATGCACGGAAGCTGGTAGATGAAGATCATTTCCGGCTGGATAAATTACTCAACCGAACCGAACAGGATCTGCGAAACCTGGAACAAAAAGATAAAGAGTTGCAGAAGATGCTGAAAGAAAATGCGAGATTGAAAACGGAACTGGAAAAAACCCTGCAAAAGGAAAAACACCAGCAGCAGTTACAGATTCTGCAGGAACAGAATAAAATTTCTGCCGAGCGGTTGAGCTATCTGAAAGAAATGGAACGAAAGCTGAAACAGATTATATTCGACTGGCGAAAAGCGGAAAATAAGCAGGAGGTGATCAAACAAATGCAGGCACTTTTGTTCAACCAGAAAGAAAAACCGGTTTCTGAAAAAATGAAGAAGAAATTCGATTCGAAATATCTGGAGGTAGAGGGAGATATCCGGGTGGGATCATCAGTGAAAATGAAAAAAAGCCACCAGACGGGTACTGTCAGGGAAATACGCGGGAAAAAAGCAGTCGTACAGGTAGGAATGATTCCCATTACCATCGACCTGGCCGACCTGATACTTATCCATGAAAAAATTAAACCTGAAACTTCTGCATAAACCAATGACAAACGCAAAACAACTGGCTGCCGAAAAAGCGGTTACATTTCTGGATAATGGGATGACGATCGGTCTGGGTACCGGTTCCACTGCTTATTGGGCAATTGAAAAAATCGGGGAAAAAGTAAATAAAGACGGATGGAAGATTAAAGCCATCGCTACTTCAATCCGGTCCGAAGAACAGGCGAGATCGCTCGGTATTCCCATTGTTGATTTTTCAACCGTGAAATCAATCGATGTTACCATTGATGGGGCTGATGAAGTAAATGACAAGTTGCAGTTGATAAAAGGTGGCGGTGGGGCCCTGCTGCGGGAGAAAATTGTGGCGACCAACAGCCGACAGATGATTGTAGTGGCAGACGAATCCAAATGGGTGAAAACCCTGGGAAAATTTCCACTTCCGGTGGAAGTGATTCATTTCGGCTGGGAACGGACATTCGAAAAATTACAACTGCTGGGTTGTGACCCAAAACGAAGAATGAATGGTACAGAACCTTATCTGACTGACAATGGAAATTATATTGTGGATTGTGCATTTGAAGAAATTAAAGACCCGCCCGCCATTCATGAATCGATCAATGCCATTACCGGCGTTGTTGACAATGGATTGTTTATTCATATTGCCAGGAAACTGGTTCTCGGATTCAATACTGGCGAAACACGAATTATAAGCAGATAAAATGAAGGGACATGATTTTTTCCGGTCTGCTTCAATTTATTCGGAAAGTTCTCCGTTTCTTGCTGAAGAGACCGGTAACCTGGCTGGCAGACAAAGTTTCTTCCGCGCCGGATAAAACTGCCGTGCTGGAAGCCCTCACCAAGCTATATAAAGAATTCTCCAAACCCAAAAGCAGGAAGCTGAAGCGTTTAAATTTGAATGATGTTCATCAGCGCATCATTATTTTCAGCGATCAGCACCGGGGAACCCGGAACGGATCTGATGATTTCACGGTTTGTGAAAAAACATACCTGACGGCATTGGAATATTACAATCAGGAAAATTTTTATTTTATCAATCTGGGAGATTGTGAAGAGTTATGGGAAAATACCATGTTTGGAATCGCAAAATATAATGAAGCGGTCTATGCAATGGAAAAGCGTTTTATTCTGCGGGATGCCTATTGTAAAGTATTCGGGAATCATGATCTTTTCTGGGACAATGATCCGCTGGCAGCGATCTGGCTGAAGAAAATATATGGGAAAACCATCCGGATATTCACGGGAGTACTTATCCGGGCCGAACTGGCTTCTCCTGCCTATCTCGATATTTTTTGTACGCATGGTCATCAGGGAGATAAACAAAGTGATGGAAATGTGTTCAGCAAATGGTTTGTAAGTTATATCTGGGGACCCCTGCAAAATTTGCTGGAGATAAATATCAATAGCCCTTCGGCCAACGATAATTTAAAAACGCTTCATAATATGTATATGTACGACTGGAGTGCAGCGCAGGTAAATACACTGCTCATAACCGGTCATACCCATCAGCCCGTTTTTAATTCACTTACCCATCTCGAAAGATTTTATAATCGGTTGCAGAAAGCCCGTACCCTGAATGATGCAGATGCCATTAAAAAAATTGAAGCAGAGATCCCCCGCCGGAAACGGGAATACGATTTCATTAATCAGTCATTTGATAAGATGAAACCTACTTATTTCAATTCCGGATGTTGTTGTTTTGATGATGGCACCATTACCGGTATTGAAATCTGCGACGGGTTTATCCGGTTGATCAAATGGAGCCTGCTGAATGGAGAACCCGCGAGGGCAGTTGCAGAAGAAGAGACCTTGCAATCCTTGTCGGAAAGACTTGCATCGGATAATAGATAACCGGTCACAGACGATCACGCTTTTGGAGAGCTTTTTCACCGTTTTGCTTATTTAATTCCTCAAATCTGACCGGGAATCGAAAAATCAAGGAACCATTACTGGGGGAAAATAACTGGTACGATACTTAGGGTAATTTATCTAGCGAGTAAAACTCGAAACAGGAATTCGCGGATCGGGTCTTCATACGGAAACTATGATTTGCCTGAAATGTTTATATCGATGGATAGTGTCCGGATCCTGTTTCCTGATCTGCCTGTGCGGATATAAAATGCAAAGACTTCGTAATGGTACGAAGTCTTTGTCTGTTAAAGCCATGCTGGTGCGCAGGTGGTTAGGTAGGTCGCTACATACTGGCGTGCAGATAATCTTTTAACTGGGAAATGGTCTCCTGCTGCTGCTGGATGGTTTCGCGAATCAGGTCATGAATGGAAACCACTCCATAAATCTTATCCTGTTCAAATACCGGGAGATACCGGATATTTTTATCAGCCATTAATTGCATACAGTGTTCAATGCTGTCGTGCAGGTTCACCGCCGGCAGGTCGTTGGACATAATTTCAGATACCGGCGTATCCGTTGAAGATTTACCTTTTAAAATCACTTTCCTGGAATAATCCCTTTCAGTCATTATTCCCAGGTATTTCTGGTTTTCCATGACCATGACCGAACCGATATTCTGAAAGGACATGATCTGGAGGGCTTCCAAAACAGAGGTAGAAGGAGGGACAGCAGTGATTTTTCTTTCTTTATGAAGAAAGATATCTGATACTTTTTTCATTCCGGCCAATTTATGTTAACAATCGTTTGAGGTAAATTACAAATAATTATCTGATAATCTGGGTTTTAGAAATAATCCGCTCATTATTCCGCGTCCAGGCACTGAGTGTAACTGGTCAGGCCCGGGGAGCCTTCAGACCGGGTCAATGTTTCATACTGAGCCGTTTATGCATGATATTACCGAACTGGCGGGCAGGGTCCCGGCCGTGGTTTAGGACAGGATTTGACCGGCCTGAAGGGAAGATTGCCCGTATTTGTACAGGTGCTGATTAAAAGGTACTTTTATCATTCAAAACCTGAAGTTTTATGACAAATCAATTGTTTTTATTATCCATGCCCGGCGGAAGTGAATGGATTCTGATCGTTATTGCGGTACTTGTTTTATTTGGAGGAAGAAAGATTCCTGAATTCATGAAGGGACTAGGAAAAGGAATGCGTGAATTTAATGATGCAAAGAATAATGTAAAACAGGAATTTGAAAATGGCATGAATGAGCCAGCTAAAACCACTCCTGCGGAAGCATCCAAAAATTAATGAACTTATAGTAATAGGGCCCCGGTAGACATTGGTTTACCGGGGCCCTTTTTTTACAAACCTGGTTACCGGGTACTTCTGACTGCCGGCAGATCTCTTTTCAGCATTTCATTCCGGTTAGCCATTTCCCAGGCAGTATAAAATACCAGCTGGGCTCTTTTCACCATCAGATCATAGTTGATTTTATCGGGTGTATCGGTGGGCTTGTGATAATCCTTATTGATTCCGTCGAAATAAAAAATAATGGGCACTCCCTTGCGCGCAAAATTAAAATGATCGCTGCGGTAGAATATTTTAAGCGGATCTTTTGGATCATTGAATTTATAGTCCAGTTCAAGACCGGTATATTTTTTATTCATTCCCACACTGATGGAATGAAGGTCTGAACTGAGTTTGTCGTCACCTACAATGTATACATAATTATTTGAATCACCCTGTTTTCTTCCCGGATCCTTTCTGCCGATCATATCAATATTCAGGTCCGCTGTTGTTTTATCCAGCGGATAAACAGGATGATCAGTATAATATTCAGATCCCCAAAGCCCTTTTTCCTCTCCGGAATTGGCCAGGAAAAGAATGCTCCTGCGCGGACCTTTACCGGCAGTCTTTGGCTTTTGAAAATGCAGCAGCCATTTCGAGAAGGCTCACTGTTCCCGAACCATCATCATCTGCACCAAAATAAATGACGGAATCTCTTTTACCCAGATGGTCATAATGTGCGGAGATAACCAGCAGCTGATCTTTCAGATCGGTTCCTTCCAGATAACCCAGCACATCGGTGCTTTGTAATTTTTTTGTTTGTTTCTGAATGGAAAGCCATATATCGGCGTGATATGATTTGTGGTCGAACGATCCTGTTTTTGCAAGATCATAGTCTTTGCCCATAATGCAGCGGGCCATTCTTTCTGAAATATAAAAATATTCGGGCGGAGACTTGGCACGGAAAATAATGCAGATACATAGGCCCTTCGTCCGGGACTGCCCTGCGCGGAAAATCTTCCTGGATTATGAAAATTGCCACTGCTCCATGTTGTTGGGCAGCATCCTGTTTGGCGTATGCATTAAAGGTTCCTTTGTTCACCTGTGTCTGAACATAATCCGGCGGGAAACCGCTAAGAATCAGGACTATTTTACCAGCTACATCCAATCCCTTATAGTCATTCCGGAGGGAATCTGAAAAACCATATCCTGCAAAAACCACTTCGGAAAGCGCCAAAGGAAAAGGTATGGGCATTTGACAAATCCGGTTATCAAAATCCTTGTTTAACTCGAAAGCTTCCCGTTAATCTGCAATGCTGCTGCTGATCAGGCTGTCCTGATAAACCGGGTAGGCAAGTTGAAAACTGTCTTTATTGCCGGGTTTCAGTCCCAGGCTTTTAAAATAATCTTCAATATAAGCGGCGGCTTTGCGCTGACCGGCGGTTGCGGTTTCCCTTCCTTCGAAAGCAGGTCCTGCAATCTGGTACAGATGTTTTTGAAGATTTTCTGCTTTAATATTATTCGCAAAAAAAACCGGATCTGTTTTTTTCTGGGCATTGCAAAAAAAAACAGATCCGGTGAACAACAGACCCAAGAATATTTTCATGGGGCGCAAATATATTGAAGTCCGTTCAATATAAAGTCCGATTTAATATATTATGCCTGCTTTTACAAATTCAACATTCGCGTGCAGTTTAACTTCATCACCCAGTACAACACCACCTGCTTCCGTCGCTGCATTCCAGACCAGGCCAAAATCTTTACGGTTGATTTTTCCTTCCACCGTAAAACCGGTGCGGGTATTTCCCCAGGGATCTTTAATGACGCCGCCGTGTTCAACCTGCAGTTTTACATTTTTTGTTACGCCATGAAAGGTAAGATCGCCATATAATATATATTCTTCCCCGAAATTTTTTCAAATTTTGTGCTTACAAAAGTGAGGGTGGGAAATTTGGAAGATTCAAAGAAATCTGCACTTTTCAGGTGGCCGTCACGCTGTTCGTTATTGGTGGTTATGGAATCAACTTCAGCAGTAAAACTGATTTTGGCAGGTATCGAAATTCTCATCCGTCGTTTCAACAGCGGCATCAAATTTGCCAAATGAACCGGTCACATGGGTGATCATCAGGTGACGTACTTTAAATTGAATTTCTGCATGTGTTGGGTCGAGTATCCATTTTGTTGTTGCCATATTATATATTTAATGTTTAAACAACGAAATTAGCATTAAAATTGAAATTCCACGAAAAAATCTCCTAAAACCTGTTAAAGTGTCTGTTTCACCTTTATAGGAGCCCTGTTTGGCTGGCGAATGGTTACCTTTGCAGCCGTTTTATGAAATCAGGATTTGTCAATTTATTTGGAAAGCCCAATGCAGGGAAAAGTACCCTGCTAAATGCCCTGATGGGTGAAAAACTGGCCATCGTATTCCCATAAGGTTCAAACTACCCGTCACCGTATCAAGGGAATCCTGACGGCTCCGGAATATCAGATGATTCTCTCAGATACACCGGGAATCATCGATCCAAGGTATAAGCTTCACGAAAAGATGATGGATACGGTAAAACAGGCTGTTGCGGATACGGATCTGGCCCTGTTGCTGCTGGATGGAAAGGACAATCTGGAAGAAAATGATCAGATTTTTTCCGGACTGCACCTGAAAGTACCGGCCCTGGTTCTGATCAATAAAAGTGAGCGGATGACTGAAGCAGGAAGTCGGAAGCCGTGAAAGTTTTTTTCATGGATAAAAAATACTGTACTGAAGTGCTGGCCATTTCGGCACTTAAAAAAATCAATACCGATATTTTATTTGAACGCATCATTCATTACCTTCCGGAAGGGGAACCTTTTTTTGACGGGGATGAAATGACTGACCGGCCGGTGAAATTTTTTGTCGGAGAAATGATCCGGGAAAAAATTTTCAGTATGTATGAAGATGAAATTCCTTATCACACGGCGGTACTCGTACAGGAATACAAAGAAAAGGATACGCTCACCAAGATACAGGCAGATATCATTGTGCAACGGGAAACGCAAAAGGGAATTTTGCTGGGAGAAGGGGGAAAGATGATCACGACAGCTGGGAACGGAAGCGCGAAAAGAAATCGAAGCATTTATCGGAAGAAAAGTTTTTCTGGAACTCTTTGTAAAAGTTCGTCCAAAATGGCGCGACAATGAATGGCAGCTTGCGGGAATATGGTTATTAATTCAGCATTTTAATATTTTTCATACATGTCCGGATTTACAGTAGCAATAACAGGAAGACCGAATGTGGGTAAAAGCACATTATTTAACCGGCTGCTCGAACAGCGCAAAGCCATTGTAGATGACGTGAGCGGTGTAACGCGGGACAGGCAATATGGTATTGCTGACTGGAACGGTAAAACCTTTAATGTTATCGATACCGGTGGTTTTGTTCCCGAAAGCGATGACGTATTTGAACAGGAAATAAAAAAGCAGGTTCTGATTGCAGTGGAAGAAGCCAATGCCATCATATTCATGACCGATACGGCTACCGGAATCACCACCCTGGATGAATCGATGGCTGATCTGTTGCGCCGTTCGGTAAAACCCGTGTTCCTGGTCGTGAATAAAGTGGATAACAGCGACCGGTTGCTGGAAGCAGCGGAATTTTACAGTCTGGGTTTCGACAATATTTTTTTTATTTCAGCCATGAGCGGAAGTGGTACGGGAGAATTGCTGGATGCCATCACAGATCTTATCCCAAAAACGGAAGAAGAGGAAACAGAATCCACCCTGCCAAAATTTGCCATCATCGGTCAGCCAAATGTGGGAAAATCTTCCCTGCTCAATGCACTGGTAGGCAGTGAAAGAACCATCGTAAGCGAAATTGCCGGCACTACCCGGGACAGTATTCACACCCACTACAATTTATTCCAAAAGGAATTTGTTCTGATCGATACGGCCGGTATCCGAAGAAAAACAAAAGTGCATGAAGACCTTGAATTTTATTCTGTGATCCGGGCCATTAAGGCCATGGATGAAGCGGATGTATGCCTGCTGCTGCTGGATGCTGAAAAAGGAATCACTGCACAGGATCTGAATATTTTCAGTCTGGCGGTTAAAAAAGGAAAGGGACTTGTGGTGGTTGTAAATAAATGGGACCTTGTGGATAAGGAAACCAATACCTCCAGGGATTATACGAAAAACTTAAAGGAACGGTTTGCGCCTTTTACCGATCTGCCGATCATTTTTATTTCCGCAAAAGAAAAGACCCGCATTTTTAAAGTGATTGAAACCGCACTGGAAGTATATGAAAACCGGAGCCGGAAAATTCCAACTTCGAAACTAAATGATGTGATGCTGAAAGCGGTTGAAAATTATCATGCACCGGTGGTTCGCGGCAATGCCATTAAAATAAAATATGTTTCCCAGCTGCCTACTCCGGTACCTTCATTTGCTTTTTTCAGTAATTACCCGGATGATATTAAACAGCCTTATCGAAATTATCTTGAAAACCAGATGCGTAAGAGCTTTCCCGCTGGAAGGTGTTCCCATCCGTATTTATTTCAGGAAAAAGTAAGATGTATAAGATTCAAAAATGCTAATGATCTTGGATTATCGGGCAAAACCGTTTAGCTTTGCGCAAAACTAAAATAACCCAAATGAAAAAGTTCCTGACTGTTCTCGTAATTGCTGCTGTTTTTACTTCCTGTGGTAGTGGAAGCTCTGAAGCTGCCGCCAAAACGGATTCTGCTGTTACAGCAATTGTTGACAGTGCAACTAAAGCAATTGATTCAACTGCCACAAAGGTTGATTCTACCATCAAAGCTGCTGCTGATACTGCAAAAGCGGCTATTAAAACGGTTACGGATAGTGCTAAGAAAGACGCGAAGAAATAGTTCATGTATAGATCTGAGTCCCTCCGGCCCGCCGGGGGGATTTTTTTTGTTCCGTACCTACCACAAAATGGTATTGACACCGGGATGTCCTGCTGCTATTTTGCAGAATGCGTTTCTGTATATTCCAACAACCGTTTTCCTTTTCTCACTTCTGATATACTGTTTCATTCCTGCCCGGAGTTTGCGGAAATCAAAACCTGGACAGGTTACGGAGGCGATTCCAGATTGGATCAATCCGCTGAACTGGTCAAACCAGGTTATGCCGCTGAGTACTGATGATGTATTGCTGGATAATGGCGATCTGCCTGTTTCCTATCAGGTGATCCTGCCCGATCAGCAGGTTATTCTCAGAACCCTGCAGATCAAACCCTCTCCGGGCCGGAATATTGAATTGATATTACCGGTCTCCAATATATTAACGGATGCTTTTTCGGTTACGGGTCCCGGTTATGGGATTGCCTTGTTTGCCGGCGCCATTTTCCGCAATGCATCCGGACTTTCTTCAGGTGAATCCCTTCAGATTGCGGATTCCATTATTATTTACGACGGGGCCGGTATATTCACCAGACCCGGGCCTCTCATGCAAACAGTATACTGAGGTATTTATCCACGGCACCCGGCACAGAGCAGGGAATATTTGATTTTGATGTACCTAAAGCAGCTTATACGATTTCTGTAAGTAACAGAATTTACGGGAGCCTTGAATTGCATGCCAATGCTTATGGGGGAGTGGTAAGTTATACCTGTACCGGTGCAAATCCCCTGCTGGTACCGGGGTAATCTGCGTCTAGGCTCCAATGTACACCTGAGTATGAACCTGAGTGGCACGAATGGAAATATACAGGTGCAGGGAGATTTTATTCAGGAAGGCGGTCAGATGAATATGGAAGGCGGGGGAACAAATAATACCGTTCTCGGTGAAGGGAGACCTGTATCAGTCACCGGAGGCGGTGATTACAGAAACATCGAATGGAAATCCCGTTCTTGAATTAAATGGAAATCGTTTACAGGAAATAGCTATGGCCGGTCATGATCCTGAACCAGGTTGGATTCCGGATGAATAATTTGTCGGGAGCGAGATTGCAACTGCCACTCACCCTGCCCTGGAATCTGGATCTCCTGCGGGGTAATATCTTCAGTTCGTCATACAAATCTGCTCATACTGGATTCGGGTTGTACCATTCTTGCTGACAGCACCGGATCCGGTGCACCTTATGTGGATGGTCCACTGCGCAAGCAGGGTCTAAATCGGGAAGATCATTTTTTGTTTCCGGTGGGAAAAGACGGGAATCTGCGCTGGTTAGAACTTAAGCAGGCGAGTGGAAATTTTACGGCGGAGTATATGCATCAAAATCCCGGAAGCCTTGGCAGCAACCTGGGAACCGGTGTTGACCATATTTCAAAACTTGAATACTGGACATTGAAAGCAGATGGAATGATCAATGACCAGACCATTTTAGAATTGTCTTATTCAACACCACAAAGTGGTGGGGTTACGGATCCGAATTTTTTAACCGTGGCCGGATTTCAGGCATCGAAATGGGAAAATGCGGGCCATTCTGCCATCACCGGAAATTTTATTCAGGGTTCGGTGCTGAGTAATCCTATGGATTTTTCAGCCACGGATTATACCCTGGCCAGCACGGTCAATCTTGAAAATCCGTTGCCCGTTACCGTTCTGGATCTGAAGATAAAAGAAGTTTCCGGCAGCACTTTTTTCTCCTGGACTGTTCAAAGTACTGAACAGGCTGATCATTTTGAATTGTTTGACGAAACCGGTGGACTGCCAAACTGCATTATCCGGATTGAAGCTGTCAAAGACCGGAATATGTATCATTGGTCAAATCATTCTTCCATGAAAAAAGGAAAACATTATTTCAGAATCCGGATGACGGACATTCACGGGGCAGCAGTATACAGGGAAAACTGTGCCCTTCGAAATGGGAAATGAAGAAATAAGTTTGAGATGGCTGTCGGGAATCAGCAGTGCAGCATCTGGTCAGATCATGATCCGGACTTCACGATTCCCGGAGAATTGGAAATATGAAATCATTTCCGGAACGGGTCAGATTATTTTACAGGGTAAAATGGAATTGCATGGAGGAACAGACTATTATCAGCGTGAATCCCGGAATGGTTTCAAAAGGTATTTATATATTCAGGGCATTTGATTCTGTGGGAAATATACATTCCCTTGAATTTAAAACGGATTAAATTTATTCAGGAAGCTTCCAGTTGCGGATCAGTTCATGTACAGTATTCTGGTATTCCTGAAATATCTTTTCCTGATTATTTATAAAACTATTATCATCCAGTTTGCCAATTACCTGATCCATTTCATCCTGGTTTTCATATACCATTTTGCGGAAAGGATTCAGGTAATCTTTTTTTCTGGAATTGAAAATTCCCTTTGTGATCCATTCGGCAGTGGATACACTTTCCAGGAGGAGATTTTTGAATTCCGCCGGATTTATTTTTTTAATGGAAATGCCATGTACCTGAAAGAGAATGTCAAGGGCGTGATATAATTTATCATTTGGGATAATTTTCGCCAGCCGTTAATAAAATTGATGGATATCATTCCATCCGGAAATGGTTTCCTGGTGTATATCGGAGATTAAGTTATCAAGCGATGATTTTTGAATCAGCTGACCTCCGGCATTCACCCAGGATGCCGGATTTTTGTTTTCAGGAAGGGATTCCTGGAATTCAGCCAGATTATTGAACTTTCCGGATTTTAGGTTGATCAGGATTTGTTCAATCGCATAATGTATAATCAGTTCCTTGAAAATGGAATATGCTTTTAAAAGTTTTATTATTCGGACTTTGCGGGAACTGTTTTCAAATCCTTCGGCAAAAAAAGAAATGGAATGAGGGACGGGTCATTATTTTCCAGCAAGTGCTTTACCCTGTTTTTTTAATGCATTCAGATCAGCATAAATATTGTTTCTGACCAGCATATCTTCCTTGGTGATGGTGGACTGGTTTTGATGATGCAACCAGGACCTGGCAACAATCAGTTGAAGTTGTTCAATTCCGGAAGCGATTTCATTTATGCTGTCCGGTGCCAGGTAATCGTATTCCAGCAATTGAATTTTTTCCAGCCTTTTGTCCCGGTCGCCATATTTCCAGGCATTTCTGGCCAGTGCATACATATTGTGCATGAACCAGTAGGCCGGCATTATCACCAGTTCGTCATTTGATACATCATTGCTTACCAGCGAAAAGGGAATTGGAATATCCAGTTCTGCCGGATAATTCCCTTTGGCCATAATAATAAAAGATGCAAATCGTGAATTGTGTTTAACGCTTACACAGAGGCCCGGCCAGAATCCCCGACCGGCAATCAGTTCTCCATCGGCGCCCCTTGAATTATGATTGGAACCGACAGTGGCTCCGGCAGCCATATTGGTTTGACCCATCAGCAGGGAAGCACATAAAAAAGAATTATTATGATGCTGTTCATGCGCAGGAAAAATCAGTGAATTCAATACTTCACAACAGGAAATGGTGGAATTATTGCCGAGATATGAATTGATCAGCCGTGCTCCGTATTTCAGCTGCGAATTGAGAAGCCAGAATAAAACGAACTGCTTTTACTCCATAAAATATCCGGCATCCATAGCCAATGATTCCATTCACCAGTTCACATCCTTCACCGATTTGTGTTTTTGATTCGGCAGATGAATTGATGGTCAGATTTTTCAATTTATTGGCGCCTTTCAGATAGGCATCTGTTCCGATCCTTACGTCTTTTATGATTTTACAGTTTTTGATGACTGTACGGTCACCAATCGTTCCATAAAACCCTCTTCGCTTATCAAATTCCTGGTCACTGAATAACCTGAATTTTTCCTGAAGCAGCAGGTCGTCACGGAACCGGCTGAAAAGCCAGGCATCTCCGGGTAGCATGCCATCAAAAGGAATAATGCTTCGGCCGCCATTTTCATTGCATACTTCCAGCCCTATACGGATGGATTCTGGTTCTCCTTCTTTTAAAATTCCATTGCCGAATTTTGCATGATCCGTTGTTGCTATTTCACTCACATTGACAATCATCACATCGTTGCCGATAATATAATGCGACAGATAATTTACATTGTCGATTACCACATTGTTTCCGATATCACAACTGATGATGGTGCTGTTATATAATCCAACCGGACGGCGCAGATTATGAAATTCGAGGTAAAAGGGTTCCAGTTTACCAATTCGAACCAATCCAAAGAAATTGCACTGGTGAATGAGTTCAGGTAAAAAATTGCCGATAACCATCACCAAATTCCAGTCGTCGGAATTATTTCCATTTTTCTTCAGTTCCTCCACTTCATCCAGTTTGAGATGACGATAGTGCCCGGAAACAGTCTGCTGCTCGTTTCGCAGATAATATTCATCTTTTCCTTCCGGAAGAAATTCCGGCGGAATAAAATCATATCCGAGATTACGGAGCGGTGTTTTGATAATCTGATTCATGCCGTTTATTCTACGGTTACACTTTTTGCCAGGTTTCGTGGTTTGTCAACATCCAGTCCTTTTGCCATTCCCATATAACAGGCAAATAACTGCAGGGGAATAACGGAAAGCAGGGGGGAAATCAGTTCATCTGTTAAGGGAATGGTCATTATATCATCCGCCATTTGCATAATTACTTCATCTCCTTCGCTGATAACGGCAATTACTTTTCCCTTTCTGGCCTTGATTTCCTGGATATTGCTGACGAGTTTTTCGTGATAAGCACTTTTGGGAGCAGCAAAAACTACCGGAAGGTTTTCATCCACCAGTGCAATCGGACCATGTTTCATTTCTGCAGCAGGATAACCTTCTGCATGGATATAGGATATCTCTTTCAGCTTTAGTGCACCTTCCAGGGCAACCGGAAAATTATTACCCCTGCCCAGGTATAAGGCATCACCCACATTTTTATATTTTTCTGCCAGCTTCCGGATATGTTCCGAAGACCGGAGTAGTTCTTTTGCTTTTTCGGGAATAGCCTGCAATTCACCCAGCAGGTGCATATATCTTTCTTCAGTAATGGTTTTTTTTTCAAATGCAATTTTCAAGGCGATCATGATCAGCACCACCAGCTGTGCGGTAAATGCTTTTGTACTGGCAACGCCGATTTCCGGTCCGGCATGCGTATATGCGCCCGCATGGGAAATTCGGGCAATGGATGAACCAACCACATTTACGACACCAAAAATAAATGCTCCCTGTTCTTTTGCTTTTTCAATGGCCACAATGGTGTCGGCTGTTTCACCACTTTGTGAAATGGCGATGATCACATCTCCCGGATGGATTACCGGATTGCGGTACCGGAATTCAGATGCATATTCTACTTCCACCGGAATCCGGCAGATTTCTTCGAATATATATTCAGCGATCAGTCCTGCATGCCAGCTGGTACCGCAGGCAACCATGATTATCCTGTTCGCCCGGCAGAGTTTTTCCAGATTATTCTGAACGCCGGCCATGGTAATGGTTCCTTTGGCTGCATCCAGTCTTCCGCGCAGGCAATCGAAAATGGTATCCGGTTGTTCAAAAATTTCCTTGAGCATGAAATGATCGTAACCGCCTTTTTCAATCGCTGTCAGTTCCAGATCGAGTTTCTGTACAAAGGGAGTGATTTTTTCATTTCCCAGATTTTTCAGAATCAGTTCGTCACTTTTGATGATGGCCAGTTCATAATCATTTACATACACGACTTCCTTGGTGTATTCAATGATCGGAGATGCATCGGAGGCCAGGAAATGTTCTCCTTTGCCAATTCCGATCACCAGCGGACTTCCTTTTCTGGCTGCAATAATGGTATCCGGATGATCCTTGTCCAGCAGTACGATCACATAGGCACCCGTAACCCGTTTCAGGGCAATCCGCAGTGCTTCTTCCAGACTGCACTGATTATTCTCCTGGATATCTTCAATAAAATTCAGCAGGACTTCTGTATCTGTATCACTTTTAAAATGGTATCCTTTTTTTGTCAGTTCTGTTTTAAGCTGTGCATAATTTTCAATGATGCCGTTGTGGATCATGGCCAGTTTTCCACTGGCAGAAAGATGCGGATGGGCATTCCGGTCACTGGGTTCACCATGGGTGGCCCAGCGGGTATGACCAATGCCGGCATTTGCATGCAGGTTCTTTCCGATCATACTTTCTTCCAGTGCGGCAACCGCCCCTGTTTTTTATAAACCCTCAGATCATTTTCACTGTCCAGTAAGGCAACGCCCGGCACTGTCATAACCCCGGTATTCCAGTCGTTTCAATCCTTTCATGATAACCGGATATGCTTCCCGGGGACCGATATACGCAACAATTCCACACATAATAAAATATTAAGGATGATGCCGAATATTCATTCGGGAATTAATGGTTTAAAAGGATATTACTCATAAAGATTGAAGCCACCGTAAAATATATGATCAGGCCGGTAACATCCACCAGCGTTGCCACAAAAGGAGCAGAGGAAGAAGCGGGATCTGCACCGAGTTTTTTTAATATGATCGGCAGCATACTGCCGGTTAGTGTTCCCCATAGTACCACACCAACTAAAGAAAAACTCACGGATAAGCCGATAGCATCCCAATGGGGGCCATAAATATCTTTAAATACACCACGTGCCATTAAAATATGCCAGACAAAAATCCGGATAAATCCAATTAATCCCAGGATAGCACCCAGCATGAAGCCGGAGAGGATTTCCCTGCGCATCACCCGCCACCAGTCTGCCAGTGTAACTTCACCCAGTGCCATGGCCTGTATGATCAGAGTAGAGGCCTGTGAACCGCTGTTGCCGCCGCTGGACATGATCAGCGGAATAAAATTGGTCAGGATAAGCCACTTTGCAAGTTCATCATTATAATAGGCCATTGCCGTGGCCGTAAGCATTTCACTCAGGAACAGGATGATCAGCCATCCCACTCTTTTTCGGATCAGTTGGAAAAAAGGTGTTTCAAGATAGGGATGATCCAGGGCTTCGGTACCTCCGATTTTCTGAATATCTTCGGTAAATTCTTCCTGGGCTACCCAAAGCACGTCATCAATGGTTACAATACCGAGCAGAATTTTATTATTGTCCAGAACGGGAAGCGCCATGCGGTTATTCATTTTGAAAGCCTGGTTCGCGGTTTCCTGATCGTCATTCACATTTAGAAATATAAACCGGTTATCGATCACATCTTCAATTTTTTTATCCGGATCTGCCAGAATGATTTCGCGGATCTTGATATCATCAATAAACACACCCTTTTCATCCACTACATAAATGACATCGATGGTTTCACTGTCTTTGCCCACATCCCGGATATGACGGATTACCTGGCGGATGGTCCAGTCTTTTTGAACGGCAATATAATCCGGGGTCATTAGCCGGCCCACACTGCTTTCCGGATAACCCAGCAGGGACAGAGTGATTTTACGTTCTTCCGGATCCAGGGTTTTAATCAGTTCTTTTACCACTTCACTGGGAAGGTCTTCCAGAAAGGAAGTGCGGTCATCCGCGGGCAGTCCGTTGAGTAGTTCAGCTGTTTTGGAAGGGGAGAGTTCCTGGATTATTCGTTTCTGAGTTGGGAAATCAAGAATTTTAAAAGTGCTGATGGCCCGGTGAATACTCAGGTTTCCCAGAATTTCACTTTCGTGTTCCGGGAATTCGTTGATGAGTTCGGCCACATCACTGATATTCTGTTTATCCAGGAATGCGTGCAATGCCTGCAGATCACCAGACTGGAGTTTCTCCAAAAACTGATATTTCAGCGGAGTATCTTCGATTTCTACGGTCATCTGTCAAATTTACAGCGAAGCCTTGATAAATTGCACGGGGATATCATTACTTAATCCTTTACTTACATCATTTACGGATATTATGATTTTACCCTGTTTATATATTGCTGATTCACCACGAAGGGGTCGTGGCGTCTTTACCTCTGAACCGCTTCCTGCCGGAAGGGTAATTGAAATTTCTCCGGTTATTGTTATGGGTCCGGAAGAAAAGATCCTGCTGGATCAGACCCTTTTACACGACTATATATTTTTTTGGGGGGAAAACGAATCTGCATGCTGCGTGGCGCTGGGATATGTATCCATATACAATCACGACTATCAGTCGAATGCTGAATATACGATGGATTTTGCGTCATCCCTGATTCGGATTACTGTTGTCAGGCCCATAAAAAAAGGGGAAGAAATTTTTATCAATTATAATGGAACATGGAATGATCGCCATCCGGTTTGGTTTGATAAAGATAAATCCGGTTAAACCGTCACTATTTTTTTGACTTTGACAATTCGGGTGTGAATCGGATGGATAACAGGAATCCATAGGTGCTGAGTTTAGCATTCTCCATACCCATGGGTTTAAGGGGCAGTTTCAGGAAAGGTTCAGCCTGAAATGAAAAACCTTTTCCCATATCTGTTTCCACACCCAGAGAAATATCTGCAATATCAAACCAGTAATTCTTCTGTGAATTATCTGTTTTTTTCCAGGCCGAAGGTCTGCCACCACTATGAAAGAAATAAATACTTGACTGGTTGATGATGAAATAAGAAGAGAGGCCGGCATTCGCAAAAAATTTTGATTTTCCACTGTTTCCGATATCATATCTTAAAGTCAGGGGAAGCTCATATATATTGGCCGAACCATTTACATATTCATAGGTGGGTGCGGCTGCGGCATAAGCAGAAACTGGGGCGGCCCAGTCATCCGCATAGGTCTGCCGGGACCATAACCGGGAGTCCAGTAAAACTTATTTGAATAAAAAATGCCTGAGTTTACGGAAAGTCTATTGGTCAGATAATAACCCACTGTAATACCGATATTGTTTCCAAACTGATTATTGGGAATTCCTCCGGCATTCGTATAGTCCGGACCGAATGCAAATCCAAAATTCAGGGAACGGTTTATATGTACGGTCTTTCCGGCAACTGGTGACTTACATGGCGCCCTTTCTGTTCAACAGGGAATCATTCCCTTTCACCGAACCCAACTGTACCCCGGTATATGCGAGTGGTGGCAGCGAATATGGAATTCTGGATCCTGCGGCAGCGGACTTTCTGGTGATCTTCCCATTGCTAGATCCGGAATTATTCAGATCATTTCCATCAGATATAGCGGTCTGACTCCGGTTTGATGCATTCCCGGAGACCGTGGTACGATTATCCGGAATATCCGTTTCCCGGCCTGTCTTTCGGGGAGCTCCTTCCCCGGACAAATCAGCATCTGTAGGGAATGACCGGACCTGGTTTCATGGCTGTTACCGGTCAGCTGAGGCCGTACCAGACTGGGTTTCATCGATCTGGGTTTCCGCTGCAGAACGATTTCTGCGCGCATCTTTTTCGCCTGTTGTTTCTCCCTGAATACCCTCCTGTACATTTTCCTTCGCACCATTTTTATCTGATGAGGAAGGGGCAGAAGTCTTGTTTACCGATTGAATTGTTCGTGTAGAAAGTTGGCTATAAAAATTATTTTTAATCAGATAAAAAGAAATGGTTGCAATAATTGCCAGGGCCGGTCCCCATATATAGGGTTTGATCCGGCCAAAGGCAAAACCGTCAGGTGGCCGCTCAGGCATCTGCTCTGTGAGCTTTTGCTCGAGCCTGCTCCAGGACAGGTTGGAGTGGTCGGGTTCAAAAGAATCCGCCGCTTCCCTGCTCAGCCGGTCAATATCTTTATCAGATAGGTTCAACATATGTTTTCACATCAGCTTTTTTTGTCAGTATCTTTCGAAGATTTTCTCTTGCTTTTGATAAATTCGATTTGGATGCACCAACAGAAATGCCCAGGTGTCTGCCAATTTCCTCATGCGACATCCCTTCGATTACAAACAGGTTAAACACGGTCCGGTATGCCGGGGATAATAAACGGATAGCTTCGATGATCTCTTTATACGAGAGTTTGTCGAATCCGGTTTCCCCGTGATCTGCAATTTTTTCTGTTTCTTCAGATAATATCTGTCCGTGGAGATAAGCGGAGTTTTTGCGATAATAATCTATACAGGTATTTACCAGAATCCGTTTAAACCAGCCCTTTAGTGCCATGGCGATCTCCAGGTGCCGGTTTTCATCAAACTGATGAATATTCTTGAAAAACTTTGTGAAACCTTCATTTACAATTTCTTCAACCTGATATTGATTGTGCTGATAACGATAGCAGATTTTCATGGCATATCCCTTCAGGAATTCATACAATTCCTTTTGGCTGGCGCGGTCATTCTGCCTGCATCCGGCTATAAGAGCGCTAATCTGGTGGTTACCGTTAATCAATGATTTAAGGCCTTTTGCGAAGGTGAAGTTAATAGCGCAACCACTTCATCTTTATTAAATTACGTAAATCTTATGTTAAAGGTTGCCGCCCAAAATTTTTAGTTCGCCCGCTATAAAAACCTGAAGCTGAATGTTTTGCTTCGTTACTGCCATGCCAATGATTTTAGCCTCCTTCAGGGTTCCTGTAGTATATACGTCTTTAATCAGCTCGCGGTTCAGTGTTTGATCAATGATTGCTTTATTTGAGGCTATCCAGGCTGTAATATCCAGGTATGACTTCCCCTGAATGGTTTTGCGAATTTTACTTTTAAAAAGGCTTCTTCCTACTTTGAGTGCCAGATCTACTCCTTCCATCGAATATTGAATATCCGGCAAACTCAGGGTTTGTTTTGCCGTATCCAGGATAGGCGTACCCCTCAGGTAAATGCTTCCATGATTGCTTCCGGCAAAATCTATCTTCAGTTCAATCTGATGATTTCCGATGCCCTTTAAGCTGGCATCTTTCACTACGATGGTTCTTCCTTTTATTTCAAAAATCTTATTTCGGAGACTGTCCTGTAATATTTTTGTCAGGAAATCATAATCGTAGTTCATATTCATATACAGACGTATTCCATTCCGGTTTTCTGTTTGTAAAAGTGCGGGGAGGGATGCAGGTACCGGTGCCAGGTTTACAGGATCCGAACTGAACTGGGGCCTGCAGGAAATACCGAGAGAAATAGAAAAACTGTCCTTGACAAAATTGAGTTGCCCAATGCGGATCTCCGGAAGGATTCAGCAAAAAATAACCATAGTGTCCGATCCTGATCTTATGATAACTGCTGTCCTTCAACTGTGCAATAAATTTTGTAAATGTTAAACCGGCGATGGTCTGATCCATAGCAGATGAAAAGGTAGCGAGCGAAGAGCGGATACTATCCATTACAAGTTGGGTAATATCACTGGAAAAAACAGAAACTTCACATTTGTCAACAGGTTGGATTTTAATGATGGTGGTATTGGTTCGTAAATGATAATTCGGAAGAAAATGCAGACCTGTGCTTATGGACATATTTACTTTTCGCAGGGGCTGTGGTGAAAAACCGCAGTTGCCGGAAATCCAGGGTGTAACCGGAATACCGGCAGTACATAAACATTTACTGCCACTCACCTGGTAGTTACCTCCAAATTGAATTCCAATTATATTATTGACGCAGGTAATCTGGAGACCTCCCCGGATAAACCGGTATTTATACCTGAAATCGCAGGAAGGGTGCATGAATTCCGGCCAGGCGTCTGAAGTAAATTCAGATGGAACCAGTTGTTCAGCCTTTGCCAGCAGCGGAGCAGCTGCTATTCTTATCGGAATATCCAGTTCCGAAACCGGCAGATCCGGAAGCCTTATTTCTTCTTCTTCCTTTACGGCAACCGATTTTTTTGAAGAGGAACAGGCCAGGAAAAAAATCAATACGGGCATCAGGATCAGGAATTTCATAGTTAATTGTTAATTGTCATTGTCAATTGTCAATTGATCGTCGATTGATGATGGTTAATGGTTGATGGTTAATTGTGAACGTTCCTGTAAGCAAATTATTACCCGTTAACAATGAATCCAGCATTAACAATTGACAATTATTTTCTGAAATGATAATTTTTACAGAGGAATACTGACCATTTCCGTTCAACCCGGCCATTATTTTCGATGAGAATGGGTTGGAGCGGAATAATCTGATCAAAATAGTTCGAATAAGAAGCAGGGAACTGAATTATTTTCATTTTCGGGATTGGTAAACCGGGGATTAGAATCAATATAAATGGCATCCTTTCCGTTTAATTTATGGAGGTCTGTTCCAATAAAATCAAACTGCAGACCCTGTTCACCCACAACATTTTTGGAATAGACCATTTCTTTAAGATAGAAATTCAGAACAGCAGAAGTTTTATAGTCATCTGCTGAAAAAATAAAAGTTTCCGGATATTGTTTCCTGACTGTTTCCACTTTTTCTGAAAATGCATGCCAGCCAAACCAGGTATCGTCTGACCGTATCAGGGACGATATAAAAAATGATTTCCACGGCAAGCACTAGATGAAGCAAAAGGGAAAAAAGCAACTGGTATCGAATCCATTTTTTATTCCAGTACCGGCACACCCAGATAATACCTGAAATATAGGCGGGCATAATCCAGTTTAATTTTACCCAGTAAATAGATGAAATGGAAAAAAATCCGATAAAAAGCGGAATAAAAAAACTCAACAGAAATAACTGGTCATCGGGAATCCTAGCAAAACGGATTCCGTATTTCCGGAGGATGCGGTAAATAAAATAGCAAAAGGAAAAAAACAAAATCGGAAGCAGGATGGCAGACTGATGACCGATTACGCCCAGAAAACCGGTGGGAATAATATGAATGCCTTCATTTACCCGGCCTTCGGACTGAAATTTAAATGAAGCAAATCCATTCTGCCTGTTCCAGATATAAACCGGAAGGATTACTATGGCAAAACAAATCAGGTATAAAAAAAACCAGGGGGAAATAAGTAATTTCCGGTAAGGCTTGGCAATAAGCAAAAATCCAACCAGACCGATAATCAGGAAAACGGCAGTGTATTTTGAATCGAAACTAAGTCCGGTAAAAATTCCGGCCCATATCCAGCAAATATTTTTCTTCCTCAAAATAGCTTCATGGAGAAAATATAAACTAACTGTCCAGCATAACATCAGCGGAACATCGGGCGTGGAGATCAGGGAAAGAATACTGATCATAAACGTGGAAACCAGCAGGGTAGTGGCTTTCCAGGGTTTATCCCCGGAGAGAAATTTTTTTGCCAGTTTATAAAATGCAATACAGTGAGCAGGGTGACCGTTGTATCTGCCAGTTTTAAAACAAATACTTTTTTACCAAACAAGGTAGTGAATAACCGGAGAATATAGGCGATCATGGGCGGATGATCATAGTAGGAAAGAGCCAGGTGCTGAGCATAAAAATCATAATAGGCATCCTGTGGCATCATGCCCATGATGCCGGAAGAAAGAAAACGAATTCCCATGATCAGGCAGCATAAAAAAATAATAGATTTCCATCCGGATCCGGCGGGAAATCTATTATACCATTTTCCGGCATTTGCCATACTAATTTCGTTGGCGTATGCCATGCTTATTTTGCAAATTCAGCCCGTATAACATTCAATGCACCACCAGCCTTGAACCATTCTATCTGTGATTCATT
Source organism: uncultured Bacteroidota bacterium (assembly GCA_963730655.1). Taxonomy (GTDB): domain Bacteria; phylum Bacteroidota; class Bacteroidia; order Chitinophagales; family Chitinophagaceae; genus Puia. The sequence continues at coordinate 39,004 of CAVSSI010000005.1, forward strand.
ATAGGTATGGTTCACCAGGATCTCTTCAGGCTCTCCGTGCAGATGATGCAGAACAAGGGTAAGTGGCTGACCAGGCGCAAAATGGGTGAGTCCGAGAATATCAATCACATCGTCTTCCTGGATTTTATCATAATCTGCTTTATTGGCAAAGGTCAGCGCCAGCATACCCTGTTTTTTCAGGTTGGTTTCATGGATACGGGCAAATGATCTCACCAGTATGGCACGAACACCCAGGTGGCGGGGTTCCATGGCAGCATGTTCACGGGAAGATCCTTCTCCATAATTTTCATCACCTACCACGATGCTTCCGATACCTGCAGCTTTGTAGGCCCGGGCTGTTGCAGGAACCGGTCCATATTCACCTGTCAGCTGATTTTTTACTGAATCAGTTTTTTCATTAAAATAATTAACGGCACCGATCAGCATATTATTTGAAATATTATCCAGGTGTCCGCGGAATTTTAACCAGGGACCTGCCATGGAAATATGATCGGTGGTACATTTTCCTTTTGCTTTGATCAGTAAACGTAATCCTTTCAGATCCAGTACCTTCCCAGGGTTTAAAGGGTTCCAGCAATTGCAGTCTTTGTGAATCCGGTTTTACAATTACTTTCAGTTTGCTGCCGTCTTCTGCCGGTGGCAGGTAACCCGGATCATCAACCGAAAATCCCCTGGGAGGCAATTCAAAACCGGTTGGCTCATCCAGCATTACGTCTTCTCCTTTTCTATTTGTCAGTTTATCTTTTAACGGATTGAAAGTTAAGCTGCCTGCAATGGCAAATGCCGTTACAATTTCGGGAGATGCCACAAATGCATGTGTGGAAGAAAGACCGTCATTGCGTCTCGCAAAATTCCGGTTAAAGGAAGTGATGATCGAATTTTTCCGGTTGGGATCATCAATATGCCGGGCCCACTGACCGATACAGGGTCCGCAGGCATTGGCCAGAACCACACCACCTATTTTTTCGAAGGTATCCAGAAAACCATCTTTCTCAATGGTAAAACGAACCAGTTCACTTCCGGGTGTAATGGTAAATTCAGCTTTTGTTTTCAGATTTTTTTCAATAGCCTGTTTTGCAATCGAAGCAGAACGGCTGATATCTTCATAAGAGGAATTGGTGCAGGAGCCGATCAGGGCCACTTCCAGTTTTTCAGGCCATTGATTGTTTTTTACAGCTTCTGCAAATTTGGAAATGGGCCATGCCAGATCCGGGGTAAAGGGACCATTTACATGAGGTTCCAGTTCATCCAGGTTTATTTCAATCACCTGGTCATAATATGCTGCCGGATTTGCATATACTTCAGGATCCGGACGAAGGTATTCTTTCACTGTTATCTGCCAGTCGTGCCACTTCTTCCCGTTCTGTTGCTTTCAGATAGGCTGACATTTTTTCATCGTAGGCAAACAGGGAACAGGTGGCGCCGATTTCAGCACCCATATTACAAATGGTTGCCTTTCCGGTAGCACTTAGGCTGTCTGCACCTTCTCCAAAATATTCTACAATCGCACCGGTTCCTCCTTTTACGGTGAGGATACCGGCAACTTTCAGAATAACATCTTTCGCAGAGGTCCATCCACTCAGTTTTCCGGTGAGTTTAATACCAATCAGTTTGGGCATTTTTAGTTCCCAGGCCAGACCGGCCATTACATCCACGGCATCGGCACCACCAACACCAATAGCAATCATGCCCAGTCCGCCGGCATTGGGTGTATGTGAATCGGTTCCGATCATCATACCGCCGGGGAATGCATAATTTTCCAGCACTACCTGGTGAATGATTCCTGCACCGGGTTTCCAGAAACCGATGCCATATTTATTGGAGATGGAAGACAGAAAATCGTAGACTTCTTTATTTACATCCAGGGCTGTGGCAAGATCGGCTTTGGCGCCGTCTTTGCCTGTATGAGGTGATCACAATGAACGGTGGAAGGAACGGCAACCCGTTCCCGGCCGCAGGTACTGAATTGCAGCAGGGCCATCTGGGCTGTGGCATCCTGCATGGCTACACGATCCGGTGCAAAATCAACATAATCTTTTCCCCTTGCATAGTCCCGGATGGTTGTTGAATAAAGATGGGTATACAGGATTTTTTCAGATAGTGTGAGGGCCTTTCCGGTTATTTTTTTTGCGGCAGCAATTTTTGAAGGCATTTCAGCATAAACTTTCTTGATTAAATCCAGGTCGAAAACCATGTTCGTCAATTTTTAGTTATTTGGGGTAGAAGAGTGGCATTTTGAGAATGCGAATTTACCAAAAAATTGCGTGAATGCCTAGGTGACACTTGCTGATTTAGCCTATTTTTTTTAGATTTGCAGCCATGAACAGAATGAAGCAATTCATTGAATGGCAGGTGTTCGGCGTTTGTACGGCCATCGGTGACCGACTGGGAATTGCTACTTCCAGAATCCGCACCTGGTTTATTTATATTTCATTTCTTACGATGGGTTCTCCACTGATCGTTTATTTCATTCTGGCATTCTGGATGAATATCAAACGGTATATCACGGCGGCGAAAAGAAATCCGTTTGAAGCCTGAGCGATAGAATTAGGTAATTAGGTGATTGATCGGATCGGAATTAAATCACCGCCTTTCCTCAGTTTTACCAGTTTCTCCAGCAAATCTTCCAGCAGATCCAGTTTCAGCATAGTTGCGCCATCACTTAATGCATGGGCAGGATCAGGATGTGTTTCAATAAATAATCCATCGGCACCCGCTGCGATGGCAGCCATGGCAATCGTGCTGATCATGGTTGGATTTCCGCCGGTTACTCCGCCCGTCTGATTAGGTTGTTGAAGGGAATGGGTTACATCCATCACCACGGGAACACCGTGTTCCTGCATCCAGGGAATATTTCGGTAGTCAACCACCAGGTCCTGATATCCGAAAGTGGTTCCTCTTTCTGTAAGGATAATTTTTTCATTTCCGGCCTTTCTGATTTTTTCCACTGCAAATTTCATCGCCGGACCACTCAAAAACTGACCTTTTTTAACGTTGATTACTTTCCCCGTTTCTGCAGCGGCAACCAGCAGATCCGTTTGACGGCAGAGAAAAGCCGGAATTTGCAGAATATCTACAAAATCTGCTGCAGGCGCGGCTTCATCATGTGCATGGATATCGGAAGTGGTGGGTAATTTATATTTCTGGCCGGTTTTTTGAACCAGTGCCAAGGCATGGGCATCACCGATTCCCGTAAATGATCCGGCACTGGTACGGTTGGCTTTCCGGTAGGAAGCTTTAAATATATAGGGAATACCCATTTTTGCGCAGAGAGAAGATACCTTTGAAGCAACTGTATCCAGCAGTTCTTCGGATTCTACCACGCAGGGACCTGCAATCAGAAAAAAACTTTTCTCGTCGTAGTCCTGACCCTTAAACAGTTCTTTTAAATAGGATTGCATAAAAAAATAAAATAAAACATGAAAGTAGGGTGTATTTCTTTCCTGTCAATTAAACTTTTTTAATAAACCGTAGTCATTCATGTAATCAGGCTAAAACAAACATTATGAAAATTGCCTTATTAGCCGTTTTTGCAGTATTAACCTTTTCCGGGTGCACAAAAAATTATCCCCAGGTAAACCAGGTATATTCTGCTTTTTATACGGTTTCGGCGAATCAGTGGATCCAGGGAACGGATAATGGGGAGACCTTTTATTTTGCCAGTTTCAATATTCCGGAACTAACCCAGCAAATTGATGTGAATGGAGGTGTACTGGTTTATTTATCTTTTGATGATCCTTCCGCTACTGATCCCACTTATGAAGCCCTGCCAGAAGTTTTTAACGGGGTGGCTTATGGGGCAATGCATACTACCGGTTCAGTAACGGTGGATTTGCGGGCAGCAGACGGAGGCAGCATCAACCAGGGTATCACGTTCCGACCTTAATTAAGATAGTGCTTCTGGAAGCACAACCCCTGGAATTAGAAAATTATGCAACTATTAATTAATAATTATTCTTTGTATTCTCCAAACACTTCACGAAGGGTATCTGCTATTTCTCCCAGCGTGCAATTCGCTTCCACCGCAGCAATTACGGTAGGCATCAGGTTTTCTCCGGAAGATGCCTGGTCGTTCAATAACTGCAGGATATGGTCACATTTGGCAGGATCGCGTTCCCGGCGGAGAGTTACCAGTCTGTCTGTTTGAATTTTGCGGATGGAATCATCAATTCGGAAAATATTTGTCTTGTCTTTTTCCGGCGAAATAAAATCATTTACACCCACAATTATTTTTTCCCTTGTTTCTACTTTGCGCTGATGGGCATAGGCACTTTTTGCAATTTCATTTTGAATAAATCCCTGTTCAATAGCCGGTACACTTCCGCCCATCTCATCAATTTTCCGGATGATGAGCAGGGCTTCCGCTTCCATGGTATTGGTCAGGGATTCTATAAAAAAACTTCCTCCCAGCGGATCGACTGTTTCCGTAACGCCACTTTCAAAGGCAATAATCTGTTGTGTACGTAAAGCGATTCCGGCTGCATCTTCTGTTGGAAGTCCCAACGCTTCATCATAACCATTCGTATGCAGGGACTGTGTTCCGCCAAGTACGGCGGACAAAGCCTGAATGGTTACCCGGGCAATATTATTTACCGGTTGTTGTGCAGTTAATGTACTGCCACCGGTTTGTGCATGAAATCGAAGCATCATCGCCTGCGGATCGGTGGCGCCGAGTTCTTTCATGATATTAGCCCACATCCGGCGGGCCGCCCGGAATTTTGCCACTTCCTCAAATAAATTATTATGTGCATTGAAGAAAAAAGAAAGGCGTTTGCCAAAAACATTTATATCGAGACCTTTTTCAATGGCCGCTTTCACATATGCTTTGCCGTTGGCCAGCGTAAAGGCAATTTCCTGAACGGCTGTGCTTCCTGCTTCCCGGATATGATAACCCGAAATGGAAATGGTATTCCATTTCGGCAATTCCTTTCCGCACCATTCAAAAATATCTGTGATGATTCGCATGGAAGGTCTTGGCGGATAGATATAGGTACCCCTGGCTGCATATTCTTTTAAAATATCATTCTGAACCGTTCCGGAAATTTTTTTCAGATCGGCACCCTGTTTTTTTGCCAGGGCAACATAAAATGCCAGCAGAATAAATCCCGTGGCATTGATCGTCATGGAAGTGGTGATTTTTTCCAGTGAAATACCGGCAAACAGGTCTTCCATGTCCCGGATGGAATCGATGGCCACACCTACTTTGCCTACTTCCCCTTCCGCCAGACTGTGGTCGCTGTCATAACCGATCTGGGTGGGCAGGTCAAAGGCAACGCTCAATCCGGAAACGCCCTGTCCCAACAGATAATGATAGCGTTTATTGCTTTCTGCGGCTGTACTGAATCCGGCATACTGGCGCATGGTCCACAATTTCGACCGGTACATATCGGGCCGGATTCCCCGGGTAAACGGAAATTCACCTGGATTTTCCAGTCCGGGAACCTGGTTATCTGCGGTATACAGGGGTTCTATGTCAATGCCCGAATCCGTAAAAATTTTTTTTTCCATAGATTCTTTTCAAGTCTGGGCAAAGTACCCGATTTTTTGATTCCGGGACATACAATTATTTAAGTCTATGGAAATATTGCATTCCGTATTTTCGTTTATCAATAAATTCCTGAGATGTCTGACACTGAAATGTATATTTCCATCGCTATTGCGGTCGTTTTGGCCGGAACTCTTGCTTATATTTTCTGGATTCAGCGAAAGCAGGCCAAACAGGGTCTCGCCCTGAACAAGCCGGAATCTTCCATGGCATCAACACCATTGAAACTGCCGGCTTATGAAAGACTTACCCTGCTGGCAGACCGGATTTCCCTTCCCAACCTGATCAGTCGCAGCAACCAGCCGGGATTAAACCTGCGCGAGATGCAAAACCTGCTCGTCCAAACCATTCGCCAGGAATTTGACCATAATATCACCCAACAGATTTATGTTAGCCCGGAAGCCTGGGATGCCATTCGCAATCTTAAAGAACAAAACCTGTTGATCATCAATCAGGTTGCTTCTTTTCTTCCTGAAAATGCAACCGGTCAGGATCTTAACAAAGCCCTTCTTGAAATGGTGATGCAGAATCCCAAAGCATCCCTGCATCATATCGTTTCTGATGCACTGAGTTTTGAAGCAAAAAAAGTGTTGTCCTGAAAATTTCTTAAACCATCGCCGTGAGCCGGCATTGCGGCCCATTGGCATCTTGCTTATTTCTGCGTATTTTTGCAGTATGGAAACCATGGTAGAATCTCCCCTGCATTTCAGTCCGCAGGCAGTAAAGGAAATCAGCCGCCTGATGAATGAACCGGGCTTTGACAAAAATAATTTTCTTCGAATAGGAGTAAAAGGCGGAGGCTGTTCCGGTCTTTCTTATATACTTGGATTTGACAATAAAAAGGAAGCTGACCAGTTGTTTGAATCCGACGGACTTTCATTTATTATGAATCCTTCCCATAGCCTCTATCTCACCGGCATGCAAATACACTGGGAAGACGGATTAAATGCCAGGGGATTCAGTTTCAACAATCCAAACGCATCCAAGACCTGTGGCTGCGGAACCTCATTTGCAGTTTAAAGTTCATTCGAAAATAATTCTGCAGCTTCATTTCATCTACTTCCACATTTAGCCAATTATGAAAATCAAGATGTTACCAATTGTCAGTTCTTACACCATCATCAGACTCACCCTGATGTTTGGTATCCACTTTCCGATAGGAAAGAAAAAACACGACAGGAAATATGAGCAATGAAAATATGGTTGCACATATCAGTCCGCCGATAACCACACGGGCCAGCGGCCTGGAACTTTCAGAACCAATACCGGCCGACATAGCCGCCGGCAGCAGGCCGATGGTTGCCATAAATGCTGTCATTAAGACGGGTCGGATCAGGGAATTCACTCCTCGTTTTACTGCCGAATACAGGGGATTTTCACCGCGCAGTTTCTCCAGATTTTGTTTAAATGCGGTGATAAGCAATACGCCTTCCAAAATACATATACCAAACAGGGCAATAAATCCGATGCCGGCAGAAATACTGAAATTGGTTCCGGTAATCAAAAGGGCCAATATTCCTCCGACAACGGCAAACGGTACATTTAAAAATACCAGGCCGGCATCTTTCAAATTGCCAAACATGATAAATAATAAGAGAAAGATGAGCAGCAGACTGATCGGCACCACTTCAGCCAGTCGTTTGGAGGCCCTTTGCTGATTTTCAAAATCACCCTGCCAGACCATGGTATATCCTTTTTTGAGTTTTACCTGTTCTTCTACTTTTTCCTGTGCTTCCCCGATTACAGATCCCATATCTCTTCCTTCAATGGAAAATTTAATGGCGGAATATCTTTCGTTGTCGTCCCGGAATATCAGACAGGGTCCGGTTTTTTGCGTGATGGTGGCAATCTGCTTTACAGGCACTTTGGAACCGGAAGAAGTGGGCACCTGCAGGTTCCCGATATCCTCATCCGATTTCCTGAAATCTTCCGGAAAACGAATACGGATATCAAAATGACGAACACCTTCATACAACTGGGTTACTGCCTTACCACCGATGGCCATTTCAATTACGGCATTTGCATCGGCGGTTGAAACACCATAGAGGGCCATGCGACTCTGGTCCAGGTCAATATCCAGTTCGGGCTGACCGATATTCCGGATCACACCCAGGTCTGTTATTCCCTTGACCGTTTTCAGAATCTTTTCAACCTCATCCGATTTTTCTTCCATATAATTCAGCGAATCGCCGAATATCTTAACGCAGATAGATCCTTTTACACCCGATACAGCTTCTTCCACATTATCCATGATGGGCTGTGAGAAATTCAGTTCAGCACCGGGAATTACGGACAGTGACCTGCGCATTTTTTCAATCAGTTCATCCTTGGAAATTTTTGGATTCCATTCTTCCTGCGGATATAAGGCTACATCAAATTCATTATTATAAAATCCGGCAACATCGGTACCGTCATCCGGCCGGCCGGTCTGCGAAACCACTTTTCTTACCTGCGGAAACTGCATCATGATACCACGCATCTGGTTTGCCACCTGCACGGATTTGTCCAAAGCGATGCTGTAAGGCATGGTGGCCCTCACCCAGAGCGAACCTTCATTCAGTTCCGGTAAAAATTCCGATCCCAGGAATCTGAAGGCATACAATCCGATAACGACGAAGACGATGGAAATACCCAACGCTAATTTTTTATTCCGGAAAACAAAACGAAAGCCGGTCAAGATCCATTCGGTCATCAGATGAGTAAACGGATTGTGTTTTTCCCTGACATTTTTGCTCAGCAGGGCATTTACGAGTACCGGTACCAGGGTAAGGGTAAAGATCAGGGCACCCAGCAGGGCAAAACCCAGGGTATAGGCCAGCGGGGAGAACATTTTTCCTTCCACTTTCTGAAAGGAAAAAATGGGCAGCAATGCGGTAATGATAATGATTTTTGAAAAAAAGATGGCCTTCGCCAGTTCCGCGCCCTTTTTCCTGATCATTCCCATCTTGGCCAGTTTGTTAAACCGCTCCATATTGTAAGTTTTTGCCTGCTCGTCCAGCATCACAAATAATCCTTCCACCATTACCACGGCGCCATCGATGATGATCCCAAAATCTATTGCACCCAGCGAAAGCAGGTTGGCAGACATGCCCATAAAATGCAGGCAGATAAAGGCGAACAACAGTGAAAGCGGAATGATCAAGGAAACGATCAGGGTGGTCCGCCAGTTGAACATGAACAGCGAAACGATCAGGGTTACGAGCAGGATCCCTTCAATCAGGTTATGCATTACCGTATGGGTTGCATAATGGATCAGTTCTTCGCGGTTATAAAACGGAACAATTTTTACATCCGGTGGCAAAACACGGTCATTCAGTTTATGTATTTTTAATTTCAGGGCCTGAATCACTTTGTCGGGATTTTCCCCTTTACGCATCAGCACAATGGCTTCCACGGCATCGTTGTCGTCGGAAACTTTTCGATTCCGGCTGCTGTCCAGGGCATCCGATCTGCCCACTTCACCCAGCCTGGGTAAGCCCGATACTTCCACATCTGCAACATCCTTCACCAGAACCGGAAGTCCGTTGATATTGGTGATAAAAATATTTTTGATTTCATTGATATCATTCAACAGACCGATTCCCCGAACAATATAAGCCTGGTTATTTTTTTTGATCACATCCCCTCCGATATTGATATTGCTTTTGTTTACGGCAGTATAAATATCCAGCGGTGTAATACCAAGTCCGGCAATTTTTTGCGGATTAACCTGGATCTCATAGGACTTCACTGTTCCGCCGAAACTTACAACATCTGCAATGCCCTGAACTTCCCGCAGTTCGCGGTCTACGGTCCAGTCCTGAATGGTTTTTAATTCCCGGGGGTCCCGGAACGAACTCACCAGGGTATACCGGAATATTTCACCGGTTGGCCCGGTGGGCGGTTGGACTTTTGGAAGAATATTATCCGGCAGCTGTACGCCCTGGATCAGCGTATTTACCTGGGTACGCGCAAAAGCATCCTGCACATCATCTTCAAAAATCAGTTTTACTACGGAAAGGCCGAAAATGCTGGTTGAGCGGAGACTGGTTTTCCGGTTTACCGGATTCAGCGCAATCTCGATGGGAATGGTAACAAATTTTTCAACTTCTTCTGCACTTCGTCCGGGCCATTGGGTGATCACCGTGATTTCGGTATTCGTTACATCCGGGAATGCTTCAATGGGCATGTTTATGAATGTGATCACTCCATAAATGACCAGGATAAGGGTGGCGAAATAAATAAAATATTTATTTTTTAGAGAAAAAGCCAGTATGGTTTTCAGTGTCTTGTTCATCCGGTGCAGATTTATACTAGCTGTTCAGTTCCTGGTAAATTAATAGAGCTTCTGTTCCGATCAGACGTTCGCCTTCAGTAAGTCCTTCGGAAATAAATGTGCGTTCCCCCACCGTGTTTAAAACCTGCACCGGCCGGATCGTGATATCAGATTGGGATTTATAATATCAGCACATAGTACTGACTGTGATCGAATATCAGGGCACGTGAAGGGATACTGACTGTTTTTTTATTGTCTGTTGTGTTAACGACCACACTCGTAAACATTTCCGGTTTCAGCAGGTAACCCGGGTTAGTCAGAACGATCCGCAGTTTCATCACCTTATTGGATGGATCAAGCACATTCATTACCCGGTCAATTCTTCCGCGGAAAATTTTACCCGGATATGAAAGTGTAGTGATGTTTACACTGTCACCCATCTTCACCAGGGAAATATTGGACTCATATACATTCGCCATTACCCACACATTTTTCAAATCGGAGATGGTAAACAGGGCAGTGGCATTGTCTGAACGGATCATCATATTGTTGTTGATCTGCCGGTCAACAACAAAGCCGTCAATCGGTGATTTTACCGTATATTCTCCGGACATGCTGCCTCCATTCAGGTTCAGAACCCGTTTCGCTTTTTCAAAAGCGGATACTGCCTGGTTATAACCTTCCTGGGCAGCCAGCTGATCCCGCTGGGAAGCCAGGCCACTTTTAAACATGTCGTCTGTTGCCTCCATTGATTTTTTCGCAATGTCCATATTGGATTTTGCCATCGAGTAATCATTACTGTAACCCGGCCATATCAGAACTTTTCAGAACTGCCAGCAACTGACCCTGTTTCACATAGTCGCCCGTCATCACTTTGATATCCGAAACCTGACCGCTGATGGTGGGATAGATTCTAATGACATTGTCTTCATTAAAGTCAACCTTGCCCGTCAGGGTTAAAGTATTTAAGATCCTGGAATTGCTTACCGTATCGATTTCAATTGTTTTCAATAAGGAATCGGGTAATACATATCCTTTTTTTTCTTCCTCAGCCACGGGTTTATCCTTGCAGGAATTCAATCCCAGCAGGGAGATAAACAGGGCGACAGTAAGTATTCTGTATGCTAGCGGACATATATTTAAGCAAAGATTAAGGTTGAAAGAATGCGGTTCCCGTATAAAAATTGATGTCTTCAAAGGAACTCAGCCGGTTGAATTGTATATTATTCGAAGAAAGTATATTGGCTTTATAGGAATCGTAAAAATCCAGGAAATCCAGCAGGGTAAGATTTCTTTTTTCATAGTTGACCAGCACTTCATGCAGCATATGATCAAAATCTGTCAGAAATTTCGGATCAATGGTCCTGTACATTTTATCGTTGGCAAATGCTTTTTCCAGTGCATGGGAAACATTTTCCTGCACCGTTGCCTCGGTGCTTAATTGTAAAGCAGTATTGGCATCCGTGGTTATTTTAGCCGTTTGTATATTCCCTTTGTTCCGGTTGAAAAAGGGAAGATCAATGGCAGCACCCA